>JAFUSR010000003.1 GCA_017467585.1 Clostridia bacterium
AAAAATCGTCAAACAAACTGTCAGAAGACATAAAAACATTGCTTAGAAAGCAAATGATTGAAGAGGGAGAAAAACTTATCTACCCACAAAGACAACAAGAATGGCAGAACTATGTTAATTCAGAAGAAGAATTCGGAGATGACTATTTAAAATATTGCACATTTGCACTTATAAAAGAAATTGAAACATCTGATAATTCTAATTCAGCAACAGATTTGTTTTATAGAATGTTGCCAGATTTGGGGTATTTAGATTTTAATGTTTTATATAGCGTTGCAAAATTCTCAAAACAAGGTCCAGCCTTTATGAGAAAAGTTGTTTTCAGCACCCCATATTATGTTGACCAAATAACAAGCCTCACTCAGGAGTCACCAGAAGATATCAAAAAGGCACAAGAGTTGACTCGCACAATTCAAGAAAGGTTAGAAACAATTGAAGAACAAAACTCACAATTTGAATATGAACTTATGATAAATAAGATGAGTGACTAACAAAAAATCTAGCATGCATGCTAGATTTTTTTTATTTTGCCATTAATTTTTATTGCTCTAACAACGTGGTTTTATGTTATACTAAATTAGGAGCAATATAATGAAGGAAAAACCTATCAAAATTTCAAAAAAACTGAAACTCGGTCTTGCGCTGTCTGGCGGAGGCGGACTTGGAGTTGCACACATCGGCGCAATAAAAGCATTTGAGGAGCTTGGTGTTTCTTTTGATTATGTTGCAGGAACAAGTGCTGGCAGCATGGTTGGTGCACTATATGCAAGTGGCATGTCGAGCGAACAAATGTTAGAAATTGCTGAGAATTTAAAAGTTAGTGACATACGTTCGAGCATGTTCATTTTAAAACCTAGTTCTGCAGAAACAATAGAAAAATTGATGAACAAATTGTTTGGCAAAGAACTTGTTTTTAGCGAACTTAAAAAGCCACTGACCATTGTTTCAACCGACATGAAAACAGGAAGAGAAATTCATTTAAATTCAGGCAGTGTTGCAAAGGCAGTTTCGGCAAGTTGCGCCGTGCCTGGAATTTTTAAGCCAGTTATTTACAACGACATGCATTTGGTTGATGGCGGACTAAAAAACAATCTTCCAACCGATGTTGTAAGGCAGATGGGTGCCAATGTTGTTATTGCGGTTGAACTTAATTTCAGCCGTGGATTTGGAACTGAAAAGCTAGGAATGTTGGATATTTTAAAGAGTTCTGTCGGAATAATGATGGAAAGTAGTGTGGAATCTAAATTAGCACTTGCCGACATCGTTATTCAGCCCGACATGCGTGCTTTTGCAAAAACCAACCTAAAAAGGTTGGAAGAGCGAATCGACTTGGGTTATCAAAGTGTTATGGCAAGCAAGAGTGAACTTTTAGAGATTTTTTCGTCGAAACCAGATAAACAAAAGGTGAAATATGCAAAGAAAATACAGAATAAGTAAACAGGGTTTAATGTATAGATTAATCGCGCTTGTTGTTATTGGTGTTTTGCTGGGAGTAAGCTGCATTTTTTCTGCTCAAATAGAATCGGCCCTCGGCATAGGCAAATCAGCTAGCAGCGGAAACCAGGTGAGCGTTTCAAAGCTTGAAGATGACAACTTTGTTGTTCACTACATAAATGTTGACCAAGCAGATTGCACATTTATTGAACTTCCTGATGGAACAAACATGGTAATTGATGCTGGAGACCTAGGAACAAGAAAAGATGTTGTTAATTATATTCAAGCGGTTTTGGGTGAGGGAAACAACAAAATTAATCATTTGGTTTTGACTCATAGCGACCAAGACCACATTGGTGGCGCTGGTGGATCTGACCCAGATTCAGAGGTTGGTGCAGGGCTGTTTTATAATTTTGAAATAGAGAATATTTATCGTCCATTTGCAATTGCAGGAAACACTGAACACGATGCTTTAAACGATTTGGCAGAGGATGCTGCAGACCCATTTGTGCCATATGCTTATGACGAACTTGGCAACTTTTATTTAGACATGTTAGATGAATCTAATTATGGCACAAGAATTGCAGAAAACGCACTAAAATTGCCAAGAGTTAAGTCAACAACCTACAAAAATGTTGTAAGGCTTATGTATGAAGAAACATTTAACGGAAACCCTTCTAACATTTTTGTTAACTACGAGGGACTTACCATAAATAGCAGAGACTCACATCATCCATATTCAATCAAGTGGTATGCTCCATTAACTGTTGAAGACAATGGTGACGATTTGGTTGAAATTCCAAACACTCTTCGAACAAAAGGTTATGTCACAAAGGGTTACACAGTTCCGGCTAAAACAGGAAAAAACGCTGGCAAATATATGTCAACTCAACTTGGAACCGGAAAGAACGCAATCAGTCCAGTGATAAAACTTGAATATTTAGGCAAAAAGTTTGTGTTTACTGGTGATATCTATGAGGTGGCGGAAAGAGATGTTGCTCAGCACCTATCTTCAATTGAGAAAACAGAGTTATCTAACGTAACTGTTTATCAAGCCGGCCACCATGGCGCAAAAAACAGCAGCACGGCAGAGTTTTTGGAAATAATAAATCCAACCTGGACGGTTGTTAGCTGTGGGCTTAACAACAGCTATAATCACCCAAACCCTGAATTCTTGGCGCGAATTGATGCGCTTGACCACACCGTTTCAGACTATTTGCTTAGAACGGATCTAAATGGAAACATAATTTTTGGGGTTTCAGACACCGGACAAGTTGACTATAACCTAAACACAAAAGTAGAAAAGAAGGGCTTTGAAATTGAGTGGTGGCACATAGCAGTTGGAATTTTTGTTGTGTCTGGCGCACTGATATTTGGAATTCAAATTAAATTTGTTGATGCAAACAAAAGGCGAAAAAATAACAGAAAAACATAAAATAAGTTGTTTTTTAAATTGTGCTAGTTATATAATAAAAACAGGAGGAAAAACTATGGCAAAAAAATCTAAAAAAGTTTCAATCGGAGTAGACAAACTTATTTATGGCTGCGCTGCAGTTTTAGGCCTTGTAGCATTGTTTTTAATCTTTGCGCCAGCTGCTCACATGGAATATGGACTGCTCGGTGGAACATTTAGCGGCACAGAACTTGTGTTTGGCTTAGAAGATTCATTTGTATTTTCATTTATGAACTTCTTAACATACTTATTGCTTGTTGCTGGACTTGTTCTTGTTGTGTTGAGATTGTGCGGAGTTGTTAAAGGAAAATTATTTGACTTGCTTGCAGCATGCTTGTTAATCGCAGCAGGTGTATTATTCTTCCTTGTGGCTACTTTATCTGTTCCAGTTAAAGATAGTTTAACAGCAACAGTAAAGGCAAACGGAACAATAAATTTGCTTGTGGGACCAATCTTGGCTGGCATTTTCAGCTTGCTTGGTGGTGCAGCAGTTCTTTGCTATTCACTTCTTGGCAGAAAATAAAACATAACAAATAAAAACCACGGAACTTCCGTGGTTTTTTTGTTTAATATTTTTTATGTCTGCTAATAAATTCTGCTTGTATTATTCTTTCAATTTGTTCTGGCGACTGACTTGCGTCAATCACAACAACACGATTAGGATTGTCTTTAGCTATGGTTAGATATCCATTTCGAACGCTGTCGTGATACTGCTTGTCTTTTTGTTCAATTCTGTCTAAGTTTTTAAGTGCTTCGTCTTTAGACTTTCGGTTCATTCCTTCTTCATAAGGCAGGTCAAGCAAAAATGTGACATCAGGAACAGCCCCAGAAATTGCAAAATTGGTTATGGTTTTTATGTCTTCAATTCGCAGGTTTCCAGCATATCCTTGATATGTGTAAGACGAGTCATAATATCTGTCGAGAACAACAACTTTACCTTGGTCGAGTGCTGGTTTAACAACGTCTTCAATAAGTTTGTTTCTGCTTGCCGAAAACAGAAGAAATTCTGTTTTTGGCGAAAGATTATCTTTGCTATGAAGCAAAATGTTTCGAATTTCTTCACCAACTGGTGTTCCACCAGGTTCGCGCGTGCAGATGTATTCATGATTATTATTTTCTAAATATTTGATAAAGCGTTTAATTTGTGTGCTTTTTCCGCAGCCTTCGCCGCCCTCAAAGCTAACTAAAAATCCCTTCATATTGTTCTCCTCGATTTATTATACCATAGTCATGTAGCATAAAAGAAATAAATTCAACATGTTTTTCAAAAATGGATATTGATTTATACATTAATTGATGATAGAATGTCTATGGAATAATTATGGCAAAAACACTAAAAGATTTAATGAACCAAAATTATGCAATCGACACATGTGGAACAAATAGTCTCATTTTGAAAAAATCTGACTATGCATATAAAATCACACGTGAATTTTCGGTTGAAGAGGCTCGAGAGGCCATGAAAGAAATAAATTATCTGTCAGAAAGTCATGTGGCAATTCCACGTGTGTTTAGCGTTGAAGAAGTTGCGTTTGCAAATAATTCAGATTTCAACAATGCAATAAGTCGGGTTCTTTCAATGCCTGGCAGAAAGGCTAATTGGCAGGCCCTTGGTGACATCGCTAGTCACGACATAAACAAAAACCCATATATTTTACCAATGCTTCAAAGTCAGTATGTAGAAGGAATTAATTTGTTTAGCGACAAAAGACTTCGAGGAATTGAATTAATAAACAAAAACAAGTGCTTTCAAAATTGTGAGCAGCTGCATCCTAAAATAATGGCCATGTTAAAAGAGAGCCTAGTTCCAAATCTTGAATTATTGGAAGAAATGAGTAACAGCGAAATCTACAAATTCTTAAAAGACGGCTTTGTAATTTTAAATTCTGGCAAATCGATTGATAACTTAACTTGTGAAAATTTTATTTATGGCAAAGTTGATGGAGTTAAGGCAATTTATTATATTGACATTGGTGGTCTTGAGGCAATGTCAAGCAGAGACGATTTTGGTGAAAAAAATTTGTTCAGGTTTACTGTTGACAACATGTGCAAAATGATTTATGTTAACACAATTGCTGATTTGGGAGACTTAAGACCTCGTCAAACAAGAATTTTAAACAGAATTTCCGAAACAGTTAAAACCTTTTTAGCTCAAAACGTTCAAAGTCAAGAGCAATTTGATGAATATATGAGAGGAAGCAATTATTTAAAAAAGTTGAGAACAAGTTTAATGAATGAGCCTGATCAAAGTCAAATTCAACCAAATTAACGCTGATCTAGTCAGCGTTTTTTATTAAAAATTTTTAACTTAGTTTACAACAACAGTTGTGTTATGCTATTATTGTTATGGAATTTTTTGTTAAAGGAGAAAATTATGCGCGCATTTGGCACATGTTGTTATGGTGTTAGAACACCAGTTATTAAAAGCGGAGACAATCTTGCACAAATTGTTGTTGACTCTGTTTTAGAGGTTGCAAAACAAAGACAAATTGAACTCAAAGATAGAGACATTGTTGCAATAACCGAAGCTGTTGTTGGAATCTCTCAAGGAAACTACGCAACAACTGATCAAATTGGCAAGGATGTTGAAAAAAAGTTTGGTGGCAAAGAACATTTGGGAGTTGTGTTTCCAACACCAGTAAGCAGAAATAGATTTTCGCTTATTCTAGAAGGTATTGCAAAAGGTGCAAAAAAAATCACCCTTCAGTTTGCTTACCCTGCAGATGAAGTCGGCAATGAACTTTTTGATGAGGAACTTCTTTATAAATATCATATTGACCCATGGGGCCAAATTTTAACCGAAGAAGAATATAATAAATATTTTGGAAAAGAACTTCACATCTTTACCGGTGTTAACTACGTTAAATATTTTAGAGAATTAATTGAAGCACAGGGTGCAGAAGCAGAAATCATTTTCTCTAACAATCCACTAAGCATTTTGAATTATACAAAAAATGTTGTTGTTGCAAACATCCATAAACGCGAGCGAACAAAAAAGCTGCTTGTCGAAGCTGGTGCTAAATTAGTTTTTAAAACAGATGAAATTTTGAGAAAAAGTATTGATGGAAGTGGATATAACTCAAAATATGGATTGCTTGGTTCAAACAAGGCAACCGACCACAAAATGAAACTCTTCCCAGAGCATGGCGACAAAGTTGTTAACGAGGTTCAGAAAATGCTTAAAAAGGCCACTGGCAAAAACCTTGAGGTTTTGGTTTATGGCGATGGCGCATTTAAAGACCCAGTTGGCGGCATTTGGGAACTTGCAGACCCAGTTGTGAGTCCTGCTCACACAAAGGGCTTGGAAGGAACTCCAAATGAGCTTAAACTTAAATTTATTGCCGATAACACTCTTTCTGAATATAAGGGCGAAGAACTTGTTAACAAAATGAAAGAACAAATCAAAAACAAGTCTAGCAATCTTAAAGGAACAAATGCAACACTTGGAACAACCCCAAGAAGATACACCGACCTTATTGGTTCGCTATGCGATTTAACCTCTGGAAGCGGTGACAAGGGAACACCAGTTGTTCTCATCACTGGTTATTTCGATAACTACGCAACAGAATAGGCTGATTTTAGGAGTTTGCTATGGCTACAAAAAAATATGATTGCATAATTGTTGGGGCAGGCCCAACGGGCATTTATTCTGCCTATGAATTTATGAAAAAGAGTCCAAAATCACATATATTGGTTGTGGACAAGGGGCATGATATATATAATCGCAGATGCCCAATTTTAATGAAAAAACTAACAAAGTGTCCTTCAAATAAAGATGGTCACATTGGTTGCCAACCAAGTTGTTCAATAACAACTGGTTTTGGTGGAAGCGGTGCATACTCTGATGGGAAATTTAACATTACCTCTGAATTTGGAGGTTGGATGTGTGACTATCTTCCAGAAGACGAGGTGTTGGACCTTATTAACTATGTTGACCAAATCAATTTGTCCCATGGTGCCCCTAACATAATAACAGATCCATATACACAAAAGGCTTTCGAAATAGAGAAGAGGGGCATGGCAGTTGGTTTAAAACTGCTGCACAGCAGGGTTAGACACCTCGGAACAGAAGTTAACCTAAAAGTTTTAGAATCTATTTATGAAGAAATGAAAAATAAAATAGATTTCATGTTTAAAACCGCTGTTAAAGATGTCTTAATTGAAAATCAAACTGTTAAGGGCATCATCCTTGAAAATGGTGAAGAAATAGTTGCCGATTATGTTATTCTTGGCGTAGGCCGAAATGGCTCTGAATGGCTGGCTAACGTTTTGTCTAAGCATGGTGTTGAATTTGAAAACAACCGTGTTGATTTAGGGGTTAGAGTAGAAACAAACAACATTATCATGGAAGAAATAAACAAAAATCTTTATGAAGGAAAGTTTATTTTTAACACAAGTGTTGGTTCAAGAGTTAGAACGTTTTGTTCAAACCCAAGTGGCCATGTTGTTGTAGAAAATCATCATGGCGTTGCGCTTTGCAATGGTCACTCATATAACGATTCAAGTCTTGGCAGCGACAACACAAACTTTGCGCTTCTTGTTAGCCAAACTTTTGACAAACCATTTAACGACCCAAATGAATATGCACTTGAACTCAGCAAACTCGCAAACAAACTTGCTAATGGTGGAGTCATTGTTCAAAAATATGGCGACATAAAAAAAGGTCGCAGATCAACACAAAAGAGAATAGACGAAGGATTTGTCAGACCAACGCTAAAAGAGGCTGTGCCTGGCGATTTAGGGCTTGTTTTGCCTTATAATTTTATGAAATCATTAATTGAAATGATAGAGGCATTAGATCATGTTACTCCAGGAATTGCCAGCGAACACACACTTCTTTATGGAATTGAAGCAAAGTTTTATAGCGACAGACCAATTGTAACAAAAGAGTTTGAAACCAAAATTAAAAATCTTTATGTTGGTGGCGATGGGGCAGGCATAACTCGTGGGCTTGCTCAGGCCAGTGCAAACGGTGTAAAAATTGCACGCACAATAATTAAAAAACTAAATTAAAACAAAAAGACATCACAGTTTCTTGTGATGTTTTTCTTTTGCCGCAAACAATTGCAAAATAAAGGTTTACGTGTTATAATCGAATAGAAATTTGTGGATATAGCTCAGTTGGATAGAGCGGTCGCCTCCTAAGCGACAGGCCGGCAGTTCGAATCTGCCTATTCACACCAGAAAACAGATTGAAAAATCTGTTTTTTTATTGAAATATAATTTATTTGTTGTGCTGCAAAAATTAAAAGGCATATAGACAACATTGTTTTTTTGTGATATAATTCTACATAGAAAACTCTAAGTGAGGCGAGATATGGCAGAAAAACAATATGTGAAACTTGGCAAACTGCAATATATTTATGACAATCCAGACGACTTGGTTGCCTCTAGTTTTGGCGATGTTGAGTTAAACAAAAAAACAGTTTTGATCCTTGGCGGAAACATTACAAATTCAATAGGACATGCCGGAAGATACGCAAAGTATGTGGAGCGTTGGCTCAATAACAAAAACAACGTTCACGACATAGATATTTATGCTGCATATTATGATTGTGAGAGCCCTCTTCAAAACAATTATTTGCCAAATCCCGCTTATAACTATGCAGAAATGGCACAAACATTAATAGACCAGTGGTTTAAAAGTGGTGGAAAGCTCTTAACAAAACAAGAAATAATTAAAAAGTTAGATAATTTGACAATTTTTTGTCATAGTGCCGGCGTAATGGTGTTAAATAACACTTTATATAACATAAAAAGTTTATTGGCGCAGAACAATTTTAGCAACGCCGACATAAAATCAATTTTCTCTCACATATATTCAATATCATATGCTCCATTTGATATAGTGGATCAAAAGACAAAGGCGGTTTATATTTGTCCGGCATATGACTCACTTGGCAGTTCGATAAAATTAATGCGCTATTTATATGGAAAAGGTGAATTAAAAACTACAGATAATTTTAGTTTCACACGCTTTAGAAAATTTTTGGGAGATAGCCCCATAAAAGCTCACGAATATTGCATAAAACAGTTAAAAAAAGATGCGATTTGTGTTTCAGACTTTTCAAACAATATAATTGTCATACCAGATTTGTTGTTTGATGCAGAAGATCATATCTATGAAGACCATGGGCTTGCGGGAGTTATGCCATATAACGAAATAAACCCAAATCAAACATCAACAGGCAAAATCACATCTACAGTCATTGCAAAGCTCTTGCAAAATGGTGTATATTCTCCATCTGCACGTAGAAATATCAACGCACTCTTTGACGAAATAACAGAACTATATAAACAAAATTATACAACAATTGGAAGGCAATAAAACATGATAACACTAGGCAAACGTTCCATAGGAAAAGAAAATAACTGGGAACGCGTAGAAAAAATTAAAGGAAAAACCATCATATTTTTTGGTGGAAACACAACAGACAGTGAACAAGCGGCAAACGGAAACATTAAAATGTTGCAAAGAATTGCAGATCTTGATCCACAAGACTATTCTTTGTTGTCCGTCAGCTATGGCTCAGAAGTAATCGGTGACAATCACAATGTTTTGAGAAGTGAAGTTTTTCCAGAGATAGAAGAATTCTTTGATAAATATTTTGAGCCACTGCTATATAACCAATATCACCAAATAAGAAGTGAACAGGGCCTTTGTAAATCTTTTCAAAGGATTGT
Organism: Clostridia bacterium; assembly: GCA_017467585.1. Taxonomy (GTDB): domain Bacteria; phylum Bacillota; class Clostridia; order Christensenellales; family UBA1242; genus RGIG4790. The sequence continues at coordinate 9,572 of JAFUSR010000003.1, forward strand.
TTTTTTTGCGCACTGCGCTGGTTGTGATGTTGTGGATTATCTCATATCACTTTTGCGCATAAGACTTGAATCATTAAAAGAAGAGGGCTACAAAATAACAAATGTAGATAACCTAATAAGAAAGATACAAGTAATAGCATATGCCCCTCATCAAATGCTTAGTCAGGAGGTTAGAGCGCTATATATTGCGCCACTCAACGACAGTCAACATACTTGGCACGTTGCTTTAAAATCCCTTGACGGCAAAAAAGATAGAGAATATCCACCATCGTTTACAACCAACTGCAAAAGGCATTGGTTGATGCCAGGAAATTATGTTACGAAAGTTGTAAAAGAGAATGGATTTGTGCTCATTCAAAAGGGACTAAATGTGGTGGTAATTCCAGGCAAGATTGGAAATGGAAACAACGACCATTCAATTGAATGTCTTATTCCTGAAACATTAAAAGAAGGTCAAGAAGAAAGCAAAATTGCATATATGATAAGACACTCACTCAGAAAGAGCATTCGCCTCTTTTTGGATGACTCTCGTTTGCTCTCAACAAATTGTCACGGAATAAATATGCGCGATATATACGACGTGTTTGATAGTTACAGAGCAAGGGAATGGGGTGAAGAATAACAAAATAAAAAGCTCAAACAAGAGAGCTTTTTATTTTTTGAAAAATTATTTTATATTTTGTAAAAAAATGTTTGCTTTATGTAATTTTTTACAAATTTAATTATTATTTAGTTTATTTAACAAATCTTCAAGGGTGTGCCAAGAAAGGGTTGCACACTTTGCGCGTGAAGGCATGTTAGAAACATTTTCAAAAACCCTTGCGTTCTTAAGCAGTTTCTTTTCTTCTTGAGTTACACTTTCTCTTTTTATCATTTTTAAAAAGATTTCAATTAACTGCTTTGCTTGGTCGACAGATTTTCCTTTTAAAAGGTCTATCATCATTGATGTTGAGCTTTGAGAGATAGCACATCCTTCGCCAGAAAATCCCATGTCAACAATTTTGCCGTTTTCAATTTTTGCTTCAAGGCTTATTTTGTCTCCGCAACTTGGGTTATGACCCAAACTAGAACAGGTTGGAGAGTTTATTCCTCTTTTGTTGTGGCTGTTCATGGCGTGTTCCATAATAAGTTCGCCATAAAGTTGTTCAAATTGGTCCATTTTTACCTCAAATATTTTTTAAACTTGTCAAAAGTATACTCAATTGCCTCAACAAGTTTGTCGACATCTTCTTTTGTGTTATAAATTGCAAAACTTGCACGCACCGTGCTGTTTATGCCGAGATAGGAAAGTAGTGGTTGGGCGCAGTGATTTCCGCTTCTAACACAAACGTTTTGTGTGTTTAAAACTGTTGCAACATCATGTGGATGAAGTCCAACTATGTTGAAAGAAAGAACGCCAGAGCGACTGTTTTTGTTTGGTGAGATATATGCTTTAACATATGGCAGTTTGTTTATTTTAGACAGTGCATAATTAACAAGTTCACTTTCTATGGTCTCAATTTGTTTATATCCAATTTTATTCACATAGTCCAGGGCTGCGGCAAGGCCAACGGCGCCACCAACATTTTGAGTTCCCGCCTCAAACTTGTTAGGCAGTGGCGCAAATGTTGTAGATTGTTCATTAACATATTCTATCATGTGGCCGCCAAACATATATGGGCGCATTTTTTCTAGCAACTGCTTTTTGCCAAAGAGCACGCCAATTCCAAGTGGGGCATAAATTTTATGACCAGAAAATGCCAAAAAGTCTGCATCTAAATCTTTAACATCAATTTGTTTGTGAGCTATGGCTTGTGCCGCGTCTACAAGCACAACTGCGCCAACGCTGTGGGCTTTTTTGATGATGTTTTTCACGTCAACAACAGTGCCAAGAACGTTAGAAACCATTGTTATTGCAACAAACTTTGTGTTTTTGTCGATTTTGTTGAGCTCTTTTTTGTCGATTTCATAATTGTCATTTAAATAAAGATATTCAAGTGTTGCATGTTTTTGCTGTGCAATTTGTTGCCAAGGAACAAGATTGCTGTGGTGTTCCATTATTGAAATAACAATTTTGTCGCCATTTTTAATTAAGTCTTGAACAAAGCATGAAGCGACAAGGTTTGTAGACTCTGTTGTGCCTTTAGTAAAGATAATTTGACTTGGGTCGCCAGCGTTGATAAAGCTTGCCACCTTTTGTCTTGCGTCTTCATAGGCAGTTGTTGCCTTTTCGCTTATGGTGTAAACTCCGCTGTGAATATTTGAGTTGAACGACTTATAAAAGTTGTTGACGGCATCAATAACGCACTGTGGTTTTTGGGTTGTTGCTGCGCTGTCGAGATAAACAATATCTTGGCTGGCAAGCAGTGGAAAATCTTTTTTAAAATTATTCATTTTCTTCTAACTTCCTATCAATTTTATTTATTATATGATTTTGAATTTCAGGATTGACATCTTGAAGAATTTTGTTGAATTTTGCCTTTACAATTAATTTTGTTGCGTCGGTTTTAGACAGACCTCTGCTCATCAAATAAAACAGGGCTTTTGTGTCGATTTTTCCAGTTGCGGTGCTGTGGCTACCTTCAACATCTTCTTCGTGGCAAAGAAGCATTGGCAGTGCTTTAACTTTTGCTTTTTGTGATAGCATCAAACAAAGTTCATTTTCTGAGCCAAAGCTTTTTGTTGAGCCCTGCTTAAAGTCAATGGTTCCTCTAAAATTTTTAACTGCGTTGTTTGCGGCCGCACCAACTGCATTGATTGTTGTGTTGCAGTTTTTTGCAAGCAAGTTGTTTGATAGGTTAATGTCAAGCAGTCCGTCATTAGAAACAAAATACATCATTTTTATGTGTGCTTGGCTGTTTTCTCCAACAAGATTTGTTGTTGATTTAATTATTGACCTTGAGTCGCAAAAATCAACAATGTTAATATTGCACATGGCATTTTCGTTTGTTTCAACTTCAATTGTTTGATAGTTCTCGCATCCCGCAAGGTCATTTAATATGGTGATATTTGATGTAGAACCATTTTTGCACACAATGTGCAAAAAGTTGTTTAAATAGGCTGGCGTTTCAGACTCAAACAAAACAATTATATCTCTCTTTGTGTCTTCATTTAAAACCAATTCGAGTCTGCCAACCATTTGATTGTTGGTTGTGTCTAAATGCGACTTAATTATCAGTGGTTCGTCAGATGAATTTGCAACAACTTTAAGTGCAGTGTTGCTGCATTTTAGTTGTTCAAGAGACTCATTGCAGAGTGGGTCTTTAGGCAGAGCATCACACCTTTCAACCAAATAGTCCTTTGCAAAGGCGGCAGTGCCGGAAAATGGTTTAACTTTTTTGCTAAATGTGCCGTCTTCAACTGTTACAAAGTTAATTCCATAGTTTTGAGAGGTTAAAACTGGAGAAAAATTAATTTTCATATTATCCAATCGCCCCCTCTAATTCAAGATTAATCAGTCTGTTCATTTCAACTGCATATTCAAGTGGCAATTCTTTAGAAACTGGGCTGGCAAATCCGCGAACAATCATGGCTTTTGCATCGTCTTCTGAAAGACCTCTGCTCATCAAATAGAAAATAGCTTTTTCGCTAATTTTGCCAACTTTTGCCTCGTGAGAAAACTCTGCATCGCTTGTTTGAACATCATTAACAGGAATGGTGTCGCTTTTAGACAGGCTGTCGAGCATAAGTCCGTCGCAACTAACCGAGCACTTGCTGTTTGTTGCCTCTGGCAAAATTTTTACAAGCGCGCGATAGGTCGCAATTCCGCCATTTTTAGAAATGCTTCTAGAGTTAACAACGCTCGATGTGTTTTTTGCAGCGTGAACAACTTTAAAGCCAGTGTCTAGGTTTTGGTTTGCACCAGCAAAAGAGATGCCGGTGTATTCGGTTTTTGCGTTTTCACCTTTTAAAATACTCATAGGATAGAGCATAGAAATTTTGCTGCCGAAACTTCCGCTAACCCAATCAACCTTGCCATTTTTTTCAATTATGGCTTTTTTTGTGTTGAGGTTGAGCATGTTTTTAGACCAGTTTTCAATTGTTGAATATCTTAGGTATGCGCCTTCTTTAACAAAAAGTTCAACGCAACCAGCGTGAAGGTTAACCTTGTTATATTTTGGCGCGCTGCAGCCTTCAATGAAGTGCAGTTTTGCACCTTTGTCAACAATAATCAAAGTATGCTCAAATTGCCCACTTTCTGGTGAGTTAAGTCTGAAATAAGATTGCAGTGGTTGATCTAGTTCAACGCCACTCGGAACATAAACAAAGCTGCCGCCGCTCCAAACGGCATAGTGAAGGGCAATGAACTTGTGTTCAAAAAGAGGAACGCACTTTGTAAAATACTCTCGCACAAGGTCGGGATATTCGCGAACAGCGCTTTCCATGTCGGTGTAGATTACGCCTTTTTTAAGAAGGTCGGCTTTGATTGAGTGATAAACAACTTCGCTGTCATATTGCGCACCAACGCCTGCTAGATATTGCTTTTCAGCCTCGGGAATTCCAAGCTTATCGAAGGTGTTTTTAATCTCTGAGGGAACGTCTTCCCATTTATCTTTCATTTCTGTTTTTGGTTGAACATAGGTTGAAATTTCATCCATATTTAGTTCCGACAGGTCTGGTCCCCAAGTTGGCAAGCTCAGTTTGTTATAAGTTTCAAGGGCTTTAAGGCGAATGTCTAGCATCCATTTTGGCTCGTTTTTCCTGCGAGAAATGTCTTCAACAATTTCACGAGAAAGGCCACCCTTTGCCTTAAAAGAGTAGTCATCTGGATTTTTAAAATCATAGATGTTTCTATTTAGTTCTTCAAGTTGTGTTTTTGCCATTATTTTCCCTTAAATGTTGAATATCCGTGTTTGTCAATTTCGTCAGCAAGCGACTTGTCGCCTGTGTGAACAATTTTTCCATCAACTAAAACGTGAACGAAATAGTTGTCGAGTTTTTCGAGAATTTTTGTTGAGTGAGTGATTATAATAAGAGCTCTGTCGCTGTTTAAAAACATATTAATTCCGTTAGAAACGGTTTTAATTGCGTCAACGTCGAGTCCAGAATCGGTTTCGTCCAAAATGGCGAGTGTTGGTTTAAGTTCTAGCATTTGCAAAATCTCATTTTTCTTTTTTTCGCCACCAGAAAATCCCACGTTCAAGTCTCTATTTTGCATGTTTTCTTGCATAGAAAGGGCATTCATGTTTTCTGCGATTTCATCTTTAAGCTCAAAAAAGTCAACCGGAGCACCGCTTAATTTGTTCTTTGCGGTTTTAATAAAGTTAAAAACAGAAATCCCAGCAATTTCTTCTGGTTGCTGAAAGCTCATAAAAATTCCGAGTTTTGCAATCTCATTTGTTTTTTTGTTGGTTATGTCTTGACCTTTAAAAACAATTGACCCCTTGGTTTTTTGATATTCTGGGTGAGAGAATATAACGTTTGCAAGAGTGCTTTTGCCAGCTCCATTTGGGCCCATGATAACATGAACTTCGCCAGGGTTAACCGAAAGATTAAGTCCTTTCAAAATTTCTTTGTCACCGACTTTTGCATGCAGATTTTTTATGTCTAAAAGTTTTTCCATTTTTAATTCCTACCAAAATGATATGATTTGATTATATAATAAGCCTTTTAATCAAAAATTGCAACCATATTTTATGTAATAATTATCAATAAAGTTAAAGTTATAACTATATGTTTGACATTTTTCTTATGCATGGGGTATAATCAAGGCATGAAATTGGGACAAACAGAAGAGAAACAACAAGATTTTTCTTTAAAAGAAAAACCAAGTGCGGCGGAGACAAAAAAAGACTCCAATTCTTCTTTTGTTCAAAATTTAAGTGTAAACGGCGATGGTGGCGAACTTGTTGCTAGCATCAAAAAAACGCAAATTGATGCCCACGACGAGCTTGAATCTTACAAAAAACTCTTAAGAAAGCGCAAAAAAAAGCTCGCGCTTAGAATTTTGATATTTGCAATTGTTATTATTTTACTGCCCATGTTTATTTTTATTGGTTCAATGATAATAGACAAAAATGGCAGACACGACTTTTTTGGATATACATTTTTTGCAATCGTTTCACCAAGCATGGAACCAGAAATAATGACAAACGACTGTGTTGTTTTAAAACATGTGAATTCTGCAGATGAACTTTCTGTTGGTGACGACATTGGCTACATTGATTCAACAGGAAAGGTCATTGTTCACAGAATTATCGGAATGAACACAACAGCGTCGGGTGTTGAGTATACGACTAAGGGAATTAACGTAGAAAACAGCGACCCAACCCCAATTAAATTCGATTCTATTGTTGGGAAAAGGGTTGCAACCTTACGAGTTCTTGGAAACGCTGTAATATTTTTTAGATCGACGGCCGGAATAATTGTGTTTATACTTATATTCCTTTTAATTGCTGCTGGGTTTTATATTTCATTTAGACTAACTGAAAATATAACCTATATTGATGCAGCAAATCGCGAACAAAAATAAAAAATCCGCAAAAATTTAATAAATTTAATCAAAAATTATACATTTTAAATGCAATTTTGCAATAATGTATAATTTTTATTTTGTTGGCAACAATTTTATTGAGGTTTTTATGGATAGAAAAAATGTTGCCACAACAATGATTTTAATTCTCTGCACGCTGATTTTTGCCAGTGTTGGAGCAAGCTTTATGACATATAAATATGAAAAAAATAAGATTTTGGTTGAAAATCCTAAAATCTTTGCCACCAATGTATCAGTTTGGAGCAAAGAAGATGACACAAAATCACAAATTCAAGAACTAAAACTAAGCAGCAGTTCTCTTGGCCTTAAGCCGGTTACTGGAAAAGCAGATTCAGACACAAAAATTCCAAGCACGGTAACAAACAAAAATGGCAGTGAAGGTCTCTATGGTTCTTTTGTCGTGACCGCAGCTGCGGGGCTCACAATAAAAGTTGAAAACATCAAAATTGAAAGCTCTGAAGATGCAGAAAAAATAGAAAAACAACGAGAAAACATTTTTGTTGCAATTATGGACCAAACTGATGGCGCAAAATCACTTAAAGATGATGAAGTTATTTTAATTTCGGAGCCTCTTGCGGTGGAAGAAAAAGAATATACATTTTTATTTTGGCTAGATTCTAAGGCGGGCGAAGAACTTAAGGGTTCTAAAATATCTTTTGACTTAATCTTTGAAATTTAATGCGGTTTTTTATTAAAAACACTAAAAAAATGCGGTTTTTAGCCGCTTTTTTTTATAAATAACCCCAAAAAAGCAAATACTATAACTATGAAAAATGGATTATACAAGGGTGCGCTTTTATTAACTGTTTGTGCGCTGGTCGGAAAGCTTGTCGGTGCATTTTATCGAATTCCTTTTGCTATGATAGTTGGTGGCGAAGGGGTTGGCCTTTATCAACTTGTATATCCACTTTATGCGCTTATGTTAACCATAAGCACGAGTGGCCTGCCGAGTAGTATAAGCAAACTTTTGAGTCAAAGCTATGCGGCTGGAGAGCATGGACTTGCGAAACGATATTTTAGATATTCACTTGCAATAATTATTACATTGTCTTCAATTGCTTTTGTTTTAGTTTTGTCACTGTCTGGCGTGCTAGCAGAGTGGCAGGGAAACCCTGACGCTAGTCTGTGCTACGCCGTGATAAGTCCGGCACTGGTTTTTGCAGGAGTTGTGGCAGGAATTCGTGGCTATTTTCAAGCTCAAGAAAATATGTTGCCGACTGCAATTTCTGGCCTTGTTGAGCAGATTGTTAAAGTTGCTGTAGGGCTTTTGCTTGCATTTATGTTAAAAGACTATGGAATTGTTTATGCAACAGCGGGCGCCATGCTGGGGGTGACGGCAAGCGAACTTGTTGCTAGCATTTATATGATTATCTCTCTTAAAGTTTTTCAAAAAAAGAGGCCGACAATTCTTCTGCAAGAAAGTGAGCATTATTCGCGCAAACAAATTGTGTCTAACATTTTGAAGATAAGCGTGCCAATAGCTTTTGGCGGTTTAATTATGCCAATCACACTTATTGTTGATAGCACACTAATTGTTAAAATTCTCTCAAGCACAATGGACGTTTCGAGGGCAACAATGCTGTTTGGATTGCAAAGTGGTGTGGTTGGTTCACTTGTTAATTTGCCTGTGGTGGCAAGCATTGCGGTTCAGACTGTGGTTTTGCCAAGGCTGACTAGGGAAAAAACGCAAAAAAATGCAAAAGATGCGCAAAAAACAATAAAAAATGCGCTATTTTTTACGCTAATAATAACAATTCCATGCGCTTTTTGCTATTATTTTTTCTCAAACAACATAATCAATTTGTTATATAGCAAGTCATTTAATGCAGAGCAAATTGAAATTGCGAGCAGGCTTCTTAGGTTTGGAAGTTTAAACATAATAATGCTTTCGCTTGCGCAAGTAACAGCTGGAATACTTCAGGGGCTCGGAAAAGTTAAAATTCCGGTTTTTAGCATGCTTATTGCAAGCATTGTGAAAGTTATCAGCGTTTATCTGCTAGTTAACAATGCAAACATCGGAATATACGGTGCTGAAATTTCTGATGTCATTTGCTATTTGCTTGTGAGCGTGATTAATTTGTTTGTTATTCACAAAAGTGTCAAATTTAATGCGGCAAAAGAATTAATTGAGGTTGCTATTGTTTCGGTTATTGTGGCTCTCGCCAGTTATTTCAGCAAAAGTTTGCTGTCAAATGTTTTGTCAAGTTCGCTTGTGTTGCTAGTTGGTGGATCAGCAACTGTTTTAATTTATTTTGTAACATTGACTGCAGTTATAAAATTAAATAGGCACAAAAATGCGGATGCAATAGAGGTAAATTTTAAATGATTTCAATTTTTTTGCGGAATTATTTTATTTTTTTTGATTTATTTTTTTATTTGCTCAAAATATTTGCAAAATAAGCGAAAAAATTATATAATTTAGCCATGAAACCGTTTAAAATTGCTGATGTAGAAATTAAAAATAATGCCGTTCTTGCTCCAATGGCAGGCTTTTCAGATATGGCACTTCGAAAATTTGCTCACACTTACGGAGCAGGGCTGACTTACACTGAAATGGTGTCGGCCAAGGCTTTAGAATTTAACAACAAAAAGACAGAGGTTTTGCTTGAAACCGAAAGTGGAGACACTCCAGTTGCAGTTCAGCTCTTTGGTCATGATCCTGATGTTATGGCAAAGGCATGCAGAAATCCGCTTCTTCAAAAGTTCGACATTGTTGATATTAACATGGGTTGTCCAACTCCCAAAATAACATCAAATGGAGATGGCAGTGCACTACTTAACAATTTTGAACTTGCAGAAAAAATAATCAGGGCGTGTGTTGCGGCAACAAAAAAACCAATCACGGTTAAGTTTCGAATTGGCAAAGATAAAAACCACATCGTTGCAGTTGAATTTGCAAAAATGTGTGAAAGAGCAGGTGCCAGTGCAATAACTGTTCATGGCAGAACAGTTGAACAGGGTTATTCAGGAGCAGTAAATTTAGACATAGTTAAAGATGTCGTAAACTCAGTATCGATTCCGGTTATTGCCAGTGGAGACTGCACAAGCCAAGAAACTTTTGAACATATTTTGTCTTACACTGGTTGTGCGGCAGTAATGATTGGAAGAGCAGCAATAGGCAGACCAGAAATTTTTGCAAATGTGCAAGGGATTAATCCAAAAATAGATAAAAAGCAACAAATTTTAGAACACGCTGCAATTTTAAGTAAATATTATCCAGAGCGTGCAGTTGTTCTCGCCATGAGGGGAATTGCACCACAATATTTAAAGACAATTCCAAATGTCACCGACATAAAAATTGCTCTTTCAAAGATTCAGTCAATCGCCGAGTTAAAAGAGCTTTTGAAAAAATTCTAAAACTTAGTAAAAAAATCCACGTTTTGGCGTGGTTTTTCTGTATTTACACTCATTTATTTGACAAAAGCGTCAGGTTCAATATATAATACCCATGTTATACAACAAGTTGTATAGCCTCAAAATTTAGGAAATTCTAGCTATGAACAAAAGAACTTTTAAAGATATCGACGTCGCCGGCAAGCGTGTGCTTGTTCGCGTTGACTATAACGTTCCATTTAACGAAGATGGCGAAATTTCAGACGACACCAGAATTCGCGGAACAATTCCAACACTCAACTATTTGCTTAAACAAAAGGCTAAAATAATTTTGTGTTCTCATCTTGGCAGACCAAAAGGAATGCAAAATCCAAAATTTTCGCTTGCACCGGTTGCGAAAAGACTATCTAACATTTTGGGTGTTCCTGTTAAAATGGCCAAAGATGCTGTTGGAGAGAGCGCAAAAACCTTAGTTGGCGAAATGCAACCAGGCGACATTGTTATGCTCGAAAACGTTAGATTTTATGCTCAAGAAGAAGAAAACGACGATGATTTTGCAAAAGAACTTGCAAGTCTTGCCGATGTGTTTGTAAATGATGCGTTTGGAACAGCCCACAGAGCCCATGCATCAACCGCTGGCGTTGCAAAATATTTGCCATCGGTTGCTGGCTTTTTAATGAGCAGCGAAATTATGGCGCTTGGCGACTATGTTGAAAACGCTGAAAAGCCATTTGTTCTTATTTTGGGTGGTGCAAAAGTGACCGACAAAATTGGGGTTATATCTGCGCTGCTTCCAAAAGTTAACACCGTTTTAATTGGTGGAGCAATGGCCAACACATTTATTGCTTGCAATGGTGGAAAACTTGGCTATAGCCGCTTTGAAAAAGACAAACTAGAAGTTGCAAAAAAGATATTAGACGAGGCCGAAAGACTCAATGTTAAAGTTCTTTTGCCTATCGATGTTGTTGCAAGCACAGAATTTGCAGAAAACGCTCCATGCAAGCGCATGAAAGCTGATGACATTCGCGATGGCTATCAGGCAATGGATATTGGTCCAAAAACATGCAGGCTGTTTGCAAAAGAAATTAAACATGCAAAAACAATTGTTTGGAACGGACCAATGGGCGTGTTTGAATTTAAAAAGTTTCAAAAGGGAACAAGGGCAGTTGCAAAGGCAGTGGCCAAAGCTAATTGTGTTTCAATTGTTGGCGGTGGCGACAGTGCATCTGCCATCAACTCAATGGGATACGCCGGAAAAATCACTCACATTTCAACCGGTGGTGGAGCATCTCTTAAATTTTTGGAAGGTGCAAACTTGCCAGGAATTTCTATGCTCTTAGATAAAGATAAATAATTTGCTATTGACACAACTCTTGGCAAATGCTAAAATAGTGGCAGGAGAATTAACATGAATTTTAATTCAATGCTTTATCTCTTAGAGCAGACTGCTCAAGAAAAGCAACTCACAATTTTATATGTCAGCCTGTTCGTTTTGGTTATTGGCATGCTGGTTTTAGATTCGCTTGCCATGAACAAATGGGGCTCGAAAAAAGTAAAAATTTTGTTGTTCGTTATTTTGGCTGTTGTTTTGGTCGCTTTAATCTTGCTTGTTGTAACAAAATTTGCACGATAATCACTTGATTTTAAAACAATTGCTATGATATAATCACTTATGTTTTGGAGGAAATATGAATTACTTTAATAACTTGTCAAACTTAGTTGCTGCAGCAGGAGAAGTTCCTGAGTGGGTTGCTAACAGCTTTCCAACAATAAAAACAGTTCTTGCAATCATCATCACATTATGTTCGTTATTCATGATTGTTGCTGTAATTTCTCAAAAATCAGAATCTAATGGTTCTTCTGCAATCACAGGAAAAGCTGACACATATTATAACAGAAACAAAAACACATCACTTCAAGGAACAATCAAAAAATTAATTATGATTGTTGCAATTGTTATTTTGGTTTTAAGCATTGCATTCTTGGTTTTAAACACAATTTACCCAGCGCAATAAAAAAACAAAAAAACCAGCTTCCAGCTGGTCTTTTTTATACCTTTTTTGGCATAATTACATGTTGTTTGTGTCTTTATATCTGCCAAACAATTTGGTTCTTCTTATGCAAAGTTGAATAAGAAGCCAAATTCCTGCAAGTCCAACAATGGCATAGAGAATTCTGGTGAAAACCCCAATCCCAAAAATCCATGTGAGAATGTTAAAACTAAACACACCCACACAAAACCAGTTGATGCAGCCCAAAATGGCAACACAAAGAGCAATGATATTTGCAATAATCATAATCTTTCACTCCTTGCAACTAGTATTTGCAAGAAATAAGAGAATATTCATAAATAGGAGAAAACATGGAATATAGTTGGAATTTGTCGCAGATTTTCGAGTCGGAACAAGCTTTTGAAAAAGCATTTGATGAATTTAAAAAAGATTCACAACAAATAATGAATTTTAAGGGCAAACTAAACAACCCAAAGGACGTTTATAATTATCTTAAATTAGATGAAAGACTATCGCTTGTTGCAGACAAACTTGGTTCATATTTATATTTGCGCAAAAGTTTAAACGGCAAAGATGTTTGGGCTTTAACAAAAATGTCTGAACTTGAAAATTTCGACTCAGAATTTAGCAAAAATACAATTTTTGTTGGTCAAGAACTTAAAAAGAACAAAACAGAAGAGCTTTTAAAGTGGAAAAATTTGCCCGAGTTTGCTGACTACGACATTTGGTTAGATGATTTAATTAAGAGCAAAAAGCACAACATTGCTGCAACTCAAGAAAAATTGATGATTGGGGCAAGCGACGCATATGCTGCGAGCAAACTTTTTGATGTTCTCGACAATGTTGAACTAAAATTTGGAAAAATTAGAGACGAAAATGGAAAATCCGTTGTTCTGACTCAAGGAAATTATGCGAAATATTCAAGAAGCACCAACAGAGAAGTTAGAAAGCAAGTTTCAAAAAAATTAAATAACGCTTATGGCGCGCTCAATCAGACAATTGCCACAAACTATATCAGCCACCTCAAGTTTGTTGACTTTTTTGCAAAAACCTATAAATATAAAAGCACTCTTGCAAGAAAACTAGAAGCCAGTGATTTGCCAGCAAATTTGCCACAAAACGTCGTTGCAAACATCAACAAATTTTTGCCACTGCTGCACTCATATTATGCTTGGCGAAAAAAATATATGCGCTTAGACAAAATGTATGGCTACGACTTAAGTTGTCCTATTGTTGAGTCGGCAGACAATCAATATTCTCTTGAAGACGGAACCAAAATCATCAAAAAGGCACTTTTGCCTCTTGGCGAAGACTATGTTGAAAATTTAGATGTGGCAATAAAAGATCATTGGTTCGACACACGAATTTTGCCAGCAAAAGAGAGTGGTGGATATTGTTTAGATGTGTATGATGTTCATCCATTTATTTTGACAAATTTCAACGGCACAAAAGACTGCGTAAGCACCATAGCTCACGAGTTCGGACATGCTATGCACAATTATTACACCAATAAATCGCAGCCATTTTCAAAGGCAGGTTTTGACATTTTTGTCGCCGAAATAGCAAGCACAGTCAACGAAGTTTTGCTTGCGAGATACATGATTGATCACTCAAAAACAAAACAGGAGAAAGTGTCTAACATTGTAAGCTTTTTAACCACATTTATTGGCACGGTGTTCACACAGTCAAGATATACAGAGTTTGAACTTTTTGTTCACGAAAAAATAGACAAAAATCAACCTCTAACACACGAAGAAATGAATGAGTTTTATAAGGGAATTATTAACAAATATAACGGTCAAAGTGTAGAGAAGACAAAAAGTGGCATAAGTTGGTCAATGATTCCTCACTTTTATAGCGACTTTTATGTGTTTAAATATGTAACCGGATTTATTTCGGCTTGTGCAATTGCCGAAAAATTGCTTTCAGACAAAAACTACTATAAAACTTATCGTAAATTTCTTTCTGGGGGTTCAAGCAAAAAACCATGCGATTTGCTTAAAGATGCTGGGGTTGACATTTTAAACTACAAGACTTATGAAAGTGCATTTAAAATGTTCGAACAATATTTAAATATTTTAAAAGAAGACTAAAAAGTCTTCTTTTTTTGTGGTTTTTTGCTAATGGTCGTTTTTTGTTGAAATAAAAACCAAATAGTGCTATAATGCTTCTATGAAATATAGAAAGGCTAGATTGAATGCACCACTTAAAGTAATAACAAGTTTTGTTGTTTTGATTCTTGTTGGTTCGCTCCTGTTGAGCTTGCCAATTGCATCAAAAGACGGAACTTGGCTACCTTATATCGATGCACTATTTACAAGCACAAGCGCCGTTTGTGTAACTGGGCTGGTTGTGGTTGACACAGCTGTTCATTTTTCACTTTTTGGTCAAATTGTTATAATGCTTTTGATTCAAATAGGTGGAATCGGCTTTATTTCGCTGTCTGCATTATTTATGCTTGCAGCTGGCAAACGCCTGAGTTACAAAAACCGTGTTATGCTTCAAGAGAGTTTAAATCAAGACACATCTCAAGGCATGGTTGTTTTAATCAAAAAAATTGCCATTATTGTGTTCATTATTGAAGGAATTGGCTTCGTTTGTCTGCTTCCTAGCATGATAATTTCATATGGCTGGGGCGGAGGAGTGTTCAATGCGCTGTTTTTGTCCATCTCTGCATTCTGTAACGCTGGGTTTGATGTTCTTGGCACAGTTGGAATGGAATTTACAAACCTTGCGCCATTTGCAAAAGCCGCATATGTTTTGCTTCCTATAATGTTTTTGATTGTGCTTGGTGGAATTGGCTATGCAACAATTGTTGAAATTGCTGGCAAGTTTAAAAAAGACAAAGCAAAAGGCTTAACCTCTCAAACAAAAATAATTTTGGGAGTAACTGGATTTTTGATTGTTGGTGGAACAATTTTGTTTGCAATTTTTGAGTGGAACAACCCACTTACAATCGGAAACATGTCGGTCTTCGACAAAATAATAAACTGCTTGTTTCAAAGCGTTGCCCCAAGAACTGCGGGCTTTTCAACGTTTAGTCAGGCAAACCTTACGTCTTCGAGCAAAGTTATAACCGACATTTTGATGTTCATCGGAGGAAGCCCTGGCTCTATTGCTGGCGGTGTTAAAACAACAACCGTGTTTGTCTTGTTTGTAGCAGCATTTAGGTCTGCAGGAGAACATGGCGACGTAATTATCAATCGCAAGAGAATTAAAAACCAAACAATTTTGAAGGCTCTTCGAATTGTTGCTCTTGCAATAATTTTAACTGCAATTGCAACAATATCTCTTTGCCTGATTGAAAAAGATAATCCACTTGCAACATCTGGAACAATAATTTTTGAGGTCATTTCAGCAATAAGCACAGTTGGGCTTTCGCTTGGGCTAACCCCAACGCTTGCAATTTCCTCTAAAATAATTTTGATTATTTTGATGTTTGTTGGAAGAGTTGGAACAATAACAATTGCATATGCAATTCAAAAGAAATCGCCAGACGCACACGGCGAAATAGAATATGGCGACAGTCAAATAACTGTTGGTTAAGGAGAAAAATATGAAAAAAGAAGAAAAACAATTGGAAAACAACGAGGCTGTTGTAGACAAAATTAAGAACAAGGCCGAAAAAAATAGCAAAGATGCAGCCGTTAAACTCAAAAAGAAAATGGATGGTTTTTGCGTTATCGGTCTTGGACGATTTGGCAGAACCGTTGCGCTTGCGCTTTCAAACGAGGGTCACGAGGTTTTGGCAATAGATAACAACGAAAAAAATGTTCACTCAATTGAAAAATATGTCGAGGGAACGGCAATTGCCGATTCAACTGCGCCAGAAGTTTTGCATAATTTGGGTGTTCAAAATTTTGATTGTGTTGTTATTTGTATTGGTCAAGATTTGCAGGCGAGTGTTGTCACAACTCTGATTTGCAAAAAACTTGGTGTTAAGCTTATTGTTGCAAGAGCAAGCACAGAAGAACAGAAAGAGATTCTTGAGAGGGTTGGTGCCGACGTTGTTGTGTTCCCAGAAGACTACACGGCTCACAAGGTTGCTAAAATGCTTTCTAACCCAAGCATGAACGATGTTATTAGCTTAACAGAAAAGTTTAAGATTGTAGAAATGGCAACACCAGACGATTGGACAGACAAATC
Organism: Clostridia bacterium; assembly: GCA_017467585.1. Taxonomy (GTDB): domain Bacteria; phylum Bacillota; class Clostridia; order Christensenellales; family UBA1242; genus RGIG4790. The sequence goes on from JAFUSR010000003.1 coordinate 25,535, forward strand.
ACTTTTGGAACTTGACACCAGAAAAAAATTCCACATAACAATAATTGTTATAAAGCGCCAAGACTTTATCATTTATCCAGAGCCAGAAACCGAACTGAAAAAGGGAGACACACTTATTGTCGCTGGCGATAAGAAAAAACTCGCCGAACTTAGCGGAAAGTCTAGTGATGTTATTGACGTTCTTCATGCTCTTTCAAGTGGCTTAAGATTTGATTAAAAATAGAAAAAGCAGGCAATAGCCTGTTTTTTTAACGCAGAAAATTTGTGACGCATATATTATTAGCATGAAACATATTCACATTATTGGCATTGGTGGCATATCGCTGAGCGGACTTGCCACAATTTTAATAAACAAAGGTTATGTTGTGAGCGGCTCAGATGCTCACAAAAGCGACCTTACACAAAAACTTGAAAAACTGGGCGCAAAAATATTTGTGGGGCACTCTGCGACCAATGTTGACGGCGCAGAACTTGTGGTGCGTTCGGCCGCCATAAAAGATGATAATCCCGAAATTGTTGAGGCACAAAGGCAAGGAATAAAAATTATCGACAGGGCAGAGCTTTTAGGGCAAATTGCAAGCGAATATCAAACTGTCATTTCGGTTGCGGGCACTCACGGAAAAACCACCACAACAGGCATGCTCGCAAGCATTTTTATTGCAGCAAACAAAAACCCAACCGTGCATATTGGCGGAGAACTTCCGATAATTGGCGGAAATGTTTTCATTGGCGGCAAAAAATATTTCATAACCGAGGCCTGCGAATATTATGACAGCTTTTTGAAACTTTCTAGCGATTATGGAGTTATCACAAACATCCAAAAAGACCATTTAGATTATTTCAAAAATTTAGATAATTTGCAAAAATCGTTTGAAAAATTTGCAAAAAATACAAAATACAACGGTTTGTGCGTAACTAATTTAGATGATGAAAATTGCGCAAAAATAAAAACTAAAAACATGATTAAATTTTCAGTTTTGTCAAATGCGGACTACTGTGCAACTAACATAACAGAGCAAGACCAAAATTATTCATTTAATGTTGTTGAGTTTGGCAAAAATCTTGGTAGAATCAGTTTGAGTGTTCCTGGCATTCACAATGTTTCAAACGCAATGGCGGCAATCGCTGTTGCAAGACAAGAATGCATCGAATTTGAAACAATAAAAAATGCGCTTGAAACTTTTTGTCAAAGCAAGCGCAGATATCAACAACTCACTCACCAAAGCGGTGCGGTTGTTGTTCATGACTATGCTCATCATCCAACAGAAATTGCGGCAACTCTTGCCGTTGCAAGGGCAAGAACAAGGGGCAAATTGATTGTTGTTTTTGAACCACACACATTTTCACGAACACAATATTTGTGGAAAGAGTTTTGCGAGTGTTTTGTTGGCGCTGACCAAGTTATTTTTGCTCCAATTTATCCAGCCAGAGAAGAGCCAATAAACGGCGTAACAAGCAAGAACTTGGCGGTGGCGGTTTCTGAAAGTGGACAAAATGCTATTGCCGCTGAGTCGTTAGATCAAGCGCACGACATGCTTTTGCCATATCTTCAAAAAGATAACACAATTTTGCTTCTCGGTGCAGGCACAATCGTTAATCTTGCACAAAAGTTCGGCATAGATTAAAATTTTTTTGCATAATTATTTTTATTTTTTTGAGAGTGTGTTATAATTAACACATGAATATTCTTGAATTAAGAGAAAAAGTTAAATTGCTTCCAGCAAAACCAGGGTGCTACATAATGAAAAATGAGAGTGGCACTGTCATTTATGTTGGAAAGGCAAAAAAGCTTAGAAACCGCGTTAAAAGTTACTTTGACAATTCATCAAAAACACAAAAGACTTATGCTCTTGTTAAAAACATTGTCGACTTTGAATATATTATCACACCAAGCGAGCTTGACGCTTTTAGTTTAGAGAACAACCTAATCAAAAAATATAAGCCAAAATATAACATTTTGCTTAAAGACGACAAGTCTTTTCCATACATCAAAATTGACATGGCTGAAAAATTTCCACGAATTCAAATTGTGAGAAGGCCTAAAAAAGATGGCAGCATGTTATTTGGACCATATGTCACCGGTGTTCCAATTTCAGAACTGATGAACATAATCAAGTCTGCCTTTCCAGTCAGGTGGTGCAACAAAGACTTTTCAAAAGCCAAATTTCCATGCAAAGCGTGTTTGCATGGCGAACTAGGGCAGTGCATGGCGCCATGTGCCGACGAGTCAAGAGAAAAAGAATATAAAAAAGTGGTTTTAAAGGTTGTTGATTTTTTAAACGGCGACACAAAACAAGTTAGGGCAAACTTAACCGCAAAAATGAATGCCTATGCAAAAACAGAAAACTTTGAAGAGGCCTTAAAATGTCGCAATCACCTGGAGATGATAGATAGGCTAGAAGGCAAAATTATAACCAGCCTCACCACAAGCAAAAATATTGACGTGTTTGCATATTACGACAGTCAAACAAGCGGACTGTCTGCAATAAATGCAATGACCATCAGAGCCGGTCAAACCATTGGCGAAACCAACTATATTCAAGAAGATGTGGTGGGAAGCACAGAAGAAATTTTAACCAGCTTTTTGGTTGAATATTATCGAGGAATTGAGAATTTGCCAAACGAAATTGTTTGCAAACAGCTAACCGAAGAGAGTGCCGAACTGATTAGTTTATATTTCTTGAACACCTATCAAAAGGTTGTCAAGGTAACAATTCCGCAAAAGGCCATTAAAAATGAACTTTTTGAGCAGGCGTATGCCAACGCAAAAGAATATTGCGAGCGCTCATCAGACAGCTTTGCGAGAAAACAAAAACTCACAAGCGGTGCGCTTGAGTCGCTAGCCAAACTTTTGGGGCTAAACAGTGTTTATCGAATTGAAGGTTACGACATTTCGGACATCAGCGGAACAAACAATGTGGCTAGCATGGTGGTTTTTGAGGGTGGCGAACCAAACAAAAAATTATATCGAAAATTTAAAATAAAAACCGTTGAAGGGGCCAACGACTTTGCCTGCATGAAAGAGGCTCTTTCGCGCAGACTTTCTCGCCTTGCCTCCGGCGACACAGAATTTGGAGAAAAGCCAGACGTCATTTTGATTGATGGCGGCCTAGGGCAACTTAACAGCGTAAAAGACTTGGCCAGCCAAATGGGGCTAAACATTACCTTTATTAGCCTGGCAAAACAAGATGAAGAAATCTACACAACAACTTCAAATGCTCCAATTCGCTTGCCACGCACAGACTATGCTCTAAGGCTTTTGCAACGTGTTCGTGATGAGAGCCACAGATTTGCAGTTCTCTATCACCGAAATGTTCGCGGAAACACAGAACTTGCTAGCCAACTTGCAGAAATTGAAGGGGTGGGCAAGCATCGTCAACAAATTTTGTATAAGCACTTCAAAACAATAGACGCCATTGCTGATGCTTCGGTTGAAGAACTTGCCAAAGTTGAAGGAATTGGCGCTAAAAATGCAATAAACATCTACAATTATTTTCATAAAAATTAAGCCGACACAAGTTCGGCTTTTTTCATATTTGATCGCAGGCTCAAATATATTTTTATTATGAAAAAAACAATCGACAAAAAGAAAATCAGCAAAATTTTTATAAAAATTGCCATTTCTGTTTTGGTGTGTGCTCTTGCCATGGTTGTTCCAACTGCCATAATTTCAATCAAAGCTCCAATAGAAGAAAAGTTCAGCCCCAAAAGTGATTATCAAGGAGTTGTTGAAGTTTGGAATATCGACACATTTGAGGGTGGCAGCGCAAGCAAAACGAGCTTTCTTTCTGCCACAGCGCTAAGTTTTCAAAACTCAAATAAGGGCACTTATTTGCTCATAAAAAACATGACTCCAAGCGAATGTGCTTTGGCACTAGAACAAGGGCAACACCCACAGCTTTTTAGCTTTGGTTCAGCATTTGCAAATGCGTTAAAAAACGAGCTTGCTGAGGTCTCTGCAAATGAGTCAGTCTGCGTGCAAATTGCAAATAGTGCCACCATTGACCAAAAAACTTATGCAATTGGCTATGCAAAGAGTGCCTATGTTTTAATTTCACTCCAAGAAAATCTTGCTGACAGCCAGTCTTCAATCAGCTCGCAGGCCTTTGTTTGCGGAAACAAAAAACAACTAAGAAATGGCAAGGAAAAAATAACTTATTCTCTTGTGTTTGGCGGTGCTAGCACAAGTCCAAGCGTGGCATTTGAAAACAAGTTTTATCTACTTGTGGCTGGCGAAACAACTTTCGACAAAACCGATTTTAGCAAGACAAGTTATCAGGCATATTGCGACTTTGTTGAAGGAAAATCAAAGATTTTGCTTGGCACAATTCGCGATGTTTTTAGAGTTAAAAATAGAGAAAATCAGGGCAAACTTTCAAACGTGGTTTATGAGCCAGTGGGTGAGTGTGCAGACCTTGTTCAATATTTTGGAATAGACAAAACCGCAACCGAAAAACAAAAACTGGTGTGTGAAAAGTTTATCAATTTTGTTTTGAGTGAACCAATTCAACAAAAGTTAAACGAAGTTGGCTTGCTTTCGGCAAGGGATGGGTTAAAACTTTACGACACAGGCGTTATGAGCGACATAGAGCGTTCAGTTGTGGGAGCGCAAATTAGTTCAATATTTTGATGGAGAGAGCAGTGAATTTTGAAGAAATTTTCGAAAAAGATATTTTGCACTATGCCGACAGTTCAAAGTTTTGTTCTGTTGGTTTTGGTGGTCAGTTTGAGTGGCTGATTTTGCCAAAAACAAGTCAAGACTTTTGTGAATATATCAGCTTTTTGAACAACAAACAAACACCCTATAAAGTGCTCGGAAACATGACTAACATAATCCCTCAAGACGGACTTATGAAGGGCATTTTTGTTTCGACAAAGTTGATTAAAGAGCCCCCAAAAGTTGTGGGAAACAGAATTATTGCAAATGCCGGGGCGAGCCTTTTTGAAGTATGCAAAGTGGCACTCGAACACGAACTTGGCGGAATTGAAAAATTGTGTGGAATTCCTGGCACTGTTGGTGGGGCCATCTTTAACAATGCTGGTGCATTTGGAACCGAAATAGCAAATGTTCTCGAGAGCGTTTTGGTGATAGATGGCCTAGAAATGAAAAGCCTGCCAGTGGCAGACCTTGGACTAAACTATAGAACTAGCAATTTCAAAACAAACAAACAAATTATTTTGTCTGCAACATTTATGTTGCATAGCTCAAACAAAAATGATATAATAAGCACCATGAGAGAGTGCGCAAAAAAGCGCAGTCAAACACAACCACAAGCGGCGAGTGCAGGCAGTGTGTTTAAAAGAACAGCACTTGGTGCGGCCGGCATGTTATTAGATAAGTGTGGGCTTAAAGGCAAAACTTGTGGTGGAGCAGAAATAAGCAAAAAACACGCCAATTTTGTTATAAATAATGGCGGAGCGACATGCCAAGACTATAAAACCCTTGTCAAACTTGCCACCGACACCGTCTGGCAGAATTTTGGAATAGAACTCGAAAGAGAAGTCGAATATTTAGGAGAAAACAATGAGAGTAACAGCCGATTATCACACACATAGCAGATATTCAAAATGGTATCACGCAAAACACACAATCGACCAAATGGCACAGCGCGCAAAAGAACTTGGACTAGAAGAAATTGCCATAACCGATCATGGCCCAAAACACTTGTTTTATGGAATTAAGCCAAGTCAACTTGCTCGCGCAAAACAAGACACTCGCGCCGCAAGCAAAAAACACGGAATCAAGGTTTTTATGGGTGTCGAAGCAAACTTGCTTGGGGCAGATGGACAAATTGATTTAACTGATGACCAAATTAAAGATTTGGACATTTTGCTTGTTGGTTTTCACAAGGGCACAAAACCAAATTTCATTAATTATTTCGACAAAAAGCAGAGAAACTCACAAGAGCAAATAGAGAAAAACACACAGGCATATATTAACGCCATTAACAGATATCCAATCGACATAATAACACACTTGAACGAATATATCAGGGTGGACACAAAACGCGTTGCAGAGGCCTGTGCAAAACGCGGCACAATTCTTGAATTCAACTCAAAACACATGAAGTTCACCGACGAGGACATTGAAATTTTAAAAGAAAGCGGTGTAAATTTTGTTGTTAGCAGCGACGCGCACAACAAAAAGAGAATTCGTGATGTTGACTCGTGTTTAGAACTGATAAAATCTCACAATATTCCACTAGACAGGGTTAAAAACATAAACCAAACTCTAAAGTTTTTGCCAAAAGTTTAAAATTTTATTTTAAATATTGAAAAATTTGAGGGTGATGATAAAATAAAAATAAGGGGCAAAAGATGACATTTTCTAGCAGAGTAAAAAAAGAAATACTTTCTAGCAATCTTGCAGATGGCAACGAACTTGCCATGATTTGTGGTGTCATTTTGTCTGCAGGAACAATTGTTATTTCAAACAAACAAATGTCATTTAACATCACAAGCGAAAACTATGATCTTTTGAAATATGTCAAAAGACTGATAAAAAAAATGTTTCCAAGGGCAGAGGTTTTGTTGCCTGTTGTTAAGGGAGAGGGCAAACGCACAACCCTTTCTCTCGACCCAGAGAGTGCAAACGAAATTCTTTTTGACTGTGGAATTTTAAGTCACGACGAGCTTGGCAGAACCAACATAAGTTTGGTTGGAGATGGTCACCTTTTGATAGAACGAGAGGGCAAACTAGCATATCTCGCTGGCAGTTTTTTGGGTGGCGGAAGCATTAGTGTTCCCGACTCAAAAAAAGAGCATAGCGGTTATCACATGGAATGGAGCTTTTCCAGCAGCAACCAGGCGAGCGCAATTTGTGAAATTCTTGCAACATTTGATGTTTTTGCAAAAATGGTTGCGCGTGGCGACAACTATGTTGTTTACATTAAAGGCAGCGAACAAATCGGAACAGTTTTGGTTTTGCTTGGCGCAAGTTCTGCTTATCTTGCTCTCGAGAGCGAACTTGTTTCAAGAGAAATGAGAAACATGGTCAACAGACAGAGCAATTGCATAAATGCAAACATAGACAAAGCGGTTAGTGCCGGAATTCGTCAAATAGAAGCCATTCGCCAAATAGATAGCACGATTGGCGTTGAAAACCTGCCAAATTCCCTTAAAGAAATTGCTAAACTGCGTCTTGAAAACCGCGAGGCAACACTTTCAGAGATTGCTGAAATATTGCACATTAGCAAGTCGGCAGTCAACTTACGATTTAGAAAATTAATAAGTCTTGCAAACGAACTAGGAGAAACAAATGACTAAATTGCAATTTGAATATAAACAGCATGGTGGAAAAAAGTTTGAAACAAACGCATTTGGCAAGTTTGTAAATTGTTTGCGCGTGAAAAATTCTGGTCTTCATAAAACCAAAATTGCCATGCACACAGTTATGGATAAAAGCAGCTTTGTTCACTTGCATTTGCACACTGAATATAGCCTTCTAGATGGCTGCGCGAGAATTGAAAAAGTTGTCAAAGTTGCAAAACAAATGGGAATGCCCGCAATTGCCATAACTGACCACGGAAACATGTATGGTGCAATCACATTTTTTGATGCTTGCCGCAAAGCAGGAATCAGACCAATTATCGGCTGCGAGATGTATGTTGCCGAAGACTTGTGGAACAAAAATGGAAAACAAAAATTAGAGCACCTGATTTTGCTTGCAAAAGACGAAGAAGGTTATCTCAACTTAAGCAAACTCAACTCAATCTCTTTTCGCGATGGATTTTATTATAAGCCACGCATAGACTACAAAACTTTAAAAGAACATAGTCGTGGTCTTATTTGCACCTCAGCGTGCATTGCAGGAACTGTTCCTCAACTTATTTTGAAAGATCAAATCGAAGATGCTGAAAAGCAGGTTCAATGGTTTAAAGATGTGTTTGGCGACGACTTTTATCTTGAAATTCAAATGCATCGTCCATCTAGTCCAGACGAAATGACAGAGGAATATAGATTTTTTGTTGAAGAGCAAACAAAGGTCAACAAATATCTTCATCAGTTTGCAAAAAAATTCAATATAAAAATGGTTGCCACAAACGACGTTCACTATATCTACAAAGAAGATGCGCTTTTGCAAGATGTTTTGGTTTGCATAAGCACAGGCCGAACGCTCGAAGAAACCGACCGTTTTAAAATGACGGGCAGTGATTATTATTTTAAAACCAGAAAAGAGATGGAAGAATCTCTTCCAGACGATGTTGAAGCAATTGAAAACACAATAGAAATTGCCTGCAAGTGCAATTTTGATTTTACCATGGCTCCAACTCAAAACATGGATAAAAACATTTATCACTTTCCAAACTATCAGCCACCAACAGGGCAGAGTTGCAAAGAATATTTGATTGACCTTGTTAATAAAGGAATTATTGAAAGATATGGCAAAGAAACGCCAGAAATTCGCGAACGTGCCGACAGCGAACTTGCAATTATTAACAAACTTGGCTATGCGCAATATTTTTTGACAGTTCGCGACTATATTATGGCAGCTCACGAAATGGGTGTGCCTGTTGGTCAGGGTCGTGGTTCAGGTGCTGGAAGCATTGTTGCTTACACAATTAGAATAACCGATATCGACCCACTTAAATATGACTTGCTCTTTGAAAGATTTTTGCATTTGGAGCGTGTGTCTGCTCCCGATTTTGATATTGACTTTTCAGATGATGGAAGAGAAAAAGTCATCGAATATGTTAAGAAAAAATATGGCGAAGACAAGGTTGTTAACATTTTGACTTTTGGAACAATGGCTGCCAAAATGGCCATCAAAGACGTTGGAAGAGTTCTTAAGGTTCCTTATGCTGAAACTGACAAAATCACCAAGCTTATTCCAATGATGGACGGCAAACACCACGACGTTTTAAAAAAGTGCTTCGGGCAATATCACAACCCAGACGACCCAACACAATATGCAATTCCAGAACTCGTTGAAATTTATAACACAAACCCAGAACTTCGCCGCGTTGTTGACATTGCCATGCGCCTAGAGGGCATGCCACGAAACTGTGGAACGCACGCCTGCGGAATTTTGATTGGCTTTGACACTCTTGAAAATTATATTCCACTTGGCAGAAATGGAGACAACTTAACAACACAATATAACATGGTTGATATTGAGCGACTGGGCCACTTAAAAATGGACTTTTTGGGTCTGCGCAACCTCAACGATATTAAAACCTGTCAAGAGCTCGTGTTTGAAAATTATGGCAAAGACAGAGTTCTCGACTTTAACGTGCTTGGCTATGAAGATCCAAAGGTCTATGAACTAATTTCTTCAGGCAACACAACAGCCATTTTCCAACTAGAAAGTGGTGGATTTCAAAAGTTTTTGAAAGAACTAAAACCTAGCAGCCTAGAAGATATCATCGCGGCCGTTTCGCTCTATCGTCCTGGCCCAATGGATAGCATTCCTCGTTATGTTCACAACAAACACAATCCAGAAGACGTAACTTATTTGCATCCACTTTTGAAAGATATTTTGGACGTAACCTATGGTTGCATAGTCTATCAAGAGCAGGTTCAAAGAATTGTTCAAAAGATGGCGGGATATTCTCTTGCGCAGGCCGACATGGTCCGCAGAATGATGGGAAAGAAAAAGGTTGACGCCATGAAGGCAGAAAAACAAGTCTTCTTGTATGGCAAACCAGCCGAAAACGGCAAGCCACCAATTCCGGGTGCCATTAAAAACGGCGTAAAAAAAGAAATTGCAGAGCAGGTTTGGCACGAAATGGAAAACTTTGCAAAATATGCCTTTAACAAATCTCACTCTGCGTGCTATGCGGCGCTGGCATACAAAACAGCATATCTAAAAACTTATTATGAGCCAGAATTTTTGACTGCCGTCATAAATAACAGAATAACCAATGCTCCAGAAGTATCTCACTATGTAACATATTCTCGTTCTGAGGGAATTGAAGTTTTGCCACCAGACATCAATCTCAGCAAAACCAGATTTACCGTAAAGGGCAGACAAATGAGATTTGGCCTTTGCGCAATCAAGGGAATTGGTGAGGGCGTTTGCGACGGAATTGTTGCAGAAAGAGAAAAGAACGGACCATATAAAAACCTTGCAAACTTTCTTTCTAGAAATGTTGAACTTAACATTAACAAACGTGTTATCGAGGGCATGATTTATAGCGGTGCATTTGATTGCTTTGGAAAAAAGCGAAGCCAACTTATTTCGGTTTATGAAAATGCAATGGCGTGTGCAGCCAAAGAAAAACAGAGCAAAATGAGTGGGCAGTTTAGTTTGTTTACAGACATTTTGTCTGAAGAAGAAAGCATAAAAATTGAATATCCAGACATTCCTGAATATGACCTAAAAACCAAGCTTTCTCACGAAAAAGAGGCGCTTGGCATATATATTTCTGGCCACCCAATGGAGGAACATCTCGACCTTGTTAAAAGCTTCAATTTTAACAGCAGCATGCTTGAAGAGGGACCAACCGATGTCGACATCATTGAAAGCCAAGAAGAGGGCGAAGAGACGGCAAACAATTTCGCAAGTTATGGCCTAGAAGATGGCAGCAAGGTTACTTGTGGCGGTGTTGTGGACGCCATAAAGCGCAAGACCTCTCGTGACGGAAAAACAATTGCTATTGTCGACATTGAAGACATGTATGGAATTTTCTCTGTTATGATATTCGGAAAACTTTATGACCAAATCAGACTTCGCCTTGCTGAAGACAAAATTGTGTCAATTTCGGGCAGACTCAGCATCAGAGTTGGAATGAGCCCAATAATTATTGTTGAATCGATTAATTTTGTTGGTGAAGATGAGCCTCTGCGCAACACAACACAAGTTAAGAGAACAATTGTTGGAGAGAGCACAGAAAAATCTAACAAAACACTTTATCTGCAATTCGATATAAACAACATTAAAATTCGAAATGTCGTCACCGACATTTTATCAAGTTATCCAGGTGCCACCCCAGTCAAAGTTCAGTGGGAGCGCAAACTATACACACTTGATCAGAGCGTAGACATTAGTGAGGCCCTAAAGAGTGAACTTGGGGTTATGCTTGGTGAAAACAACATAAAAGTTTTATAACAAAAAAGCCCACCAAATGGTGGACTTTTTTATTTGCGTTTTTTGTTGACATACATTTCAAGAAGGGCAATTATCATATACATCAGCCCTGCAAGAACACACAGTAGAACAATTGTTGTCATAACAAGGTCTAGTTGAAAAACCTGACCGCCATAGACAAGCAAATATCCAAGTCCTGCTTTTGAAGAAAGATATTCACCCATAATAACGCCAACCCAAGCCATGCCGACATTTATTTTTAAAACAGAAATAAAGTTTGGCAAACTTGCTGGCAAAATAAGCTTAAATAAAATTTGAAACTTGTTTGCGCCCATGCTTTTGAGAAGCATAATTTTTTCGTTTTCTATTTCCAAAAAGCCGTTTAGCATGCTTATTGTGGTTATCACAATGCAAATAAGCACGCCCATTGTTACAATTGCCGATGTTCCAACACCCATCCAAATGATAATGAGTGGTCCAAGTGCAATTTTAGGCAGGCTGTTGAGCACAACCAGATATGGCTCCAAAATGCGCTTCAGTGGCAAGCACATAAAGAGCAAAATGGCAACAAGGCTTCCGAGAATGGTGCTGATTAAAAATGCGAGAAGAGTTTCATAGAGCGTAACGGAAATATGTTGCCAAATAGAGCCCGACGAAAACATTTCTGTCAGTTTGCTAATAATTCTAGACGGACTGCTTGTGATAAATGGGTCAACAAGCCCACTAGAGGCCATTAGTTCCCAAAGGCCAACAATTAGCGCTAGCAAAAGAATTCTAGCAATGTGAGTAAGTGCGGTCTGAGTTTTTAATTTGTTTAAATATTTTTTGTGTTCGGCAGAGAAATTTTGCTTCATATAAGTTCCCTCCAAACCATGTCAAAATATTTAGAAAACTCTGGCTGTTTGCGTCTTTCAAATGGCGACAAACTTTTGTCAAAATTCAAGTCGATTATGGTTTTAACTCTGCCAGGGCGACTAGTTAAAACAATAATTTTGTCGCTCATGCTAATGGCTTCTGAAATGTCGTGCGTAACAAGAAGTGCAGTCTTTTTTTCTTGCCGAATGATAGACCAAATGTCTTCTTGAACAACAAGCCTCGTTTGATAGTCAAGCGCACTGCAAGGCTCGTCTAAGAGCAAAATTTCAGGCCTGCTTGCAAGAGTTCGAATAAGGGCAACACGCTGTCGCATTCCGCCAGATAGTTCTGCTGGATAATGCTTTTCAAAACTATTTAGGCCATATTTTTTTATAAGTTCATAGGCGTATGCTTCTGTTTGCTTATTTTTTTTGTGCAAAATTTCAAGCCCCAAAAGCACATTTTTTTGAATGGTAAGCCATTCAAACAAGTTGTCACGTTGAAACATATATCCAATTTTGCTGCTTGGCCTGGTTACTTTTGTGTCTGCAACAAAAATTTCTCCAGATGTTGGCTTAATAAGACCAGATGCTAGTGACAAAATTGTGGTTTTGCCGCAGCCACTGGGGCCAACAATAGAAACAAATTCGCCGTCTTTAACGTCAAAAGAAAGGTTGTCAAGAGCAAGTGTTTCATTTGTTTTAGAGTGATATGTCAAACTAACGCCAGAAATTGTTAGCAAATTCATATCGCTTATGTTTTAAATTTGTTTTGCGTAGGTGTTGTCAACAACATCGCCAAAGGCAACATTTTTTGTTATTTCGCCAGCGTTAGACATAACTTGAAGAAGTCTAATATAGCTGTCTTCGGTCATTGCTGGAGAACTTGTCCAGGCGTCGATAGACTTATAACTTTCAACTGCGCTAGCAAGGCTTTCGAGAGATGTTGTTTCAAATGATGGTTTCAAGCTTTTTGCAACTTCGCTAGAAGGACTTTCCATAATGAAGTTATATGCTTTTTTGATTGATTTTAAGAAGTTCAAAATTAGTTCACTGTTAGAAGAAATATAGTTTGGTTTTGCCATAAAGCAAGTGTAAGGAATTTCGCCACTATATTCTCCAACACTTCCAACCAAATAGCCTTTTCCGCTTTTAACAAATTCGCTTGCGGTTGGCTCAAACATTGTGCAGAATTCTGCAGATGTGCTTTCAAAAACAGGAACCATCATGTTGAATGCTGTGCTGGTGTCAAGCGTTAGGTTAACCCCATTATAAAGCTTGTTGGAATTGCAAACCCACTCAAATGTCATTGCGGGAAGTCCGCCTTTTCGGCCGGCGATAACCGTTTTGTTTTCTAAGTCTGTTTTCCAGTCAAAATTAGTATATTTAGTTTTAGAAATCAAAAACGAGCCATCACGTTTGGTGAGCTGTCCAAACACTTTAGGATAAGCAGTGCTGCCGCCAGATGCAACATATACAACGGTTTCAGGTCCCATAAGTGCAATGTCTGCTTGCCCCGAGAGCAGGGCTGTCATGCTACTGTCGCTTCCGCCACCATTAGTCAGTTCAACGTCTATTCCATTTTCTTTAAGATAGCCGTTGTTTATGGCGACATAAAGTGGTGCATAAAACACACTGTGGGTAACCTCGTTTATTCGAACTTTCCCAGTTTGCTCACCACTTTTGCACCCAACAAAGGTGAGTCCCGAAACCAAAACGAGCATAAGTGCACACGCAAAACATAAAAATTTTTTCAAAACTTTATCCTCCTTAATTTATTTTTGGCTTTCAGATTATTTTTGTAGATAATTTAAGCCATAATTTATACTATTCTAGGCATATCTGTTTTGTTAATATCAGATAAAAGCTGCAACATGCTTGCATATTTCAGCGTTGTTGTGCTAAAATAACCTAGTATTATGGAGAAAAGTAATGGCTCTTACTGTTTTTAAAATAATTTTTCTCGTCGTGTTTTTTGTGGGAATTGCCGTCATTTTTGCGGCACCACTATTCACCCCAAAAGCCGAAAGGGAAACAAAGAGTGGTCATCACCACACAACAAAAATTAGATTAATCGGAATGATAATCGCTTCGTCAGGCATTTTGGTTGTGCTAATACTCGGAGCATTTTAATTTTTTAGAGGTAAACAAATGAACAACAAACAATCATATAACCCAATAGAGTGGGAAGAACAAATATATAAATTGTGGGAAGATGCAAACGCTTTTCACGCAGAAGATAACAGCAAAAAACCACCATTTTCAATAATCATGCCACCACCAAATGTAACAAGCCAAGCTCACATTGGTCACGCAATGGACATGACCTTTCAAGATGTCTTAATCCGTTACAAAAGAATGCAGGGCTTTAACTGCTTGTGGCAACCAGGAACCGACCATGCGGCTCTTGCAACCGAACACAAACTTGTTGAAAAACTTGCAAAAGAGGGAAAGACAAAAGAGCAGATTGGCCGCAGCGAATTTGATAAACTCGCTTGGGAGTGGTATGACTATTATGGCGACAGAATTTTAAAACAATTTCACCGCTTGGGTTTTTCTGCCGACTGGCAGCGTTATCACTTCACCATGGATGAACAATCAACCAAGGCAGTTTTAACCGCCTTTATAAACCTTTATAACAAGGGTCTAATTTATCGTGGAAAGCGTCAAACAAACTGGTGCGTTCATTGCAAATCAGTTATTTCAGACGACGAAGTTGAATATGCCGACGAGGCTGGCCACATGTGGCATATCCGCTATCCTTATGCAGATGGCAGCGGACATATTGTTGTTGCAACAACACGTCCAGAAACACTTTTTGGAGACACAGCTGTTGCTGTTAACCCAAAAGATAAGCGCTACACAAAAATTGTTGGAAAGATGTTAAATCTTCCGCTAACTGACAGACAAATTCCAATTATTGCTGACGATTATGTTGAAAAAGAATTTGGAACAGGAATGGTTAAAATAACACCAGCTCACGACCCTAACGACTACGAAGTTGGAAAGCGCCATAACCTCGAAGTTTTGACTGTCATTAACAAAGAGGGCAAACTAACCGAAATTGCCGGCAAATTTGCCGGTCTTGACCTTCTTGAAGGAAGGAAACAAGCTGTTGAGGAGTTGGACAAACTTGGTCTTCTTGAAAAGGTTGAACCATACAAACACAACGTTGGTCATTGTGCACGTTGCCACACAGCAATTGAACCAATGATAACAGAACAGTGGTTTGTTGCAATGAAAGAACTTGTTAAACCTGCCATTAACGCAGTAAAAACAGGCGAACTTCAAATTCACCCTAAACGTTTTGAAAACAACTATTTTAGATGGCTCGAAAACATTCAAGACTGGTGCATCAGTCGTCAAATTTGGACTGGCCACAGAATTCCTATTTATTATTGCGACAAGTGCGGTCATGCGGTTGCCGAAAGGCAAACTCCAAAAGAGTGTCCAAAGTGTCACTCAACAAGTTTCACACAAGACCCAGACGTGCTCGACACATGGTTTTCTAGCAGCTTGTGGCCATTTTCAACTCTTGGCTGGCCAGAACAAACTCAAACACTCAAACAGTTTTATCCAACAGACTGCCTAGTAACAGCTTACGACATTCTCACCCAATGGCTTACAAAAATGGTCTATATGGGCTATGAATGTGTTGGTAAAACCCCATTTAAGCATGCACTCATCCATGGTCTTGTGCGCGACGAAAAAGGCCGCAAAATGAGCAAGAGTCTCGGAAATGGCGTAGACCCATTAGAGATTTGTGAAAAATATGGCGCTGACTGTTTGCGCTTGGCTTTGATTAAAGACATGAGCATGGGCATGGACACACGCTATAGCGACACAAAAATAGACACAAGCAGAGGCTTTATCAACAAACTTTGGAACGCCAGCAAGTTTGTTTCAATGCACTCAGAGGGCCTAGAACTTTTGCCAATTGAAAAGGTTAAACTTCAGGCAAAAGATGAGTGGCTTCTCACAAAACTATCTAACATCGCTAAAAATGCTCAAACAAATATCGATAATTTTGAACTTGGCGTAGCACTTTCTAACATTTGCAGCTTTGTTCTCGACGACTTCTGCGATTATTATGTTGAATTTTCAAAACCATCGATTTTCGCTGGTGGCGATGCAAAAAGAAACACAGTCAGTGTTTTAAACTATGCGCTTGTTGAAATTTTGAAACTGCTTCATCCTTTTATTCCATATGTAACAGAATATATCTATCAAAACAGCAAGCAAATTAACGCAAATGGACAACTTTTGATGCTCTTGCCTTACGCACAACCACATAGCATATCAAAATTAGTTGCTGGCTTTAAGTCAACAGAAAATGTAATAGATGCAATAAAGGCTCTTCGCGCATTAAAGGTTGAAAATAACATTGCTCTAAATGTTAAACCAAAAATTGTTGCTCCACAAGATGCAAAACCATTTGAAGACATAATTAATAAACTTGCAACTGTTGAGCTTGTGTTTGATGAGCAAGATGGAAAAGTCATCATGACAAACTTAGGAAAGTTCACTCTTGTTGCTGAAAAGGTAGACAGAGCAGAGCTTGAAAAACAACTTCGTGAACAAATTTCTAAACTAGAATTTGAAATCAAGCGTTCAAGCGGAATGCTCTCTAATCCTAACTTTGTTGCAAAAGCGCCAGAAAAATTGGTTGCTGCTGAAAAACAAAAGTTAGAAGACAACAAAAACAAAAAAGCCGAGCTTGAACAAAAGCTCTCAGCTTTATAAAACAGAAACAAAAAAGTGCAACAACTGTTGCACTTTTTTTTGTTAGTTTTCTTTTTGTTGCTCTGAAGAATTTTCAGGCGCTTTTGTTGTTTTTTCAACAACAACTTGTGGTTCAGGTTTGGCTAATTCTTCGGCAGGTTCTTCTTGATCATCAGGGAGTTTTTCAATTTCTTCAAGTTCTTTAGAAAACTTTTTGTTGTTTTTCATTCCAATTGCAGTAAACACTCCACCACTAACGGCAAAAATTCCAGCTGCACCAAAGAGAATAGCTTTAATCATAACACTTGACATAAACAGAGCAACAATTAGTGCTGAAATCCCTGCAAGGCCTGCAATAACAGCGGCTACAATATTGCTCGAATTTTGTTTCATTTTATCAGACAAAACATTGATTCTTTCTTGTTTTTTCATTTTATACCTCGTTTATGATTCAATTATAAATTTAAAACCACAAATTGTCAATATCAAATTTAAAATCAATGTTGACAGAGGCTAAAAGTAATTAGACAAAAAAACGGTTAGCAAATGCTAGCCGTTTATTTTTTGCACCTTAACATCGCCGCAAAGAACCTCGGAGTGCGAAAAAGAGTAGTGCTTTTCGCCATCTGGGTCAAACACAAGAACGGTAAAAATGCTGGGGTAAACGCTCTCGATAATCCCCTCGTATTTTTCCATGCGTTTTCGACCTTTGTTAACTTGCATTTTAACCGTTTCACCCTTTAGCTGTGTGATTTGTTTTATAACTTCTTTAATGTCACCAGTAACTTTTCTCATAAAATTCTCCTAAAAAAAATATTGCCAAAAGCGCAAAAAAATATTCAGCAATTTTGTTAATTGTTGTCATAAATATGCAATGTGGCAAATAAATTAGTAGCACGAACAGGAGGATTTATAATGGCGTTTGAAGTAAAAAGTATCGATTTTCAAACCAAAAAAGTGGTTGGAACAAGCGAATTTGCCACAACAGGATTAATTTCTTTTCCACAAGACAAACCACTTAAAAAAGTGCTTAACATTTCCGCCTATGTAAGTTCAGTTAGTGGCGAGGTTATTGACACAGACTACAACTTTCAAGGTAAAGCAAACTTAAGCGTTTTATATTTGTCAGAAGACAACAAAACAGAAAGACTTTTAACTGAAATTCAATTTCAACATGGAGTTCATGCTGTTGCAGAAGAAGAATTTGTTCAAGTAAACGTGGTTGAGTGCCACATTGAAGAGAGTGATGCTGTTTATGCAAAGGTAAGTGTTTTAATGCTTGCTGAAGTTGTTGGAAAGGTTAATGGCAGTCTTTCAGTTCTTTCTGGTGAAGAGGAAAATTATGTTACAGACAAGGCAAACACAACCCACACAGCATATGTTTCTGGCTCAAAAACCAATTTTGAACTGTCTGGAACTGTCGAAACAGACAAAGCTTCAACAGTTTTGTTTGCAGACACGGTTGTTGACATTAAAAATGTTGTTGCTGGCTTAGACCAAGTAACTGTTTCTGGCGAAGCAAGAACAAAAATTGGCTATTTGCTAGAAGGTGAGTTGACCGAAGAAACAAAGGTTATCGAATTCAGCAGGGAACTTTCTGTAGATGGAGTAAACCCAGAATCACTAGTGAGCGTTGTGGTAACTGCAGAAGAGACCACCTTTGCGAGTGAAACTGACGAAAAAACAAAAGCGAACTATTCTGTTGCAATTGGGGCGCTGGTTTCGGCTTATGCCAACAAAACAGAATCTATAATGAGAGATATTTTTAGCACAAACAGAGAAGTTGAGGTAACCTATGGTTGCTCAAATTATTTAAAATATCAAGGAAGCGATAGTTTTAAAGAAAATATAACCGAAAATGCAGAAATTGATGCGCAAGATGGAGTAGTTTTGACTTCATGCTATGCAAAAATCGCAAAATTTGAAATTTTAAACAAGAAAGTATGTGCAGAAGGCGTGATTTTTGCAACGGCAATTTACAAAAATCAAGAAGAACTATGTTCAAAACAAATCAGTGTTCCATTTTTAATCAATCACTTAACAACGCTTCAAGGAAATGCTAATTTAAATAGTGTTCAAGTTGAAGGTTTAAATGTAACCAAAGGAACAACTGAAAATGCACAAGTGTCATTTAACTTAATTTTCAATTTTTCAACTGAAACCGAACAATATGTTGAATATGTAGAGGCAATTAAAGATTTGGGCGAGAGCAGACAAGTGCCAAGCGCAATAACAATTTATGTTGCAAAACCAAATGACACACTCTTTAGTGTGGCGCGCAGTTTAAGAGTGTTACCAGAACAAATTCTATCACAAAATCAAGTGGTTGATGGCAAATTCGAAGCAGGACAGCGCATTTTTGTATATTCTCCGCTAGTTGCAGAGTTTTAAATGGTGTCAAACGCCAAAAAAACGCAGAAAACACTCTTTTTCTGCGTTTTTTGATGCAATTTTTTAATAAATTCTGCTAAAAATTGCTGCATGAAATACTTTTTGCCCTTGTTTTTATTGATTGTTGGAATAATTTCTATTGTTTTAACCGTAATTTTTGTTCCAAGTGTTAACTCCAGTGGAATAGAATCGTTTTTTGTAAAATTTTGAATAATTTTGAAAAATTATGTTTACTTTTGTCGTTTTATTTGTTAAAATGTCGTCAAAGGGGTCAAACTAATGGCGTTTTATGATTTTTCTAAAAGGGAACTTCAACAGTCAGATATTCACGCGTTAAGACAAATAGCACGAAGTGTTGGTGTTTCTAGCCCAACTTCAAAAAAGAAACAGGTTCTCGTTGACGAAATCTTGGCGATTGTTGCAGGAGATTTAGAACCTGAGTTTAAAAATGCAAATCGTGGCAGGCCGGCGAAGCAAGAAAATATTTATTTTTATCCAACAGAAAAATTTGCTTTTGGTGCTGCAGCTGCTTCGCCAGATAATTTTTCAGATGGAAAATCTGGAATTGTTGTCTTTGAAAATGGAAAAGTTTTTATCAAAAAATTGAGGTTTATGCCTTCTGCATCCGACGTTGAAATTTCAAATAACATTGCCCAAAAGTATAATCTTAAAGACAATGACGTTGTTTCTTACGAAAATGTTGGTGGAGAGATAAAAATAACAAAAATCAACGGGGCGGCAGTGCTGCGCGATGTTAAAGCAATTGCTGAGCACAAGCTGGCGTTTGGCCAAATGAATTTACTTATAGAAAAAAATGCAACTGAGTTTGCAAAGACCCTTTCAAACGAGTGTCTTGTTTTGTTTTTGCCATCGAGCAGTCTAGAAAAAGTGAGCGGAGAGAATATTTTATCTTTGCCTTATTCAGTTGCCGACGATACTGAAATTGCAAACAACTTTTTAGCGGCAATCAGTCTTGCAACCTTTTATCAAAAGAGTGGAAAACCAACAGCCCTTGTTGTGTCTAACATTTTGAACATTGAATCGAGTTTTAAGAACCTGTCTATTTTAGATTTGTTTACTGAGACTTTTGATTATTTAAACCGATACATTTCAAGCGGCGGAACGGTTGTGGCTCTTTCGAGGGAAAGAACTAAAGAAAAATTTCTGTTCAAATATGATGTTATCGAATAAAAAAACGAACCAGTTCGGTTCGTTTTTTAGTTTTGTCTAAAATTTTCTAAATTCAATTTTTCAAAATTAACACTTTCAACAAAATCCCTTGGCTTAAATGTTGTGTTGTTATAAAAAATAAAGTGTTTGATGTGTGCTGGCAGAACAATTGGGGTTGGAAGGTCTAGCTTGTGACAAATTTCTGCAACATGAAGGTGAAAAGTTTCTGGAGAAAAGTTGTCTATGCTCTCATAGACCAGTTGGTCAACAATTTTTTCTTTTGTCATAACTTTTGCCCAAATTTTAATCATTTTTTTTGCTCCAAGATAATAAAATGTTATCATACTCAAAATAAATTTGCTAGCAAAAGAGAATATTTTTTCAAAATAATTGACAAAATTATTTTTCGCATATATAATATGCGCTATTCGGAGGCAAAACTATGGCAGAATTAGTTATAACAGCTCAAGGAAAAAAAGAACTCGAAGAAAGACTCAGATATTTAAAAGTAGAACGCAGACCAATCGTTGCAGAGCATATTAAAATAGCTAGAGATTATGGCGACCTTTCAGAAAACAGTGAATACGACGCAGCAAGAAAAGAACAAACTCAACTAGAGCAAGAGATTTTGACAATCGAAGAAACACTCAGAAACGCAAGAGTTGTTGAAGACAAACAATTAAGCAAAGATGTTATTGGCGTTGGAAACACAATCACTCTTTATGACATTGAATTTGACGAAGAACTTACATACAAACTTGTTGGAAGCATCGAAAGCGATCCAGACAAAGGCTACGTTTCTAACGAATCTCCAATCGGAAAGGCTCTGGTTGGCAAAAAGGTTGGCGAAATTGTTACAATTCAAACTCCTGGTGGCGAAGTTCAGATGAAAGTTCTAAAAATTTCTTAATTAGAGCTAAAAAGTGTGCAGAACTGCACACTTTTTTTATTTTTATAATAAAAAATTGAATATAATTGACTTTTTGAGTCTCGGTGTGATAGTTTTTTGTTATGGACTATAGCAATTTTGTAAAAACAAATCGACAATATAATCTCTTGCTTGAACAGTTCTCTGCCGGCAAGATGAACCATGTTTGCCTGCTTAAAAGTCCAGACTCAAACTTTTCAAAAGAGATTGTGCTGTCTCTTGCTGCAAAAATTGTGGATTGCCCACTTGCTCAAGTTCAAAAAAAAATTCACCCAGACGTTTTTGTTTATGGCGAGGACGGAAAAATTGATGTGTCTTGTGCTGGAGAAATAATAGACAGCTTGCTTACTCGTCCTTATTCTGCCAAACACAAAGTCTATTGCTTGCTCGGGATTGAAAACATGAACGAAGCCAGCCAAAACAAACTCTTGAAAAGTTTAGAAGAGCCACCAAAAGACGTAATCTTTTTGCTTACAACTGCAAACACAAAAAAGGTTTTATCAACAATTTTGAGTCGTGCAGTATCTATCGAATTAGACAACCTTTCAAGTGAACAAATTTTAGAGCTTTTAACAAGTGGCGGGGCCACCAAACAAGCGGCTGAAATTGCCGTAAGTTGCTGTGGCAACAACAGCACACTTGCTCAAAAATTAACAAGTGAACAATTTGTAAGCCTTTATAACTTAACACTTGAAATGTTAGAGAGCGTAAATGGCAGTAGAGATTGCTTAAAATATGTCAGTCTGCTAGATTCAAAGCAGTTTTCAAAAACAGACATTTTAGACGTTTGCACACTTTTTGTCAGAGATGTCGCAATGATAAATGCTGGCGAGAGAAAACTTGTGATAAATTCTCACCATATAGACAATTTATCAAGAATTGCAGCCTGCATGAATCTCGTTGCCGCAGGAAACATACTTTCAAAGATTAACCAACTAAAACAAAATCTATTTTTTAACGCAAACGCGTCGGCAGTGTTAGATAATTTAATCTTGACAATTGCTGAGGAGAAAACTAAATGCAGAAAATAATAGGAGTAAAGCTTAACCAGTCAGGCAAAATATCATACTTTTTGCCTAGCGGAATAGAATATAATATCGGCGATGTTGTTATTGTTGAAGACGACAAAAGCCAACTTGCAGGCAAGGTTTGCTTTGGAGAAAAACTTGTTGACGAAACCGAATTAGATCACGAAATTCCAAAAGTTCTTCGCAGGGCTACCAAGGCCGATCTTGAAAAAATTGCAGAGAATTCTGCAAAAGCAGAGAAGGCAGTAAAAACAACTCGCCAAAAAACAAAAGAACTTGGGCTTTCAATGAAGGTTGTCAGTGCTGAATATTCACTCGATGGCAGCAAGGTTATAATTTCATTTACTGCAGATGATAGAGTAGATTTTAGAGACCTTTTAAAAGAGCTTGCAAGTGCTCTGCACTCTAGAATTGAACTTAAACAAATTGGTCAGAGAGATGAAGTAAAAATAAAGGGCGGAATTGGACCATGCGGCGAAGAGTGCTGCTGCAAAAGATTTTTAAAGGACTTTGAGCACGTAACCATAAAAATGGCAAAAACCCAAAACCTTTCACTTTCACCAACAAAAATCAGCGGCCTTTGCGGCAGACTTATGTGTTGCCTCGGCTATGAAAACCCAACCTACGAAGAAATTCAAAAGAAAATGCCCAAGGTTGGCTTAACCGTTTCAACTCCAGACGGCATTGGTCAAGTTATTTATAACGACCTTTTGCGTGAGCAGGTGTCTGTTAAGTTCACTGCAAACGACGACACAACAACAATTAGTGTTTATCCGCTAGAAAAAATTAAAGTAGAACAAAAAAAGGAGAGAGAAAATGGCTTTCAAAATAAACCAAAACAAGTGCATTAAATGTGGAACTTGCGTTGCTAGTTGCCCAGTTGGTGCAATTTCGTTTGACTCAAACGGAAATGCTGTGATAGACAAAACAAAGTGCATAAGCTGTGGAACATGCTATGCGGTTTGTCCGGTAGAGGCTCCAGAAGTTGAATAGAACAATAGAAGACCTTCAGTGCGGAGGACTGGTTATCGTTCAAGATAAAGACCTTTATCGCTTTACCAGTGATTCTGTTCTTCTTGCCAATTTTTTTAAGGCAAAAGCCGGCGAAACGGTGGTTGAACTTTGCTCAGGGAGCTCAGTTATAAGCATTCTCGGAACAAAAAAGACAAGGGCAAAACAATTTTATTGTTTTGAACTTCAAAAAGAGATGTGTGAACTGGCCGAAGAGAGCATAAAGCTGAACAACATCAAAAACATTTCGGTCATCGAGGCAGACCTTTCTGATGCGTATAAAATTTTAAACAGAAAGGTAGATGTTGTTGTGGTTAATCCACCATATTATCAAACGGGAAAGCCGAGCGATAATCCAGTTGTTGCAAAGGCAACTCACGAGCTTTCTACAAACCTTGCAAAAATTGCAAAGTCTGCAGGCGAGCTTCTGAAATTTGGCGGAAAATTGTTTATGGTTCATTTGGCGGAGCGATTTGCTGATGTTTGTTACCAGCTTATTGCAAACGACATTCAGCCAAAACAGGCGGTGTTTGTTTACCCAACAAAAGACAAACAGCCAAACGTGGTTTTGATTGAAGCCATAAAAAACGGCAAGAGCGGAATAAAAATAAAAAATATAACACAAAAAGGAGAACACAATTATGCCACTATTTGAAGGAATTGAACAATTTAAAAATGTTAGCCCAGTGGTTCAATGGGCAATCTTTATTGTTGGCGCACTTATTGCTGTTGTTGCAGCATTTTCGCTGTGTGTGTCAATTTATCTCATGATAAAATACATAAAATTTAACAGAAGACAAAACAGCATCAAAAAATCTGGTGGAGAAGTTGCCAGAACGCTTCTAGACAAAAATGGACTTAAAAACATCAAGGTTTCTACTTGGGGTTCATTTCTTTTTGGAAACAGCTATTCACACTATTTTCATAAGGTTCGTTTAAGAAGGCTCACAAAAGATAAAGACAGTGTAACCTCACTTGCCATGGCTGCTCAAAAAACATCACTTGCAGTTATGGATAAACAGGGCGATCCAGACATGAAGGCTCGTGTTAGAATGACACCATTCATTTATTTTGGACCAGCCATGTTTATTCCTATTGTTGCAGTTGGTATTGCCATTGACTTTATACTTTATAATTTCACTGGTGTTGCAACAATAATTAGTGCTGCAGTTGGATTGCTTTTGTATGTAATTTCGTTTGTAATGTCAATCAAGGTTTTAGTAACCGAAAAGAAGGCTCAAAAAATGGCAGTTGAAATGCTCAAAAAAGAAAATATGGCAACTGGCGAAGAACTTGACATGATGGACGAACTCTTTCGACTTTATAACATTGAATACATAAACGACATAATCTTGGCGTTCTTAGAAATGGTTTTAAGAGTGCTCAGCATCATCGCCAATGTTCAAAATGGAAATATGCAGGTTGGTAACAACTCAAACAACTAACAAAGCAAACAAAAACCGCTATTTTTGGCGGTTTTTTTTGTGCTAGATTATTCTGCAAACAAGGCAGGCAATAACGCTGCCAACAAATGTGGCAAGCAGGCAAACGGGAATGGTGTAGCGCAGTTTCTTTATTTTTGTTGTTGAAAAATAGATTGCCACAATATAAAATGTGGTTTCTGAACAACTCATAATAACGCACGCACACTTAGAAACAAAACTATCAACCCCAAAAGTGGAGAAAATTTCACTCAAATATGCCAAACTTCCCGAGCCCGAAAATGGGCGCAAGACCATAAACTCAGCAAGTTCGGCGGGCATTCCAAAAAATTGCAAAATTGGAGCAAACAACTTAGATAATTCTCCGGCGAGCCCACTCAGTTTAAACAGTTCAACCGCAACAAAAATTGCGCAGAGATAGGGAAAAGTATTGATGCAAAGATTAACGCTTTCTTTTGCGCCACCAGCAAAGGCTTCATAGGCGTTAATGTTTTTTGCATAGGCATAGATAAGAAGCACAAACAAAAATATGGGAACAATATAGTTAGCCATTTTTCTTTTTCCTAAATTTTATTTTTTTGTCAAAAAAGTTAAAGAGTTTCACAAACAAAACACCAACAACTGTGCTGATAAGTCCGGCAACAATGCTCGGAATAATAATGGCCGAAGGATTTGTGCTTCCCGCCGACGAGAGCATTCCCACAATTGTTCCCGGAAAAAGTTGAAGGCTGGTGCAACAGAGCACAATTAGCATAATCATGGGATAGGTCGCCTTGCCGGTTTTGTTGTCTTTGTTCATAGCCTCAATTGCCTTAATTCCAAGAGGGGTGGCGGCCCCATTCATGCCCAAAATGTTGGCGCTCATGTTCATAGAAACATAGTTTCTGCTTTCGTCAGAAAGAGTGTTTTTGCCAAAGATAAGAGTAATTATTGGCGACAAAACTTTTTCTATCCACTTGCTTAATTTGGTTTGATGGAGTATATTGAATATGCCTGTCCAAATGGCATAGATGGCCATAAGTTCAAAGCAGAGTTTAACTGCCTTGTGACCAGCAGAAGAAAGGCCAAGCAAAACACCCATTGGGTTAGATATTGACAGGGCAACCAAACTAGACAGAATCAAAATTATCCAAAGTTTATTCATCTATATAATTTATGAGGGAACAATAATCATTATGATAGACGCACACGCACATTTGCTCAATGAAAAATTTAATGCCAGCGACATTATTTCTTCAATGAGGGACGACAGACTAGACAAAATTGTTAACATTGGCACAGATGTTGCCGACAGCAGACAGGGCATAGTTCTTGCAAAAAACAACAAAAATGTTTTTTGCACAGTTGGAATTCACCCAGAATATGCTGACAACACCACTGACGCCGATGTTGCAATTATTGATGAGTTGGCTTCTAGCAAAAAAGTTGTTGCAATTGGAGAAATCGGCCTAGATTATCACTTTGGAGCAACTGAAGAACAAAAGCAAAAACAAAAAGAGCTCTTTGTTCGCCAAATAAAAATTGCAAGTCGCCACAACCTTCCAATTGTCATTCACTGCAGAGACGCAGCCGATGACGTTCTTGAAATTTTAAAAGAACACAGGCATTTGCTCTTGCGTGTTGTTATGCACTGCTACAGTGAGGGTGGAGCATACATGCCAAAATTCCGCGAACTAGATTGTTATTTTAGTTTTACTGGAAACATAACATTTAAAAAGGTTGATAGAACATTTTTGAAAGATATTCCACAAAACCGAATTATGGTCGAAACCGATGCTCCATGGCTAAGTCCTGAGCCACTTAGGGGAACAACTAACTATCCAAAAAATGTTTGGCTCACCGCCCAAAAAATTGCCGACACTCTTGAAATGTCTTTAGAAAAGTTCGACACACTTTCTTCAGACAACACAAAGACATTTTATAACTTGCCATAACACAAGCAAAAAAATGCAACAAAAAAACACGTCGATTCGGCGTGTTTTTTTGTTTTAATTATATTTATAAAATCCTTCACCAGAAGCCTTTCCAAGTTTGCCAGCGTTTACATATTTATCTAACACACGAAGCATTCCATCAAAATTATATGGCATCATCATCTTTTTCAGAAGAGGGTCAAACAAGTTAGGAACTTTTTGATATTGCAAAACAATGTTTTTTGCAGTAACAAGACCAACAGTGTCTAAAATTTGAAATGGCCCGTGGGGTGCGCCTGTTCCAAGAGTCCATGCTTTGTCGATTGTTTCAGGATCTGCAACGCCATTAGCAACAAGGTCCATAGCACAGAGCAAAAATGGAACAAGCATTGAGTTTAACAGATATCCCGCTTTTTCTTCTCTAGCCTCTAGAGGTATCATTCTAATTGCGTCTGCAAATTTAACAACTCTGTCAAAATTGTCAGCGGCAGTTTTGTCGTGCCCCATAATTTCTGCAATGTTGTTTTTCCAAATAACATTTGCAAAGTGCATGGCTAAAAACTTTTCTGGCCTGCCTGTTGCCTTTGCCATTTTAGAAGGCAAAATTGTTGAAGAGTTTGTAACAACAATGGTTTTGTCAGCAAGCAGTGGGGCAATTTGTTTATAAAATGCATTTTTAATGTCTAGGTTTTCTGTTATTGATTCAATAACAAGGTCTGCATTGGCAAGCGCAATAGGTTGTTCATTAATTATTTTAATATTTTTTGCTGCCAAGTTAACCCTTTTTAAACATGCTTCTTTGTTAAAGCCCTTTGCGTCTGAAATTCCACGAGCCCAAGATGCGTCATTTGGCTTTTTGGGATTCATCTCGTCAATAGTCTTTTCATAAGATTTTTGCAAGTTTTTAATTTTTTTCTTTACATCAGCTTCGGAATCTTCTTTTCTGATTAAAATTGTAACATCAAAACCACAATAGGCACTTTGAAAAGCAATTTGACTTCCGAGAATTCCACCGCCGCATACAACAATTTTTTTAAATTCCATATGATTTTCTCCGTTTAAATTTACATTTATATATTAAATTATTTTTTTAAAAAAGTCTATGAATTTGAGTGCGTTTTAATATTATTTGCTTGAAAAAGTGATTTTTTGTGTGCTACACTAAATTTATGAAAATTGAATTTAAGAAAAAATTTGGTCAAAACTTTTTGACCGACACAAACCTGCTTGCCGCAATTGCAAAAGACAGCGAAATTGACAGTCAAACAACAGTTGTTGAAGTTGGCCCTGGCGCTGGCGCACTCACACGCGAGCTTGCAAAAGTTTCTAAGTGTGTTTATGCGTTTGAAATTGACACCGATTTAAAAGAAATTTTAGATGAAAATTTAAAAGGATATAATAATGTAAAAGTTGTCTTTCGTGACTTTTTGAAGATGCCAAACGAAGACTTAAAAGCTGTTGCCGGAACGGGTTTTGCCGTTGTTGCAAACTTGCCATACTATATCACCAGTCCGCTAATCACCAAGTTTTTGACTTGTGGGCTAGAGCCAAAGAGTTTAACTGTTATGGTTCAAAAAGAGGTTGGAGAGCGAATTGTTGCAAAGCCTGCAACAAAAGATTATGGCGTTTTGTCGGTTATGGTTCAGCTTTGTGGAATTCCTGAAATAAAAAGGTTTGTCGGAAGGCAAATGTTCACGCCTGCACCAAACGTAGATAGTTGCATTGTTCATTTGAGCTCTATTAAAACTCCAAAAAACTACGAAAGAATTGTTGAATTTGTTAAGGGATGTTTTGCTTCAAGACGAAAGACACTTTCAAACAATTTGTCAAAAATGTTCGAAAAAGACGATGTTGCCGACGTTCTTGCTGAGGCAGAAATAGATCCAAGTGTCAGGGCAGAAACACTTTCTGCAAAAGAGTTTGAAAAGCTTTTTCAATTATTTGATAAAATCTGTCAAAATCGCTTATAAACTTAATTTAAAACGCAAAAGATAAAAATTTAAACTTTGATATATTATGCCATATGGAATATCAAAGTTTTTTTATGATTTTAAAAGAATATAAAGTTGAAGGTGGAAAGTTTTTAAGCATAAATCCACTTTCTGCAAAGGGCTATGTTATGGTCAAAAAAGAAGGAACAAACTATTTTTTGGTTGTGCAACTTCAGACTGCAGCAAAAACAGCGTTTGCTGTTTGTGGTGAACACATAACAAAAATAGAACTCTCAGGTTCGACCACAAAAGTGGGGCTAGACTATGAGGTTGACATTTCAAAATTAGTGATAATTGTGCCAGAATTATCGCTGTTTGCAACCAAAACCAACACAGACAATTGTGACAGGGCAATAAAGATGATAAATTCTAACACAAGTTCGCAAAAGACCATGTTTCAAAAAGTGTTTGGCGAGGTATATGATACTTATTTTTATGACACAATAAAGCAAAAACTCTCAAAACTTTTCGAACTCGGAACACGTGCTTCAGAGTTTGAAATTTTTGGAGGAAAGTGGGTTAAAATTTGTTATAAAGGTCAACAAAAAATATTTGGGGTAATATTTAAAAACCATTTTGCTTATGCTGTTGCAGTGGGCGAAGAGAGTGACGAATTTTCTCAAGAAAATGGCTATGTTGTTGGTGGCAAGACTTATAACATTGTGTTTATGAGTGCCGCCGATGGCAAAAACATGGGTAAAATTGATAGTAATTTGTGTTAACTGTTGACAAAATCGAAGACGATATTGTATATTATTATTTGTTAAAATAATATTAAAAGCATAAATAGGAAACATTCATGAAAAAATTTTTACTTAGCATATTTAGCATTTGCCTTTGCGCAGTTTGTGCGTTTGGTCTTGTTGCGTGCGGTCAAAAGCCAGCAAGCGCAACTTCAACCGACACCACAAAAGTTGTAGCAAACGGCGGAATTTCAACAATCTACAACGGAGAACTTTATTTCACAAACGGAACTGCCGAAAACAATGGCACTCACAATGGGGGAACCCTTGGAAGTGTCTATAAAGTTGCCATTTCAGAAGACGGCACAATTGCGTCAGACGCCAAATACACAAAAGTTGTTGACGCACTTGTCGGTCAAAAAAATGGTTCAATCTTTATCTTTGGTGACTATCTTTACTACACAGCTCCAAGCACTGGCAAAAACAAAAATGGCGAAGTTCAATATAACCGCACAAAGTTTTTGAGAAAAGACCTTGTTAATGGTGGCACGCAAGAACTTTATGCAACAGCACTTAGCGATTCTAGCGAAACAATTTCTTACGCTTATTATAAGTTTGGAACAGATAATTCTCGTTTGGCACTTGTTGTATATGAAAAAACAAGTGCAACACTTAAGAGCTTTGAAATTACAACTGGAGCAAGTTTGCTATTCTCTAAATCAAATGTAACATCAGCTGTTATGAGTGAAAAATATGGCGTTTCTGAAACAGATTCAGCTGAAAGATATATTTTCTATACTATGGCTGCTGAAGAAAATGCTCTTGACACAAACACAAACAGAGTGTTTAGAATAGACGCAGAAGGCTTAAGAAATGATGTTATCAGTGATTCTGCAAGTTTGAGTTTGCTTGCAATTCGAGGCCAAAAATTGCTCTTAACCGCAACATTTGACAGTGCAACATATGTTTATGCTTATCCAGTTACTGCAACCACAACAAAAGCAGATATTCAAGTTGCTGATGCAAACAACAGCAAAAACCCAAACCCACTTGCATATAAATATTTAATTAGTTACAAAACCTACGAAGATGTTATCTTTGTGGAAGATGGTGATAACATTTCACTTTTGTTCTTAGACGGAACCAACATTAGATATATCACTTACGCAAACGGAACACTTCAAAAAGATATTGTTATTTATAGCTTTGCTTCAACGCCAACCGCTGAATTCGTTGGCCTATACACAGAAGATGGTGTAGATGGCAACACATATTTGACTTATCTTCAAACAGAGAGCAGCAAGAACTATTTGTATCGTCTTCGTGTTAACTTTGCAGACCAAGCAGAAGTTGACGCTGAAAGACCAGAACCAACAAAACTTTCAACAACTTCTTTTGAACTTGCATCAAACTTGCTTGCACCAGAACTTGTTGGAGATTATGTTTATGCCTTTGCTAAAGATGACGACAGCAACACACTTATGTATCGCGCAAATATTTACACACCAAAAGAACTCAACGATAAAAAGCCTGCAGAAGAACAAGAAACCGACGAAAGCAAGCTTAAAATAACAACCGCCGAACTTGTTGGTGGAACAAAAATTTAAAAATAAAAAACCATGCGAATTGCATGGTTTTTTTTGATTGGTTTTTTTAGTCTATCAAAATGTCATAAATGCTGGCGTAAACCTCGCTTGCTTTTTCTTCCCAGCGCTTGTTAATTTGCTTGGCAACAGCGCGGTTTGCAACATTTAGTTTTAGTTCAAGTTTAGAGCCAAGAGGGTCTACAATTTTAACAACAACGGTGTAGGTTCCGTCGGCATTTTTGTAATAGTCTTTGTCATATTCTTGACGGCGGCGATAGTTGAGTCTGTTTTCTTTGATAAACGCCAAAATTTCTTCTCTTAAGCTGGTTGGAATTTTAGTGAAGAAATAGCTTAGGCAAGACCTGCCATCGGCGGTTATAGAATAATATTTTTCCTTTTCGTTTCCAGTTTCAAGAACAAATCCGGTTTCAATGAGGTCTGCCAAAACTTCTTTGCAGGTGATATAACTTATCCAGTTTCTATCTTCTCTGCAACAGATGTCGATTATAGACTTTTCTGTAAGCGGAATTTCCATGTTGTCGAATATGTAAAGCAAAACAAGTTTGCTAATGGTTGTGTTGTTAGATGTGTCCATCAAAAAGCTCCTTTTTGTTTACATTTTTAAGTATATCATATAAACACATAAAAGTGAATAATTTTATGGCATAATTTGTCTTAATTTTTGCAAAAAACGAAAAACAATAGGCTGTTTTTGTTTGCGACTTTAGTGGCCATGTGCTAAAATTATTGCATAGGAGAATCCCTATATGTACGCAAAAGAAGATATAGAAGAATTTATTGTTGCATGCGACAATATG
The DNA here is from genome assembly GCA_017467585.1 of Clostridia bacterium. Lineage (GTDB taxonomy): Bacteria > Bacillota > Clostridia > Christensenellales > UBA1242 > RGIG4790. Next base: position 57,101 of record JAFUSR010000003.1, read on the forward strand.
ATTAACAGCAAATTTATTTTGGTAGACAAGCGCATAGGTGAGGTGCTAAAGTCTGTTGCAACAACAAAACCTGTCTATAATGCAATTGCTGAAAACATGATTAATTTTAATTTTAATGGTGCGTGGACGGCAGCAACAAGCAAAAATGGCGAGATTTATGTTCCAGAAGACAAATTAATTGGCTTCGTTTTTTGCATGCTTAAGGCAATAAACGATGGCAAAATTAACATAAATGAGCTTCTTGTTAAACACTTTCCATCTGGAGACGAAAAGAGAAGCAGTTATGCCATTTTTTGCGAAACAACAATTTTGCCTTTCAAACAGCAACTGATAGAAAAATTATGTTCAGAACAAAAGCTTGCAAAACCTGAAAAGAAATCAGAACAAAAAACAGAAAACTTAGACCTGCAAATATCAGAAAGACTTTTGTTTTTAGCTAAGGACGCAAAAACTTATGCGGCCGGACTAAGAAGAATAAAGGCATGCCCAATAACAAAACAAGAATATTTAGACCTTTTGAATTTGCTAATTTTGGCAATTGACAGTGGAGACCACAAATATATTAAAGTTTTAACACAAACATTAATTGCTTTATCTGGCAAAGACAAAGAATTAAAGCAGAGACTTGGCGGAATAATTGAATTGATAAAGGAGTAGGCATATGGCAGATTTAGACTTTGCTGAAAAAATACGCGAACTCGACAAGCAATATGATTTTGTCAACGAGTGCTGGGGAAAAGAAGTTGCCGATTTGATTGGCACGGGAATTGACGTCAACTCTAAAAAGTATGAAAAAGAATTGAAGAAAATCAACAAAAAATATGCCGATTTAGCTTCAGACATTTTGCTGATTCGAGATGAATATTATGAAAAGCTGGTTAAGCAACGAACAGAAGAAATGGAGCAAGAATTTCAAGAGCCAGAGGAAAAAAAGAAAAAGAAGGGCGAACTGGACGAAAACGGCAGACCAATCGGAAAAAAATGGGTTAATGGCGAGTGGGTTGATGTTGATATTAAAGATTAAAATAATGCTTGCAAAAACCAAATAGTTGTGTTACAATATGCAAGCATGGTTCATGGCACCATAGTCTAGCGGCTAGGACATTCGCCTCTCACGTGAAAGACCGGAGTTCGATTCTCCGTGGTGCTACCAAAACAAAAAAGGCCCTTGCGGTCTTTTTTTGTTTTGAAAGAACTAGGCAAGAGAACCAAACTGGAGCGCAGAGACGAGTTCGTTCAGCCGAGGCACGGCATGTGCCGAACGCCACGCAGTGCAAAGCACAAGTATTCTCCGTGGTGCTACCAAAACAAAAAAGGCCCTTGCGGTCTTTTTTGTTTTGAAAGAACTAGGTAAGAGAACCAAACTGGAGCGTAGAGACGAGTTCGCTCAGCCGAGGCACGCAAACCGGACTTCACACGTTAATGCTAAAATGTATAAAAATGGAATTTTTTAGTCAATTTTTACAAAGCCGTTAATTAAATTAACAAAAAAAATAAAAATTTTGCCAAAACTTTTAGTAAACTTATTGACAAATTAACATTATGGTTATATATTATATGCAATGGGAAATACCTGTCAGGGTATTAAGGAAATTATGACTAAAAAAAATCAAACAAAAATTGCAGAAACAACACCAGAAAAAAAGGCTATGCTTAACCGTTTAAGCAGAATCGTTGGTCAAATTAATGGTGTCAAAAAAATGATAGAAGAAGACAGAGATTGTGGTGATGTTTTAATTCAAATGATGGCTATATCAAGTTCAATAAAATCAACACAACGCTCTATTTTTGAAAATAATTTTTCAAACGATTTAGTTGAAAGAATTAAAAACGGAGATAAGTCTGCAGTTGACGAATTGTCAGAACTTTTAAAGAGAATTTAATGAAATTTTTTAACAAGAGACCACTATTATTGTTCGCATTAGTTATGATGATTGCAATGGTTGTTGCAATTTATCATAACTTTTTTGCTTTATGGCTTAGTTTTTTAATATGTGGTGCGTCTCTTGCTGTTGTCTGTTTGGTCTTGTGGCTTGCTCTAAAAAACTCAACAGCCAAATATGTTTTCAGCAGGCTGTTTATTGTTGGGTTTGCGGTGTTGCTTGCTGTGGGCGTTTTAAAAATTGATGGCTTTTTATATGAACGTGATTATAGCGACTACTCAGGAAATGCTGTGGTTTCTGCACGTGTTGCCGAAGTGGGTGAACTTGAAACAAACACAAGAAGAAAATTGGTTTTAAGCAACGCACATATAGAGGGTGAGGGTTTCAGCAAAGATCTTCACTATAATGTTTTGCTCACAATTTTGGTTGAAGATGACGACCAGTCTCATTTTGTTGTCGGTTCAAGCGTTGACATTTATGCAAAAATAAGCTTTGCATCACTTTATTATTATGGTGAAAACGGGCTCACTTTTTATTTTAAAACAAAGGGAATCAGCTGTTATGGCTATGCGCTAGAGAGCGCCATAACCGTTCATGAGGGCGAGCTTAAACTCTCGCTTGCAGACAGAATCAAAGCCAAGGTAACAGAGGTGTTAAACAACAATTTAGACCAAGAATATGCAGGCCTTGCTCGTGGCATGTTGTTTGGTGATTCTTCTGCGGTTGACAGTGAAATTTATTCAGATTTCTCGAATGCAGGAATTGCACATTTGCTTGCGGTCAGCGGACTTCACGTTGGGTTTGTTGTTGCCATTTTTATGTTTATTTGCAAACTGTTAAAAGCCAGAGGTTACATAAGGTTTATTATTATCGCTGCTGTGCTTGCGTTATATTGTTATATCTGCGGATTTGCCGTCAGTGTTCTGCGTGCAACCATAATGGCTTTGTGTATGCTTCTCGCTGGGTGTTTAAGGCAAAAATATGACATGCTCAATGCTCTTAGCCTGGCATTTATTTTGATTGCAAGCATATTCCCTTATTCAATAACAACAATTGGTTTTCAATTGTCCTTTGTTTCGGTGCTTTCAATTTGTTTGCTCGCAAAACCAATAACAAACTTGCTGTCAAAAATAATGATAAAGGGTCTTGCAAGAACAATTGCAACACTTATTTCTGTTCAAATTGGAACAACAATTATTATGCTTCGTGCCTTTAAGCGAATAACGCTTGTTGCAGTTCTTTCCAACTTTATTTGTTTGCCTATTGCAACAGTGGCTTACATGGTTTTGTTTGTATCAGTAATAATTGCACTTATTTGTCCACCAATTGCCATAAATGTTTACATGTTTCAGTTTGTCATGCAGGCAGTTGTTAAGTTTGTCCATCTTGTTGCTAGGGCTGGGTCAATCAGCCTCGCCGCATGGAAGGGCACAGTTTTGGCGTTCACAATGTTGCCGGCGATGTTTTCTTCAAGCGAATATTATGTTGCCGACTGGCTGAAAAAACTGATTCCTGCTGGGGTTTTGTGGACGGCGAGTCTAATCATTCTGCTGTGTTAAAAAAATATTCATATTTTTTAATTATTGTCTAACTTTGTGGACAAATTTGACAATATTTGATAAAATTAACACATAATATAGGAGAGCATGATGAAATTTGTCGATTTAAAGAAATCACTATCAAGCCTGTCTAATGTTTATCTCATCAGTGGTGATGACAGATTTTTGTGCTATAATGCTCTTGAACAAATTGTTGAAGCGGCAAGTGTTAACATGAAAGATATGAACATGGTTGACATGAACAGCCCAACAGCTAGCGATATTGTTGCGAGCGCCAACATTTATCCTTTTGGCGACGAGCGCAGAGTGGTTGTTGTTCACGATTATGCCCCAAAATCGGGAGATAAAGAAAAAAAAGAGATAGAGGCTTATTTATTAAGTCCAATGCCATCAACGGTTTTAATATTTTTTAATCTTTCAGACGACACGTTTATCTCTAAATTTAAAGACAAATTAACTTATGTTGATTGCAACAAACTCGACGCGGGTTCCATTTCTAAATATATTTCAAAAAGTCTAGAATCTGTTGGAGTTTCTGCCGATCAAAGCGCAATAAACTTGCTCGCACTTTACTGCCTATATGACATGCAGAGAATCTCTGGAGAGATTAACAAACTAACAAGCTATCTGGGTGGCGAGGGAAGGCTTACTGACGACATTGTTAAACAGATGGTCGTTCAAGACAAAGAATATCAGGTGTTTTCGCTTGCGGAATATATCAGTCGTGGCGATGCATCGAGAGCACTAGACCTTGTTAACTCACTTTACGACAAAAGTGGTGGATTTGGCCTTTTGGGTGCGCTTTATAATAACTATCGAAGGCTTTTATATGTGGCAGTCACAAAGGCGAGCGATCAAGAACTTGCAAAAGCACTTGGCACAAAAGAATTTGCGGTCAAAATGCTTAAAAACCAGCTTGGAGTGTTCTCCCCAAGAAAGATAAAAACCATCGTTGATTATTTAGGAGAACTCGATAGCAACATAAAACAGGGCAAAATTAAAGAAGAAATAGCCATTAAAACGGCAGTGGTTAAAATTTTAAAAATAAGGAATTCAAAATGAGCGAAATTGCCAAGATAAATCTAAAAAAAGAGCAGCTTATGGCGCAGCAACCTCCAACACTTGTTGGAAGGGCTTTGCCAGTGCTTCTCATTTTAAGTTTTGCTTTTTCTTCGCTCTATAATGTTGCGCGCAGTGTTTCAGCAACAGAACTATCATATTTTAGCAATGTTCGCTTGTTTTTTGCGGTCGATTTGCTTTTAGTTGCGGTTGTTCAATACCTTGTTTATTTGCTTGTTTTGTGGGTATATAAGTCAATTTTAAAAACAAGACCATATTTTGCGCTGCTTTCTGAGCGCGATTTTAAAGATGCATTCGGTGTTAGCTATGTGCTTCGAAATGTTTTTATCGGCCTTATTTCGCTTTGCCAATTTTGGTTTCCATATCTTTCTACCTACATGGCAAGCATTAGTCTTATTGTATCTTATTTAATGATTACAGCAACATATTTGTTGCTCTCAAAAAAGATGAACATTATGTTCAAACATTTCTATTATAGATTGTTTATGATTCCTTGGTTCATTTGGGAGGCAATAACAATTTTGTTTACACTAATTTTTGGAGGGCTAATCTAATGAAAAAGTTCTTTAAATTTTTAGTTGTTGCTCTTGCCGTTATGCTTCCAGCATTGTTTGTTGTTATTCCGGTTCATCACGCAAATGCTATAAGCATTGAAGACAGTTTAAAATTTTCAGCATATAGTCACTTGCTGTCATTTGTTGATGATGGCTTAACTGAAAGAAGAATAGCGAGAATGGCTGGCAGCGATGGTGAACACGACGCAAAAGACAGAATTCAAGATGCGCTAGAGGTTATTGGAACAAACGTGACTGCTGTTAACAACGCAACAACAATCGACGGAATTCAACGCTTTGGCTTTTATAACTACACAAACGACAGAAAAGAAGTCTCTTATAACATTATTTATAAAATTGCTGGCCGTTCTAGTCAAAAAAAGATTGTGCTCACTTGCAACTATGATAATTATTATGCACCATATGTTGAGCACTACAAAAAAGATACAAACCCACTTACAAACATTTATGTTAAAGAAAGTGAACAAAAGTCTGAGGGCATAAACGCCAGCGCAGCAAGTGTTGGAATAATGCTGGCTCTTGCAGATTTTGTTGAAGAGGGAACACTAGATTTCGATGTTGAACTTGTGTTCTTTGGCGCGGGCTATCAAGGCAATGCGGGCGCTAAACATTATGTTCAAACATTGTCAAAGGCCGACAGAGAGGCAACACTCTTGCTTGTTGACATTTCTAGAATTGCATTTGGAAGTGAAATTTATTATTATTCTGGAGAATTTGGTTCAAATGCAGACAAATTCTTTGATAACAATTTATCAACCCTTAAAAGGTTTAAAAGTGGCTTCTATGGCTCATCTGTTAATGCAGGCACTCCACTTGGCTACACAAATGCGGGCTACAGCGATTCAACAATTGCTTTTGCAGATTCTGGATTAAACTTTTTGCATATTTTTGCCGGCTCTTATGGCAGTGGAGTTGTTGGTGGAAATTGCGAATATTATGGCAAGCAAAACGTTATTAACACATCAAAAGATAGTCTGAGCTACATTTCAGACCAAGAACTTGTTTCTAACCTTGGCAAGGCATCGGCCGCAGTTTATAATTTCTTAAACTCAGAAAACATGGTTCAAAATCTCTCAACAAATCCAAACATGACTGCATATAATGTTTTCACAAACACCTATGTTGCAACTTGGCTTCCTGTGTTCATTTTAATCGTGTTGCTTTTGATAACTGTTATCGTTCACTATTTAATTGCAAGCAAAACTTTTAAATATGCAACCGACCACAACATAACAGGCGTTATGATAACAATTGATCAAGACGACGAAGACGACACAGAAGAATAAAAACAAAAAAACACTCAAAAATGAGTGTTTTTTTAATAAAAAAATGGGGCAAGCCCCATATTTTTTTTGTGTTATTTAGACAATTTTGCAAGTTTTGAAGAAAGATTTGCTTTTTGTCTGTCCGCCTTATTTTTGTGAATGATGCCCTTAGTAACCATTTCGTCAAGAATAGCGAAAGTTGCTGGCAAAGCTTTTTCACAAGCTGCTACATCACCACTAGCGATAAGTGCGTTATATTTTTTAAGTGCAGTTGCAAGTTCAGATCTTTGGCCCTTGTTGCGAGCCTTATCTCTAAGTTCTGTTTCTTGTCTTTTCTTTGCTGATTTAATATTTGGCATTAACTTGAACTCTCCTTATATAATCATATTTTGCAAGTGCAATTCTATCATACATCTGTCAATTTTGCAAGTGTTTGCAAAAAAATTATTTGATATTTTTTGACAAGTTCTTTGTTTTTTGCCGACGAAACAAACTTGTGATTGGGGTGTTCACTCAAATTAGAGAGTGTAATATGCTTTTTAACCTGTTGTTTTATGCCAAAATTTCCATCTAGAATGGGCAATTTTGTTTTCTCCTTAAATTTGTCTTTCAAAAAGCAATAGTGCGTGCAGCCAAGCACTATTGACTGGCAATCACAAGAATTTTTAATTACGTTTTCAATGGTTTTGTCAATGCAGACTTTTGCATGCCTGTTATTATTTAAATAAAAGTTATCGATGCAGTAGGCAAGGTGCTTTGGTGCAAAAATTTTAACAGGCTTGTTGCAAGACATAATCAAACTATCAAGTCTTTTGCTTTTTGCAGTCAGTGGGGTGCAAACAAGCATAATCTTTTCAGATATTTTTGCCGCTGGTTTAATTGCTGGCTCACTGCCTATAATTTGAAAAGAGAAGCATGTTCTCAAAATGTCAATTGAATTTGTTGTTGCTGTGTTGCAGGCCAAAACAACCATGTTAATTTGGCTTTTAAACTGACTTATAATTTGCTTTAGGCGTGCTGTCAATTGCTCTTTAGTCATGGTTCCATATGGTGCAAACGCACTATCTGCAAAATAAATAAAGTTTAGGTTAGGAATGTCACGGATTACCTCGGCGAGCACCGACAACCCTCCAATTCCTGAATCAACAAAAAGAACGTTCATACTATATATAAATATGAACAGATTTTAATTTTGTGCACAAAAAAAGCCTCAAACTAATTGAGGCTTAAAAATTATCTAACTTGAATTCTTGTTCTCAGTTTAACAATAATGAAAATCACAATTCCAAGAATGGCTGCACCAACAACAATAAGGGCAATTGTTGCGACGTTTAGTGATTTTTTAATTGTGAATGTTGTTGCAACTTGCGAACCCATTTCGTCAACAAGTCTGACTGTGTAAGATCCAATTTCAGATGTTCCAGAAATTGTTCCGCCATCGGTGAGCGTTTGAGTTGTTGTGTTGTTATCTTTTGTTACGGTAACAGTTATTTTTCCAACGCCATGTGCGGTTAGGGTAACGCCATCACTTGCAGAACCGCCATTTGCAATTCCATCAATTTTGGCGTTTGGTTTTGCGAGTTTCAAAACAAACGATGAAGTGTTATAACCTTTTAAATATGCAGTTGTTGTTGCAGTTAACTTTTCTTTGAGAGAAGTATACCATCTGGTTGAAAGGTCTTTTCTTGTTCCAGAAACAATAACGTTGTCGTTTACTTTTGTTCCAGACAAGTCGTCTGGGTTCATGCCGTGATAAGATTTATAGATGTTAGAAAGAATGGTAAATTGAAAAATAGGATAACTTCTGTTAGGCAGAACATCTGTGCCATCTGTGTAAACATACATAGGAGACAATATTTTTCCGGTTGAATCATAGAAATAAATTCTATATTCGCCGTCGTCAGAATATGTAATTCCGGTTTTCCCAAGAGCGGTAATTTGAGCTTGATTAGAGGCAATGATAATGTCTTCTGGGTTTGTGTCGCCGTCAATCAATTGGTGGTCGATGTGAACAACAATTCTTCTGACGATAGATGACAAGTTGTGGAATGAAAGTTTAACGCTTTCGTTGACTGTTTGAGAATAAATAATTGGTGTTCCGCTGGCTGTTGCGGCAGTTACATACATGTCGTATTGATTTGCGGAAGATGCTGTCTGTTGAACGTTAAATGTGTAACTTTGAATGTTTGAGTTAGACGAAGAGTCATATTTAGAAACATCTAAGCATTTAAAAGTTACATCATTTTCAATTTTTTTGTTTGCATAAGTGTTTGTGCTATAGTCGCTTGCTTTAAGTTCAACAGTCTTGAACATTCTATAGGCCGTTTTGTCATAAATATAAACCTGATAGTTGCCAGAAGTTGCAAATCTGATGGTGTCGGTGTCTGAAAGAGTGTTTCCTGTTATTGTGCTTTTGAAAATTCCTGATGTGTTGTCTGTGTAAATGCTATAAAATTCATTGTTGAAATAAAAGTCAACAAACACTGGGCAATTTGCAGAGCCAGAAAGACCAGTTAAAAGCAAGTAGTCATTATATTGTTCTGCAGTTGTTGGGGCTGTTACAATTTGTCCAACATTGTCTCTCCAAACATAAGGAGGGTTAATTTTAAAGTGGTTGTTGGTTTGAACAAGTTTAAATACAAATTCTTTAATGAGTCCAGTAGCAAGTGAGTTAAGTGAAAGTCTAACATTTGTTTCGCGTGGGGCGGTGATTGAAGTGTCATATGCTAAAACATAATAAGACCCAGCAACAGCAAGCTCTTCAACGGCTGTTCCATAAGAGACGATAACATATGTTGAGTTGCCAGAAGTTTTGTTAATTGTTACATTTTGGTTGGTGTAGAGATAATAATTGTCTCCAACTTGTTCAAAGTCGGCCATTTCAAGAACTCTTCCGTTTTGAGTTATTGAAACACCTGGCAAAATTTCTTCTGCTTGAACTGTGGCGTCGTCAGCCATGGCAACATTATTTTTAAAATCAAAAGAGTAGCAAAGCATAACGCTTGCCACAAACATCAATATTGAACAAAGAAAACAAAATATTCTTTTCATTGTGCCACCTTTATTATGTTCATAAAACAATAATATATTAACACAACAATTATCGCGCACGCAAATGATTTTATCAGTTAAATAGATTTAAAGTGTAAAAAATCAATATAATGTGCACAAAAAAAACACTGCCGAAGCAGTGTTTTTATTCATCATCATAATTAAGAACAATTTCGTTTCTGCGCTTAATGTCATAGAATACTTGTTGTTCGTTAAGTCTTCTTCCTGGACGATATTCTTCAGGAATAGAGCCAATTTGGTAAACATCAGTGCACTTAAAGTATGGTGTAATCTTTGAGCGAACAGGGTATTGTTGAAAGACATTAACAATAACATCGCCAAGCGGAATTTTAGATAGGTCACTTGGTTGAATAAGTGGAACTTCTTGAAGTTGAGTGCTTGTTCCGCTAGATTTAGATTTGTCTTTGCCTTCGCCTGTGTTTGTGCTCTTAGATGTAACTTCAATTGTCTGTTTTCCAAGTTCTTTAGAAAATTCTTCACGAGTGTTAAGGTCTGGTGTTCCATAGAACATGGTTAGTTTGCATTGTCCACGAACGATTTTTGCAACCTGCTCACCATAAACGTGGTCGAGCTGATTGTAACTTTGAATAGCCATGTTATAATAAATCCAACGAGAACGTGCAACGGTGATTGCGTGCTCAAGAGATTCAACTTTAGGAAGGTTCGCAAATTCATCCATCAAATAATAGAGTGGACGCTTCAGGTGAGCCATGTGGTCGCTGTTTATGCGTTCGTTAGCACGGGCTTTTCCAACAAATTCCTTATAACTTTGCGCAATGCACACACTGGCAAGTTTGTAACGAGTGAGTCTTTCATCAGGAATTTTAATGAAGAATGCTGTTGGAGATTCGTCAATTTCGGCAAAGTGAATTTCATTTTTAGCTGTCAAATAACAAATACCGCCATCAGCAAAGAGAGACAAGTTTGTTGCAAGTTGGCTCATGTAACCATCACGAGTAACTTGAGCTTTTGTTTGAACAATGTTAGAAGAAAGTTGACGAGTTCTAGAGAGTGGACTTCTTCCGTTGAAATATTGTTTAACAACCTCATAGTCGTCTTCTTTGTTCATCGCAATTTTATATGCGTTATAGAAATTATATTTTTCAACTGTCATGCCAAGAGCAGGGTTTTCGCTGTCTTCAAGCATGGCGATTAAAATTGCCATAAAATAGTCACGAGCACCATCAGTCCAAGACTTGTCTTTAGCATCGGCACTATCTGGCACAATAGCCATGCAAATATCGTTGATAGAGTCAAAACATTCGTCGCGAATTTTTTGTTTTTCAACTTCAACTTCCAAAAGTGCCTCGCGAAGTGTGTTAAATGCAACTTTGTTAAATTCATACCACTCTTCGCTGTTAATCTCGCCAACCTTTTTAAATTCAGGATAGTTTTTAATTGGGTCGTGCATGTGCTTTAATATGTTTTCTTCCAAATGAAGTTGACGTTGATATTCTGTGAAGATATATTCAAGCGGATTCCACTGTGCGCTAGAATAAGGGTCGGTGAGGTCTAGTTGCAAAACTTTGTAACCGTTGTTTTTAAGTTTCAAACTATGGTGCGCATAAAGTTCGCCCTTAGGGTCGGTGATAAACATGCTTGGTTTGCTTTTAAGTTCCGAGAGAATTTGAATTGTTGGTTCCATCCAAGAAACAGTTTTACCAGTACCAGTAGCACCAACAATAAGTGCGTGGCAGCTTTCTGCAAAGTGAATTTTAATGTTTCCGTTTTTATAAAAAGCTCTAAATGGAACACCAGAAATAGACACATTTTTTAGCTCATTAAACATGTAATGTTTAAAGTTTTTATCGAGTTCTTTTTCGGTCAAGAATTTTTGGTTGTCCATTTTGTCTTTACCTTTCAAGGAGGTGTTAGACGATGGTTTTTTGCCAAGTGCCACAAACAAAATAGAAGAAAGGGTGAGTGCTGCCGCAAGCATGAGGGCATAAGGATCAAACAAATTAAATCCGCCCTTTGTGTATTGAAAGAAAATTGCACTAACAATCCATGCAACAACAAAAATCATTGCATAGACCAAAACCTTTATTCCAAAGTTACCTTTTTTGTCTGCCATTAAATCGCTCCTCAACAATTTGATTCTTTTTTAGTATAGTTCATATTCAAAAAAATTGTCAAGCAAATAAAAATATACTTTCGAGATAAATAATTTTATATATTAGTCAATATTTATCGAGCAAAATGCCCCAAAATAGTTGGCAAAAGCCAAAAATTGTGGTAACATAAGTTCATAACAAGGAGAAACAATCATGTCTCAACTTTGGTTTTTACTCACCGCCTCGGGCGACACAAACAGCCCTTCAAGCCCAATATATAACGCAATAACGCTTATCGGCCCTTATGCCCTTGGCGTTATCACACTTCTTTGCATGATCTATGGAATTGTGCTTGGCGTTAAGTTTGCAAAAGCTGAAGACGCTGAAGGAAGAAAAAAGCTTCAAAAAACTTTAATCAACTTTGCAATTGGTGCAATTTCAATTTATGTGCTAATAATCATTTTATACGCAATCAGACCTTATGTTTAAAAAAACCAAAACAGGCGAGAGCCTGTTTTTTTTGTTGCATATAGCAAGCGAAATAATAATTTGAATCAAAAAGTCATGTTGTTTGTAAAAAAGTTGCAAAATTTTTTAAAAAACAATCAAAAACGTTTGTCAATGCTCAAATCGTTGTGATAATATAAGGTCATGAAAATATATTTTCAGGAGGAAAGGACATGAGAAATTTAGTAAATTTGCTTGCAGATGGAGCTAGTGCGCTTGACGCAGGTTACCAAGCTTTCAAAAGCGTAATAATCACAGTGCTTCCAATCGTAATTTCTGTAGTTTTGCTCATTGGTATGTTCTTTGGTATCTCAATGGGTATCAAATTTGCCAAAGCAGAAGATGCAGATGCAAGAGATAAAGCAAAAGGCCAACTCATCAATCTTGCAATTGGAATTGGCGTAACAGCAGTTATTCTTCTTGTTGCTTACACACTTATTTCTACTGGCGTATTTGATGGTTTGTTCTCAAATCTTGCATAATTGCCACAACAAAAAAGAGTGTATAGTTGCTTAATTTGCAACTGATTAAATTTCGCAATATTGGGCATAATAAATTATGGTCAATATTGACAAAAAGAGGAGGAAAACATGAAAAAACTATTAACATCAATAGTTAGCGTTGCTCTTGTGCTTCTTATGGGCTTTGCCGTTGGTTGCGGAAACGCTGTTAACAAAGCTGGTCTTAGAATCAGACTTATCAGTGGTGCTTCTCAACAAAATGGTGCTTACACCTATGAATGCAAAGAAGGCGAAGATTCAAGAGAATTCAAACTTTCAGCAGACACAGGTTTGGGAGATGACGAAAAGTTCTCTTGGACACTTGGTACAACACCTATTGGAACTGGTGCAAGAATCACTTATAAAATTGGTAAATCAGACGAAGCTCAAACAATCACATTGACTTACAAATATGATGATGGTGAGGAAATGTGGTTTGAAGCTAAAAAAGATGGCAAATATCAAAAAGCTTCAGGAGCAGACAAAACATCAACCGCAACAATCAAAGTTTGGGTTAAGGCATATGTTGCTCCAAACGCTGGTGAAAACACTGGTGAATAATCACCTCGCCTAAAAAATAGTTTAAAACAATTTCCACCGCAAGTGCGGTGGTTTTTTTGTGCTAAATTTTAGTTTTACTTGGCTATTGTAAATATAATTTGTAATTGTCTAGCAACCCCGATTTGTTACCTTGGCCAAGGTGGAGAGTCGCAATACGTACAACAGTCGTTTTCAACAAATATTATCTGGTGTTCATGTTTTCCGCTACAGACACACACAATTTCGCCGTGCTCGCTGCCTTCAGCCGAGGTGTAGAGCACCGAATGGCACGAGCAGAGCGAGTATACCGAGCGTATCCCTGTTCGAGATTCTCACGACTACGGCAAAGCCGCCCCGTCATCCTAAGCGAAGCGACCGCACGGGAGCGCAGTCGAGAGGATCTAGCGGTTTTGCCTCCGCTCAGAATGACAACGAACAGGGAGAGTCGTATTCAACTGTGTCGTACCGAAGCGAGCAGTTTTAACTGCGAGTCGAGAGTATCTAAGACTCACTCCATTCGCAACAAGTTGCTCAGTCGGAATACTCGCCGTTGGCTTGTGGCGTTCGGCGCTTTGCGCCTTGGCTGAGGACAAAAAGGCTAGGCACTCCGTTTTCGCGATGGCAACACGAGGCCTGGCGCATTCTAATTGTTATTTTTCGTCGCCAGCAACATGCCTGAAATTGCAAATAACTAGAGAGCATTTTGCAAAAAATAAGCCCAAATTTGCCTTCAAAACGGCAAAAATTTTGTGAAAAATGCAAAAATTAAGGCTTTGTTTAGCAATCAAAAGTTAATTTTTCGTTTTATTCTCCAAATTGTATAAAATTGACAAATCTTTTTAAATTTTTGCAAATTAGTTAATAAAAAAAATATAAAAAATTTTCAGTTTTTTTGCTAAATTAATTGCCTGCACGCGCATGTGTGTGATAATATATTATTAGTAATTATGTCAAAGTATGGCAAAAAGTGTCTAATAAGCAGACAGGGCACAAAAAAATCACGAAATCATGCAAACTAAAAAATAAGGCGGATAGAGATTATGGGAAATTTGTTTGGAAGTTTAGTCTTAGAAGAAATGATAACTCCTTCTAGTGCGGGTGGCCAGTTCTGGGGAACGATAGGTCAGTTCTTTGTTAACCTTTTTTCTGGTCTTTTGAATGGTGTTGCCCATCTTGCTTATTGGCTTTGCCGCTTTGCTTTAAACGTAATTGATTTCATGCAACTGCTTGTTCAAAAACTTGCCGGTGTTGAAGCTTGGGTTCACCTCGATAAACTCGATCTGAACAATCTTCAAGAAACCGACGTGGTCTTCAGATTTTTGCTTTCAGACCGTGTTCAACAAGTTTTTAGAGGAATGGTTGCATTATTTTTTGTTTTGCTTTTAGTCTTCAGCATTGTTGCAATCATTAAAAACGAATATAACGCCGCAACAACTGGCGAAGAAGTTAAGGGCGGCCACCAAAAAACATGGTACACAGCCTTTAGAGCAATCATCACCGTGGCTCTTGTTCCGGTTATCTTAATTGGTGGAATTCTCACATCAAATGCAATTCTTGCAAGTCTTATGAAGGCTTTCAGCGTTAACAGCTCACTTTCAATGGGTGGACAGGTGTTTGTTGCATCTGCCTATGACGCAAGCTCATATCGAATGTATGCCTCAAATGGTGTTCGCAAACCTGTTGCAAACATTTCTATTTACGAAACACACGATGGTGTTACCTACAAAATTGATACGGCAGCAAAGGTTTTAAAACCTAAAGACTACAGCGACAACAATCTTTTTACTGGATATATGATTACTTTTAACGGAAAAGACTATTTCCTTTGGGCTGCTGACCGCGACGAAGAATATGATGCGCATAACAATTTTATTGGTAAAAACTATTTTTACCTCAAATATGTTCTTGGTGCTTACATTGTAGAAAAAGAACCAGCCATTAACTATTTTGCAGGGGTTCAGGCACCACTAAATGAAGTAGACTACTACAGAAACAATTATTTCAACAAGGTTGATATTACTACCCGTGTAACTGCTGCACGAAATGGTTTTAAAGATTATCTTTCAAAAGATGACCATGTAAAGGTAAAGGGCATTGAAGACTCAGGCTTTATCAAAGGCTGCAATTTAAACGACCTTAACGCCAGTGATTTTCAAGGTGAAGGACCAAACCTTCTTCAAGCAACCTATAATTCTTGGAAATATAACTATGCTTTGGCCGATGGTATTTCAAATTGGTCAATAAATGGAACTGTCGGAAATGGAATGCAAACTCTCGAGGTAACTCTCGATAGCTTTACAACAACTTCAGGCATAAGAAAGAGCGCCTACACAGTTAACAACACAAACGAATGGGGACGTCTTCACGATGGTGGTGTCGACGGGTTTGCGCCACTTTCTGTTGAATATGAAATAATGGCAGATGTCATTGACTTTGCTCTTGGAGAAAATGTTCCGCTTTATTTTGTGAACGCTTCAAACAAGGCTAACATTTCTTATAACTATGGCTCAGATTCTGGCTCGTTTGACCAAAACACTCGTTACACTCTTCACAATAGTTCGATTGAAGAAGGATTTTTGGTTAGCTACGACGTTGGAACAGTTGCTTATCCTGTTGTTGACGCAAGCAACGAAATCGATGGTGCGCTCTTTATTGTTTGTTACTACAATTCTGCGCTCAAAAAATTTGTGCCACTCACAAATGGCTTAAAAATGTACGACGACTATGGCAATAGTCATGTGTTTACCAGCGGCAAATATACAAACGATTATCGTGGTGTAGTTATTGCTCGTGGTGTTTTTGAAAGCACTGCAACAATGGGCTTTAATGGCGCATGTGTTCCAACATACATTGCGCAACAATCTATTCTTGAAAAAGATTCTAGTGTGTCATACGACAGCGCAATGATGGTTAGCGCTAATTTCTCTGACATTTATGCTAATAACAAAGAAGAGGTTAAATATACATATCTCGAACAACTCACTTCTGCCACTCAAGACAATGTGAAAGCCTATGAAGACACAAAGGCTGGCGACATTGTTTTGGAAAGGACGACAGCATCTCAAAATCTCTATTACTTTAATGATGAGTCGGTTGCTGACACAACTCGTGGAGAGTTGGCAAGCACATTGTGGGAAAAACTCAAAGTTGAATTGCCACATTTTGGCTTGTTTGGTGCAGACTCTTATTTTGTAAGCGACGTTCTTGTTGCTGATGAGAATTTTGCGACTGGTGACCAGTTTACCATGCAACTCAAATATTGGGATGGTGCTGGTGACATGCCGGATGATTTGCAGAGATACGACTTGACTTTGACCTATGGTGGTGAGTCAAAAGTTAACGGAAAATCTGCAACTGGGGCTGAAAATATTGAATTAAACAAACAGACATTCCGAATTAACAGTTTCACACAGTTTGGTGACAGTGGTTTGCCTGTTGTTCAGAATGTTCCTTTTAAAACAATCGAAACAACAGATCCTGCCACTTATGCTTATCAAACTGGCAGAGAAAGCGTTGTTGATTCAGCAACTGGCGAGTCAACAACTGTTGATGTTCTTTATTTCTTCGACAAACAAAACACAAGTTATAACTCAATCATCAGTGTTACTGACGTTAAAGAAAACATGATAAGTGCTATTCTTGGTTTGATTAACACAAACGAAAAAACATATGGTTATGTAGATGAATCACTTTCTATCAGCCAAACAACAAACTTTGAGGGAACTGACGAAGCAATTGTAGTCATTTCGCTTCAGGTTTATGACAAACAATATGCTGATTCTTCAGAAAATTATGTAGAAGGCTGCAAAAAATATACAGTGACTCTCACAAAAATTAAACCGGCCGACACAAATGTAGAAGTTGAAGTTGGCGGAACAACAGAAACATATAACTATAAACACACACTTTCTGTTGAAATTTCAGAATATGAAGAGTCTCATTTAGACGCTCTTGTTGAATTTAATGGGGTGTTTAGCAGAAAGACTGAAGGTGCTTTAAATGCGGAAGTTGTTGATGGAGATTCAACAGCCAACGTTGTTTATTATGACGGAAAAATTTATTTCTTTGCGCCAGACACAAAGTTCGACGTTGTTGAACATGCGCTCGCTTCAACAACAAAACTTGCAAGAAAAATTGCAGATAGTCTTGCTGCAGAAGGCTATGAACTTGCCACGGGAACTGGCATAACAAATGGGGTTGTCAACGACCTTATTAGTGTTACTACTGCGTCTAAAACAGCCTATAAAGCAAGCTTTGTAATTCGCCTTAAAGAAAGCGGAACAAGTAACTATTTTGATCTTAACTACAACGCAGAGCTTTATTCGAACGGAAAAAACTCAACAAACATATATGTAGAAGGCCATAGCGCTGAAGATGATGATGGTGAAGATTTCAGAATTTATATCAGAGAAATTGGCGTTGAATTCACTGTTTCAAACACATTTAAAATGCACTTTGCAGATGCTGCTGAAATCAATCAAACAACATTTGTTCCAAAAGCTGCTTCTGTTGTTAAAGACACCAGTGGGGCAGAGTTTGTCATAACAAACAGAGAACTTGTTGATTTAAACAAGAGTGACACATATGAATTTCTTGGTAAAGACAACGTTGTTTTGCGCCGTTATGGTTATGCTATAACCACTGAACAAAATGGCGAAGCTTCAACCATGAACTATGTGTTCTATGCCACAACACTTGGCAACAACAAGGTTGATGGAAACCTTAAATTTGTTGGTTACCATAAAGATGGGGAGACATATAAGTTTAATGAGATAAGAGCGGATTTAAATGAGGATGAAACAAAGCAGCTGTTCTTCTCGGCTGCTCATTCTCAGGTTGTTAAACTTCCTGATTACACTTGGATTGAAAGAAGAACAGATTCAACAACTCACACAACAAAAGATTATTATCACTTTATCAATGTAGATTCTGCAAACATGAATTCTGTTATGGAATATGTTATAGATGCAGAACAAATCAAAAATTTGCCAGCTTCACTTGATTTTAAGGCGGCAGATTCAAATAAAAACCCAATCGATATCTACAAAAATGCGCTGAAAATCAGAATGTATAACATTTCGCAATCTTCTGGTTCGGCAATTTCGGTTGAAGAAAACACAACCTACACAAACAACTACACAGTTTACACAACCGGCGAGGGAACATATCAAACGAGAGCAACAGGCGACACACCGTTAAAAATAGAGTCGGACTTAAAAGAAGAAATCAATGCCGCTCTCGCGTATGTGCGCGCGCACGTCAACATTAATGATGAATGGCTTCCACTAATTGATTTTGCAACAAATAGTGAGGTTGGCGATTCATCGGCAACAGAAAAACTATATTCATCAACAATCACAAGCATGGGCGGAAGAATTTATACATTGCGCTCTAAAAACATCGACTCTGTTACAAAAAAATATGAAGAAGACAAAACTAAACACGGCGAGTCGGGCTATGAGTCTCACTACGAAGATTTTGCCGAAGTTCTCGCTGCCTACAAAAACGAATTCTTTACATATCTTTATTCAGTAACAATCGACGGTGACATGCTGACCTCAGCGGTTTCAGACACAAGCGTAGACTATCAAAAGATGGTTGAACAAATTGTTCAAAGCCCAGCGGTTATTTATTTCAGTCGCGACAAACTCGACGATCACTGGCTTGAAGAAGACATCAGAATAGATATTTGGCCATTTGACGACGGCTATCATTTCCGTTTTAATTTAATGTCGGCAATGTGGCGCAAAAACGATGCGTTTACAGATCTTGGCGGAGTAAACTACATGGCTGCCAAATCACTCACATTAACCCGTGGCGAAATTTCGATGGACTATAACTTTAGCAGTCAAGTTTCTGTTGACAACTTATATCAAGTTGCAAACATAAACTGGATTATTTTGGTGTTTGCAATTGTAATTATATTCGGAATTCTCGGAAATGCCGTTTGGGGACTTGTTAGACGTATTTATCAAATAACACTGCTATTCCTTGTTATGCCAGCAGTGGCATCAACCCTTCCTATCGACGAAAAGGGCTCAAGATTTGGCGGTTGGAGACAAAAAATCATAAGCGAAGTTCTTGGTGCTTATGGCGTTTGCATTGGTCTCAATTTCTTCTTTATTATCATTCCAATAATCAAAGAGGCTTCAGCAATCTTCACTGAGGCAGACTTTAACACGCTCAGCAGTGGGCTTAGATTCTTCCTTCACAGCCCAGAAAGAATAAACTATCTTGTTTATATTTTGTTCTTGCTTGTTGCGCTCACACTCTTAAAGACTGTTCCAGGCTTTGTTGCGGAAATGGTCGGCAGCGAAAAGTCAGACGTTATCTCCACAGGAAAACAGACTAAAGAGGCTGTTAAATCAACAATCACTGAGGCAGGAAGTGCAATTTCTGGTCAAAATGCAATCAACTCACTTAACACTGTTAAAGGCCTTGCAAAGGGCATGATTCCTGGCAGCGCAATTTACAAAGAGATTAAAGATAAACGCGACAAGAAGAAAAAGGCTGAGCAAGAAAAGAAGGATGCATTTAACAAAGAAGCTCAACATAGCGCCCTTCAAAAGCAACTTGAGGGACTGAAGAGCAAAAAACCTGACGATGGTAAGAAAGACGAAGAGGCAACAAACGAGGCAACTGATCATCAAGAAACACCAAACAACACTCAAGGGGCGACAAACGAGACAACTGAAGATCAAGAGGCAACAAATGTTAACGAAAATATAGCTGATCAAGAAGGCGACGAGTCGAACGCCGCAAAACCTGACAATGAGACTCCAGGGGATGGCGGTGACAAGACTGATAAAGGCGGTGTGGTTGACAAGGCCAAATATGCCGATGTTGCTGGCAAAGTAGAAACCCCAGTTGAAGAGAAAACAAATGATGCCGATCCTGTTAATGACATAGCTGCTCAAGAAGACGACTCAGAAACTGGTTCAAGAATTGCCGATTATGCTGATTTTGATGACGAAAACTACGGCGAAGACAACGAGCAGTCGAACGAAGCAAATCCTGTTAATGACATAGCTGCTCAAGAAGACGACTCAGAAACTGGTTCAAGAATTGCCGATTATGCTGATTTTGATGACGAAAACTATGGCGATTTTAACGAAGAACAATCTGGTGCAAAACCTGAGAACGAAGCTCCAGGAGATAACGAAGATAAACATCCTGATAATGGCGGTGTGGTTGAAAAGGCCAAATATGCCGACACTGCAGGCAAAGTAGAAACCCCAGCTTCTGAAGGAGAAGAAAACCCTGAAGAAGAGAAACATGATGCTGATGAAAGTGCCGAGTCTCCAAAAACTCCTGAAGATGAAGAAGAAAATTCTGAAGAAGAAACACCTGAAGAAGAGGAACATGAGGCTGATGGCTCTCAAGAATTTGTCACTCACGACGAACTTGATTCAGTTATCACTGCTATTCAAACTCTTAACGACAATGTTTCAGGCAAGGGCCACGATTATTATCAAGACGAAAAAGATAAAGAGAAATATGCAAAATCTCGTGCTGGCCGTGCAGAAGCAAGAGAAGAAGCTGCTCGTGAAGCAGGCAAGATGGCTGTTAGATTAACTGAAAAAGATAGGGAAGAGTGGAACAGACAAAATCCTGAAAGACAAATTCTTAGCAAGAAGTCACCTGCATATAAAGCATTGGATGCCGAAGGCAAGCGTCAACAAGAAATTCTTCGCAAAGAAGCTAGAATGGTAAAACTTCAAACAAAACTTCACAACACAACACTTGACGAACAAAACGGAATTCGTCATGGCCTTGGCTATAGTGTTCTTCGCAAGGTTGTTGGTGGCAGAAAGACTTTGACTCAACAAATGAAAGAAGCAGAAAAACTAGCAGAGGCTAAAAAATATCGTGACTCTTTAAGGGCAAAGCCTGGTGAACTAGATTCAGAATATGAAAAGAGAAAGAAAAAGGCAGACGCTGCTGTTGCAAGGGCTGAAAAGCGCGTTAACGATAGTTACAAAGGCTTCTTGCTGAAAGGTGGCAGAGGAATGCTCAACGGAGCACGCTTTGTTGGTGCAAAAGCTGCTGTTGCTGGCAGATTTGCTCGCAACCATGGCCCACTTGCATTGGTTGCTGGCGTAAGCAAAAAGCAAAAGGATGCCGCAAACAATGTCCTAGACGATTACGCAAAAACATTGGGTGGCGAAAAACTTGCAGCATTCAACAGGATTCGTGCTGGACAGGGTTCAAAACAAGATAAGGCATGGTTCAAATTAGCCATGACTCCTAAAGAAGTTCAACAAGCCCTCCGTATGGTTAATGGCACAAACGCTAGAAGCGTTGGCATGGCAAAGGCTATTGCAAGGTCAGGATTTGGCCGAGGCGTTGGCAAAGCCGCCAAGGGAACAGCTCAATTCTTCGCAGGAATGTTTGGGGGCCGCTTAACTAAACTTGGCGAGAGCAAGAGCAAGGCGTTTAATGCCGGAAATGCTCTGTCTTGGTTGTTTGCTCCAACAGGAATTTTGAAAGCTGTTACACATAGTACTTTTGGCATTAGTAAAGGAATAGGAAAAGGCTTAGCTAAAGGTACATCTTGGATTGGACGAAACACTGTTGGAAGATTCCATAAATGGAACACTCAACGTAAAGAAAACACCAAGAGAGCTCATGCAAGTTTCCTTGCTAACGAGAAGCAGCATAAAGAAAATTATGATAAGAGAATTGAAAGGGCAAACGCAATTCGCGGCGAAAGTCTGCTTAAGAAAAACGAGCGTGAACAAGCTAAAATGATTAAGAAACTTGAAGCTATCGCTTCTGGCAAGGGCCCTTATTCAGCAGTTAACCGAAAAGATCTTGCACTTCTGTTAGAAAAAGTTAAAATTGACGGAAGTCACATTGATTTGAGTAAATTGACAAAAGAAGAAGAAAAGAGATTTAACAAATATTTGAGGACATCTGCAGAAGCTCAAAAGATTAAACAATCTAGGACCGGCAAAGAAATGGGAATGAACCCAAGGGCAGTCGCAAGCGAACTTAAGAAGAAGGCTGAACAGGCAGCTGCAAATCTTGCTAAGGTTAATAGAGAAGTATTAGATAATCTTGAGGCTGGCCTCAAAGGAAACATCGACAAAGCTATTAAAGACGCCACTGCACAAAATGGTGGAAAACCACTTTCTGCTGAGGGTATAAACAAAATAATTCGCTCTGAGATTAACAAAGCAATGAGCCGACGCGAACGCATGACACGCAATGCAATGGATAGTCAATTGAACAGTCTCAGAAGTCAATTACAACGCTTGCAGGATAGCAGCAACACATATCGCAAGAACCTTAATTCAGTTTCTGCATCACAGAGAAAAACTGCTTCAGAAATGAAGAAGCAAAAACGTAAGAGCGCTCTTGAACAGTCTACAAAACAAGGTACACACTTCGGACAACAATAACAAAAAAGTTTGAGGCAAGCCCCGCGAACAAAAGCGGGGAAACCCAAACAAAACAAAATTAGCCAAGGTTTGAGGCTAGAAAAACATTTCAAACAAAAGGAGAACAATATGGCAAGGTTAATTCCTAAAAAGACCAAAGTTAAAACCCAGTTTTTTAAAGGTTTTACGCTAACAGACATTTTGATTGCGCTTGTTGCGCTAGTTCTTGCTGCGCTTGTTTTGATGAATAACGTAATGGGAACTTCAATCAAAATTGCGCTTGCAATAGCGATTTTGTTTATCGGAATTCTTCTGTTTATGGAGGTTTCACCAGAAACAAGGCTATATAACGCTGTTGTGGACGCATTTAAATTTATGTTTGGCGTTAAAAAGTTTAAAAAGGGTGGTGGCGCAAAAAACAGCGTTGCATCTCTTTTGCCTTATGTTAACATCATGGAGCAAGACTACGACGAAAAACGCAAAATTGGCATTATTGACTACAAAGAATACTTTGGTGCTGCAATAGAGATTAAAAGCATCGAGTTTTACATGCTTTCTGTTGCTCGTCAGGACGCATATATTTATGCAATCGACAACGCGCTAAAATCTCTTGGCAGCGAACAAACAGCCGCAATTTATAAGTTTAGTCGTCCTATGGTTTTGGATAACTATATTTATAACGAGTGCGACAAGCGTGATGCCGTTGTTGAAAACGTAAAAAATGGCGTAACCAAGCCAGAAGAAGCGGAACCTAGAATAGAAATTATCGACTCTCGAATTTCAACCTACGACGCAATGAACGTCGACAAAGAGTTCCCAATAATGAAAGACCACATGTATCTTGCGGTTTACAGCAAGTCAATCCGCAGTTTGCTTTCAACAATGAACTTCATTGTTAACACAATTGAAGGCAACACCAACAACGTTATGCAATGTAAGATTTTGGATCGCAAACAAACTGCAATCTTTTTAAAGAACTTCTATGACAGTTCTTTTGACGAAAGAGAAGTAGAAGAAGTTGAACCAAAAGACCTTTTAAACTGGATTATGCCAGAGTCTGTTCGATTTGGTATCAGCAAAACATTTATTAACGACAAAACTTACACAACCATGGCGGTTGCTGACTATCCACTGTCTGTTCCTAACGCTTGGGGAAGAAACTTCTTTAGCGTTCCAGGAACAAGAATTTGTGTAAAATTTAACCCAGTTCCTCAAGACGACGCCGAAAAACGACTCGATAAGTCTATCATGGAAATGGAAGTTCAGGCCAGCAAGCGTGCGCGCGCCAGTGTTGAACTAGAAAAAGAAACCCACCTAGAGACTCTTAAAGAGCTTATGGCGGCAATTAAACAAGGTAATGAAGTGTTGTTTGACACAACAATCTTTATCACTGTAGAAGAAGAACAAAAGAAACTTCTTAAAACTCAACTTATGAGAACAGGCTTCAAGCGCTCAGAACTCTTTGGAAACCAACTTCAAGCCTTCACAAACTCAAACATAAGCAAGCGTTCAACATTCAAAAAGTTTGAACGTGGCATCAACAGCACCAGTTTGGCTGCTATGTTCCCATTTGTTTCAGATGCTGTTCAAGACGAAAAAGGATTCTATCTTGGAATGAACCAGGAACCAGTATTTTTGGATTTCTTCAAAAGAGACAAAGAACGTATTAACTCTAACATGGTTGTTTTAGGAAAGTCAGGAAGCGGAAAATCTTTCGCAACAAAGGCAATTCTGACAAACCTTGCTTCAGACAACAGTAAAATCTTTATTCTTGACCCAGAACGCGAATATGACGTTCTAGCACATAATCTAAAAGGTAAGGTTATCGATGTTGGTAGTGCAAAAGAGGGAAGAATTAACCCACTTCAAATTGTAACTCAGCTAGACGATGAAACCGAAGACGGACAAAGTGCGTCACTTTCAAGCCACTTGCAGTTCCTAGAATCGTTCTTCAAAATGATTCTAGACGGAATCACAATGGATGCGCTTGAAATTTTAAACCAGTCAATCAAAGAGCTTTATGAGAAATTTGGAATTAATAGTCACACCGAAATTGAAAAGCTTAAACCAGAACAATTTCCAATCATGCAAGATCTTTATAACTATGTAACGGAGCAATATAACAAGGCTAAAGACGAATATCAAAAGAACAACCTCAGAATTATTCAAATTTATCTTAACAAGTTTGCTGAAGGTGGAAGAAATAGCACTCTTTGGAATGGATATTCAACCATCACCAGTGAAGAAAACTTTATTGTGTTTAACTTCCAAACACTTCTTGCAAACGCAAACAACGACATTGCTAACGCGCAAATGATGGTTATCATGCGTTGGCTCAATAACGAAATTATTTCAAACAAAGACTACAACGCAAAATACAACACAAAACGTCGTATTATTGTGGTTATCGACGAGGCTCACGTCTTTATTGACCCTAAGAAAGACGTTGCGCTCGACTTCATGTATCAGCTTGCAAAACGTATCAGAAAATATGAGGGAATGCAAATTGTAATTACTCAAAACCTTAAAGACTTCACAGGAACTCCTGATATTGCAAGAAAATCAACCGCCATCATCAACGCCAGCCAATATTCACTTATTTTCAGCTTGGCGCCACATGATATTAACGACCTTGTTCAACTTTATGAAAAAGCTGGACAAATCAACGAAAAAGAACAAGATACAATTGTTTCTAACCCTCGTGGAAAGGCTTTCTTGATGACTGGTGCATATTCAAGAACAAACATTGATATTTTGGTTTCAAAAGGTGTTCAGGCAATGTTCGAAAAAGAACGCAACCCTAAGCCAAAAGAAACAAAAAAAGAAGAGAATTAAAATAATTTGGAGGCAGATATGTTTGGTGTAGCAAATAAATTTGTTACAACAATAGCGACACTTTGTGGTGGCGCTGGTTCTTCTGCGCTCCTTTCGGGCTCAACAACCGCAGAACTTGGCGACACAAGCACACTGTTTGCCAACATAAACAGCCAGTTCTGGGGAACTATTTTCAATGCTATAGGTACATTGATTTTTGCAATCAGCCAATTTGCATTGATGTTTATCGATGTAATTCAAATGATTGTTTATAAGTTCTTAGGAATCAGCACAAACCTTGCTGATTATGCCGTAACAATTGAAAATGGACAAATAGTTACAAGCCCAAATAATCCACTTATTAACAATCCACTAATTAAGTTTTTGCTTAATGATAGGGTTGTAATGGTTTTGAGATCTGTGTTTGCAGTTGCTGCCGTTTTGGTTATCGTGTTCTCAATTTATTCGATTATTCGTGGAGAATATAGCAAAGCTGCCAACGACACAGACTATAGCGTTAAAAGAATTTGGGGAAGAGGAATTCGTGCCTTCTTGGGCATGACAATCTTTCCAGTTATGTTCCTCGCTATTATCATTTTGGTAAATGCGCTTCTTGGTGGATTTGCTTATGCAATTTCTGGCGGAAATTCTTCATACACACTGGGCAGTCAGGTTGTGCTCACTTCGGCGTATGATGCAAACGTATATCGAAATTATGCAAATGCTAACCAGCGTATTCCAATTTTTATTAATTTTGAAGACCCTGTTGATGCGGGCTACGATTCGAGATACTCTAAAGAAGAGTTGGTTGCTGTTTATGACGCATTTTCTGCAGATGGAAAAGAAATTTTCAACAAAATGGCAAACAACGAATTTCCAACTTTTGCAGAATCTGTAACATACACCTATCAAAACAACTCAATGGTCAACAACTCTGCCACATTTGGCAAATATGAAAAGTTCTTCTGCACTGCAGATCAATATTATGTTATGGCAGACTTTATTGACTATGCGCTTGCAAACAGTGTGACTTATTATTATAAGCCAATTGTTGATGCTGATATCGACTGGAAATATGTTTCTGACACCGTATATGACAAAAACAATCAGATTATGACCATAAAATATCAAGATGCAACAAGTGCCGACGACACAACATACACTGTTTCATACAAAGCAAGCTCATATAACTTTACTTCACCAGTTCAAGACGCAATGTCAGCGCTTTCAACACTTTTGTCACTAAACATTGACACCGACACAAACGGATATAGAATGCTTGACTACGAAACTGGAAGCATAAACAAAGTTCAATGGGCAACAAACAAGGTTAGAGTTAAACTTTCTGAAAATTATAATGACACAACAAAGTGGACAGCCCTTGATCAACTTTTATTATACGAATTTTATAGATACTCATATAACAACACATTCCAAAATTATTCGCTCACCGATCTTATTAATGGAGTAGACCTAGATTTATATACAATAACACCACAATATTTCCGCACATACACTAAAAAATATGTAGATTTGTACGATGGTGGAGTTATTGGAACAGTCATAAACGGAAACTACTACAAAGTTTCCGAACTTTATCAAGATGCCGCTGGCAATAACTATTGTTTGAACAAAAATGGCCAAAGAAGTGTAATTAATAGCCAAGGAGACGAGGTTCCTGTTGAACAACTTGAACAACAATTTGACGACTATGGCGACCCAATTTATAC
Source organism: Clostridia bacterium (assembly GCA_017467585.1). GTDB lineage: Bacteria > Bacillota > Clostridia > Christensenellales > UBA1242 > RGIG4790. The sequence continues at coordinate 84,063 of JAFUSR010000003.1, forward strand.
AATCGACACTTCTGCTTGTTCAGCGGATACAATTTTAAACAACATGTCTGCATATAATTCAGAAAAATCAGACGACGAAAAACTTGGCGTTCACATTGTTGTTGCCGACAAAGACGGGGAAGAGGCTTGGTATTCTGCAACCTACGCTGAAGATGGCGCACCATACACATCGATTGTTGACGAAGTCACAAAACTCCGTTACCCTGGCAACCTCTTTTACAAGGCCATGATTAGCACAAAGGGCTATGCAGTTAAAGATGGCGAAGTTGTTTCAAAAATCATTGACTCTAGTTCGGGCAACAACGAATTTAACTATGTTGTCAACAACCCAGATGTTGAATTTATGTTCTTAGATGCAAACGGCTTCTGGCACACACCAGAAAGAGTTTTTGCGCAAAAAAATGTTAAAAAGGTTAGCTGGCCATCAAAACTCGTTGCCGACATGAAGGCCATTTATCGCGACCTCAACTTAAGTCAGCTTATTGCAACAGGAGAGTGGCTAGACTCGTTTAACTCTCAAGTTGATGTTGACACAAGTGGAAACTATGTTGCAAGCTTCGACACTTCACTCATTTCTCCTCAAGGTTTGGTTTTCTCAGAAATTTTCTTGAGTGAAATTGTAGAGAGCGATGGAAGCACCCTTTCAAAATATATGTTCACCAGCAAATATTCTGACGAAGAAATCAGGTCAATGATGCTTGCGCTCCTAGGTGAATATTATTATGAAACAGCAACAACCACAATACATTATTTCATCGACACATTTAACATGCTGTTTGCCCCTCTTCTCGAAAAAATTATGGATGGTGAAGGCCAGCCATACACAGAAGGTGAGGTAATAAGCACACAGCTTTATACTTACAAAGCTTATCTTGCAAGTTTGCTTCTTAGCAGTGACTGTGCAAATTTCTTTATGGAAATTGCCAAGAGCATAATAGACATGTATGCTTTTGGCTACGACATTTTGGCTGTTCAGCCAGATGACAACAGCTTTGCTTTGAGTTTGATTCGCAATGCTTTCTATAGAAATGGCTATGGCATGGTTTCTCTCGAAGATCTTGAGATAGATTGGAGGCAGTTTTATGAAGAAACCGATGACTATTCATCTTTTCAAAGTTTCTTAAGAGATAATTTTCACTCTTCAACAGAAATAACCGAAGACACTGTTCCTTTGGCACTTATTGATGCAATTAACAAGGCTTGCGAAGACATGTATTTGCCATTTGCTGATGTTATTTTAAACGATAATGCCAAGGTTCAATATTCATCTAATCTTTCAGATGAAGACCTTCAATATGGACTAAAATTGATGCTTGGCGAAAATGGCGACAAAACTCTTAAAGAATATCTTTCTGATTTGGGTTACACATATAACCCAGAAACCAACTACATAACAAATATTGGCGATGGAACACCATTTTATAGTTGGCAACAGCTTACATTCTATAATTCGCTAAAAGAGAAGGTATATTCAACACTTTCAGACGACTTAGATTCTACATCTCCAACAACAAAACTCGGAAAGCTCTATAGAACCGCAAAAAACATGTTAAACGACCAAGGCACAAGCATTCCGGAATATCTTAACTACTTTGTTTATTACATAACTGGAAGAACCGACAAGATGGCAAGAGCCGATGTTGTTCTTTCTGGCTATGTTTCAAGTGGCAATGCAGGTGGCATTTTCACAGAATATAGAGATTATGTTGACAGATTAGATTCAGCTAAATTGAATTATAATAACGTCAAAAAATATATTTACGATTCAAACGAAAATGCTGATTTTGATGGCGCAGTAACAGGCTTTTATAGCAGCTTGGAAACAACAAAACAATTCTCAAGCAGGGCAGAGTTTAACAGCGCTCTAAACCTATATGCTGGCGGCATTTCAAATTCAGTCAGTGCAGCCGATTCAGTCAATTACAAAAAGCAAGTTGCCACTCTAGACAAATTGTTAATCGAATTAGACAGCATCAAGACTTTTGCTGCAGATTCTGGCAACTTTGAAGAAAAAACAATTGTTAACATAACAAACTTTAGAAATGTTCTTTCTAACATGTTTAGCATTCAAAAAACTGTTGACTCAATAGGCAAATATTTCATAACCTATGCAATGAGAATGCAAACAACAGAAGCAGCAATAAAAGACTTTACTGTTGTTGTTAACAATCACTCATATAATCTTGCAATCACAATGCCAACAGCCAAACTCGCCGAATATGTTGTGGGAGCGAAATATCTTAACAAACTTGGCTATAACACAATGTTTGTTGATGACGACTACACTGGCTTTTTGGACATTGGCTACGACGACAGATTGCCCGCTGCCGGCGAAGATGTTGAATTTGTAACAATGAAAAAATTTATCGACAATCTTGCTGACATCACTGTTCAATCTTTCTACATGTCAAACCTTGTTGAAATCACCGATGCAAACCCAGACGATGAGATTATTGCAAACATCAAATATTTCTCAGATTCAGACGGAAACACATTTGTCATTAACGACAAAGAGGGTGACCCATGTTACTATTCAAACTATAACATAACAACTCAGGTTCAATATGAATGTTTGCCTCGTTATATGCAGCTTATTTTGCAAAAGATTTATGGCTTGCCAAATTCTGTCACAATTCAAGATGGAGCTGTCGAATATTATCGCGAGTTAGACCAAGGTTTGCTTTCAATAAAACATATTACAGATGAGCAAATTCAATTAATTTCAACTCCATCATTTATCAAGATGGATGAGACTTCAGGAATGGCGGTCGACACCAAAAAAACAAAGGCCCTTCAAGAGTTGTTCAACAACACATTTGCATATCTTTTGGGCGCTGATAAAGACTATGCTAACATGACAATGAAAGACCTGAGGCTTTCAATGATTAACGCAATTTATGACTATGAAACAGGTTCAAAAGACTCAGCCGACGACGATGCAAGACGTTATTTGGCGTTGTTTAACTTGTTCTGTTCAGACTTTGCAACATATCAAAAAGATCAAAAAACTGGAATTTCATTTATAACTGACATAACTTCAAAATCTATAATCATGAGGCTTGCAGGAATGCAGAATAAGCCAGAAGAATTGTTGGTTAACCTTGAATATGAAAGCCTATATGATGACATCGGCTTTGACGAAAACAAAGGCGACTACTTTATTGTTTGCACGTTTGATCAATCAACCAGAATGTTTCTTCCTGTTTTAATGGCCAACAGCGCTTACAAAGAAAAGCAATATGAGGGCACTGAGGCAGCAAACTATTGGAAAGACACAGGCCTTGAGTTTGCTCACACAAACTCTTATCCATATTTAACTGACAGTAATGGGGTAATTCCAGTTCTCTATCCAGTTATTGCGAAGGGCGTCATCACAGACCAAGGTTTGCCAACGGCAATCAGACAAGTTGCTGGCGTAACTGAGTTTTATCGCAGAGATGTTGTCATAAGAAATGCCAGCGAACTTAATCTTTCACAATATTACATGAACGTTGAAAACATTTCGGTAAGTATGAACATATTCCAGCGATTCACAAACTCAATTTCAAAACTGTTCACCGGAAAAACATTAATTGAACACGCCTACGAAAAAAGACCACTTATTGGGGTTAGTTCTTACGTAAATCTTCCAATGGGTGTTCAAACAACAACAATTCCAATGACGAGCGAAGCCGTTGAACTTCACTATTCATTTATGAGCATAGGCGGACTAAGCTCTTACAACTTCTATTCAACATCAAAAATGAATTTTGCCGTTTTGTTGCTTGCCATTATCGTTTTAATTCCAATAGTGCTCAAAGCAATGTGGGGCGTAATGGGCAGGGTTCTTAACATAACATTCTACTTCATGATAAGTCCAGTTATGTTCTCAACCATGGCTCTTGGCAGAGAAGAAAAGGGCGATGGCGGCAAAACAACCGAAAACCTTGGACTCTACGGTGGTTGGATGTCGAAAATAATGAAGGAAACCATTTCTGTGTTTGGCTATGTGTTTGCCCTTCAAATATTCTTTATTATTGTTCCGTTTATAACTAGTGGCGACTTTGATTTCTTCACTTCGCCAGAGAGCATAAGGGCAATAACATCAATAAAAATGTTTGCGTGGGTTTCTCCACAGTTTGTGAACATGATAATTCGCCTTATCTTCTTGATATGTGCGGCTTATTTAATAACATTGGCACCACCATTGTTCGCAAAAGTAATGGGGCAAGAAGACGGAATTGCTAAGGGCGCAAAAGTTAAGGGCGACATAGATAGCCACATAAAAGAAGTTCAAGATGTTCTCTCTGGCAAAAAGATGGTTGACTTTAAAAATTATTCAAAAGAACAACTGAAACACATGATTCCTGGCTACGAACTTGCTGTTGCGGCCAAGGATAAAATTCAGGCGACAAAGGCCAAGGTTGTCAACGCCGTTGCCCAGGTTGCCGGAACTGTAATGAAAATGATTCCACAAGCAGCCGCCTATGCGGACGCCGTTAAAAAGGCCGGAAAGATGTATAAGGAGCAAACCACAAAAGAACTCGAGGCCAAAAAGGCGTTGAGAAACGCGAACAAGATAAGAGCAAACGAGTTCTTGAAGGGAAAAGATGCCGATGGCAAAGATATGCTCCTTGGTGGCGGATTTACTCTTGCCGAATCTAAAATGAAAGATGAAGACGGCAAAAAGGTTGAACTCACCAACTTGGGAGAAATCAACAAACACCTGTCGCGACTTGGCTATGCAAGTGAAAAAAAGGGCCACAAAGAAAGAGTTCTGGCGTCAAGAAAAACAAAGCGTCAGTTAACTGACCAACATAAAGAAACTAGAAGAAATATTAAAAAGGCAAAAAAAGAAAGCAAATAAAAGAAATAAAAAAGGAGGGCAGATATCATGAATATGTTTAATATTGCTTTAACCATTGGCAGCGCCGGCATGGTGTCTGCCGCATCTCCACAGCCAAGCGCTTGGGAAGTTATTGGTTCAATTTTTAAAGATATTTTCAAAATTGGTCCAATTCTCAATCTCGTAGGAAACTTACTTTACACATTGTTTGTGTGGCTCCTTTCTATCATAGATTTTGCATTCGTTTTAATCAGAGAACTCTGTGGTTTGAACACAGACTTTTCGAGTTTAAAATCGGTTGAAGAGAGCGACATAATCTTTAGATTTATTTTCTCAGACAACGTTAAAAGCATAATGAAATATCTTTTAATTCTAGCTGTTGTTGTAATTTTGGTTTTGGGCATTATTGCCATAATCAAAAACGAATATGACGCAGTTATCGACAAGAGCAACAGCGGCGAGATAAAAAACGACAAGTCAGGAATTTGGAAGAGCATTTTTCAATCACTTTTGCTTTTGTTTTTGGTTCCGATGATTCTGTTTGGAGGCTTAATCCTTTCAAATGGCCTTCTGCAGACAATTTATAACTACACGGCAGGCGGTGCAAATAACAAGAGTGTGGGAACGCAGATATTCATGGCCTCCAGTTATAACGCAAATGCGCTTCGAACGTATGCTCTTAGCAACAAAAAAATTCCAATAACCTATAACACTCATGGAATTGAAGATATGAGCTTTACTGGTGTTTACACCGAAGGCGCCGTGGACGAACTCAAAGATACAATTGTAGAGTTTAAAAATGCAGAAGAATGGGTGAGAAATTTAACGACCTTCTGGATGTTCTACACCGACACATTCTACGAAACAAGTCAAATAGACTATTTAGAGCGTGTGGCTCCAAACAACAACTATTATCAAATGGCTTATGACAGAAACATTCAAACATATTCTTATGAATATTTGACAAACGCAGATGCCATTGACTACATGTTTGAAAATGGGCAAAAACTTTATTATTTAACCGTTAAAGAGGCATATGACAACCTAGACAAGGCGGGCAACATAAATGTTCAGCGACATTTTCAAACGGTTAAAAATGACGAGGTTATAACGGAATATGACCTTGCGGTAAACTATAACGATAACCTTGCCGTTCGTAACTATGTTCACAAAGTTGGAACAAGCCAAGATGTTTTCGACGAGAGCAGTGGTGCAGTGTTCCTTCTGTGCACTGCCAAAACCTACACAGACGCAGAAGGCAAAACTCAGCCATATTTTTGCCCACTGGTCAATGGCCAAGACGGCTTCCATTCGGAGTATTTGGCAAAAGACCAACTTGTTGTTGCACGTGGGCTGTTTGATAACGCAAAATATCCAACAGCCATAAGAAAGCAAAACGGAAAAATTGAATTTTACCGCGATGTAGTTAACACTCCAACATTCTCGTCGTTTATTCCAAAAATCAGCTATGAACTTCCTGATGGGGTAACTGAAAACCCAGTAACAAGCGTAATTAGACAAGGAATTCAATTCTTCACTGGCTTAGACATTTCAGACTTTGTTCCTTACATTTATTTTGACATAGATATAATGCACCTGTTTGGAAAATCAACAAAAACAATCTATAAACTGGCAGACTGTGGGCTTGTTCAAGACTATACCTTTGCAGATAACACAACAAAGGCATTAATGAGTTTAATTGACACCGAAAGGGCTCAAATGAAGCTAACATATTCAGCTGCAAATTTAAACTGGATTGTGTTAATTTTGGCAACATTTATTATATTTGCAAAATTATTCAGAGCAATGATAGGTTTGTTGCGCCGAATTGTAGACATAATGTTCCTATATGTTATGTATCCAGCTGCAGTTGCCACAATCCCTTATTATGGCAAGAGCAATTTCTCTAACTGGACAAAAGAAATGATAACCAGAATTATTGCGATGTATGGATTTATCATTGGAATAAACTTGGGATTCTTGCTTCTATATCCAATTTCAAATGTAACACTTATCACATCTGACATGTTTGCAAGAAGCAACTTGAGTTGGCTAAACTGGAACATAAACTTGTTTGGTTTGCCTCTCTTTAGCATGGTGAGTGCGCTCAATCACTTAATAAGATTGCTGTTTTATTTGGTTGGTGTGTCATTTATCTTTGAAATTCCAAAAATTGTTCAAGGATTTGTCTATAAAGCAGATAAAAATGAAGATTATAATGGAGACATTGTTTCTCTTGGTGGAGCAGTTACCAAAGGAACAAAAGAAACTTTCCAAAAGGTTGCAAAAATTGTTTCAGGTCAGGCACTGATGGACACAGTTAAAAGTGCAATAAACTTTGTGCCAGGAAGTGCAATAATTGCCGACAGAAAACAACGAGCTATCGAGAGTCGTGCAGCACAGATGCTTGGAGCTAATCACATGAACATGGGGCAAATGATTCAAAAGAACCTGAACGAAGAGCAGTCAAAGAAGGGTGGTTCAACTGGTGGAGGAAAGCCTTCTGAAGCTCCAAAAACACCACCAAAGAAGGGTGGTGCAACTGGTGGAGGAAAGCCTTCTGAGGCTCCAAAAAAACCACCAACACCACCAAAAAAATAAAAAATCATAAATTAACAAAAAAGGAGAAAAATTAAAATTATGGCAAAAGTAAAAGTAGGAATTAATGGTTTTGGACGAATTGGCAGTTTGTTGTTGCGTGCATCTATCACAAACAACACAAACATCGATGTTGTTGCAATCAACGACCCATTTATGGACATAAACTATGCGGCATTTATGCTTAAATATGACAGTGTTCATGGTGAGTTTAAGGCAGACATTGCCGTTGACGGCAACTATTTGGTGGTAAACGGAAAGAAAATTCGTTTTTTCGCTGAAATGCAACCAGAAAACATTGACTGGAAGGGAGCAGGAGCTGAATATATCGCCGAGGCAACCGGAAAGTTCACAAAGTTGGAAGACGCAAGCCGTCACTTTGTTGGTGGCGCAAAAAAGGTTATTATCACCGCTCCAGGCAAGGGAACTCCAATGTTTGTTTATGGCGTAAACCACAACAAATATAAAAAGAACATGGACGTTGTTTCAAACGCAAGTTGCACAAGCAACTGCTTGGCGCCACTTGCACAAGTAATAAATGATAACTTTGGAATAACCGAAGGACTCATGACAACAATTCATGCAACAACTGCAACTCAGCTTACTGTTGATGGCAGCAGCAAAAAGAACTGGCGCATTGGAAGAAGTGCACTGGTTAACATAATTCCAAGTTCAACAGGGGCGGCAAAGGCTATTGGGGAGGTCATTCCAGAACTTGACGGAAAACTTACCGGAATGTCTTATCGTGTGCCTACAACCGATGGAAGCGTTGTTGACCTAACGGTTAAGCTCGCTCGCCCAACAACCTATGAAGAAATCAAAAAAGTTATGAAAAAAGCCGCAAATGGCAAATATAAGGGCATAATTAAATACACCGAAGACCCAATCGTTTCGCAAGATGTTGTTGGCGAGGTCAACACTTGTGTGTTCGATGCCCAGGCGGGAATCATGCTTAACCCAACATTTGTAAAACTTGTTGCATGGTATGACAACGAGTGGGGCTATAGCTGCAAAGTTCTCGACCTCATTGAACATATGTATAATGTGGACCACAAATAATCAAAAATATCCAAAAAGGGCCAGTGTGGTCCTTTTTATTTTGTGTATATTTGTTTACAAAACATAAAATTATGTGCTATTATTACACTAGAGGAAAGTGTATATGGGACTTTTTAATACTCACATTTGCAAAAATTGTTTTTCTTCTTACACAGGCAAACCAGATGTTTGCCCTCATTGTGGTGCAGAAATTGAATATAAACACAGAAAGAAAAAACAATCCGAAGAAGAAATTATTCAGGAAACTGCTGGTGAAAACCAATCTGCGTCAAGCGAGTTGACTCAAGTTCCACAAAAAAAGACTAAAAAACGTCATCATTTGTCTGATCAAGACATTATGGATACAATCAGCTTTGAAGATCTTATTAAAAAAACAAACGATAAAGACGTAAAATCTTGGAGAGAGCGCAAGAAAAAGCGCGAGCGAGAAATAGATGTTAAGGTCGATAAAGATGGTCAGTTTGACATAGATACCAGAGATGTAACATATTTGCCACAAACTCACACATATTCTGCAAAAAAGGCAAGGGGCGAATATAAAAAAGAAAAAATCAAATGGTGGGAAGTTTATAAGTGGGCAGATGTTTTGCTCGCTAGAAGAAAAATCAAAAAGCAAGTTAGTCGTGCAAGCCGTCATCGCCCAGAACAATTCAGCCTTGGCTGGACAATAACTTTATGCGTTTTGTTTGGTTGGATGGGTGCTCACAACTTTTATGTTCGAAACTGGCGAAAGGGGTTGGTTCAATTAATATGTGGCGTGTTTGGTGCCGTTGTTGTTTTTGAACCAGTGTTCGCGCCGGTAAGAATATCAATAGGCGGCGGACTTTTGTTTGTTGACGTAATGATTTGGATGCTAGATTTAATCAATCTCATAATTGGCCAATTTTCTTACAGGCTCAGCAAGTGGAAGTTTATCGATTCGCTCAATACCGACACACGCGCCACTCTTGGCTTTAAATATATCGATAGAGACGAATATAAAAAACTCTGGATTGTAAGAGTATTTAATTCAATCAAGAGAAGCATTGTAGAAAGAAAAGAAGAAAAACTTGCTCAAAGGCAAAAAGAACAGTCCAAAGCAGAAAAGGTTGAAGAGGCTGAAACGCAAGTCGACGAAAATGCCACAGATTCAAACACTATAAACATTGCTGAATTTAAAGAAGAACAAAAAAATAAAAATAATTCAGCAAAAAAATCACAAAATAAAAGCAAAAACGCAAAAAAAGGCGCAAAAGTTATAAAATTTAACAAATCAAAAAAGAAATAATATGAAAAAGAAAGAAACAATTGTCGTTGGAATGAGTGGAGGAGTCGATTCCTCAGTTGTTGCGCTTCTGCTAAAACAGCAGGGCTATGATGTCATTGGCGTTTATATGAACAACTGGGAAGAAGACGATCCAAATGGCGCGTGCACATCGGCTGATGACTATGCAGATGTTAAGCGTGTTGCTGGTGCTCTTAAAATTCCTTATTATTCAGTTAACTATGCAAAAGAATATATGGACAATGTGTTTTCTGACTTTCTTGCAGAATACAAGGCAGGCAGAACCCCAAATCCAGATGTTCTTTGCAACAGGGAAATAAAGTTTGGACCATTTTTAAAGATGGCCAAGGTTTTGGGTGCAAGCAAGGTTGCAACAGGTCACTATGCAAATGTTGAAGAAGAAAACGGCAAGTTTTATCTAAAAAAAGCGTTGGACCAAAACAAAGACCAAACATATTTTTTAAATCAACTCTCACAGGCTCAACTTTCAATGGCGATGTTTCCAATAGGCAACATAGAGAAACCAGAAATTCGCAGACTAGCAGAAGAATATGATTTGGCCACTGCAAAAAAGAAAGATAGCACTGGCATTTGCTTTATTGGCGAACGCAATTTTAAACAATTTTTAAAGAACTATCTTCCTGCGCAAAAGGGCAATATTGTTGACAAGCGCACAGGCAATATTGTTGGCAAGCATGATGGCTTAATGTATTACACCCTTGGTCAGCGCCGAGGCCTGGGAATTGGCGGCGGCCATGGCACAACGGGAGACCGATGGTTTGTTATTGAAAAAGACCTAAACAAAAACATTTTATATGTAACCGAGGGCGAGGGCGAAGAACTTTTGTCTTCTAGTTTGGTGTCTGGAAAGTTCAACTGGATTCCAGAACAGCCAAAAGATAAAGAATTTGACTGCTACGCAAAATTCCGCTATCGCCAAAAAGACCAAAAGGTTCGTGTTTTGGTTAACGACGACGGAACAATAACTTGCATATTTGCCGAAAAACAACGTGCCGTCACCCCAGGCCAATATGTCGTTCTTTATGGTGGCAAAAATGGCTGGGCAAAAAGCCCTGACGAAGCACAATATTGTTTGGGCGGTGCTCAAATAGAAAAAGTAATCAAATAAATAAAAATAATTCCGCAAAAAAAGAGGAGAAAATCATGAAACAGGTAGTATTAACTGGCATAAAACCAACAGGCATACTTCACATTGGCAACTATTTTGGTGCAATCAAGCCAGGCATAGAACTTGCCAACAACCCAGATTATGACTGTTATTACTTTATTGCTGATTATCACGCATTAAATATAATTAAAGACAAACAAACACTTAAAGACAACACTTTTGAGATGGCTGCAAGCTGGCTTGCCTGCGGAATAGATCCAAAGAGAGTTGTGTTTTATCAACAGAGCAAAGTTCCCGAGGTAACAGAACTTAATTGGCTTCTTTCAAACGTAACAAGCAAGGGGCTAATGAATCGCGCGCACGCATATAAGGCCATGGTTGAAAAGGCCGAGGCCAATGGCGACGACCCAGACGCATATGTTAACATGGGTCTGTTTAACTATCCAATTTTAATGGCTGCCGACATTTTGCTGTTTAACACAAAACTTGTTCCAATTGGTCAAGACCAAAAACAGCATGTTGAAATGGCGAGAGACATTGCAAAAGCATTCAACAAGCGCTATGGCTACACATTTGTTGTTCCTCAAGATTTGATAAGCGAGGGTGTGGGGCTTATTCCGGGCACAGATGGCCAAAACAAAATGAGCAAAAGCCACAATAACATAATTCCAATTTTCGCAACCGAGCAAGAACTAAAAAAACTAATAAGCGCAATCAAAACCGACAGCAGTTTGCCAACTGAGCCAAAGTCAACCGACTGTGCACTCTTTAATTTGTATAAGTTGTTTGCAACAGAAGAGCAGAGAGCTGCAATGGCAAAGAGATATGCAGAGGGCATCTCTTGGGCAGATGCAAAAGCAGCGCTGTTTGAGCTAATTAACAACTATCTTTCTCCAATGAGAGAAAAATATAACTACTATAAAGCGCATCCAGAAGTTGTTAAACAAATTTTGGCAGAAGGTTCGCAGAGGGCAAGAGCAGTTGCCAAAGAAACAATCAAGCGCGCAAGACTTGCCATGGGCTTAGATTGATAATTGCTTAACTACTAATATAGAATAGAAGTTAGAGGGCCATTCTCTAACTTTTTTATTTTTTTCATAAAATTGGGTATTGCAAAATAAAATATTTTGTGATAGAATAATCTCGCACACCCAAAAACGGGGTTTTTCAAGACAAAACTACGTTTTGAAAAAATTCTACAAAAAAGTTAAAATTTTTTAAAAAAAGTGTTGACTTTAGGTTTTCGGTGTGATATATTGTTTGCGTTGCACCTCAAAAGGGAGGCAACGAACGCACTTTGACAATTGAATATTTTTGATAAATTGTACAAGGTTTTATTCCTATTTAATAAATAGGTCTAATACGTTAATTTCTTTTAAAAAACAATTTACACAAAACTAACAACAGTCAGTTTTGTCTAAAGCTTTAATTAAACTTAAGAGTTTGATTCTGGCTCAGGACGAACGCTGGCGGCGTGCTTAAGACATGCAAGTCGAGCGGAGAGAAGTTGAAAGCTTGCTTTTGACGGATCTTAGCGGCGGACGGGTGAGTAACGCGTGAGCAACCTGCCTTATACATCGGGATAACACTTAGA
>JAFUSR010000004.1 GCA_017467585.1 Clostridia bacterium
CCAAACTCCTTTGCCCTGCGCCTTATTTCCTCGGTCTGCCATTCCACACGCTCGGTCTGTAGGGCACTGAGCCATGCACGGGTGGTGAGCCGTGTGCAGCCCACCCCTCAAAATCTGGGAATCGGCCATTTTGTGTCAGAAAAAGTAAGAATTGTGATGGTTTGTGTTGCATTTTTGAAAAGCGATAAAACTTTAAAATTTTGTTGGAATAGCCTTGACAAAGATTGCATATTATTGTATTATATACACGCTTTTCAAAAGCAAACCCCGTCGCGGGATAGAGCAGCTCGGAAGCTCGTCGGGCTCATAACCCGAAGGTCGCTGGTTCAAATCCGGCTCCCGCAACCATAAATAAAAAGTAGGGACTTGTTCCCTATTTTTTATTTTTTTGTTTTTGTGTGAAGCGGTTTTCAATCTGTGCCTGAGGGTTAGGAGCCTGGCTCCTCAGCCGAGCGAAGTGAACGCCACGAGTGCGTGCACGAGTATAACCCGAAGGTTAATTAAACACGCGTCCTGTTGTCAAATATTATAATTACATAAGTTCATTAATTTTTTCTATTAATGTTTTTCTGTCCCACAGTTGAACATGATTTTTTTCTGCAAGAGCAATTGCGCTTGGAGTAAACTTACTGTTTGTAATAACCATTGTTTTATTTGCGTCATAAAACTTTGTACCAGCAACAGCTTCCATAATTGCATGATTGCCGACAGGTTGACTATAGCATTTTGTTTGTATAGCGATTTTCACATTACCTTGTTCAGCAATAACGTCTATCCCTTGGTCTCCTGAAGATTTTGTTGCGTATGCGTTATATCCCATTTTTTGAAATAGTTTTGCAACGAATTCTTCAAATTCAAACCCTGTCATTAAATCAATGTCAGTTATTGTTATTGATTTTGATGCTTCAAAATTATCTGTTGATAAATGATTAATATAATCTTCACTCTTGAATTCATTAAATTTTTCTGCAACATATGAATATTTTTTGTTATTTATTAAATTATAATTTTCATCTACTTCAACTAAATTTAATAAATTTTCGCCAAGATATTTAACGTTTAATAATTGAAGTATATTAATTATTTCTTCAACACTGAATTTTTTATTATACAATTGTTTTAAAAACTCATCATTGTTTTTATTCCTTTTTATTAATAATTTTTCATCTACTAGAACATTTTCAAAATCAGGTATAGTATCTTTTATTTTTTCTAGTCGATATATATTTAATTCATTTTGCAATAAAAGATATATCAAAAACTCATTGAGATCTTGATATTTGCTTTTTAATCCTTTAATTAAAAAAGAAACTGGCTTATAACTAGTCTTTATCCTATTTTGTATATCGTTCAAACACTTTAACAATAATTTATCATATTTACTATCTATTATAACAAATTCATCATTATTATCCCATGAAGAATTATTTATATAATAATGTGTTGCGAGATGAAAGATATTAAAATATAATTCAAAATCGATATTTTCATTATTATACAGAGTTTTGAGTTGCGATCTCATGTTTGATACAATATAAGTATGTTCATTACTATTTAATTCATCCATTGATGAATAAGCATTATCTAATAATGTTATAAACTTCTCTTGATTTGTGTTAAAAGTATAAGTTATTTCTATTGGCAATTCAGTTTCGCAAATTGTCTTTTTCCTATATTCTGTATTAAATAATTCATCAAAATTTGAGTGTTGTATTTTATATTGTTGTAAAGTATTTTTTATCAATAGTACTGAATCATAACAATAATTTGTATCATTTAAATCATCAAAATATTCAAAATCTGAAAAATATTTACTATCTAAAATGAAAGGATTAAAAGAACCCATGTCCGCGATATCTTTATTTTCTGTTAAGAAATTTTTTAATATATTTTTTATTTCTTGATTATCAATATATTTTTCAAATTTATGATAGTATTCATTTAGAGCGTTTACGGCATTCATAACATCACTATCATATCTTTTAATCGAACTTATGTTATGGTGTTCAATTGGCCATTTAATAATTAAAGGTTCATCGTCCATGTTAATTTTAATTTTAGTCTTAATATCTTTTGTTTTTACATCAATTATTTTGTAATTGACTTTTATATGTGGAAATTTTTTATCGTCATTTTGTGTATTGGCTTCATTGCTTAATCGTTGATTATTATTCATTTTCTTGTTATAATCAACAGCTAACCAAATAAGCATTACTGTTGCGAACGCAATATAGGCTAACAATATTGACACACACGGAATTGGTGTTGGAAAAACAACACAACTCAAAGATGCAATAATCATAGGAACAGATACAGCTATAAATGTAATATTCCACCAATTTGGTGCTTTATAATTTTTATTTTGTGAATTATAATTCATGTTATTAAACAATTGATAACCCATTTTTTCTCCTTTGTTTTTATCTTTTAAATATCTTCATAATCTCACTTTATAAATTAATTATAGCATATATTTTCATAAAGACAGCAAAAAATCTAAAAAAAATTAGTTTTTATGATATAGTGTAAGTAGGAGATAAGGTATGTTAAACAATTTTGATGAAATAAATTTGTTGTATAATGGAATTTTTTTAAATAAAATAAAATTGGATAAATCATATACAATCCATGAGATAGAAGATAATTTACCGAAAGGAATAATTAAAAATTACAATCTTTCAATTGTATCAAATAATTATAATACAACATTAGAGTATGATATTCTTCATTCTTACTTACTTAATTATACTTTTTTTAATATTGATTTAAATAGTGTTATGAAAGAACCTTCTAAACAAATTATAAAATATATTGAGATCTTAGAGTTTATATCTGATAGTAATTTTTCAGATAGTATAGTAAAAACAAAAAATAGAAAATTTTTTATTTCCTATGCATCCATTATTGCTCAAAGAAATTTAGAAATTATTAAAATTTTATTTAAAGAGTTAGTGAACAATGACAATCAACTTGTCGTAAAATTTTTACTTAGAGACATTATTGAAAATATAAAATTATATTTATATTTCATCCGTGGAGCAGTTAAGGAAGAAGAAATAAAGAATAATCAAGGAACTTTAAAGAAAGAAATAATTTCCAAAGAAATTCAAGATAAAATTTTACAAGTCTTATCTACAGAAAATACTGATTGGGACTTTAATATAAAGCAAATTATTGATGACAATCCAAGTTTAAAGTTGTGGAACGATGATTTGAAAAGAATTCAAGAGATTAACTATAATTGTAACTCTATTATACATAAATTAGGTTTAACAAAATTATTACCAGTTACAATAATGAATTCAAAAGATAAAATATCCATTAGTGATGTTTGTTTTTGTATTCGGTTTTTTATTACTTTAATTATTTGTTATGATGGTAAAGAAATTTCATCTTCTGATTATGTCGATTATTTAGACATGGATATGGAACCACCAGAAAATTCTCAATATTGGGTAGCTCCAATTATTCAAAATTTTATTGATAGTGAATACATATTAAAAGAAAAAAACATTTTAAAAGAAATGTCATATATGGATATTCATTAAGTTTTAATGTTGTAAACAAAATTTGTTCTTTTTACGTTAGACGCCTTCAACCATATAAAAAGCGCAGCCTCGCCGCTGCGCTTTTATTTTTTTCAAAACAAATATTTACAAAACAGCGATTTGGGTGTATAATTATATTGTTATACTAAAGAAGAAGAAAACGTCAGAAAATTCTGGCGTTTTTATTTTTGAATTTTTTTAAAAAATAATATCACTTGGCTTTTTGTTGGGTGTATAATGATGTTGTCAAATTTAACAAAGGAGAAGAAAAAAATGAACACACTATTTAAAAAATCAGTAGCAGAGTTCGTGGGAACATTTGTGCTTGTGTTTGCCGCATGCGGAGTTGCTGCACTCACTGGTGGCGACCTTGTTGCAACAGCACTTGCATTTGGCCTTGTTATTGTTGCAATGGCATATTCTGTTGGCAGAGTTTCTGGTTGCCACATTAACCCAGCTGTTTCGCTTGGATGTCTGCTCACAAAAAGAATGACACTTAAAGAGTTTGGCGCTTATGTTTGTGCACAATTCTTGGGTGGAATCGCTGGAGGACTAAGTTTGTTTGGCATTTTGAAAATGGCAAATGTAACAGTTCTTGGCAACGCTTGCAACTATGCCCCAGAAGTTTCTGTTGGAGGCATTATTGGAGCTGCTCTCGTTGAAATTATTTTGACAGCAATTTTCGTCTACACCATTTTGAATGTTACTGACGAAAATTCAGCAGCAGGAAAAAAGGCTGGTCTTGTTATTGGATTAACCTTGACCCTTGTTCACTTGGTCGGAATTAGAATAACCGGAACATCTGTTAACCCAGCAAGATCTTTCGCAACAGCGCTTGCTGACCTTGTTTACAACGGAAACACAGAGTCTCTCGCTCAAGTTGCAATCTTCCTTCTGGCTCCACTTGCTGGTGCAGCACTTGCAGCACTGCTATTTAAATGTTTGCATTCTAAAAAAGAAGAGAAGTAATTTTCAATTTTAAAGCACGGCAAATTGCCGTGCTTTTCTTTTTAGATTTTTTAATCAGAAATTAAAATGTTTGACTCAAAAATTTTATAATGATATACTTGTTGTGTGAGAAAATTCTCATAGATTAAAGGAGGAAAAAATGAAAAAATTAAGAAACGTGCTTTTGTCTTTATTGCTTGTGGTTGCGTCTGTTACACTTGTTGCATGCGGAGCAAAACAAGTGGCTGCCACCGAACAATTTGATTCAAAAGCAACAGTTAACACAGCTGGTGCATACACCACTTATCAAAAAACCGAATTTGACGAACTTGCAAGTCAAGAAGATTTTGATTCGTTGATGAAAACCGGCTATAAAATCACCTGCTCTATCAACATGGGTGGAATGCCTGTTAAGATGACCATGATTGCAAAACTTGAGGAAGATGAGGTTGTTGAATTTGCATGCAAAATTGCTATGACAATTCCAAATGCAGAAACTGGTGCCACTTCTACAGAAACTATGAAGGTTTATTTAAAAGACAACAAGATTTATCTAAACGGAACAATTGAAGGACAAACAATAAAAACTTATTTTGACCTTGCAGATCTTGAAGAACAAGGCGCCGAAACAGATCCTGAAGACGAAGAGGCTTCAGAAGGATTTAACATTCAAGAAATGGTAGCTTCTATGAAACAACTAACAACCATGGCACAAGCTTATGATGTTGAATGGTTGAAAAATGGAATTAACGCCCTTTACACCGCTGGCGAGCAAATCTCTGTTGACGACATTACAATTGAAGCCGTTAAAGAAGAAGATGAAATTTCTAAAATTCACGTTAAATATCAAGAGTCTTATGAAGCATATCTTCTTTTAGAAGATGGAAAAGTTACAGGATATAGTGCATCTATGTCTGCAAACCTTTTTGACGATTTTTCATTTGGCGTTTCAACAACAGTTGTTGTTTTTGACGAAGAAATTGAATATCCAGACTTTTCTGGCTATCAAAACGGCAAAACATTAAACTCTGCTGAATAGTTCAACATAATCCACTAAAAACACTGGCAAATTAGCCAGTGTTTTTGTTTGCCAAAAAAATATTTTGTGATATAATGTGTCGTATGAAAAAATTAAGACTCGCAAACGTTTTGTCTCTTGTTTGCAACCTATCTATTGTTTATTTCACCATCGATGCCGTGTGGTATTCTTTTCGCACAGACGTTATTCGCGACCCAAAGTGGTTTGGCTACACAGGAATTCACTCGCTGAGGTTTTTTACTGTTCTCTCTAACATTTTTGTTGCCATTATTGCAATTTTGTTTGTGATTAAAACAATAAAAAACTTAATTGAAGATAAATATGAATTCCCTCATTGGATGATTGTTTTAAAACAAATTGCAACCGCTGGTGTTGCCTTGACTTTTGCAACCGTTGTAACAATGCTTGCTCCAGCCTCTGCAATCACCGGAAAAGGCTATTTTTCAATGTTTGAACACAACAACTTGTTTATGCACCTTCTAACACCAATTCTCGCCATTGTGTCATTTGTGTTTTTCGAAAGAGAAAAACCACTGCGCATTAGAGAAAGCTTTTGGTTTTTGATTCCTGTTATTATTTATTCAATCGTATACACAATAATGGTTGTGTTTATTGGTGAAGCAAATGGCGGCTGGAAAGATTTTTACAACTTCACCCTTCACGGAAAAATGTGGCTTGCACCGCTTGCCGCTGTTGGAATGTTGGGCTTTGCCTTTCTTGTTAGTTGGTTGCTTGTTTTCTGTCACAACAAGTGGCAAAAACGTCAAGAAAGAAAACTCGCAGAAGAAACTTCTGCTTTAAACGAACCCGACTCTGAAAACAATCAATAATTTTCAAACAACAAAACTCCCAAACGGGAGTTTTGTTTTTTATGGTTGCTGAACAAATATTTTTTCGCCGTCGGTTGAAAGGCCATATTGTTCTCTTGCGGTTTGTTCAACATAGGTGCCGGTATTTCTAATTTCAATGCCCTGCTCCAGTTGTTGTTGTTGAATGGTTAAACTTGCAGACTGTCTGTCGAGGTCAGCAAGTTTTTTGTTGAGTGTTCCAATTTTAACAAGTTGATAAGTTAAAATAATTGCAGCCACAACAATAAACACAGTAACGAGCACTGTTGAAAGTCTTACAATTCTTTTAATCTTTTGTGGTGTCATAATTTCTACCTTAAGAGATGCTTGCCAAATTTTGTCTTTTTTATGCGGGCGAACATCTTTGTAAACACATTATATACCAAAAAATAAAACTTTGTAAAGAAAAAACCAATACTAATTTGTTCAATAACAATGCCGAGAACCATTGCAACAATTAAATAAAAATAGACAATTCCTCCGGCAAGTTTGAGCAAAAAACCGCAAAAACATATGCCGCAGACGCAAAAATACACAAAATTTGCCGCGTTTGTAATGATAATATTATTTTTGAAAAGCAGCTTCAAAATTTTGCAACACTCATAACCTAACCCGCAAAACACACCCAAAAGAAAAAACTGCAAAAACAATCCGCCACCAGCAAGACTCGAAAACATTATTTAAACAACCTTTTGAAAAATCCTTTTCCACCGAGTTCGTTTAAAAATTCAATTTTTGAAACAGAACCAGACAAAAGCAACAGCTTTTCTTCTGGAGAAAGTTTTTCTACCTTGAGCCCTGCTCCAAAAATTTGAACATTTCCATCGACAAGTTTTATCACTGCCGCCTTGTCGGTTGCAGAGAGAACCTCAACCACGCCCGTAATCTTTGTTTGATTTTTGTTTTCAACAACAAGTGTTGTCAGATTTTTTTGTTCCATATATCTTACCTCAGTTTAATATATGCAACAGCGAGTTTTAAAATGAACGGCCAGTAATCAAAAAGTCTTTAAGCAGTGTTTTTCGCTCCACACTGAACTTGTTTTTAATCATATAATAAATGTTTCCGCTCTTTCCTATTAACACAACCATGTTTTTGGCTCTTGTTACTGCTGTGTATAACAAATTTTTGTTGTATAGTTTTGGGTTTCCAGCAAGAATTGGAATTATTACAACCGGAAATTCACTGCCCTGGCTTTTGTGAATTGTTATGGCATAGGCAAGAGTTAGGTCTTCAATTTCAACAAGTGAATAGCCCGCTCTTCTGCCGTCATCGAAAGTGACATACATTGTGCTTGCAACAGTGTTGATTTGATCAATATAGCCGATGTCCCCATTAAACACGCCCTGACCAAAAACAGTTATGTTGTTTTCTAATTTTGTCCACTCTTGCTCATAATTGTTCGACGTTTGCATAACCTTGTCGCCCAGTCGGAAAGTCCTTTTTCCAACAACCAATTCTGGCTTGTCGGCGCTTGGTGGGTTTAACGCTGCCTGCAGTTTTATGTTTGCGTTATCAACGCCTGCAAGCCCTGACTTCATTGGGGCAATAACTTGAATATCTTTTGGCGAAATGTTTTTATATGCTGGAATTCGTTTTGAAACCATGTCTACAATTTCTTCAATAACAACTGCTGGTTCGAACTTGCTAGAATAGAAAAAGTCATCGCTCTTTTGAGCAAGGTCTGGCATTTCTCCATTATTGATTTTGTGAGCATTTACAATAATTTGACTGTTTTCGCCCTGCCTGAAGATTTGGCTCAGACAAACATAAGGAATTTCGTCGCTAGAAAGCATGTCGGCAAGAACATTGCCTGCACCGACACTTGGAAGTTGGTCTTTGTCGCCAACAAAAACAAGTTTTGTGCCAAGTTTTGTCGCCTTTAAAAGACTATACATTAAAAACACGTCGAGCATTGAAATTTCGTCAACGATAACAACATCTGTTTCAAGCGGGTTGTGTTCGTTTCTGGCAAAGGACAATTTGTTTTTTGAATAGCCCATTTCTAAAGCTCTATGAATTGTGCTTGCCGGCATTTGGGTTTGTTCTTCGAGTCTCTTTGCAGCCCTGCCTGTTGGGGCCATAAGCATAGACTTTTTGCCCATGCTTTCCAAAATGTATAACAGACACTTTATTATTGTTGTTTTTCCTGTTCCTGGGCCTCCGGTGATTATGCTAACTCCGCTTGCCACCGCGCAGCTTATGGCTTCTCGCTGAGTTTTGTGAAGAGTTATATTGTTTATTCGCTCATATTCTTGAATGAGCCTGTCTGTGTCGGCATGAGGTGTTGTATTGGTGTCTAAAAACAGTTTAAGTTTTGTGGCAATGTGTTTTTCCATTGTGTAGTTTTTGGTTGTGCAAACAGCCTCTTCTTGGTTATATTCAACCTTTTTGAGCAGGCCTTCAATGATGAGCATGGTTACTTGCCTTTCTACATCTCCCATCATCTCTTCGTTAAAGCCCAAAATTCCACAAGTTCCCGCAACTAAGTCTTTGATTAAAACAACAGTCGAACCTTGATTTTCTGCAAGCTCACTCATGACATAGAGAACTCCGGCGCGAATTCGATATTCACTGTCTGGAGCAATGCCGAGTTTTGCAGCAATTTTATCAGCCGTTTTAAATCCAACACCATCGATATCTTCAATTAACCTATATGGATTTGTTTGCAAAACCTCAATTGTTTTATGCTTATATTGTTCATAAATTTTCACTGCAAGACCAATTGTAACGTCATAGGCCTGCAAAAATATAACCGCTTCTTGCATCTTTTTTATGTCTTTATATGCACTGCCAATTTCAAGAGCTTTGCGCCTGCTAATTCCCTTAACCTTTTCAAGTTCTAGTGGCGATTTGTCGATAATTTCTAGTGTTTTTTCTCCGAACATGGCAACAATGTTTCTGCTTGTGGCTTCGCCAACTCCAGAAATCAAACCGGACGCCAAATATTTTTCGATTGCTTCAACACTCGTTGGTTTTTTTATTTGAACTTTAGAAACTTCAAACTGCTCGCCATAGCGGTTATTTAGTTTAAACTCGCCGTCGAGTTCGAGAACCTCTGCTTCGCCAACAACAGGAAACTTGCCTGTGCATATCACAGGCTTTCCGCCAGACTCCAACTCAATTACGCAATAACCGGTTTCTAAATTTTTAAAGATTATTGACTTTATTGTTCCCGATAACTTCATGACTATATTTTATCTTATCTAAAAATTGTTGTCAATTGATATGGTTTTTGAATATTTTTATTCAATTTTCACATTCTAAACACATGAAAAAAATTTTTGTTTGTTTAACTTTGTTTGTGTCGCTTTTTATGCTGGCCAACACAAAACCAATTTTTGTTTGCAAGACCTTGGCTCTTCAAACAGAAATTGAAAAAACTGGTGTTTCTGAAACAGCAAACAGCGAAAGGCAAGCCCTGCTTGCCATTGTTATTGACGACTTTGGCGGCTGGGAACGTGCGGGTGTTAACGAGCTTCTTTCTAGCGACATTGCAATAACATGCGCCATTATGCCGTTTGTTGAAAACTCGCAGGCAGACTACGATGCAGCGGTGGCGAGCAATAAGGAAGTTATTTTGCACATGCCAATGCAGGCCCATGTTGGTTTGCCTGAAAGTTGGTATGGCCCAACATATATCAAAAACTACGACTCTCCAGAAGTTGCAACCCAAAAGTTAGAAAAATGTTTAAAAACCATGCCAGAGGCCAAGGGTTTTAACATTCATATTGGCTCTGGGGCCAGCCGAAACAAAAACCTGATGATGGCAATGTATGACTACGCAAACAAAAACAATCTTTTGTTTTTAGACAGTCGCACCAATCTTGGCGACAAATGTGAAGAGGCCAGCCACCAAACAGGCAGCATTTACCTTGGTCGCGATGTGTTTCTTGAACCGCACAAAAATCGCTCTTTTGAGGGCGTAACAAGACGCTTGAAAGAAGCAACAACAATTGCAAAAGAAAAGGGATATGCCATTGCAATTGGTCATGTTGGAGCCGAAGGTGGAGCGAACACAGCACGTGCAATTATAAATTTTGCCAAATCGCTCGACAGCGACGTTAAAATTGTTCCACTCTCTTCAATAAATAATTTTATCAAACAACATCAATATAGATAGAATTTTGTCTTATTTTGTCGAACCGTTCAAAATTATTCAAAAATATTCAAAAAGGTCTTGACATAGTTTTTAGATTGTTATATTTTTGAATTGAACAAAATCACAAAGGACAAATTATGAAGATTGTTTAAGCAAAAATTTATCAAAAAGCCGGCAATAAATTTTGCCTGCTTTTTAATTTGCTCTTTTTAAAACCACCTCAAAAAACAATCATTCACAATTTGACAAATTTCTATTAAATTATGGCAAATTATGCAATTAGCGCCAGTCATAATTCGCGAAAATAGATAAAAATTTGTGTTATTATAAGTGAGTTGTTTGGTTTTTGAAAATAAAGGAAGAAAAACAAAAACCATTGACAAGTTATGTAAAAAAGGAGACAAAAAAACAGCATTTATGGAAAAACAAATTAACATTATTATTGCAAATGAAAACAATGAAGAGACAAAAGAACTCGTTGATGGGCTGACAAGAGAAAACTTGACAGTCGTTGCATCAGCAACAAACGGAAATGAGCTTTTGAGTGAGATAAATAATCATCCAGAAACAAACGTTGTGGTTTTAGACCTATTGCTTTCTGGCAAAGACGGATTTTCTGTTATTGAAGAGCTAAAACTTAAAAATTCTAAAATTAAATTTGTTGTAACAACCGCGCTCTCTAGTGCCACATTTGTCCAAAAGGCAATGGCGCTCGGCGTTGAATATTATATGTTAAAATCAATAGACACAAACTGCCTTTGCGACAGAATTATGGATATTTTTGAACCTAAACAACCAGCATCAATTGAAGAAGAACCAAAACAAATTGATTCAAAAACCAGAGAGCTAGAAGAAAAAATAACCAACATTTTTATAACCGTTGGAATTCCCGCTCACATTAAAGGTTATCAATTTTTGAGAGAGGCCATTAAAATGGCAATCAAAAAACCAGACATAATCAACAGCATAACAAAAGAACTCTACCCAAGCATCGCCTCGCATTTCGACACCTCCGCAAGCAAGGTTGAGCGCGCAATTCGCCACGCAATTGAAGTTGCGTGGAACCGCGGCAAGATTGAAAACATAAACAATGTGTTTGGAATTAGGGTTTATTCTAACAACGAAAAGCCAACAAATGGCGAGTTTATTGCTCTTGTTGCAGACAAAATGCTTCTTGAAGGCTAAAAATATATATTTTTTGAAAAAAATTAAAAAAATAGTTTACTTGTTATATCTTTTGTTATAATATAGTCTCATGTTAGCAAGGCTATTCTATATTTTCATATAATACCACTAACATTATGCTTTATGCACAGGGAGAAAATTATGCCAAAATATAAAAAATGCCCAAGATGCGAACTGAACTATATTCCTGTTGAAGAAGAATATTGCCATGTTTGCAAGCAAGAATTGAAACTAGAAAAAAGTGAAGATGACGAAGATCTTGAAGTTTGCCCAGTTTGTGGAGTGAACTATATGCCAATCAACCAAACCATGTGCGACGATTGTTCAAAGCGCAAAAAAGAGAATAAGATGGAATCTGAAGAAGACGAAGAAGACATCGACGAAGAAGACACAGACGACACATGGCAAAAGGACGATGTTGATCAACTCGACAAAGAAGACACTGGCGACGTTGAAGTTGTTTCTCTCAGTGAACTTGAGGAAGACGAAGAAGATGACGACATCGACGACAGCTTTGACGACGACGAAGATGGCGAATTCGGAAAGATGGACGATTCGCAAGAGCAAGCCCCAGACGACGACTTTGAATATGTTGACCCAGACAGCGTTGAAATCACCGACGAAGATGAGGACGACGAAACTGACGACGAAGACGATTCTGATGAAGAATAATCAACAAGAATTATTAACAAAACAAAACACGGCACACGCCGTGTTTTTTGTTTGCTATTTTAGGTTTTTTTGTTTGCTATTTTCGGATTTTATTGAACCAAGAGTTTGTGATAAATGTGTTCGAGTTCTTCCCTGTCCATCAACACAGGAACGGGATATAATGGGTTTGCCTCGGCGTTTGCTGCCGTTGCAAGTTCGGCTATGTCGGTTTCGATAAGTTCTGGAAAGTTTGATTTAAACCCAAATGTAAAGTTTAAGCCCTCAATCCAATCTATTACACTTTGCGCCGCCTTTTCGTTTGAGGCAGAAGCATCTGCAAGGCCAACATATTTTGCAATTTGCGCAAGTTTTTTGTGTGCGCTTTCGCCATAACTTTTAAGCATAACGGGCAAAATAACAGCATTTGCATAGCCATGGGCGATGTTATATTTTCCGCCGAGTGAGTGGGCGATTGCGTGAACATAGCCCACATAACTTCTGGTGAAGGCAACTCCAGCCAAATAGCTGGCCTCGAGCATATTCTTTCGCGCTTGATAATTGTTTCCGTTTTGATAAGCGCTAAGCAAGTTTTCTTTTATTAACTTGATTGCCTTTAAACTGGCTTCTCTGGTCTTTTTTGTTGTTGCCCTGCCAATATATGCCTCAATTGCGTGAGTGAGGGCGTCCATGCCTGTGGCAGCGGTTGTAAACTTGCCAAGGCCAAGCGTTAACTCGGCGTCTAGCAGTGCAAGATGCGGAATTAAACTAAAATCGTTAATCGGATATTTTTTGTGGGTTTTGTCGTCGGTGATAACCGCGGTTACGGTAACTTCACTGCCAGTGCCCGCCGTTGTTGGAATAGCCACAAGCGGAGGTAGTTTTTTGTTTATTTTAAGAAGGCCCCTCATTCCCGCAACACTTTGGTTTGGGCGAACCGCACGGGCTCCTATCATCTTGGCACAGTCCATAACAGAACCGCCGCCTAGCGCAACAATGCAGTTGCAAGAATTGGCCTTATATTCTTTTAAACCCTCTTCAATTTGGCTGATGGTTGGGTTTGGCAAAACCTTGTCGAACACAAAATAATTTATGTCCATTTTTTTGAGTGTTTCTAAAAGGTTTTTTGTGAGCCCCAAGTCATTTAAAGTTTTGTCGGTTACAACAAGTGCTCGCCTTCCGCCGAGTTCTAAAAGGTCATAACCTAACTCTTCATAATCTTTAACCCTCTTTGGCTCGCGATATGGCAAAAGCGGCATTATTATTTTAAACATGCATTGAAATGTTCTGCAATAAGCTCTCTTCAAAAATTTCATGTTTGCCCCCCTTATTGTTCTTTTAAAATATCTTCCAAACTAACGGTGTTTAAATAGTCTGTAACAAGCGTGTTGAGTTTGTTCCAATAGCTGTGGGTTTTGCACTTGTCCACAATGTTGCATGGCATGTTTGGGTCAAGACAATCGATAACATAAAAATCGCCCTCTGCGGCCCTCATAATTTCGCCCACAGATATTTGTGCTTTTGGCTTTTTTAGTGTGTAGCCGCCCTGCGCCCCACGAAAACTTTCAATCAAGCCTGCTTTAGAGAGCAGAGCCGCGATTTGCTCTAAATATTTTTCACTTATAGTTTGTCTTTCACTGATAGCTTTTATGCTCTGAATTTCGCCCTCGTGTTCGGCAAGATCCACCATAACGCGAAGCGCATATCTGCTTTTGCTTGAAAACTTCATTTTTTTAGCCCTCTCTTTTTCAAAAAAACGCAATTTTGACCGTTTTTGACTCATTTTTTGTTGATTTTTATTTGTTTTTGCAATAAATTCTGTAAACTAGTGGCAAATAAATTGCCGCTTTAACACTCAGTTTTTTGTTTTTGATAAAGTCTAAGACTTTTTCAATTTCAACTTTAAAAAACTTTATGTCTTCTTTCTCTTGCAAATTTTGCTTTCCAAACTTTTCAATTGTTGCCTCAAACACAACAGAACTTTCGTCTGTCATGCCCTCTGAACTGAAACAAGCATCTGTGAGCTTTGTGATTTTTGAAACTTTTTCTGCGCCAATTTCTTCTTTAAGTTCGCGAAGAGCCGACTCCTCTTCTGTTTCGCCCTCATCAACAAGCCCAGCAGGAAAACCCCACACATAATCGTTGATTGGATATCTAAATTCTTTGGTTAAAATTATTTTTGTCTTTTTGTTTTCAACAACATAAGGAATAATGACAACAGCGTCTGCTTTTGCACTGTTTGTTTTTGCAACCAAACTGTGCTCTGAATTTCGAGAAGACATGTCCCAAACTGTGCCATTTTCGTAGTACAATCTGTATAGGTTTAAAAACTTGTTACTTGTTTGTTTTTCAATTTTTTTAATTTTCATTTTCACCTCAGCCCCACGATAAACGTTGAAAGAACATCTAAAAGTTTTTTATATTTTTCAAAACCTTGTTTGTGCCAAGCAATCTTGCTGTTAATTTCAATTTGAATTGTCCACAGATTATTAAATTTATTTTTCATTGAGCCAGCGATTGTTCTTTCTCCCGCGCTGAAAGGAACGTCTAAATAAACATTAAATCCAGCACCTGCAAGAGACTTAACAAGCTCACGATAAATTTCGGTGTTTGTTTCAACATTTTTGCCTCCGTTAACACCAAGGTTAATGTCACATTTGCGTTCGGGGGCAAGACTGTGAATATCTAAAACATATTTAATGTTGTTTTGTTTGATATAGTTTATTAAATCTGATTTATAGCTAGAAACTTCGTCATAATTGGCATCATCACGATTATTTTTTGTCTTCACAATCGCATGACACTCACACAGCTTTTGCAAATGAAGAAGTGTGTTCACAGTTCCTGGCTCAGCATATTTTGGCTTGTTGTTGCGCCACTGTCTTACCCCATGTGGTGCAGACAAAATAACACTGCTGTTTTTGCCGCACAAAAAGACATGGTCTTTGTTTTTATGTTTGCTTAAAAACTCTTCTCTATCTTTCTTTATGCTTTCATGTGTTGTTGTTTTCATAAATAAATTATACTATATGTTTTTTGTTGTCCGCAATAAAAAAGCACCACTTTTGTGGTGCACCATTTTATTTTTATTCTGCAACAATTTCGGCGTCTTTAACCCATTTTGCAAGGCTTTCTAAAGCTTTTTTGCATCCGTCCTTGCTAGCATAACCTTGTTCGCAGTTGCAAAGAAGTTCTCCATTTCTCGCAAACAGGCGATAACGATATTTTTCTGCTTTATCTAAATAAATTTCAAACTTAGGATTTGGCAATTCTTCGTGTTTTTTAAGTGTTAAGTCTTCAACGTGGGCTCCAACAGTTTTGCGAACACTCTCAATTCCGGCTTTGCAACCAGAAAGCGCTGCATATCCCGTTCCGCCACCAACAACAAGTGTTTCGCCATTGCTAACAACCAAGCGGTAGTTATAAAACCCTTTTGCAGTTTTATAATAAACAAATTGTGCTTTTGGTTGTGTAACCTTTGCTGGGGCTTTTTCTTGTGCCTTTGGTTGTTTTTTTGCTGGGGCAGCCTTCTTTTGTGGTTTTGTTTGAATTTTTGCCATAAATAAATCCTCCCTTATATGCCCTTATTATACTCTCTGTTGTCTGGTTTTCAAAACAAAACACAATATTTTTAAAAATTTTGTCAGTTTTTGTTAATATTATTATCAATATTATTAGTATTTTGCGGTTTTTGTGTGTTATTCTTTTTTTGAGGTTATCTTTATGAAACAGAAGAAAGAAAAAGAGGAGCAGGAATAATTCCTGCCCTTTTTTATTTGACAAAAAATTTCTCAAAAAACACTTGAAACCCATTATATATGTGTGTTATAATCATTTCACTTGGAGAGATACTCAAGAGGCCAAAGAGGGCACCCTGCTAAGGTGTTAGTACGAGCAATCGTAGCGCGGGTTCAAATCCCGCTCTCTCCGCCAAGCGTAACCTAAATCGAACATCGGTTTAGGTTTTTTGTTTTAATCAAACAAAAAGCCGGAACAATTCCGGCTTTTATTAATGCTTAAATATAAATAATCCTGTTTCGAGATACAAAATAATAACTGTAAACACAAACAGCACAACCATAATTATATCCCAAAGGCTTGCCCTGGTCTTTCTTGTATACGACAACAGCAAAATAAGTGGTGCAGCAAATCCTAGATAAAAATTAAAACCAATGCCGTAAAACAAAAACCAAGGTGAAACATAAATAAGGCCAAAGTCAATAGCACAAACAACAATCATGATAACCGCAGAAATTACACTAATTTCAAGAGAACTTCTGTTGCTTTTTGCGTAAGTGTCATATTCTTCTGGCGTTCCACCCCATTTTGCAAACAGAAATTGTCTTAATTTGATTATAAGTGCAACACCAAAGAAAATTGCATATATTGTTATTGATCTGCATGGCATAATTGCAAGAGCTGCAACTGGCAATTCCACAATACCAGTGTTATTGAGTCCATACAAAACCGTAGACCCAACAGCAAACAAAATAGGAATAATACACATGAACCTGAAAATTAAAATTGCACCATCTTTTTTTATCTTTTTTGGTGTATAAAACAAAAAGAAATAAAATAATGAAAACAACGACAAATCTACAAACACGTTGTAGTTAATAACTTTGCCAAACACTTTTTTGGCAACCATATCAGCAAAGTCATATGCATCGGCAGTGCTTTCGCTAACAACTTTGCCAATGCCCATAAGATATCTGTAAAACACAAGAATAACAAGCAAATAAATAAGAATAGCTATTGCAGAATAAATAATGAGCATTTTTTTGATTTTTTCTCTGCTAGTCATGATAATGCAAAAGTTTGCTGCCAAAAACATAGGCAACGCAAAAATGGACAAAACTTCAAGCACATCTGCAACATCTTTTACACCGGCTGGAACTTCCACCATTTTGTAAACCAAGTTTAAGCACACACAAACCTGTGCAAAAAACATCAAAACAAAGCCCAAAATTTTCATGGTTCTGCCAGAGAATATTCCACGATATTTCAAATCTGGCAAACCCATTAGTTTATCTATTCTTTGTCTGTTTTTGTTTGGAACAACAATTTGTGCTTGTTGTTCGTTTGTTTCAACAATGTTTTCTTTTGTTTCCATATTTTTATTATACCAAATTGTAAAACGTTTAGCAAGTTATGGGTTTTATTTTTAATTAGTTTGCTTTTTTATAGGTTCAAATCCCGCTCTCTCCGCCAAAAGGAACTGCATTCTAATATGCGGTTCTTTTATTTCTGTCAAAATGGTGTTGCAGGTTTTGTCATACCGACTAAAAAAGTTAAACAAAAAACACCACTTAACTATCTAAAGAAAAAATATATCCAGTATCTTTTACAAATAAAAAAATGGTTTAGCGATTGCTAAGCCTTTTTTATTTTAAATCTTCACAAGTAGTTTTTATAAGATTATTTAAATAATCAACATCATCTAAATTTTCAACCATATACATTGTTTTTGCACTCTCATAGGGTATTTCTTCAGCGAGTGAAAAGCCTTTATTTGAGTGTGTTTTTTTAATTAAAAATCTATCATCATATATACCGCCAAACAAGATACCATTATGATAAAGTAGAAATTCTCCCATCATTGCTTTGCAAGTAATATTATCAAGTTCTCTCAATTGTTCTAATATAAAATCTTTAAATTGGTTTGATGATGACATAAATTACCTTCTTTTATTTTATAAGTTTTTCAAAAGCATTTGCATTTAATATTGTGTTAGATATAAACTTTCCTTTATAAAAATTAGCCCAATTATTGAATATACAAGGAGCATTTTTTGCTTTCTCTAGGGTGTCAATTTTTACAAAATTCAATTTAATATTTTTATTGTTTGCATAATTTGACAATTCTTTAACTTCATACTCAACATAAGGACATTCGTTACTATAATATATTGTAAAATCTTTATTCTCAATCTGCATTTTTCTAGCAGTGTCACTAAATTTAGGTGTTGGGCTGTTATCAAATTGTAAAGCAAGCAATTCATAATCAGCTATTGTATCAACAACTTTGAATCCAAAGTGTTCAAAAAATGTTTTTTCTCCCAAAAATGGTTTTTTCTTTTTTGCTACAATATTGCAAAGGCCACTCATCTTCTTTGATTTAGCATCGTTTATTGCATATTCAAGTAATTCTTTCGCAATACCTTTTCCTTTAAAACTACCAGCAACCCATAAGCAATAAATATATTCATAGTTTTTACCTAAAACAGGAGCCCAAGCAGTTTCTATTGGCTCATACTCAATAAATATCTTTCCACGAGCATTTAATTTGCGAAAGATATGACCGCCTTTTAGTTTGTCTTTAATCCATTCCTTTTTACAATTTACCCCTTCTTGATGTTTTGGGTCTCCTATAGCACAACAAATATGCTCATCTTCAATATTGTCTAATGTTAGATTTACAAAATCGTTCATAATTTTCTCCTTAAAATAACAATTTGATTATAACATAAAATTTTTATTTTGTATAAATGTTTACCGAATTCATTAAATAAAATTTATTTTTTACCGTTAGAATAGAATCCCTACTGTCCCGCCACAAGTGAACTGTACGCACACTCGTGAAAATGAGAAGTGTGTATTTTTCTTTTTACACGAATGTTTTGGTATCATTATTCCATTTGATAAACCCAATGTTGACAATGCTGGTTGGGAAAATTGGAAAACTAAAAAACGAGATGAATATGGAAACTTTTGTAAATAAATATAAAAAATAAAGAGAGAATGTGTTAATATTCTCTCTTCGTTAGTTTGTAGATTCTTATTCTATAAAATTCTCAATTTCTTTTTGTAGCAAACGAAAAACATTTGCAACTAAATATCCATCAGCAATTGCATGATTTAATCTTACAGTAACAGGCATCATGAAATGTCCATTTTCTTCTCTATATTTTCCCCAATTTATAATTGGAGCAAAAAACAAATGTCCATCAGGCAACTCAATGTTTAATGAATCATATGAAAACCATGGGATATATGATGCATCAAACCAGTTTGGGTGATTTTGCATGTCAAGGCCATATTCCCTCGTTTCTTTTGCTCTTTCTATATCTTTCAATGCATTTTTATAAAAAGTTGGATAATCATAATAAAACTTCGTATATACAGGAGTGCAAGTTTCTGTATCATCATGAAAAACATATTGAGTTGGATTGATCACATCATAACAAATCAGTTTATCTTCTTTATAGAGATATCCCATTTTGTAATCATCTCTTGAGTTAAGAACTTTTGACAGAATGTATAAAAAG
The DNA here is from genome assembly GCA_017467585.1 of Clostridia bacterium. Taxonomy (GTDB): domain Bacteria; phylum Bacillota; class Clostridia; order Christensenellales; family UBA1242; genus RGIG4790. Next base: position 19,587 of record JAFUSR010000004.1, read on the forward strand.
TTTATATAAAACTTTGTTCCAGTTTTCTTTGAATATAAAACAAGATCAGTAACATTAATTCTTGCTGTTATTGAAGTTGAACATTTACAATCTTTAGAAAAATGTTCAAAGACTCCTTTTCTGTAGTATTTGTCTTTGTCTATAACTTTATAATTCATAGTTTTTCTCCAATGTAATTACATTATAGCACAATATTGTTTATATTGTGTAAAAAAGATCTAACTTTTAAAAAATTTTACCGAGAGATAGAATTCTAATGCTCCCGCCAATCAAACTTAAATTAAGCTGATTAAGTTTGATTTGGGTTGTTTTGCGCTATTGTATTATTAGATAATTTAATTGTAACAAACAAAAAACTGAATAAAAATAAAAATGGCCTAGCGAACAGCTAGGTCATTTTTTATGAATATTTATTAAACTTTGTTTTTATCAGATTCAGCGAGTCTTGCCGCAGCCTCTTCTTTTGTTTTAAACACGTTGAATTTTAGTGCTCTGCCTATTCTGTTTCTGTGATTAATAACAATATACCATCTCTTTCTCTTTGCAAGCAAATAGATTGGCTTTATTTCTCCATAAACAAGTGTATATCTCTTAAAACACTTGCGTGCTACAAGCAAATATATTAAACAGAACAAGATTAGTGCTCCTAAGAAAGAACCAATGGTTATTAATGTTACTTTAACATTGAAGTTATGAACAAGTGTCTTATATTCTGCCTCTGATTCTGTCAATGTCTCATAGTTTGCAATCACTGTTTTTTCTTCTTCGGTCAAATCATCAAAGAATGCTCTTGCATCATCAATTAGCGCTTTAGATTCTTTTGTTCTTTCAACTGTGCCTATCTCTTCAATTTTTTGTGTTACAACTTCTGTTTTTGCTTTGCTGAACACTGTTTGTAAATCTTCAATTTGTTCTGCAATTTGTGCACTTGTTACGTTTGCTTTGTCAATAAAGTCATCTTGAGAAACAGCTCTTTCTGCCATCATGTCTGCATCAATATCTGCATAACCTTCTGCAATCTTTCCGTGATATGTGTCTACTTTTTCAATAAGTGCCAAAAGTTCTGCTTTGTCTACTTGAGCTATTGTCACTGTAAAGCTTGCTTCTGCAATTGCGTTGTAGTTGTCATTTCCAAGAGCTTTATAGAAAACTGTGTATGTTGTAGCAAAACGACCTTGTGGAATTGCCGAGTTATATTCTGTTGCAAATTCTTCTTCTGTGTCTGGGTTTGTGTATGTAATTTTGTAAACAATATCTCCAGAATCATTGTATCTAAGTTCACCAGCAGTAATCAGTGCAAGGTCTTCATTATTATAAATAAGTCCTTCAACTGCTGCAGGAAGAGTTGCATACTCCGCATTTGTTTTTGTGATAACAACTGTTTGGCTATTGCGATATGTTGTCCAACCTGTTTTTGTAACTTCAAAGTAAACTGTGTATGTTCCAACATTTGTATAAGTTGGAGCTTCTATAAGGTTATATGTTCCTTCATTTGTGCCATACATAACTGTTGCATCTGTTGGGTTTGTTGGAACAACTGAAATTGTGTGTGCAGTTCTGTCATATTCTGCTTCATAGCCATCAAACGCAACAACCATGTTTTGTGTAAAGTAAGCATAAAGTGTTGGCGCACTATCTTTATCCCATGCTTTGCAACCATGACCAGCATTGTCTATATATTTATTTCCCGCACCATTTTCTTGGTCATAATATCCATCAAATGTGTATCCGTCAAGCGTTGGGACAGACACATTAGGAAGCATTGCATCATATGTTGCTGTAACTCCCGCGTCTCCGCCTTGACCTTCTCCATTATTGAATGTTAGGTCATAAGTTTTTGCTGTCCAATTTGCCGTGTATGTTCTGTTTCCAATTGAACCTTTTGCAACGCTTACGCTTTGATTGGTGTCACCAGAAAGTCCTGTTCCACTCCAACCCTTGAAGGTGTAACCTGTTCGAGTTGGGTTTGAAATTGTAAATGCGTTGGTTGTCACATTATATGAACTTGGATGTGTGGTTCCATGTGTTCCACCATTTAAGTTATATGTGATTGAATATGTTATCAAATCTGCACTGATTGTGCCAAAATCTACAGTTGTTGTGCCGACTGTTTGTGAGGAAACACGATAAATTGCGTTTTCTGTGTCTTCTGTTCCAGAAACAAGTGTCCAGTTTGATTTGTGTTTGTATCCTTTTGCAAGTTTTGCAAACGCATAAACTGTTGTGCCACTATTAAACTTGCTTCCACTTGCGCTTCCACTTGTTGCATTTTGATTTGATGAAAGGTAAACTGAACTTATCCCAGTTCCAGCAGTTACATTAACTGCTTGTTCTGCAATTTCCCATTGTGCTGTAAGATTGAGTGAGGATTTAGCTGTCGGTGTATCAAACTTGCTAAGTGTTGGTGCACCATTCGCATTATAATATTGAGTTGTTCCATTTGCGTCATAATATCCCAAAAATTTGTAGCCGGACTTTGTTGGGATATTTATAGAAGAGTAAGGAAAATAATAATTAACAGACGCATTATCACTTCCTCCAGAACCACCATCCTTATTAAAATTTATTGTTACTGGTTTACCATAATAATAATTAACATTCGTGAAAATATTAATGGTGTTTGCATTATTGTTTTTAATAACATAAGTGACAACACTTGAAGAAGTGTCAAGTAGTTCTGCTTGATAAATTTCAGAGGAAGTGCTATCACCAGAAGCTCTTGCTATATAATTTGTTGTCGAAGAATTTTTGCTGCCGTGTGTTATTGACAATTCAATGGTCGCTTGTTCACTTCCATACACCCTTAAGCCAGCATATACTAGATATTTCACTGTAGTGCTATCGTTGTTTGTGATTGTTATTGATGCTCCAGCCGACAAAGAAAAAAATCTAGTATCTGATACTGTTTTTTCTGAGCCTCCACTCCACGACCAATTATCTTTTGTTCCGCTTGTAGGACTATCTGCTATGCTGGTAAATAATAAACTTGCAGATTGTGTTTTATCGGTATCATAATCGCTTATTGCCGCATAAGCTGTGTTCGCGTTTGATGGAATGCCTAGAAAAGCAGCACCAGCCATAAGCACAAGAGCTATTGCAATCAAGCCACTAATCAGCCAATTTTTTCTTTTTGTTTTTTTCATTTTTTCCTCCCATTTTTTGTATAAAGAATTGATTATGAATATAGTTGCGCACATCAAGTATATCACATAAGTTTTGGTAATGTATCATTTTTTGATTAAGTTTTCAATTTAATTCAATATGCTTGTTTTTTTGTAATAATTGCATTTAACTATTTACTTTGAAGCTGTTTTTGTGATACAATTTGGTTGAAAAGGATAACTTTTTATATGGAAGCAAAAAAAAGAAAATATCAGAGCATTCTTTTGTTGAGTGGAACGGCCCTCATTGTTTTTAGTATGTGGGATATTTTAAAAATTATTTTTTCTTTCGTCTTTAGCCCAACTCAACAATTTATTATTATGGCGCTTTTCGATTTCAACGAACAAACCATTATCTACGCAATTATTATTTTTGCCCTGCTCGCCTTAATAGAATTTTTGATTAACTTGTTTATTGCACTGAGCGCAAAAGCCGAAGCTCGTGGAAAAAAGAAAAGTGTTTTTTATCTTGTTGTGTTATGCATTCTTCTTGCAGTTTTTGTTGCAAATTTTGTTTCTTCGCTAATTATATATATTCCCGCAATTACCGACATTCTCTCCGCTATCGACGCAATTATTATGTCTGCGGTTAGTTTTGCGAGCATATTTGCCTTGACTGAAATTTTGATTTCTTCAATCGGGTTGCGCAAAATCAACAAAAAGGAGCAACAACAATGCAATTAGATTTTCACTATTATGCAACATATTGCAGCGCCTTTTTGGCAGGATATTCTCACAAGGAAAGCATGGAAATTTGTTATAGCGCGCAACTTGTTGACTGTATGTCTAAAACATTTTTAAAAAAGATAAAAGCCAGCCCTATTGCTGCAACAACTCAGCTTTCTCTTGAAATGGTTGATTCTAACAAAGACATTCTTGAGTTGCAAAACATAACAAGAATTTGGTCTTCTTTTCACTTTTTGCCTTATGACCTCTATGCTAATATTAAAGCACCAAAACCTTATAGAGATAAATATAGACTGATTTGCAACACAAACAGCGACCTTCTTGTGAAAACCGTTAACTTGGCAAAAAAGAACGCAACTCTTCAGTCAACTGGAATTGCCATGCACGTTTTGGCAGACACTTGGGCACACAGGTACTTTGCTGGTGTTCCATCACTCGTTATTAACAACACAAACTCATATTTTTATGAGGTTACTTACAAAGATGGTCAAGAGCAAACAAGAAAAATCAAATTTAACAACAACCCTTTTAAAACTGACGACATTGAAAACGCAATCTACACAAAAAGCATGTTTCAAACAAGTGAAAATGCAATTATGAACTTAGGACACGGTCGCGCAGGACATTTGCCTGACTACAGTTTTATGCGCTACAAATATATGCCTGCGTGGAATAAATATGAGGTTATATTTAAAGACAACCCTTCTGACTATTATCATGCTTTTTGCCAAATGACCTATGCTCTTAAATTTTTGCATGGCGACAGAACCTCTTTTGAAAAAGACACTTATGAGTTTGACCAGCTCAAAAAATATGAAAACAAAATAAAAGAAATATTAGAAAAACGCCAACTAGATTCTTGCAACGACTGGAAAGCTTTTGGTGAGAGTTTGTCTGGACAAACTATTGAACCTTTTGACCTTGGCAAATATGAAGAAGAATATGTTGCTGCAACAAAACAAGCCAAAGACGACACGTTTTTGGGCAAGTTTATAGAAGCCGCCATTGCTCAAAAAAGCATGGTTACAAATGAAATTGCGGATTCTAAAAACTTTCTTGCTGGCAGGTCTATAGACAGAAAGAAACGTCGAGCAAAACGTCTTAGCAAACTGCTAAAAAAGAATAAAAAACAGGGGGTGCAATAATATGACCTTGTTTCAAAAAATAAAAAGTTGTTTAGCTGCTGCACTAATGATGGCCATTATATTCATTTTGCTCTTTTTAGAAATAAATGGCCCCATGGTAATTATGTTAATTTTGGGCATATCTCTGTTGCTTTCTGGCTTAAAAGATTTGATTTACTTTTTTGCCATGGCAAGATATATGGTCGACGGACGCATAATTTTGTATAAGTCTATCTTATATTTGGATCTTGGGGCATTCACAATTAGCATGTTCGACATAAACCCTATTTATATCATGGTTTATCTGTTGATATTGTGCGTGTTCTATGGATTCTTGAGCATTATGAGAGCCAGAGAAATTAAACGCTTGGGGTCTTCAACATCTTGGATTTTTAAATTGTCTGAAGGAATTGTTTATATTGTTGTTGCTGTTTTAGGTTTGATTTTTATAAGAAATCAAAACGTGGCAATAATAATATATTGCGCCGCACTATTCTTCTCTGCGGTTAACAAAATAATTGTTGCATTTAAGCCTCAACCAGTGTTTTTGACACAATAACATTAAACTCACAAACAGCATATGATGGGTTGTCATATGCTGTTTTTTTATTATTATTTTGTCATACAACTACTCAAAAAGCATATACTATTTCGTATTATATTATATAGAAAAAAATATATAAATTTGTCGATTAATCTTGACTATCTTGCCTTGCTGGCGTATAATACTACATCGTTTGGAGAATAAAACATTGCTTAACTTAAAGAAAAAGAGATTTACAAGAGAACTTGCTAACATTTTTAATGATGTTTCGGTTGCCGACTCGCACGGCAATGTTTTTGTTGTGGAAAATGGAAAAGTTTTAACAAAAAAGGCAACCGACAAACTTGAACTTGACAGCATTTTGTCTAAAATTAATGAATGGCAAAACAAATCTGAATTGCAATGTTATGACGACGGATTTAAACAGTTTTTTTCTAAGGTGATATTGTTAGGAAAAGAACCGGTTGTTGTTGCCTTTAGCACAACAACGAAAGATGCTGTTGGCAACAATCTTTCTAAAAATAATGTAGTTAAATTTGTTATGGAACACGACAAAAGGCTTTACACTGACAGTTTGACCGGAGTTTATAACAAGCTTTATTTGTCTAACTCTTTCGACGACAAAAGAATTAGTGCTGTTGCCATGGTTGATGTTGACGACTTTAAAAAAATCAACGACAACTATGGGCACTTAATGGGTGACAAAATTTTGAAAGACATTGCAAGTGTTTTAAGTGATAGCGCAGCTGAATATGGAAAAGTTGTTCGCTTTGGTGGTGATGAATTTGTTATTGTGTTTGAAAACGTTGACAAAACCATTTTGCAGAAAATTGTTAGAAAAATCAACGAAAACATTGCAAAAATTGAAATTGATAACTTTTCTACCATTGTTTCTGTGAGCATTGGTGCGGTTTATGGAACTGGAAAGCTGAACAATTTTATTGACAAAGCCGACAAAGTTATGTATCAACTAAAAAAGAACAAAAAATAATAAACAATAAAACAAAAAGCCAAGCTTGATTAAGTTTGGTTTTTTTGTTATGAAAATGCATATTTATATTCTTTAAACTGTCTATTATGCGTTGTTTTTGCGCTCTCTTTGTGGTATAATATTTAGTGTGAAAAATTAATCGAGAGATAAAACAATGGATAATTTTCAAAACAAAAAATTGAATGTTGGACTTTTTATTGACACCTATTTTCCTATGGTTGATGGTGTTATCAACGTTGTGGATAACTATGCAAGAAACCTTCAGGACTATTGCAACTTAACTGTGTTTGCTCCTGTTGGCAGAAAGCCTTTTGACGACAGCAAACTGCCCTATAAGGTTGTTAGGTGCAAAAAGAAATTTCCTATTTTCTTTTTAGACTACGACCTTCCTACCCCTGCTTTTGACAAAGAATTTAAAAAGGCAATCGACGAAGCAAACCTCGACATTGTTCATATTCATTCACCTTTTACCATTGGCAAACTCGGAATCAAATACGCCAAGGAACACAACATTCCGGTTGTTGCAACACTGCACAGTCAGTTTAAAAAAGACTTTAAGCGCGCAGTAAAGCTTGCTGGTGTTGCTAACATTATGATGAAAATTGTTATTGACACGCTCAACAAGTGTGATGAATGCTGGGCGGTTAACGACGGCGTTGATAAACTGTTTAGAGATGAATATAAACTCAAAGCGCCAATCGCAATGCAATATAACGCAACCGACCTTGTTCCAACAGAATTCTCTAAAGAAGAAATCGAAGAATTTGACAAAAAATATAACATTGCCAGCGATGATAAGGTCTTTTGCTTTGTTGGTCGCATGACCATTTTGAAAAATCTTCCTTTTTTGATAGAATCGTTAAAATTTGTTAAAGACTCTGGAATTAAATTCAAAATGCTTATGGTAGGAACAGGAACCGACACAAAAAGGCTTAAAAAACAGGTTAAAAAATTAGGCCTTGAAAATGAAATTTTGTTTGTTGGCAGAATAACCGACACACGGCAAAAGTCTTTGGTTTTTGCAAGAAGCGATTTGTTTTTGTTTCCTTCTTATTACGACACAGACGGACTTGTTAAATATGAGGCGGCCTGCTTTAACACCCCTACTGTTTCGATTAAAGACTTTTTAACTGCCTCAAACTTAACCGACGGAAGAAATGCATATCTTTCGGACAATAGCACAAAAAACTATGCAGAAAAAATAATAGAGGCTGTTTCTAACCCTGAAAAATATAACGAAATTTCAAAAAATTGCCACAACGATTTATATCGAACATGGAAAGATTCTGCTTTGAAGGTTTTTGGAGACTATCAAAGACTAATTGAGCAAAAGAAAAAAGAAATAGGAACAAACTAAACAATTTTAGTTTATTTTGTTTGTAAACAATGATATAATTATTTCATAAAATAAAAGGTGCATATCGTGGAGAAAAGCAGCAAGATTTTTAAAAACAAAAAAGTTGTTGCAAGACATTCTGGTCTTGAGTCTTTTGCTGAATTTAACTACACAAAATCACCAAAAATAACCGAACAAGCAACAAAAAAGAAAAAGAAAAAAACATCTTGGATTTTTTTGATAATAAACATCGCAATTGTTGCAGGCATCTTTATTTATCAATTCTGTTTTGGCGAAACAAAACCGCTGTCTGAGCTGTTTGCTGAACGACCATATTACAGATTTTTCTTTATTTCTCTTGGTGCAATTGCTTTTTTCTATTTGCTATATGCAATTGGCTATTCAATTATGCTGAAAATAACAACTGGAAAGTTTAATTTTTGGCTCGGCCTTCAGTTTGCTGTTGTTGGGAAATATTGGGACAGCATAACCCCTTTTGGCAGTGGCGGACAGTTTGCACAAATTGCACACGGAATTAAAAAGGGCGTTAGCCAAGAAGACACAACAAGCATTGTTGTTGGAAAATATATGATTAGCATGATTGCCTTTGTTGTTCTTGGAATTATTGCATTGTTTATTCCGATGGAAACATTTACTTCAGGAATTGTTATTAAGGTTCTTGCTGGCGTTGGTGTTGGAATCAATGTTTTGCTCACTCTTTTTATTTGGCTAGTTTCTATCAACCGCAAATTGTGTTCAGTTATTGTTTTGGGCGGAATTAAACTTTTGCACAAAATCAAAATTATTAAAAACTACAATCGCGCAGTGTTTAAATCTATGCGCTTTATTAAGCAATATCAAAAAGCGTTTAAATATTTAATTAAAAAACCTTGGGCTGTTATTGGACAACTCTTTATCTGCATTTTGGAGTGGTTAACACTTGCACTTGTGGCATATCTCATTTATCTTGCATTTAACTTCCCTAACCTTTCTGTTGGCCCTGTTCCAATTATTGCTATGTCTATTCTTTGCACATTTGCAACATCTTATTTTCCTATTCCTGGCGGAAGCGGAATGGCAGAAGTATCTTTCGCAGCACTATTTGCAAAGCTATTTACAGACGGAACAAACTTTTGGGCACTAATTTTGTGGAGAGTGTTCACCTATTATATCTTTATTATAATTGGATTCATTTTTACCATTGGCGACTCGTTTGTTGCAAAAAAAGAAATCAAAAAGAAAGAACAACAAAACAAAGAAAAAGAACAGGCTTAAGTGCCTGTTCTTTTTTGATTGTTTAATATTGCCAAAACAAGTGTTTTGATGTATAATATATACAATAAAAAATGTGCAAAATTGTTTAGGGGTGAAAACTTATGGCAATAAAATTTGACATGAAAGTAAAGAAGAAAAGAAAGGATCTTGCTGAAGATTTTTTAAATATGGCAGATAACAGCCAAATGCAATTTCAAAGAACCAAAACTCTTGAGCACAATCATGTTTCTGACCAAATCAAAAACGCTCTTTCTGGAGAGGATTTTACCCTTCATATCGATGGTGAAGACTATTCTGGTTTAAAGGGTCACTCTGAAGACGAGGTAAACAAAATCATTGGATACTTATTGAAGGAACTCGGACGTGCAGGAAGCCAAGAAGAATATGACAAAATAAAAAAATTAGTTCAACTTTTTTATGCCGAACTTGAAGAAACACAAGAAGAGCCACAAGTTGTTGAAGCTGATAAAAAGACCTCAAAGAGCAGTAATTCTAACAAAAGCCTTACTGAACAACAACTAAAGGACAACGACCGCTCAGAATACGCCAAACAAAAATTAACTGGCAAGTCTCAAACAATTCAACCAACCATTGACACAAGCAAATTCGACGGGCTAAGTCAAGAAGAACTTATGGCTTGTTTTAAACCAGACTATTTTTATTCTCTTTCTAAGGATGAGCAACTGTCTCTTTACCAAACCTGCACAAACAGATATTTGTTGAGTCAAGGAGTCAGTCCTTGTGCTATTGTTTTAGAAGACATGGCATTAAATGACAGAACTATTGAATTTGGTTGCTACCGCCCTAACCGCGGAGCTATTTATTTGAATAAAAATCTTTTTGATAACATTTTTGAACTTGCTGGAGCGCTCAACCCATTTTTTCCACTAAAACTTCTTGAAACGGTTATTCATGAGGCTCGCCACCGCGTTCAATTTGCCATGTTTGAGAGCAATCCGTCAAACGCGGCTGAACGCGAAATTCAACTGTCAATGATGCACAGTCAGTCGAATATGTCTTATGCTCAGTATCTTGCAGAAGCGGACGAATTAGACGCAAGAAACGCCGCCCTCGCCTATATGAGAGAAGGCGCTGAACTTTCTGGCAGCAGAGACATGGAAGAGTTTTATTGCGCAGCCAAATCTCGCGAAATGGGAAATCCAAAGGCTTCGACCACCACAACTATGAGAGATGCTTGTGCAGACATTTATGACGAGCGCATTGGAAGAGAAATGCTTGATCGCGTTAACATGTCTGCGGCAAAGAGAACTATCGAGCAAATGATGAATATGCTGCACGGACAAACGTTTGGATATTCCACAGCACGAGTAAAAAGACTATAAAAAACAATAAAAAAGAAACATGTTGGTGCATGTTTCTTTTTTTGTTCTTTTAATTTTCTGACTGAAGATTTTGTTGGCTGTTTGTCTCTTCTTTTGACTCAACTTTGTTTTCTGGTTCTACCTTCTTTTCGCGAAAAACAACATATTTGCTCCACAAAAATTCAGTGATAAAGTTAACAATCATTGTGAGCCCGAGAATGATATATTCGTTCCAGTGTGCGCTCTCTAGTGCAACTCCCCACCAGATAGAAAGTGGTGTAAACACTGCGTAATACGCCAAAACTTCAAGCATGGCAATTGGAATGTTGTTTGCAGATTTAAATGTAAACTTTCTGTTAAAGGTAAAGTTCCATAAAACTGAAAGTATCAGTGAAATAAAATATGACCAGCCATATTTTTGGCCAATATCGCGAATTATCCATTCATTTAAAACAGTAAAACTTAAAACTTGAACAACCCCTGCAGAAATAGAAAAAAGTGTAAACTTAACAGCTTGCCAAATTGTTTTATTCTTCTCTTCTTTATGCTTGTTTTCTTGTGTTGTCTGCTCCATAGTGTTCTCCCATATAAAAGCAGTATAACACAATATGGGTTTGTTGACAAACAAATTTAAAGTTCAAAAAAAACGGCCGAAGCCGTTTTTTACATTGAAATAATATAATCAATAAGCTTTGAGTTGTCTATTGTTATTTTCATTGGATTATTTTGATACGCACCATAAGAGGTTGTTTTAAAAAAGATGTTAATATCTCTAAAATTCTTTTCCGAGCCAAGAACAAACATCAGTCCATAATAGCCATTTGCTGTGACAAGCTTTGCATCGCCTTCGTAATACACAATTTGATTTTGTGGAGTGTCAAAGGTGAGTTCAATGCAATAATTTGCTTGTTTAAGCGAGTTTGTGAACGATACCGCTGAACTAGACAAGTCTTGTTCAACAATCATCTTTGGATTCTTTTGGTTATATAGCAGTTTTAACAAGCTATAACTCAAAGATTCATCAATCAATTTCATAACCTCTGCATAGACGGCAGAATCTTTTTCAAAGTTGTCTATGTTGTTTTTCTTTTTTGCTGTAACACTCTTTTCAAACACTGTTACACTTGAAGCTGATGAATAATTCAATTGATATTTTGGTTTAACGCACGCCAGCGAAATCATAACCGCAATAACCGCCACCAAAATAGCACAAGCTCCAATTAAAAATTTCTTCATGTTTTGTTTCCTTATTCGGCTTTATCTTCTTTTTTTGTGGTTCTTGTTGCAGACCTTTTTGTTGCTGACGCCACCTTTGAATTGGTCTTTTTTGTTGTTGATTGTTTCTCTGTTTTTTCTGTGTTTTTTGTTGAAGTTGATTTTCTTTTTGCAGGAGCTTTTTTCTTCTCAGCAGTTTTAGGTTGTTCAGCTTTGTCTTCCACAGTTTTTTCTGCTTTTTGTTTTGCAGAAGAAGCCTCTTTTTGCTCTGCCTTTTTAATCAGTTCATCAACATCGATTGTTTTTTTCTGTTCGGCGTTTTCTTTCTTTTCAATTTCTGTCAAGATTTCTTCTTTAGTTTTGCCTTGCATAATCATGTCTACTTCATCTTGATAGATTGTTTCTTTTTCAAGAAGCAGTTCAACCATGGTTTCGAGTTTTGCTCTGTTGTCGCTCAAAATCTTTTCGGCTTGTTTTGAGCACTCATCTAAAATCTTTTTAACTTCTTCGTCGATAGCGGCAGCTGTTGTTTCGCTATATTCGTTTCTCTTTGCATAGTCTCTGCCGATAAACACTTCGTTTCCGTCTGATCCAAAGTGAACAAGACCAAGTTTTTCGCTCATTCCCCACTCTGTAACCATGCTTCTAGCAATGCTGGTTGCTCTTTCTATATCGTTAGATGCACCTGTGCTAATATCATATAAGAATAGTTTTTCTGCGGTTCTTCCGCCAAGCATCATGGTGATTGTTGCGAGAAGTTTGTTCTTCATCATGTGCTTCTCATCTTTTTCTGGACGAGACAAAGTATATCCGCCAGCACCACCACGAGGAACAATGCTAACTTCGTGAATTGTGTCATTGTTTTTTATGCACTTGCCAATGATTGCATGACCAGACTCGTGAACAGCTGTTATTCTCTTGTCTTCTTCACTCATAACATAACTGCGCTTTTGTGGGCCCATTGTGACCTTTGCAATCGCATTGTTTATGTCTTCCATTTTTATTTCTTTTTGCTTTTGCTTTGCTGCAAAAAGAGCAGCTTCGTTAAGCATGTTTTCAAGATCAGCTCCAGTAAATCCGCTTGTTATTCTAGCAATGTTTCTAAGGTTGACATCGCCACCAAGAGGTTTGTTTTTTGCATGAACCTTTAAAATTTCTTCTCTGCCTTTAACGTCTGGCATGTTAATGTAAACACGTCTATCAAATCGGCCTGGGCGCAACAATGCTGGGTCGAGAATGTCTACACGGATTGTTGCAGCAAGAACAATGATTCCTTCGTTCACTTCAAACCCATCCATCTGAACGAGAAGTTGGTTAAGAGTTTGTTCTCTTTCGTCGCTGCCACCACCAAGGCCGGCGCCACGTTGACGACCAACCGCATCAATTTCATCGATAAAAATGATGCATGGTTTTGCTTTTTTTGCTGTTTCAAACAAATCTCTAACTCTTGATGCACCAACACCAACATAAAGTTCCATAAAGTCACTGCCGCTTATGGTAAAGAACGGAACATTTGCTTCTCCTGCGCAGGCTTTTGCAAGAAGAGTTTTTCCTGTTCCTGGAGGGCCAACCAAAAGAACACCTTTTGGAATTCTAGCACCAAGCTTAGAAAACTTGTCTGGGTCTTTCAAAAATTCAATAATCTCTTCTAGTTCTGCCTTCTCTTCGTCGGCACCGGCAACATCGGCAAATTTAACTTTGCTTGGCATTATTCTTGCACGGTTTTTAACAAAATCTAAACCAGACCTGTTTGCTGCACCAACAGAGCGCAACAACCACCTGAATAACACCACAAGAGCAATAACGCTCAAAATAGGATATAACAAATTCAAGAAGTTAAATGTTGCTGCAGAGCCGACAACAATTTTTAAGTTGGTTGTGTCATAAACTCCATCATATAAATCTGTCAAAAGTTTTTGACCATATCCAAAGTTGTTATGAACCCAATAATATTTTCCATCAGTATATTTCGCAACAATAAAGTCATTTGTAAATTCAATTCTAGTTACTGTGCCAGAAGATAGTTTTTCTTTTAAATCTAATGGGTCAACTTCGGTTCCCCTTCTTCCTGTGTTAAAAAACCACATAACAATGAGTGCAACAACCAAAAGAGCGATGCAAATAACAATTCCTCTGAATAGCGATTGTTTCATTGGGTTTTCATTTTTTCTATTTTCTTCCAAAATGCAATCTCCTTAATAAGCAATATACATTAATGTATATTCAATTTATGAAATTATATTATCACAACTTGGTGCTTTTATCAATCAAAAAAATAATTAAATTTTATTGATAACCTTTTAAAAAATAATCACAAACAATAAAACCTTCACGGCAAGGTAATCTATTTTGTAAATATTTTTTATTTTTCAATATTTTTTGTCGTTTTAACTTAAACAGCAAGTGCATTAACAATTTTGTTAATAACAAATTCTTGTTTAGCTAAAAACTCATTTGGATTTTCTGTTATATCAACCTTTAAAAGAATAGAATAATCCCCAAAAGACTTTTTATTAACATACCCGGCAGCAACAGTTGCAACCCTTTTTGAAACAAGAATGCCACTTTCTGACCTAGAAAAAGTTCTGCAATTGTCAATAAGGACAATTTTGGCAGAGGAATGTTTCTTTTCAACAAAGTTCATAAAATCAACTAAATTGTCTGGGACAATAGGGAACTGTTTTCCACCATAAATGAAAAACTTTTTATTTTTTTGTTTCAGCCTTTCAGAAAGAATCGAGGAGAAATTGTCATACCAAATCTTATGATTGCCAACACAAAAGAAAACAATTTCTTTATTTTTCTCTTTCAAAAGAAATTTGTTTAGGTCCTCAACAGATTTATCAATCAATTTAGAATAAATATTAGTTGTCATATTTTAATTGTTTACATGCGTAAGCACTTTATTCACTAAAAATGATATGATTTTAAAAACAAATTAATTATTTTTGCGCATAATTTATTAAAAACACTGAAAATTTTAATATTAAAAGTAAATTTTTGCAATTTTTCTTTACAATGGATTTAAACATATATTATAATATATTTATGAGAACACAGGAGATATATAGAACATATGTTCTATAAACAATTATGAACTGGTTTGATGCGATTATAATTGTTATATTGCTGATATTCATGGCCTTTGGAATAAAAAAAGGCTTTATGTTTTCAGTAATTGATATGTTTGGTTTTTTTGTTAACTTTGTAGTTGCCGTATTTTTGACCGGCCCTATTCGCAGTTTACTTGGCGTCATGGGAATGGAAAGCTCAATCGGCAATGGGCTGTTTGGTCACTACGCTGGTGTTGGAAGTGGATTCACTACAAATTTAATTGAATATAAACAAACTTATGGTGACGGCGTAATAGATTATGTAAGCGACTCAATTAATGGAAGTTCAATGACCGGTTTTGGCAAAAAGTTATTTAACGGCATTATTAATGATAAATTGCCAACCAAAATTGATGCTGCAATTGAAGCGGGCAAAACAGATTTAACATTGGCAGACATTATTAGTAAATCTCTTGCACAATTTATCACTGTTGTATGTGCGTTTATTATCGCCTTTTTGCTCATCTATGGATTATTACTGCTGCTTAAGTTGATTTGTAAAGAAATTCAAAAATCTTCTTTTGCTAGCATATTCGACAAGATATTTGGTGGTGTGTTTGGAATAGTTCGTGGATTTATGTTTATTGTTCTATTCTTTGCGGTTCTTTCATTCTTCTCAGACAACGGCCTTCTCGGTGGAATAATTGGATATATCAACCAATCTGCAATAGGCCATTGGCTGCGGGATAGTGTGAACACGTTTATGGTTAAATATATAGACATTAAACAGTTTATTATCGATATTCTAAATAAAATATAACAAAAACAATGAAAGCTGGATTTAACCAGCTTTTTTATTTGTCATTGTTTCACGTGAAACATTTGTTAATTGTTTTGTAAATATTGTTTCACGTGAAACATTTATCTTTTATCTCAGTACCATTGTTTCACGTGAAACAATGGTATTTTTAAACGATAAAGTATTCGTTAAACTTGTCAAAATTTAAAATTAGAACGTCTCGATTCGAAATATTGTGAGCGCACAATGGTTTTGTTTAAAAAATCGCATATTTTTGATATTTTAACAATAAAAAAGCATGCTTTTGGCATGCTTAACTGTTTTTGTTGCTATTTGTTTAATATATCATAAATTCTTTGCAAATCATCTTGATTATAGTAATTTATAATTATTCTTCCTTTTTTTTCTGTTCCTATAACACTTACTTTTGTTGCAAGTGCTTTGTTAAGTTGCTCGGCAAATGCTTTAAACTCAACACTTACCTCTTCTTTTTTTGCACCGGTTGCTTTTTTATTTAGCTTTTTAATGAGATTTTCAAGATCGCGAACACTCATTCTCTTTTCAACAACCTTAAGTGCAAGTTCTTTTTGTAATTTTTCATCTTCTATAGTAACAAGTGTGCGCGCATGACCTGCTGAAAGCTTATTTAAAAGAATTAAATCAATAATTTGCTGTGGCAATGTTAACAGGCGCAACGTGTTGGCAACCGCTGAACGGCTCTTTCCTATTTTGTCTGCGACCTTTTCTTGGGTCATGTTGTAAGTAGTCATAAGCTCTTTAATAGCCTGCGCAGATTCAATTGGATTTAAATCTTCTCTTTGCAAGTTTTCAATGATGGCTATTTCTGCTATTTGTTGTGGTGTATAATCTTTTATCACAACGGGAACCGTTTTAATTTTAGCTTTAATTGCAGCCCTCCATCTACGCTCGCCGGCTACTATTGTGTATCTTTCACCATTTGCAACAACAATTAGAGGTTGAATAATTCCGTGTGTTTTTATTGACTGCGCCAGCTCGCCAAGTGCTTTTTCTTCAAAATTTCTTCTTGGTTGAGCAGGATTTCTGTCGATAAGTCCTATTTCAACCTCAACTGGTTTTGTAACAGAAACTTCTTTAACAACCTTTTTTTCAACTATTTTTTCTTCTTTCTTTAATTCTTTTTTAGGTTCTTCATCTTCTAGAGATAGATTGTAATCCCCAAACAGACTGTTTAAACCTCTTCCTAATCCTCTTTTTTCCATGATTTACCTCTTAATTTATCTTTTTTACTCTAAGTTTTTTAAATTTATCATGATTTTTTGTTAAAATTTCTTCAGTTAATTTTAAATAAGCTTGTGATCCTGTACAATTTTTATCATACAAATATACTGGCATTCCATAACTAGGAGATTCCGCAAGTCTAACATTTCTTGGAATTGAAGTTTCAAACACAGCATTTCCAAAGAATTTAATTATTTCGTCTGCCACCTGCTTTCCTAAATTGCTTCTAGAATCTCTCATTGTGAGAACAACACCTTCTATTTGAAGGTCTGGATTTAAACCTGTTTTTTTGATTAATCTGATTGAATTCATTAATTGGCTTAATCCCTCAAGAGAAAAGAATTCGCACTGCATAGGAATGCAAACACTATCAGCCGCTGTAAGCGCATTTACAGTGATGAGCCCTAGCGAAGGTGGACAATCGATGGTTATATAATCATAACTATTTTTAATTTTGTCAATAATTCTTTTAAACACTCTTTCTCTGTCTTTTTTGCCAACTAGTTCAACTTCAACACCAGCCAAATCAATGTTCGCTGGAAGCAAATCTAAGCCGTCTATATTGGTTTTTACAACAGCTTCTTCTGGTAAACAGTCTTCAGAAATAACTTGATATATTGAGTTAACTTCTGAATTTTTTTGAACACCAAGTCCGCTTGTGGCGTTTCCTTGAGGATCAATGTCTATCATAAGAACTTTTTTGCCCATAAGCGCCATATATGCCGCAATATTCAAACATGTTGTGGTTTTTCCTACTCCACCTTTTTGATTGGCAAAAGCAATAATTTTACCCATAATGTCTCCTACTTATATATAAGTATAATACTATATATTAATATAACAATATAATATAACATTTTTTGAGTTTAGGCAATTAATTTTTATTCTAAATAACAATTAAACAATAAAAAATAATCTATTCGCAAAATATTTATTTAAAAACACGCAATAAAAAACGCAAAATATGAACTTTTGCGTTAAAATTTAGCCTTGCGGCTTAAAATATTGTTTATTTTATGTTAAATTTAGATTAATTTTTACCATACCTTGTTCTCGCGAACACAACGGACACTTTTTCCATGCTTTTTTGCTTGACTCTTGATATCCACAGTTGTTACACTTCCACAATGTTTTTTCTGAAGATGTGTATAACGAATCCTCTTTTAATTTGCAGTAAAGTTTTTGTAGTATTACATTGTGGTTTGATTCGATATCTGCAATAATTGTTAATTTTTTTGCAATATCCTCAAAACCCTCTTTTTTTGCTGTTTTTGCAAAGGCCGGATAAACCGTCTGTGCTTGAAAATCTTCGTTTTCTGCCTTTATTTTAAGCATTTCTATAAGTGGCGCATGCGCCATTGGATATGAAGCCTTGATGTCAACCTTTAAATTTTTGTCATCTGCATTTTGAGAAATGTAGTCGTAAAATATTTTTGCGTGTGCCATTTCATTTGTTGCAAGAGCTTTTAGAATGGTTGCAACTCCAGATTGTTTATTTTGAGTTGCCTCATCTGCCATATATTGATATTTAGCACCATCTTGGCATTCACTAGCAAATGCTCTTGTCAAATTTTTTAATGTTTCTGAATTTTTAAACTCCATTATTATTTATCTCCTTTAATAAAATTGTTTCCAAACATTTTAATTTTATACTTCTTTTCAAAAATAACATTTAAAATGTATATTTTTACTATTTAATTGATGTATTTTTGCATTTTTATAATTTTTTGTGGCGTTTTTTCATAATTTTATATTTATTAAATAAGTTACTCTTTATGTTTGACATGTTTTTGTGAAACTGGTTATAATTTAATTATGAAAAAAGTGCAAAAGCAGCAAAAATCTTTTAAAATAGTCTCATATTTGTCAAAACATAAATTGGCAATATTTTTTGTTCCTGTTTTAAAGGCTATTGGTGCTGTTACTGAAGTTATTATTCCCCTATTAATGAGTTACATTATTGATATTGGAATAAAAAATAACGACATCGCTTATATTTGGAAATTTTCTGCTCTGATTCTTGCGCTGAGCATTGTTGCCATTGTTGCCGACATCTGTGGCCAATATTTCGCTGCAAAAGCAACTGAAAGAATGGCTCGAGACATGAGGCACGACATTTTTGCCCACATTAACGATTTAAGCCACGCAGAGCTTGATAAGTTTTCAACAACTGGCCTTTTAAATAGAACTGTTGAAGATGTTTATCAAATTAAAACAGGCGTTGGAAGCTTGCTTAGAACTGCCATTAGAATTCCTTTTTTAATTGCTGGCTCTCTTGTTATGGCCATGACAATAAACATAAAACTTAGTTTGATTTTTTTGGTTGTTAGTCCTGTTTTAATTGGCGCTGTTTTGCTCATTATGAAAAGGGTTAGCCCACTCTTGAAACTCAGCAAAGACAAACTCGACAAAACTAGCAATGTAACAAGAGAAAATTTAACTGGTGTTAGGGTTGTTAGAGCTTTTAATAAGCAAAATTTTGAAGCAAAAAGATTTCAAACAGCCAACTACGAGCTTGTTAACACTCAACAAAAGATTGCTGCATGGGGTGCTATTTTGCCATCTCTGATTTACACAATTGTTAACTTTGCTATTATTGCAATTTTGTATTTTGGTGGTTTTGAGGTTAATATTGGCGGAATTTCTCAAGGTAACTTAATTGCCTTTATCAACTATTTCACTCGTATTTCTGCAGCTCTTGTTGCAATTGCACGACTAATCACAATCTACACAAGAATGTCGGCTTCATCTAACAGAATAGATGAGATTTTATCATTAAAAAATTCAATAAAAGACCCTGCAAAACCTGTTGAAATAAATTTTGATAACCCAAATCTTTCTGGTGTTGTTTTTGAAAATGTATCATTTAGTTATAATAACATTAAAGATGTTGTTTCAAACCTTTCGATCAAAGTTGAACCTGGGCAAACAATTGGTGTTATTGGCGGAACAGGATCTGGAAAAAGCAGCATTGTTTATCTTATTCCTAGATTTTATGATGCAACAAAGGGCAATGTTTTGGTTGGTGGCGAAAACGTAAAAAAATATAGGGTTTCAGACTTAAGAAAAATTATTGGAATTGTTCCTCAAAATCCAACACTTTTTGAAGGAACAATTGAAAGCAACTTAAAGTGGAGAAAACCTGACGCAACCGAAGAAGATATGATTCGCGCTCTTAAAATTAGTCAAAGCTATGACTTTGTTAAAGAATATCCTGACTTTTTGAAACACAAAGTAGATAGGGGTGGGACAAACTTTTCTGGCGGTCAAAAACAACGCTTAACAATTGCTCGTGCCCTTGTTGACAACCCTAAAATTTTAATATTGGACGATTCAACAAGCGCCCTAGATTTTGCCACAGACACAAAGCTTAGAAAAGCAATAAAAACCCATCTTGTTAACACCACAACATTCATTGTTTCACAAAGGACTAACTCTCTTCGTGATGCTGACCAAATTATTGTTCTAGACAACGGAAATATTGTTGACATTGGAAAACATGAAGAACTTCTTGAACGTTGTTCTGTTTATGCAGAAATTCACCAGTCTCAGAACAAGGAGGTGAAGAAATAATGGCAAACGAAAGATTATCTTCTCTTCAAATGAGACAATCTCTTGAACAGAGAGTTAAAAACAAAATAAATAAACATCGTTCAGCACTATATTCAATAAAAAAAGTTTTTGTCTATGCAAAAGAATATAGGGCATATATTTATTTAGCTATTCTTGCTGATGTTATAAGTTCTGTTTTTGAACTTTTAACACCAATCTTTTTAGGCAGATGCATAAACAACATAGTAGGGGTTGGCAACGTAGATTTTAGCGGGCTTACAACAAACTCTATATATTTGATTATCTTTGTAATTTTAGGGCAGGTAACAAACTTTTTGGCTTCTTATTGGCTAAATGCTTTCACATATAAGGCATCTTACAAAATAAGGGCTCTATTGTTTGAAAAATTCAACTCATTGCCACTATCTTTTATTGACTCTTCTAGCCACGGAGACCTTTTAAGTCGAATGATTAACGACATCGACACAATGACCGATGGCTTTTTGGAAAGCATTGCATCTGTTCTCTCTGGTGTTATGACTGTTATTGGAACAATTATTGCAATGTTTATTATGAACATTGAACTTGCAATAATTATTACTATTTTAACACCAATGAGTCTGCTATTTACTTTATACTTTGTTAAGAGGGCAAAGAAATTTTATAAAGCGGAAGTTACCATGCAAGGAACACTTTCTGGTTACCTTGAAGAATATATTGGCGGAGAGAGGGTTGTTAAGGCATTCAATCACGAAAAAGACAGCATATCAGATTTCGACAAGGTTAATGAAGATTATTTGAAAGTAAGCATTAAGGCAAATTATTATGGAAACCTATCAAACCCAACAACAAGATTTATTAACTCTGTTGTTTATGGCGTGGTAGGACTTGTTGGTGCACTCGAAGCAATTAGAGGTAGTATTTCTGTTGGTGTTATATCTTCATTCCTTTCTTACTCAAACAGTTTTGGAAGACCATTTAACGACATAAGTGATAACATAAGCGACATTCAGGCCGCATTTGCTGCATCTTCGAGAGTGTTTGCTGTTCTTGAAGAATCAGATGAACCATCTGATGAAAAACTCCCTAACATGACAGATTGTGATGGTAGTGTTAATTTAACAAACGTTTATTTTAGTTATATTCCAAAAGTTAAACTTATTCAAAACTTTAACTTGGATGTAAAACCTGGCCAAAAGATAGCAATTGTTGGACCAACTGGCTGCGGCAAGAGCACTCTTATTAACCTTTTAATGAGGTTCTACGACACAAACAGCGGAACAATTTCTGTTAGTGGAAACGACATAAAAACAATAACAAGAGACAGCCTAAGAAGCAACTACGGAATGGTTTTGCAAGAAACATGGCTTTTTAATTCAACCATTAGAGAAAATATTGCTTACGGAAACCCAAACGTTCCACTTTCAGATGTCATTGAGGCTGCCAAACTTGCTGGTGTTGACGAATTTATTCAAAAGATGCCTCAGCAATATGACACAATTGTTTCAGAGGGGGGAAGCAATCTGTCGCAAGGTGAAAAACAGCTCTTGTGTATTGCAAGAATTATGCTTCTAAAGCCACCAATGTTAATTTTAGACGAAGCAACCAGCAACATAGACACTAGAACAGAACAAAAAATTCAAGCTGCTTTTGAAACAATGATGAAGGGCAGAACTTCATTTATTGTTGCTCACAGGCTTTCAACAATTACAAACGCTGACACCATTTTGGTTATGAACAAAGGAAATGTTATTGAACAAGGAACTCATGCTGAACTTCTCGCAAAAAAAGGGTTCTATGCAAACCTTTATAACAGCCAATTTGAAAAAGTATAATACTAGCCGAAATCGACTAGTATTTTTTTATCATGGTTTAGATAAAATGTTTTTTTGTTGTAGTTATTGTATTAGGCATTGTTAATATGTTAATAACTCGAATTTAGTTATAAAAAATAACAGATTTATACGTTTAAAATTCACAAAAGTTATGTTTCAATTTTAAACAATGATTGTTAGTTATTATTTTCAATTTGGCAATCTTTAAAATAATATTTTAATATGTCTTCAAAAGAGTAGTTTTGACTCGCCAAAATGTTTGCTCCCCACTGACTTAAACCAACTCCGTGACCATAACCTCTTCCGGAAAACTCAACAGTGTTTTCTTTTATGCTGATTTTGTCTATAGCACAACTTTTTAAAATTGTGCTACCAACGGCAAGTCTAAAAGCATTTGCGTTGACTTCGACGCCACCCACAACAAAAGTTTTTGCTCTGCCTGAACTATCAACACTTCCAACAACAAAAGAATTTAAACTTGCCAAGTTTTTGTTTAGTTTTTTCATGGCGAACAAGATTTCAGATTTTTCTATTTCTGCACTCCAACTATAATTCTTGCTGTTGTTTTCATTTTCTAAACTCTCAACTATGGCATAACCTTTTGCTTCTTCTCCAAACACATCTTGTGGCAAACTTGTTTTGCCTGCGGCGTTGCTGCAGAAATATGGCAAAAAGACCTCGCCATCAATTTTTAGAATTTTGCCTTTAGTGTTAGACGAGTATTCACCAATCTTATCAGGAATTGTGTTTGTGTAGGCCTGAGCTTCGCTAATGTCGTTAGAAATGTCTGCCCCTGAATATTTGCTAGTTTTGTTTTTTAGAAACCATGTAGCATATGTTCTAGCTATTATGCTTTGAGCTTCTATTGCACTTTTTGAAAAACTTTCATCAATTTCAGCAGCTGTTACTCCTGCAACATAGTCTTCAAAATCAAGCTCAACAATCTTTTGAGTGTTAATGTCATACATTTTTATCTTTTGATTTTGCGACGAGCAAGAAACCAGTGGGGCAGCTAAAACGACAACTAAAAAAGAAATAACAAAATATTGGAAAATTTTCATAATTTTAGTTTGTTTAAATTTTAAAAGAATATTCAATAAACACCATTTCATTTGACAATTTATGGTTAAAATATATATATTAAATCTATGAGAAACAAGCTTGTTATAATACTTTCTTTAACGCTGATTATTGTTGGTGGATTTTGTCTTGGAATATTTTTTAAATCTAACAGCAAAATTTCTGTTTCTGTGTATAACCCAATAACAAATTCAACAAGAACAGTAGAAGCGAATGGCGGAAATAAATTTAGTGACATTCTTTCGGGAGACAACATAGACGGTTACGACGTTGAAGGCTATTATTACGACAGAGAATTGAAAAACAAAATTAAAAGTGAAGACCTTATAACAAATTCAACAACGGTTTATGTGGGATATGTTCAAAACACAAGTTCCACACAGTTTGATTCTGACATTGTTGGTGTAAAATATACTGGAGAATTGTCTCAAACAACACTAAAAAAACTAGTTAATTATTCATATGTTGACATTTCTTCAGCAACAGGAAATTTAGTTTTTGAAGAAAATAACAACTCTCTTGAAAAACTGGTTGTTGGAAACGCAGATTCTATTTCAGGAATAAATAACTATTCAAAATTGCAAACAGTTGATTTGGGTGAAATTCAAATTTTAACAAATTGTTTCAACAGTTGTACAGAACTGAAAAATGTTGGCCTATTAGATTGCATTGAAATAGAAAACTGCTTCAATGATGGCGGAGAAATTTTAGATTTGAAATTAGGGAAAAATGTTTTTCAAATTACTTCTAGTTTTAAAAGAACATTTTTAAAAACCATTTCTAGTCAATCATCAAAATATAATGTTTTAAATAACATCATATATGAAAAAAATGGAAACAATTTAAAAGTTATTAAAGCTGCTGAAACAAACGGAAACATAACTTTTAATTCAGATACAACAGAAATTGGAGAATATGCTTTTTTTGGTGAGCAAAAAATTAAAGAGGTTGTGGCAAAAGAAAAGTTAATAAAAATTGGTGCACACGCCTTTGAAAATTCTTCAATAACAAAACTCGATTTGTCTGAGAATTTGCCTCCACTAGAGATTTTTGAAAGTGCTTTTTGCGGAGCAAAAAATTTAACCCAAATTTCGCTCGGAACCTACATAAGAAAAATTTATGATAAGGCATTTTATGGTGTGTCTGTTGAACATATAGATCTTTCTTCTTGCAGTCTTCTTTCAGAAATTGGAGACTATTCTTTTGCAGCCAACAAAGCGCTTAAAAAAATAACTTTTTCTGCTGGGAACATAGTTCTTGGAGTGGGGGCTTTTAAAGATTGTGAAAATCTGACAGAAATTAAAAACTTAATGTCAAATTCAATTTCAAAGCAGTGTTTTATGAACTGTAAAAAACTTTCAACAATTTCAAACATTCAGTCTGTTACTATGATTGATGAATTTGGGTTTTATGGCTGTGAAAGCTTGGCTAACACCAATGCATTTGTTGATGTTGTGTCTGTAAGAAAAAAGGCCTTTGCAAAATGCTTGCAATTAACATCTGCACAACTTCCACGACTTGTTTCTTTTGAGGAATATTCATTTGAAGATTGTGAAAATCTGACAGAAATTAAAAGCAATCAAAACATTTCTGATTCAAGCTTTTTAGCGTTTGAGAACTGTGAAAACCTTTCATTGTTAAATTTGGTTAGCACAAACTATGTTATAGAAAATGGAGTAGTTTATTCTCAAGACAGGTCAAAACTAATTTATTGTTTGCCTAACATCGATGCAACAACATTTAACATTTTGTCAACTGTTGAATCGGTAGAAAACAGATTTTTGTCTGCCGCAAAAAACTTGCAACAAATAACCACAGAAAGCTCACATTTTTATGTGGTTGATGGTGTTTTATATTCTTCTGCAGACAATTCTTTGGTTTGTTATCCTAGGGCAAAAGAAGGATCTTCTTTTACAGTGGCAGAAAGCGCCAAAACAATTTTGAGTAACTCTTTTGTTAAAACAAACAATCTTAAAACTTTAAACATTAATTCAAACATAGAAAAAATAGAAAATGGCTCACTTGTGAAAATGCCTGTGTTAGAGACATTAAACACATGTTTTCTTGGAGAATCTAGCGAAAAGATTGAAACAGGCTTTTTAGGTTGGATTTTTGGCTCAAAAACAAATCTTGAAAACGACCTAAATGTTCCAGAATCATTAAAATATGTTAAAGTGACAGACCAATCAACTTTTATAGACAGGGCGTTTTATGGTTGCAGAGATCTTTTGGAAATAACTGTTCAAAACACAACCGAAGTTAGTGAAGCAATGTTTTTTGGCTGCAGCAAACTAATAAGAGTTAGATTAGGACAAATCACAAAATTTAATTCTTATGCGCTTTCGGCATGCACAAGTTTGACAAGAATGTATATTAAATATTCCCCAGACGTAACAATAAAAGATAATGCATTTTATAACATGGCTTCTAGCATAAAAGTTTACGTTTCTGGAATATCTTCACCAACAGAACTTGCGAACTATAAGGCCTTGTTTAAAAAATCTAACTGGGATTACATTTCTTACTGATAACATATTTTAAAAAAGTTGCGAGAACAAAAAATAGATGATAAAATGTTAAATGGAGAAGCACGATGAATATTGTTGTTCCAGAGGAAATAATTGAGCTATCAGAAATTTTTGAAAAACACGGCGAAAAATTGTATATTGTCGGCGGGTTTGTTCGTGATGCAATTATGGAAATCTACAGTGCGGAAAAAAACGATATTGACTTAGCTTCGTCTTGCAAACCACAAAAAGTGGTTCAAATTTTAAAGAATACAAGGTTTCAAACTGATGATTCTAACGCCAAATATGGTGCCGTTGTTATTTATGGAGATAAAAGATATGAACACACCACATTTAGAAGAGAAAATTATAATTTAAACGGTGAACACAACCCAACAGGTGTTGAGTTTGTAAAAGACATCAGAGAAGATGCTTTAAGACGTGATTTTACCATCAACGCAATATATTATGACATTGAAAGAAAAGAAATTGTTGACCCAGTTTTTGGTGTTCAAGACATAAAAAACAAAAAAATTGTTTGTCCTGCTGGTGCAGAAGCGTCGTTTAGCGAAGATGCAGAAAGAATTTTAAGAATGATTAGATTTATGAATTCTTTTGGTTTTTTGGCAGACGAAAGAACTCTTGAAGCGGCATTAAAACACAGCGCAGGAGTTTCTAATTTAACAAACACAAGAATTAGAAATGAATTCGATAAAATGCTTGTTTGTGACACGTTTTATCCATATAACAAAGAAAGCAAATATGCTCATGCAAAATGTTTAATCATGCTTGGACAATTTGGTTTGTGGAAGTATATTTTGCCAGCAATTGACGAAATTCAAGAATCAACAATTTTAGACAACAAACAAGAACCACTTTATATTCATTTGATTAATGCAGTGAGTGTTTGCGAACCAGAGGCAAGGCTTGCTTGTTTGATGCACGACGTTGGAAAGGTTTACACAAAAACACATTCAAACAATTTTAATTTTAGCAAAGAATGGGCAGATATTATCATTGAACAAAATTTAGGAAGCCAGGGTCTTGGCTATCCAAAAAGTGTTGTTGAAAAAACAAAAAGAATTGTTGCTGCAAATGATTTTGACAAACATGGTTGGACAAGTAAAAAAGAAATTAGAAAGTTTATAAAAAATAACTTGGAAGATTTTGAAGACATATGTGCTCTTAAAGATGCAATTTCATTGGAAAACACAGACTACACAAAAACTTCAACAATAGCAAACAGGTGGAGAAGAGTTTATCACAAAATGATAAAAAATAACACACCAACTACATTAAAAGAATTGAATATTGATGGCAACGACATTATTGAGGCTGTGCCAGAAATTAAAATTGAAAAAGTGGGTGCCATGTTAAACAACTTGTTAGAATATTGCTTAAACCATCCGAAAGCTAACACCAAAGAATTGTTGAAATTAAGAGCAATAAAAGTTGCAAATAAAAACAGAGAAGAATATTTAGAAAAAGAGTAAATTGTATAGAAACGCTTTAAAATCAACAAAACATACAAATTAAATAATTTTTAATAAATTGGTAAAATAAAATATTATCGACAAAATTTGATAAAAACAAACAATATAACAAATACTATAATCGTGAAAAGATTAACGGTGGTATTTGTTATTTTTTTATCAATGTTTTTGGGGTTTGTGACAAACGAAACATCTAATTTTTCAATGGCGGAAAACTTGACTGCGGAATATAATGGACAAAAACTTGAACTAGATATATCTAAAATTGATGTGGACAGTTTTGTTAGAAAGCAATATTTAAATAAAAATCTTGATGAAAGGTTGATGGTTGCAAACAAACTCTTGGCGATGGGTTTTTCGGTTGATGAAGTACTAGATTATGTTTTTCCAAATTTCCGCAAAAGTTTAGATGATTTTGCAGAAAAGGTGGATGTGGAGCCCACAAATGCCATGCCAATCAGTGCAAAAAACTGCAAAATTGAATTTAAAAAGGAGAAAAATGGCTTAAAAATTGATAAAAATTTAACAAAACTGCGATTTTTGACTGGGCAGCAAATTTTGATTGAGTCTAAAATTGTCTCACCAAAAGTGACTCTGGGCGATATTAAAAACAAATTTTTGAAATGTGGCGAATTTTCAACTAAGTTTTCAACTTCGACAGAGGGGCGTGTTAACAATATTAGGTTAGCAGTTGATGCGATAGATGGAAAAATTGTTAAAAAGGGTGAAACGTTTAGCTTTAATGAAGCAACTGGGGCTAGAAGTGAACAAAAAGGTTACAAGTCTGCAAAGATTATTGTGAACGGCAGATATGTTGAAGGGTTTGGTGGTGGTGTTTGTCAAGTTAGTTCAACGCTTTATAATGCGGCGATTATGTCGGGTCTTAAAATAACTGAGGTTCATCCGCATAGTTTGCCATCTTTTTATGTTGAACCGTGTTTTGATGCAATGGTTAATTCTGGAAGTGCAGATCTAAAAATTTATAACCAAACAGATGCTGACTATTTGATTACGGCTTGCGCTGATAAAGGAGTGTGTAGGGTTGTCATCTACGGCGTTCCGCCAGAATGTACCATTGTTCGCAGGTTCGAAAAATTTGAAGAAAACAAGCCGGAAGATGATATTGTTGTCGATGGTGAAGAATATGGTTTGGCGCCTGGTGAGGAAAAAAGAATCTCGTGGGGAGCGGATGGGTTTAAGTCGAAGGGTTACATTGATTATTACCGCGACGGAGTTCTGATTAAGAGCGAGCAGATTCGAAATGATGTCTACAAGCCTAAACGAGGAGTGGTGGCCAAAGGATAAACAAATTTTAAAGAAACAGACGGTTGTTGACTGTCTGTTTTTTCTTGTTAAATCTAGTCGAAACAATGATGTGTAAACGCTTGACATTTTTTAGCTATTTTGTTAAAATATGTATACAAGTTAACCAAAAACTACAAAATAGCAAATAAAAATTTAACAAAAAATGAGTCGAAAAAGCTGTTTTAGTGGTGAATTTTAGTGGTTGACTTGTGACAAATGCGGTTTTTTATAAAAAAAGCTTTCTCTATGCGAAAAATTCGATAAAAAACTACATTTTTAGTGGTGTAAATAATAAATATTTATTATTAAAGCACCCAAACTATAAAAAATAGGTGGAATTATGGACAGAGACACAACAACACAAACTACTTACAGAGATTATTCATCTGATACTAACAAGAAGGGGATGAGCCGAAGAACGAGATTGCTTCTGATAATTTTCAGCAGTATCTTTTTCTTGGCTGCTGTCATTGTTCCAATTGTTATCTTTACTCGTGGAACAGATAAGTCTGTAACCGAAGAAAGAAACGTTGGTGACTTTTTGATGCGCTATGTTCTCGAACGAGATCAGAACAATAATGTCGTGGATGAATACTACGAGATTATTCGTTATACTGGCTCTAGCAAGAACGTTGTTATTCCTGCGACCGTCGGCAATGTTAAAGTTGTGTCTGTGCTCGACGGAGCATTTAGCTCTTCAAGTCGTGAATTTAACAAGTCTATCGAAAGCATTACTGTGGCAAAAGACGACAGAAATGACTCATATAACCTTGTTTCGATTGGAAACAGTGCGTTTAATGGTTGTGAGGCCCTCTCTACTTTTACGATTCCAGATAGCGTAGAAACTGTCGGCGCTTATGCGTTTACTGGTTCTGGAATTCAAAACCTTGTTATTAACGATGCTTCTGTCCTTAAATTTGACAAAAACTCTCTTGTTGATGCAAACAGTTTGACAACTGTTACTATTGTTGGTGCTTCATCTCAAATTAACAGAGACTTAAACCTTAACAGTGACACCATTGAAAATGTCGATGTTAAAGCTGCGTCTGTTAACTTTGGTGGAGCTGCTCTTACAGGTCTTACAAATTTCCACACCCTTAGCGTATATAACATCAGCAGTGATAACTTCACTATTGATGCTTCTAACTTTGAAGATTCTAACATCACAACACTTAACATTTATTTTGCGGAAGAACATTTAACCAAGAGATTTATGGAAAAGTTCCAAGCCGTTGGTTCTTACATTGAAGAGATTAACTTGGCTGGTGGAATCACTTATCTTGATGCTGGCTCTCTTAGCTATTTTACAAGACTTAAAAAGGTTGCGTTTACTGATAACGCAACTGTTGATATTTCTGTTCTTGGTGCGCAAACTTATAACTCTCAAATTTTCCAATATTATCATTCAACAGACACTGCGTTTGGTGGCTACGATGATGTTGACGGAACAGATTATGTTATGAGATTGATGAACTTAGATAACAGAAACGTTTTGTCTTCAAGATTTTTGAACTTGTTTAAAACAAGTCAAGTAAAACGCGTTGATCTTCCTGAAAATATCACAGAGGTCGATGATAACGCATTTGTTAGATACATCAACTTGACAAACCTAAACTTTGGAAGAAACAGCAAGATTATCAGAATTGGTACCGACGCCTTTGGTAGTACAGATATCGACAGCCAAACAGTTAACATTTCAGGACTTGTTGTAACAGGACCTGTTTCTGTTGGAAACCTAGATGATGAATCTAGAGTATACACAGAATTTAACACCTCAAGTGGTAGATATGCTGCCCGCTATTCTTACAATGGTGAAACAACCAAGGGTTCATATAAAGTTACGGTTAACTTAAAAGTTATTCTTGAGCCTGTTAGACCAAATGTTTCTTTCCCAACTGTTGAGGATATCGGAACAGAAAACAACCAAAGAAATGGTGAATCTTTTGACGTTGCCTACAACGCTTCAATTTTGAATGCTCTTAAACAAAAAGGTTTTACACAAGAAGCATTATTTAAAAACACCGATGCAAGAAATATCAACTGGCATTTGGATGGCTGGTATCTTGATGAGGACTATCAAACAGAACTAACTGATGATGTTTTGATGACAGAAGAGTATAGCGGTGGGGTTGTTGTTTACGCAAAATGGAGTGTGCTAAACAATCGTGAATTCAACGTGCTTTATTATTATCAAACAGTTGACAAGTCTGGCTATGAACAACGTGGTTCAGTAACTGTTGACTCGTTTGCTCCAAACGATTATGTTGATTTGATGACGGTTGATGCCGTTTCTAAAGTTGAGCCAGGATATACCATAAAGACTGCTGCTGCATCATCTAGCGACACACAATATTCTGTGCTTACTGGATATAACACAATCAAAAATAATAACACACACCACTTTGTTATTTACTTCAACAGAAATGAATATTCCATCACATTTAACGACAATGTTCAAGAATATTCAATCAACCCAGCATCATTTGTTGATGGAACAGACTTGGAAAAGTATAACAAAATTGTGTTTAAGTCAGACATAACCCTTCCAGTGATGGAAAGAGCTGGTTATGAATTTAAAGGTTGGACAACAACACAAAATGGTCAGGTTGTTTACACTGATACACTTTCTTATTCTTACACATCAAATATAACTCTCTATGCTGTTTGGGAGGCTCAAACAGTTGAGGTTCGTGTAGAAATTCAAAGAGAAATTGCTCAAACAGAACAAGGCTATGAATTTAGTTCTGGTGGTGGAACTCTTGTGTTTGAAGACCTTTTCTATGCTGATCAATTGATGTCTGATGTCTATAACCAAATAGACTCTTTAAGACCAGACGCTGTTAAGGGCTATAAATATTACAAGGCAGAAGTTGAAGAGAACGCTAGAGTGTCTGGAGACAAGGCAAACAACATTATTGTTGTTAAGTATATTAAGAAATTATATAGTATTAAAGTTAATTTGAATGATCATGGAAGTGCATCTCACGAGACTGCAAACCCATATTCTCCTATGACTAAAACATATAAATACCTCGACAGTATTGGTGTTTGGGCAGAGGCTGAAAGACATGGATATAAGTTTAATTCTTGGTTCTATGATTCTGCATGCACAAAACAAGTTGGTGTAGACGACCAAATTGGAACAAACGCAAACCTTCCAGAAAATCTTTCTGAATTTACCATTTACGCTGGATGGGAAAGAGAGAATTTTGTTGTTGCATTCAGCTCTAACTTTGGAACACCAACAGTAACAGACAGAACATATGGCTATGACGACGAAGGAACACTTCCTCCTTCATTTACACGCAGTGGCTATTCGTTTGTTGGTTGGTCACTGTCTGAGACCGGCGAAGTTGAATATGTGTTCGACGGAACAAAAATTAGCTACGTAGATGTGAATAGACTCTATGAAGATTATTTGTTGCATAAAGTTGATGACAAGTTAAACATGTATGCACAATGGAAGGCAAATAAATATAATTTCCGCTTCCATTCAAACACAGAATCAGAATCAACAAGCAATGCTAGCATAGTTCTTAACGAAACACCACTCAACATGAATATTTTTGAAAGACCAGGATATAACCTTGTTGGTTATAACAGCAGAGAAGATGGAACTGGTGTTTCTATTAAAACTAGTGAAGAACTTTATAACTATATTTTGACACATCTAGATGAATATGCAGAAGCTCAACTTCTTAGTCTTTACACAGAGTGGGAAGCTCGCGATGACACAAAATATAGAATAAACATAAAATTGCAAACACTCAATCCAGAGTCATATGAAGATGCTAATGCAATAATTATTCAAACGGGAACAACAGACACAGTTGTTGACTCGAGTGATGTTCTTGAATTGATATCTTCAAACTATGGCACTTATGTTAACGGATTTAGTTATGAAAGAATGGAGTCTAACAATCAATTTAAGATTGCTGGCGACGAGACTCTAGAAATCAATGTATATTATCAAAGAAGATCAATAAAAGTTAAAGTTTTGGTTCACGAAGATAGTGTTAACTGCGTTATTGTTGGGCTTGAAGGTGAACATGTAACATATGACGATGTTGAAGATCAATATTTAGTTGTGTTTGGCAGTGAATATACAATTACTGCAGTGCCTGTTGATGGATATGTATTTGATGCATGGAAAGTTGATTCAGTAACTGTTGGAACAACTGAAAATCTTCACTTTGTTGTTGATGGTGTTGATGACATAACTTATGTTGCCAATGTTATTTCAAAACGTTGGACAGTTTCTTATGACGGCAACGGGGCAACAGAAGGTGAGGTTGCATCAACCTATCTTACCTATAATGTTATTGGAAATCTTGCTGAAAACGCATTTGTTAAACATGGCTACACATTTAAAGGTTGGTCAGAAGATGCCGATTCTGTGTTTGGTGTAGACGACGAGCATATTTATTCAAATGCACTTGCTGTTGAAACAGTAAATGAACTTTATGCAATTACTCATGGAGAAAGCTTGCAACTATATGCAATTTGGCAAGCAAATTCATTTGTTATTACGCTCACTGAAAAGGAAGACGATGTTGATGCAGAAGCAACAATAGATGTTCTTTATGATGGTTCTGCTGTTCTTCCTGACAGTGAAGAAATTTCTGACTTTATTAAACATGGTTACACACTTGTTGCTTGGAAACTCTCAGAGGAAACAGAATTCGCTCCTGCTTATCAATTAACCGTTGATGAAATAAATGCGCTCTATGACATTTATGAAGAGTCTGAAGAGCCAAAGGCAGTTAAACTATTTGCAAGATATGAAGCAAATTCATTTGCTTTGACTTATACTGCGGGAACAGGTGTTGGTGCAAACAAAACAGTTGTTGCTTATTATGACGACAATGAATTTGTTCTTGAAACAGCCGCAACAGCAAACTTTGCTAAAACAGGTTACACATTTGACAAATGGACATATAACAACGGAACGACCGATGTTGAAGTTTCTGGTTCAGGAACAACTTTGGTAAATGGTCTTTATGACTATGTTACAGAAAATAATCTTAGTGGATTAACATTGGTTGCCAACTGGACCGCAAACCACTATATTGTTAAATTTGTTGGTGTAAAAGCAGTTCTTGATGATGGCTCACAAACATTGAGTGAGTTAACTCTTCTTGATGACGTTTTGTCAGACACAGAGGTTCAATATCATGCTGCAACAGGAACAGAAGACGCTTATTATTATATTGAATGTGTTTATGATCAAACATTGAAACTCGCTAAAAACTATTATAAACTTGGTGAAGAATATAATGGTGAAAGCGCATATAAGTTCTCGGCATGGAGAAATAGAACAACACTTTTAACATATGCTGCAGAAACTGAGGGACTTAAAAACCTAACAGCAGAGGCTGATGGCGTTGTTGAATTTGAAACCGTTTGGCAACAAGGTTCAACAGAATATCGATTCAGAGCATGGCTTGAGCAACTTGACGGAAGCTATGTTGAGGTTGATATTAATGATGAAAACTATTTAAAATATTATACATCTTATATAAGTGGTTATTTCACAACTGATGAAACAATTAATAATATTAGTGTTGTAACTGATCAACTCGTTGTTCCAGGATTCAACTATGCTGGAGAGTATTATACAAACCAAGAAAACAACGAGTTAAAAGTTACCGAAAGCACACTTTTGATAACTCTTAAATATCAAAGAGATGTTTATAGTGTTGTTATTGACGACCAAAATGGCTCAATCGAACTTGAAACAACAGATGGCCTTGGTGTTAGACTTATTGATGAAAATCAATATGAAATTAAATTTGGTGCCATTCTTAACGCAAGCGCTGAAGCAAAAACTGGATATCTTGTTCGTGGATATGTTGTTAATGGCGAAGTTATTCCATCTTCAGACACAGTATATACAATCACAGATGAATATAACTATGGCGAAGCAACAATTTCGCTTGATGTAGACCCAATTGAATTTGTTGTTGAATATTTCGATGGCGACAATTCACTTCTGTCGGTTGACTATTCTTACGATTCTGGTGCAAATCTTTATATTGCTCCAAAAGTTGGTTACTCATTTAGTGGTTGGAAATACACAAAGGGTGGCAGCGACTTAGACATTGTTTATAACGCATTAGAAAATGCCGCATTTGAAGTTGATCGCGACATTATTAATGAGTTGTTTGCTCGCGCAGGATATGACGAAGAAACAGAGAAATATGTCTCAAAATTATATGCGGGATATGAAGCAATTGAATATAAGGTGTTCTTTGACCCAGCAGAGGGTTCGATAAGAGGTGAACATCAACAAACTCTTGTTACTGTTATGTATGGTGAAGAATATAACATTTCAACATATATTTCAGAATTCTATCGCAAAGGTTATCACATAATCAATTTCGTTGCAGTTAACTCAAACGAAGGCGAAATTAAATTTGACAGCACGAATGGTGACAGCCTTGCAGAAAAAGCAAAAACATCTAATTATACATTTATTAACCTTACAAGCATTTCAGGGGCAACAGTAACTGTTTCTCCAGTTTGGGAAGCAGACACATTTGCAGTTGTTTACAAGGCTAACCAGGGCAGTGGCGCTGATGTTGAAGAGTTGTGGCAATATGAAACAACCGAAGGAATTGAATTCTATGATGGACACACATTTGCTCACGAAGGATACACATTAATTGGTTGGAGCGTTTCTCCTGATGCAACACAAGCAACATATGTTATTGGAGAAGATGCAACAGAAGTTACTGTGGCAATTGTTGCAGATCTTTATGAGTTATATCTTGCGAGTGACAACGAACAAGCAGTTCTTTATGCTGTTTGGAGAGCAAATAAATATAAGGTTTATTATCTAGCTCAAGAACACGCTGGAGCATCAACAACTGTTGATGATGTTGTTGTTGACCCAGTTGGATTTGAAAAAGATGACAACGGTTATTATATTGAATATACATACGACCAAGAATATGTGTTTGCAGACAACTTCTACATCTTGGAAGGATATAATTTCGTTGGCTGGTTGTTTGATGAACAAACATATATTGCTGGCGATGTGCTTAGCAACTTAACAAGTGCTGCTGATGGTGTTGTTGAAATTTACACAATTTGGCAAGCTAAGACATTTGCTGTTGAATATAATTCAAACAAACCAGAGGCAAATAATGGTGAAGTTGAAGGACAAATAGAAAACGGACTTGCTACTTTTGACGCATCATTTGTTGTGTCAAATGAACAATATTCATTGTTTGGTTACACATTTGGCGGATTTGCAGAAGAGGGTGAAACAACTGCTCTTGGAGAAGTTTCTGCCGCTGGCGTAAATCAATGGTTTAGAGATCTTTATAATGAAGAAACAGGAGATGCTGACAACAAAGTTCTTTATGCTATTTGGGCAGCAAACCAGGTTGAAGTTAGCTACAACGCAAACACAGGTTCATATGCATCAACCGTTACTCAAAGAACAATTACATATTCTTATGATCAACAAGATGCACGATATATCGCAAACCCAACAAAACAAGGTTACACATTTGTTGGTTACAATGTAAGTGCAGAGGCTGTTGTTGCTGATTATATTGTTCCAGCAACAGGCGAATTTGTTCAAGAAGAGGTAAATCGCATTTATGCTTATGCTTCTGAACAAACAGAAAACCCAGCTCCATATGAGATTACTCTTTATGCAATTTGGCAAGCAAATTCATATACAATCACATTTGACGAAAACACTCCAGCATATGCAACTGTTAGTCAAACTGCAGAATCTGCTGAGGTTGTGTTTGATCAGTCATTAGAAGGATTGTATGTTGCCCGTGCAAACGGTTATACATTTGTTGGATATTATACCGATAGTGCAGCAGGAGACAGATTGTTTAATCAAACAGGTGAACTTGTTGCTTCTGTTGATGGCTATACTGACGCTTCTGCAAATTGGATTCATGCAGACGACGCAACAGTTTATGCAAGATATGAAATAAACAATTATAATTTAACTGTTCACATTGATGAACATTTTGATGCTGCAACATTGGTTGTTAAAGTAGACAATCAGATTGTTAGCCCAGAATCTGTTGAAAACGGAAATTATATTTATACAATTGAATTCCACAAGACTGCAGAGATTTCACTTTCTACAATTGCGGGTTACACATTTGCAGCAAATGCCGTTGTAAACGATGGATTGCAAGCTCTTGAATTTGAAACAAACACAAACTCACAAATAACAAGCTTGACAACTCCACTAAGCTATGTTGTTGACGCAACAGAAAATGAAGTTCAAAACAATATTGAATTCAATTCTCTTGCAATTCTCTATGAAATTACAATTAACACAAACGGAAATGTTGCAAACGCTGTCGTAAATGGTGGGGAAATTTCAGTTTCTCACGATGGAGACACATGGAAATTTAATGATTACTATGGAAATGTTGCAAATATTTATATTACAACTGCCGATGGTTACTACATTAGTGCAGCAACTGGACTAGATGTTGCAAACGTAATTAAAGAAGATAACACTTATAGCAAGATTACGGAAGACTTTACCATTAGCTATGTTGCCAGCCAAAACATTATTAATTTGACAATTGTTGCATATTATTATCAAATTAATATAGATGCAGGTGCACAAAATGCGAAAATTGCAATAAAATATGAGGTAAATGGTGAACAAATTACCTCAGAATCTGCAAATTCAGCTGTTGTTTATGCAGAATATAATGCAAAAACATTGAGATATAAGGTTGAAAATGAATATTATCTTGTTAAAGAAATCATCACAACCTATGCTGGTTACACTGCAAACAGCGTTGTTGATCAACTTGATGAAACCCTTGTCTATGTTTCTGCAGATGGTGAAAAACTAAACACAACACTTATTAATTCATGGAGCAAGGTTTCTAACGAAGCAACAAATGCAGTTGTTAGATATACTCCAAATGCCGACACAATTTACACTGTTAAATTCATGAAGAAAGTTCTTGGAGAAGACTCTTTTGTTGAGTCTGGTTTAACAATGCAGTTCCATGGAGAAACTGACTCCGAGATCACTTATCAAATGATTATCAATGAATTGCAGGCTTCTGGTGCGTCATTCCCAACAATCACCGGATTTGATCGCGACACTGATGATCAAACAAAATTTGCAGCCCTCAATGGAGTTGTCACAATCAATGGTGATGGTTCTAGTGAAGTGGAAATTAATTATGTGAGAGAATTCTATGCTCTTAACATTGTGGTTTATTCTCAAGATGCGTTTGGCAACTACATTAAAGACAGCGTTTCTGGTGGAACGATTACAACTGCTGCACAAACATATGAATATGAATATTTGGTTGAACTTACATCTATTGCAAACACTGGTTTCCAAGAAGCAGTATGGTATAAGTCTTTTGACCCAGACACCAAAACTGGAGAACTTGCAGAAAACTTTGAAATAACAGCTCAAACAAACTTGGTTGCTGTGTTCTCTAGAAGAATTTATTCACTTTCTCTTGTAACAATGTGGCAAGAAATTGCTGATGCAGTAAATGGCTCTTATGTTGTCTACACTCTTGGCGACCTTGTTTCAGGCAGTGGTGACTACAGATTTGGTCAAGCGGTTACTATTACCAACCTAGACAAAACAGGCTTTACCTTTGAAGGTTTTTATGCAGATGAATTGATGCAAGGAGATGCTGTTTCTGTTGTTGGCTACACAATGCCAAGCGAGAACACAGTTCTTTATGCAAAATATACAAGACAATCATTTGTTGTTACACTCGAAGCAGACAGGGGTATTGCAAGCGCAAACCTTTCAGAAACAATCGGTGTTACCGAGGTTGAAGAGGGCGTTTCGTATGATGTGTTCTATGGTGTGACATTTGATGTTTTATTTGAGGTTAGAACAGGTTATGCAGAAACAGTGATAACCTTGTCTAACGACATCGAAAATCCAATTGAAATTGAAGATGGCGTAAACTCTTATGAAATTGCTTATAACTATTTGCAAGATATAACAATTTCAATTGAAACAGTTGCTCAAGACGTTGGTTATGTTGTTGAAGTTTATCTTCAAAACATGACAAGCACCGACAATAACAACTTTGTTAACAACTACACAAAAT
Organism: Clostridia bacterium; assembly: GCA_017467585.1. Taxonomy (GTDB): domain Bacteria; phylum Bacillota; class Clostridia; order Christensenellales; family UBA1242; genus RGIG4790. The sequence continues at coordinate 58,214 of JAFUSR010000004.1, forward strand.
TTGGTGCAGATCAAAGAGTTTCTGCCTACACCGACCAAACAGTTACAATTTCTGAAATCCTTGAATTGTTTGAAAGCGCAATCACAGGCTCAACATATTATGCATATAGCATAAATGGTGCGTCAGAAATTCTTGTTTCAGCAGGACAAAACGATTCGTTTGTTGTTGCAGGAGAAGGAACAGATGTTGTTAAACTTTACACAATTAGAAATGTTTATAGAGTTGAAGTTGCCGAAAGAGGCGATTTGGGCGGCGTTGGCTCGTTAAACATTGCAATTGCCGAGGGCGAGAACCTTGGATATATTGTAGAGAGTGGCGAAGGATATGCTGAGGTTCGTTATGGCTCAGAACTTACAATAACAATCGTGCTGAAGAGAGGATATAAGTTTGACGAAACAGCCCTTGTTTATGAAGGCTTGGCTGATGCAACACACAATGTAACTGTTGAATCAGATGTTCAAACTGCACTATGCTCAACTGGCAGAGTAACTGCTGATGGAACAATTTCTATTAATTCAGTTGCTAAACAATATACAATTGAATTTAATGCAAACAGCAATCCTGTTATAGACAGAATTGTTACTGGTGAAGTTGAGTCTCAAACCGCAACAATTGGTCAAGAGCTAAAACTCAACAAAAATCAATTTGAAACTGATGGTTTCACATTCCTTGGCTGGTCAGAAATTTCAATGAGTACCATTGCAATTTTTGCAGATGAAGATACTGTCGATGTTGATAACATATTTGGTTTCTATACCAGTGTTGGTGAAAATGGAACACTTACACTTTATGCGGTATGGCAGGCTAAGACAATCGCCGTTGAATATTACAACCAAGATGGCGAAAAGGTTGCTGAGGATGAATTTACATTCTCTAGAGATGCCGTTGCTGCAGAAGCTGCAAACAGAGTAGGTTTTGAATTTAACAATTGGGTTCTCTCTGTTGATGAGACATTTGTTCTTGGCTCTGGTGAAGAACTTTCAAGCACAAAAGTTAACAGACTTTATAGACTTCTTGTTGAAAAGAATCAAACAAAAGCTGTGTTTAATGCTAGTTACACAGGCCTTAACATTGATATCAACATTCAACAATATGTTTTGAAATTAAATGGAATTAATGTTGAAGACAAGTCTTCAGCTGCAAGTTATCAACACATTTCAAGCGAAGTTGTTTATAACGAAACAAAAGCTGATGAAGACTTTATTTATAACAACATTAAAAATTCTTCACAAATTGTGTTAGAAGGATTCACCCCTTATGCTTATCAGGCAAAAGATGGTTCATTTAAGACTTTTGCAAGTGCAGGTTCTAATAAGTTTAATCCTAACTTAGATGGTTCAGAAATCTTAATAATCTATTACACAAGAAATGCTTACACAATAACCGTTGTTCCAAACAATGGACTTTCAACAAACCCAACATTTGATGCATATTATGGATCAAACCTTATTGCAAACATAAATGCACAAAACTTTGGATTTGTTAAAAATGGATATTCTCTTGTTGGTTATAAATATAACGGAGAAGAGGTGGCTCAAGAAGCAACAGTTATTGCTGAGCCAATGGAAGTTTCTGCTGAGTGGGAAGCAGACACCTTTACAGTGTCTATAAGCGCCAATGGTGGAGTTCTTGTTGATTCAGAAGCACAAACAAGTTTTGTCGCAACATTTGACAATAATGATGGACTCACATTTGACACAGGTCTGTTTGAAAGAGTTGGCTATATCTTTGTTGGATATGGCAACACCCCAGATGCAGCCTTTGATTCAGTGTTTACTTCTGCAAACAAAGCCACGGTTAACTCTTGGTATAACGAAGCAAATGTTGGTAAAGACGGAATAAAAGTTATCTATGCAATTTGGAGCGCTCGTTATTTCAACTTGAGCATTGCAAGTGGAGATGAGAACTCTTCAAGTGCTGCAACAATTGCGTTTACTTATGGTTCAACAACATTATCTCTTGACGAAGTGGCAAACAAACTTTATGTTCGCTATGGAAGCAACAAGATATACTTTGGAACAAACCTTGTTGACCAAAGAAATGCGGCAAATGAAATCGACTCAATTGAAGCAACCAGACATGGCTATACAATTGCTGGTTTTGCTGACAATGGAACATTCTATATTAATGAAAGTGAAAACTTGCTTCTTGCAAACTATGCTCAAACAGAAGATTTATCTCTTGTTGCTGAGTGGATTGCGGAGACAAGAATGTTGCAAGTTCTTGTTGACGCAAGAGTTGCAACAGTTGTGGCTGAACTGGGTGGATCAACCGTTGAACCATCTAGCGTAAGCAATAACATTTATACATATTCTGTTTACTACGAGGCAGAGGTGCTTGTTACTGCCACAACAGCAACAGGATATAGCTTTATTGCTGGCATAACCGGAGCGACATATTCAAACAACGATAAACAAGTTGATGTTGAAATTGTAATACTTGATTCTAACAGCATTTCTCTTAGAACAGAAGCTGATACATTCTCAATTAAATATAACAGCAACAGAAGTGAATCTACAGTTGTTGTTCCTGATAACACAACTGCAATTTATGGATTGTCGTTAACACTTTCAACAAATGTTACAGGAAATGAGACTGTTCTTGGTTATCACTTTGCTGGTTGGACCACTGAACAAGATGGCACAGAAATAATTTCTAACAACATTTCAGCTGAAACAGTTCAGGCGTGGTATGCCGAAACTGGAGTAGGAAAGGGCGGAATTAAGAATGTTTATGCCGTTTGGGAGGCAGATACCTTTACTGTTGAATTTAACACAGACGGTGGAAATAACTTGGATAGCATTACTGCAACATATGGTGCAGATTCGTTTAATGCCGAATTGCCAAGCGCAACTAAACATGGTTACAACTTTACTCAATGGTATGCAGAAGCCGAGAAAGAAAACGTGATTGCAGACGATGCAGAATCTATAACACGTTTGTATAACAAATATTTTGCGGCAGGCAAAGAAGGAGCCGTAACAATTTATGCCGCATATGAAGAGGCAACCTTTAATGTTGGCTTTGATGCAGACCCAGTGTCAGCAGAATATGAAGACAAGACTCTCTCATATGGAAATGGCGCCGAAATTTATGTCGATGCAGAGCAAAACCCATCACGCCAAGGTTACGACTTTGTTGGCTGGACAGTGAATGGTGAAACTGTTATTTCTGCGCTCGACGCAAGTGATGGCTCAATTGATGCAGAAACTGTTAATGCGCTTTATGACTTGTGGGAAGAATATAAAGATGCCGACGACCTTCTTATTCTTGTTGCAAGCTATACAGAACGTTATGATACAGAATATAAAATCACTGTTTTGGTTGACGACGCCGAAGGCACAAGCAATGTTCAATATCAAAACATAATTATTGCCACAGGCAGAACAAATGCTGAAATCACATTTGAAACAGTTAGAGAGGTTGCCGAAAGACAATATCTTGAACTTGCAGACACAGACAAGTTTGTGATTGTTGATGGTTGGATTGATGCTTCTGCAACAATTGCTGCAGACAATTCTTCTGTTGCACGAATTAGATATCAACGCGCACGCAAGAGTGTTTCAGTTTCTGTTCAAACAGAAAACTTAGATGGAACATATGGCGAAGCTACAGAACCAGTTAGCACTGGCTCTGCTGCTGGTGAAGGCGGCTCAGTTTCTATCAACGGCAACCTGACTAAATATGGTGCAAAACTTAGTGATATTCTTTCTGCTAGTGCAAGTTCTGGTTATCAACTAGAAGGATATTACATAAACGGCGAAAGAGTTGTTGCTGGTTACACAATTTCTGGCGACGTTGCGGTTGTTGCAAGATTTGCCCGCAAAACATATTCAATCACTGTAATTCAACAGTATCAAACAGTTGAAGATGTTTTGTCTGGCACTTATTCAACCGATGCAGAACATGTTGCAGGAACAAGCGAAGTTACTGCTGAATATAAGTTCGGTGAATTGCTTTCTAATGTTGCTGTTACAAGAATGGTTAACCCTGGCTTTGAATATGTTGGTGCTCTCACTGCAGAAGGAGCTGCATTTACAAGCGCAGACGTTGTTGTTGACGGAACAAACACAATTATTGCAAGATTTGCAAGACAAACAGTTTCTGCAACAATTTCTTATGACGGAACAATGGTTTCTGCCGAAGATATTAAAATTATTGGTTCTAACGCAAGACCAAATGACCATTCAATTGCAATTTCTAACGATGCGTTTACAATAATCTATGGCGAAGCTTACGTTCTTCAAATCAAAACAATCGCTGGTTATGTTGTTTCTGATGTTACAGTAAATGGTGATTCGGTTACCGTAACCGATGTAACACCAGCTGGCGACACAACATTTATTAAATCTTACACAGTGTCAGAAACTGCTGGCACAGGCCTTAATATTGAAATTATTTCTGGGGCAAACACAGAAGTAACTTATGTCATTCACTATATGACACAAGGTGTTGATGGTGCATATGTAGACTTTGAACAAGTAACTTACAACAATGGTATTACTGGTCAAACAAAATTAATTAGCACCTTCACAAGCGCAACCGAAGTTGCAAAAACAGAGGGACTTGCAGAGAAACTTGCAAGCAAAACATATCTTGGTTGGGCAAGAAATGCAACTTCTGCTGATAACCTCTCAAGAACAACAGCATTTGTTATTGCTGGTGATGGAACAACCGAAATCTATTTATATTACAAACAATTTACATTTACAGTAAGCGCTTACGGCGAGGGCACAATCAGCCAAGCTCACCTTTATGGCGCAACTCCAAGAACAATCGAAAGCACAATTTCTGGTGCTAGTTCAATTTCAACACTATTCTACGAAGATAATGTTGTTCTTACAATCAATGTTGAACATGGTTACAAATTAACAGCTTTGAGCCTCAACGACATTGATGTTGATGTTCAAAGTGTTGTTGTGGTTCCAGACGGAACAAACACCTATGAACAATATAGATTTACATTCAATGTTGCAGATTATGCAACAGGCCTTGTTGATAACGATATTTTTGAAATTGTCAACACACTCGAAGCAAACATTTATACTGTTGAATTCTATGCATTTGATGCAGATAGTGAAGCAACACCACTTGCAACACAAAATATCAGTGTTGGTTCTACAGTAACTCTTACTGCCGGCGAAGACATAACTGGTCTTGCTATTGGAGGTTATGATTTTGCTGGTTGGGCAACCGCTGCAGGAAGCCGCATTGGCAGCTACGCGTATGCTGATGGAGCAGAAGTTATCAACCTTTCACGTGAAGAAAACGGAATTGTTAAGTTGTATGCAAGATATACTGCGCAACAATATTCAGTAACATTTGATTATGACAACGGAACAGAAAACGAAGTTAAATATTATTCTGTTGACGAAACAACAAAAGAAATTGAACTTGGCTCTGCCGCAAAATATGGTTACACATTTACCGGTTGGACACTTGTTACCGAAACAGATAGTGCAGAGATTGATTCAACTGGCTTGAAACTTTTGGTATCTGCAAACGCATATCAAAACTACGAAGTTAAAGCATTATATACAGAAAACAAGGTTGTTGTAACCTATGATGGAAATTATGAAGGTGCAACAAGCACAACAATTGAATATAACTTTGATGATAGCCAAACAGACAGCTTCCCAGAATTTGTTCGTGGTGGATACGACTTTGTTGCTTGGCTTGATGACTCAGACGCAATCAATGAATTTAATATTCACTCACTTTATGCTCGTGCTCTTGAAAAAGCAGGGGGTGTTGTAACAAACGGAAGAGTTTCCTTGTCGCTCAACGCAGAGTGGGAAGCTCGCAACGACACACCATTTAACATTTCACTTGTGTTCCCTAAGTTTGGAACCCCAGCTACACAAACAATTCAAATTTCTGGCTATGGCACAACAGATTCTGAAATAACCATTTCTCTTGTTCAGGGCTTCATAACTGCCAACGCATCAGCAATTGAAACAGAACTTGGCGAACTCATGATTGGCTTTGAAATGGCTGCTGACACAGATTTTGGCGGCGCAACCATATCTGGAGAAGAAGTTGTCACTGTTGAAGTAGAGTACTTGCGCAAGCAATTCACATTGACACTTGTTGAAAAATATATGAACCTTTCTGGTGAATATGTTGTTGGAACCGAGGGTGGTTCGTTTGATCAAACACCAAACACTGTTCTCTACAACGCTTCACTCACCGAGCTTTTAGCAAACACAGCCGCAACAGGATTCACTCTTGCTGGCTTTGTTGACCACAAGGGAACAGAATATGCTGCAAACGCCGACATTCATATGCTTGCAGAAGACACAACAATCTATGGATTGTTCGAAAGAAACACACACTCAGTAACATTTGCAAGCATTACACAAACTTATGCTGAGGCTCTTGCTGGAGGATACTCTCAAAACTGCGATGCGACAAATGGTGGAACATTTGATGTTGTTGGTTCAGAAACATCAACAATTTCTAACGTGTTCTTTGGCACGCTTATTAGCAGCTTATATACCTATGAAGCTCACTATGGCTTTGAATTTGCCGGCCTTTACGATGGCGAAACAAGACTTGCAGACGATGCAACTGTTGTTGATGCCGACAAGACCTACCAAATCAGATTTAACAGACTTGTTATTGTTGTAAACGTTAACTACGACAGTGATTATATTAAGACTGTTACCATCACCGGTGATGGTGTTCAAGACCACACAGATGGCGGAAACCAAGGTTCTCGCGCAAGAATTGGTTCTGGAATTTCTAGATTCTCTTCAGATGCAACAATGGCTGTTGCTAAGTTTGATGTTGCTTATGGAACAAGCGCAACAATTACAATTGTTACACACAGCGGTTATCAACTTGAAAGCTTGAGCTTGAACGGCGTTCTTGTTAACCCAGACGAAATTCACGAAACTGGCGACTATCTTCAATATACTTACACTTACACATTTGATAACTTATATATTGACCTTGTTATTAACGCAAGCACAAAATCTTATGAATATACACCATATAAGATTTATGTTTATGAGCAACAACTTAATGGAACATATATTGAAACAATACACAAAGTTGTTGACGGGGAAGATGAATACATCGCTGAATATTACGAACTTGTTGGTCCAACAGACTATAACGTAGTCATCAGCACATTGCAACAATATTCAGCTGCAAGGCCTGGCTATCACTTTGTTGGTTGGAAGTATACTGACAGTGCAACAGTGTTGACAAATATCAACAATGATGCCTCTGGTTCGTTCTCAATTAAAGGAAATGGCACATCGGTTGCTCAATTGTTCTTTGATAGAGATATTTATGATGTGACATTTACTTATGCTGAAGATGCTTTGGCAGGAGTTTCTAATCCTCAAATTTCTGGCGAATATGGTGTGACTGCTTCTACAGTTATGTTTGGTGCAGCAGTTACATTCTCTGCTACAGTTGCAGCAGGATATACACTGGGCTCAATTACTCCAAACTCAAGAGAACAAGTTGTTGCCTATGAAAACGGAAAAGCAGAATTTGTTGTTGAAACACTTGCTGCTGGTGCAACAAGCTATGTAATTCAAATTAACGCAACAGCAAACAAATATAATGTTTATTATCATTCGTTCGACCAAACAGCTTCAACAGAGGCTGGCAACTATGTTGCTCGTGATGAGTTTACTTATGCAAGAGCTCAAAACTTAAAAGCTTACAGCGAAATGCAAGCCGAGCTCGAAATTGATGGATATGTGTTTAATGGTTGGGTAAATGCTGCTGATCACACAGCAACATCTAAACTTCTTGAAAGAACATATGCTGACGAACAATCAGTTGTTAGTCTTTCAACTGGCGAAGCTGTTCATTTGTGGGCAGTTTACCTTCCAAATTCTTACACGGTAACATATGTTTATGACAATGGAACAGCAAATCTTGTTGAAACATATCAAACATCAGAAGACGACAGAACAATCAATTTGACCGCTCCAACAAAATATGGTTACACATTTGCTAACTGGACTCTTGCTGATGGCGACACAACTGCTTCAGTTGAAGGCTTGGTTCTCACAATCAACAGAGACACTGACGACAACCACACACTCACAGCAAACTACTTGGCAAACAAGGTTGTTGTGACCTATGATGCAAGTTCTAAAAATGGTGTTGCTGGAACAGTTTCTCCTGTAAGCAAGGAATACACTTACGACAGCGCAGATGAAGAATCTTTCCCAACAGCAGCAATTGATGGTTACGATTTCAACGGTTGGGATGTGACTGTAGATGAAGTTACAACACTTTTAACCGATCTTGTTATTAACGACTTATACGACTACGCAATTGCTAGTGGTGCAACAGTAACAAACGGCAAAGTTGCTCTTACACTGGTTGCAAACTACACTGCAAGAACAGACACAAAATATAAAATTCAAGTTAAACTTCAAGACTTAGATGTCCTTGAAACTGCAGAAACATATACTTTGGCTGCAGAAGTAGACGGCGAGGGAACAACCGACACGGATGTTACATATGCTAATGTTCTCAACTTTGTTCTTGCTGATGAAGATGCCGCTGGCATGCTTACAGGATTTACTGTTGTTTCTGCAGGGGCATTTGCTGAAGACAACGCAAACCTCAACATTGCGGGCAACGGATCAACTGTTGTTGTTCTTAGATACACAAGAAACACATATACACTCACAATTGTTAACACAACAATGGGTCTAGATGGCGAATATGTTGAAAGCGACGAAGGCGGAATTCTTCCTTCGTTGGATGGGGAAACAACAAGACCTCTTACAATTCCATATGATGCAGTTTTGACAATTCTTGACGCTTCTCAAGGTGATGCTGAACCAGGATTCACATACAGAGGAATCTTTGATGCAGAAGGAACAGAATATACAGCTTCTAGCAAGATGCCAGCTAGAGACTTGACTGTTTATGCAAGATTCGAAAGAGATAAGTATACAATTACATTTGAAGGAAAAACACAAAGCGTTTCTGCGGCAGAGACTTCTACTTATGACATTAATGTTTCTGCAACCGAAGGCGGTGAACTTTCTGTTTCAACAGTAAGCGATGTTTATTTTGGAACAATGGTTTATGATTTGGTTGAAATTACAACCTTTACTGGCTACACATATGAAGGATTGTTTGACGAAGATGGGGATCTTGTTGCAAGTGATGCAACAATCACCGGCGAGACAACATATGTTGCAAGATTTACAAGAAACAAGATTTCAGTTTCTGTTTCTTATAACGCAAACTATATTACAGCTTCAACTGTTGATATTCTTGTTTTAGGATTGTCAACAAAAGACGGCAGTGTGTTTAAAGTTCCTTATGGAGCAGAAGCAACACTTGTGTTTACAACTGTTTCTGGTTATATTTTGGATTCTGTTAAATTTAACGGAACCGATGAAACCATTGCAAATTCAGAAGTAACTCCTAGCGCAAACAACTTGGTTTATGATTATGCTCATGAATTTGTAAACAACTATACCGAACTTGCAATTAACATCTTAACAAAGGGATATGAACATACTCCATATAAAGTATACGTTTATGAACAACAATTAGATGGCTCATATTTGCAAGTAGACATTGACCAAACAACAGAGGGAACAACCGACAGCTCAGTTATTGTAAGTTCTCTCGCAAAATATGGCGTTGCACACACAGGATTCCACTTTGCTGGTTGGAATTTGACGGGCGCAACAGCTTCTAGTGCTACATATAATTCAGACGCTCAAGGCACGTTCTTGATTTCTGGTGATGGCGAAAGATGCGTTTACTTATATTTCAACAGAGATGTTTATAACATTACATTCTCTTATAACGCCGCTGCTACAATCAGTGTGTCTAACCCTGTTCTTGCAGCAACAGCAGGATTGACTCAAGTTGATGGTGCATATCAAGTTATGTATGGAACAACATTGTCACTTACTGCAACTGTTTCTAGAGGATATACAATCACACAAATCAACCCTAATGCTCAAGGCGAAATTGATTATAACGCAGAGGGAACACAATTTGTTGTTTCAACTCTTGCAAGTGGTGCAAATAACTATAACATTTTGATTGAGGCTCAGGCTAACACATATAATGTTAACTATCACAAATTTAACACAGCAGCTGTTCTTGAAACAGATGCAGTGGCATATGATCAAGATTATACACTTAGAGCATATGCTTCGTTTGTTGATGGAACAACAGAAATTCTTGCAATCGGTGGCTACACATTTGCAGGTTGGACAAGAGACAACTCTGGCTCTAAACTCACAGCAGCAACATATGGTGATGCTGAATCTGTTAAGAATCTTGGATATCAAGAAGGAGAAAGCGTAGACCTTTATCCTGTTTACACGGCCGGTTCATACACAATTACATATGTCTATAACAATGGTGCTGCAAATGCAGAAACAACTTATGCCGTTCAAGAATCAGACAGAATAATCACTCTTGAAACACCAGTTAAATATGGTTACACATTCACAGAGTGGACTGCAGACAACACCACAGGTCTTACAATTTCTGGAAATCAAATTACTGTTGCTGCAGATCAATATGCAAACAGAATAATCACTGCAAATTATTATAAAAACACAGTTACTGTTACTTATGATGCAGGCTCTGGTAACATTGGTGGAAATCAAACAAAAGTTGTGACATATACTTATGACTCACAAACTCCATCAGATGAATTCCCAGTTGCAACTTACGATGGTTATATCTTTGTTGATTGGTCAGTAACTGTTGGTGGAGAAGCTAAGCACGAAACTTCTCTCAACATTAACAGACTCTATGACTATGCAATTTCTAATGGTGCAACAATAACAAATAGAAATGTTAATATCACACTTGTTGCTGTTTGGATACCAGATCCTAACACAGAATATACAATCAACGCTGTTCTTGCTGGTGTTGATCAAACTGTTGTTGAACAAACAAAAACAACAACTGGTAAAGGTTTGACAGACTCAGACGTTGCTTATGCTGATGTTGTTGCCTTTGTTCAAGAGAACTTGGCTAGTGACATTGTTGGCTTTGAATTTGAATCACAATCAGCATTTGAAGCAAACAACACAAACAGAAACATTAATGGTAACAAGTCTACCGTTGTTACAATTCACCTTACAAGAAAGAGTTATACACTTACTGTAACCAACATGACAATGGGCCTTGATGGTGCATATACACAAAGCATTGTTGGTGGACAAGTAAATGGCTCTAATGGAGAAACACAAAAACAATTCACAGTAACCTATGGAGCACTGCTTGCAGACCTCGTTGCAACCAACAACCCAGGATTTAAGGCAGCAGTATTTACTGATGGAACAACAACATATACCTCAGCAAGCAGAATGCCAGCAGGCGCTCTCAACTTAGCGGCAAGATTCGAAAGAGAAAAATATACAATTACATTTACAAGAATTTCTCAAACTGTTGCAGAAACAGGAACAACATCGTTCACAAAACAATGTGTAGACACAGTTTCTGCTCAAGAACCAGTTCTTGTTGGTGGTACAATTTCTGTAACTGAGGTTGCAAACGTTTATTATGGAACAAACGTTAAAAACCTTGTTGCTGTTGAAGCATACGACGGATTTACATTCGTTGGTCTTTGGGATGGCAGCGATTACATAACAGATTCAACAACAACTCCTGCAGAAAACAAGACATATGTTGCAAGATTCAGCAGAAAATCTATTGCGACAAGTGTTGGATATGATTCAGCTCACTTTAGCTCAGTAACAATCAAATTAGATGGCGAAACATCTAACCTTTCTAGCACCGACACAACCGTGGGAACAAAAGTAACAAAAGCCTTCAATATTCCTTATGGTGCAAGAGCAACAATAACAATTGTTACACAAAGTGGTTATGAATTAAATCAACTTAAATTTAACGACACAGTTATTTCTAGCTCAAGCATAATTGAAACAGTAGAGAACTTGGTATATACCTATACCTATACCTTTACTAATGCTCACCTTGATCTTGTTGTGGATATTTCAGGAAAAGCCCATGCAACAACACCTTATACTATAACTGTTCACAAGCAAAATCTTGACGGAACCTATACAAACGAAACAGCAGTAGAACACAATGGTCCTACAGGCTCAGCTGTTGCAATTAATGCTCTTAGCGAATACACCGCTCCAGCAGGCTACTTCTTCGTTGGTTGGAAAGAAACAATCAGTGATGAACTTAATGCTGACGCAACAGATTCGTTCATTATAAATGGTTATGGCACATCAACAGCTCATCTCTATTTCAACAGACAAGTTTATGCAGTAAGCTTCTCTTATAACGATGCCGCTGCAATCAGTGTAACAAACCCAACTCTTGCTGTTGGAACAGGTGTTACAAAAATTGAAAACACATTCTATGTTACATATGGTGCAACAGTTGCGTTCTCTGCAACAACCAGAGCAGGATATACACTGGGCACAATCAATCCAAACGCTCAAGGCGCTGTTGCCTATGGCGACACATTTGAGGTTTCAACACTTGCTAGCGGAACAACCTATAACATTTTAATTAATGCAAGTGCCAACGAATATGTTGTTTATTATCACGCATTCAACAGCGAGAGCACGGCCCTTGCTAACGAGACGTTTGTTTACGAAACTGCAAAAACACTTAAAGACTATGCAGAATTCGGTGAAAGTCTTGAAATTGGTGGCTATACATTCTATGGTTGGACAACCTCTTACACAGGTCTCAAACTCGCTGAAAGAGAATATGAAAACGGACAATCTGTAACAACACTTTCTACTGGTGCTGATGTTCATCTCTATGCAGTTTATACTGCAGGAACATATTCTGTTGAAATAAACAACGACAACGGAACAACAAATGTTACAAACACCTATGCTGTTCAAGAAACAAACAGAACAATAACACTCACAGTTCCAACTCGTGATGGATACACCTTCTACGAGTGGCAAGTTGCTCCTGCAACTGGCGCAAGCATATCTGGAAACGATTTGACCATTAATGCAGACCAATATGCCGATAGAGTGGTAACTGCAATTTGGACACCAAATGAATATGCAATTAACTATACACTCGATGGCGGCTTTCATGGCGCGACGCACCCAACAACCTATGTTGTAAATAATGGTGCAAATGTTTCTACAAGCCAAACAAAAACACTTTCTGCTCCAACAAAAGCTGGCTATACATTTACTGGCTGGACAAGCAACAAAACTGGCGTTAGCGTTAGCGGAACAACACTTTCTATTGAAGGAAATGTTTATGGCATTGTTACATTAACAGCCACATGGACAGCAAATCCTAACACACCATATTCAATCACAACAGTTTATGAGGGAATATCTGGTGATTCTGGCGCTGCAGCAAGCACAGTAACAGTTCCAGGCGAAGGCACAACCGACACAGCAATCACTTACGAAGCTGTCGTTGCATTTGTAAGAGCAGACCAAGGCTCAGCCCTTGACGGATTTGACTTTGAATCTCAAACCGCATTTGAAACAAGAAACGGAACAGTGACAATTGCTGGCCAAGGTTCTTCTGTGGTTGAAATTCACCTTACAAGAAAGAGTTATACACTTACTGTAACCAACATGACAATGGGTCTTGATGGTGCATATACACAAAGCATTGTTGGTGGACAAGTAAATGGCTCTAATGGAGAAACACAAAAACCATTCACAGTAACATATGGAGCACTGCTTGCAGACCTTGTTGCAACAAACAACCCAGGATTTAAGGCAGCAGTATTTACTGATGGAACAACAACATATACCTCAGCAAGCAGAATGCCAGCAGGCGCTCTCAACTTAGAGGCAAGATTCGAAAGAGAAAAATATACAATTACTCTTGAAAGAGAAACACAATCTGTTGCAAATGCGGGCTCAACAACCTATGGACTTGCTTGTGACGACACAAACCATGTTGGAGGAACAATTGCTGCAACATTTGTAGGAACTGTATATTATGGTTCTAATGTAGAATCTCTTGCCACAGTTGTTGCATATGACGGATTTACATATGTTGGACATTTGTGGAATGGCTCTGCTTACACAGATGCATCAAGCACAACCCCAGCTGCAAATGCAACCTACACAGCAAGATTCACAAGAAACACAATTGTTGTTTCTGTAAACTATGACAAAACATATATTTCAAGTGTCAACATGTCTGGCACAGGCGTTTCTGTTAACAACAGAGACACAAGTACAACCACAAGCACCGACACATTTAACGTTGTTTATGGTGCGACAGCAACAATAACAATTGTTACTGTAACTGGTTATGAACTCAACGAACTCACTCTTAATGGTGTTGCTGTTGCTCCAGCATCGATAACAACTTCAACATCTGGCAATCATAACTTGATTTACACTTATCAATATACATTCACAAATGATTATGTTGACCTTGTGATGAACATTTCTACAAAATCTCACACAACAACACCTTATAACATTTACGTGATGCAACAAGGCTTAGATGGAGCTTATGATCAAGCAACATCTGGTGGACACACAGGTGCAACCGATGCCGCAGTGGTAATCAGCTCGCTTAGTGAATATGTTGCAGCTTCTGGATTCCACTTTGTTGGTTGGAATTTAACTAACAATAGTGCAACAATGAACAACGATGGTTCGCAGTCATTCACAATTTCTGGCGATGGCGAAAGAAAAGTATATCTCTATTTCGACAGAACAGAATATGCAGTTAAATTCAGTTATAACACAGCCGCTGCAAACAGCGTAACAAGCCCAACACTCACCGGAACGAACGGCAGAGTTAGAATTTCTGACGGAATTTATTATGTAACATTTGGTGAAGAAATTACATTCTCTGCAACAACCAGAGCGGGCTACACACTCGACACAATCAATCCAAACGCTCAAGGCGCAATTGCATATGGCACAAAATTTAATGTTGCCACACTTGCAACAGGCGCAACAAATTATGAAATTGCAATCAACGCTTCTGCCAACACATATTATGTGGCTTACCACAAATATGGTGTAACAGCAACTGCGCTTAAAACAGACACCTTTACTTACGACGTTGAACAAGCGCTCACCCTTGCTTCTGATTCAGCTCTTGGAACCAACCTTAACATCGACGGTTATGCGTTTGCTGGTTGGACAACAAATTCTGCTGCAGCAAAACTTGCAACAGCTGTTTATACAGATGGTAAAAGAGTAAGCAACTTGACAACAACCAAGAATGCAACAATTAATTTGTATCCTGTTTACACAGCCGTTCCATTTACTATAACAGTTGTTTATGGCAATGGTGCTGCAGACGGAAAGATTAGCTATTCAACTCAAGAAACTGCTCAACAATTTGAGCTTATTACTCCAACTCGTGACGGATATACATTTGGTGGCTATTCAATTGTTCCAAACACAGGTGCTACAATTGCTCTTGAGGGTGGAAAATATGTTCTTACCCTTGCTGCTGACGCAAACGGCTCTAGAACAGTAACCGCGTCTTGGACAGCAATTCGATATACAATTTCTTATAACTTCAATGGCGCAAATACTCCTGTTCCAACAGAGCCAACAAGCTATTACACAAACAACAACACAAGCACATCAACTGCTCAAACACTCACACTTGTTGCTCCAACAAAAACAGGATATGACTTCATTGGTTGGTCAACAGAAAAGAGTGGTGTTACAATCACCAGCAACACAGGCGCAACAATTGCTGCTGACACATTTGGAAACTTCGAAATTGTTGCTAACTGGCGTGCACAGAGCATTAGATATAACATAACTGTTAAATTGCAAAATGTTGCACAAGATGGTTATGTTGACTATGCAACTCAGCCACAAGGCTCAGTTGATGCAAATGCATCAATTCCTTTAACAGATGCAACACAGGCTGTTGCCGCTGCTCTTGGAACAGCTTTAAACGGCTTTACACTTGCTCCAACAAGTGGCGATATTAACCCATCAACACTTGGAACAAACGGAACAAGTCATGGTCAGGTAACTGTTAAGGTTTACTATAACAGAAACACTTACAACCTAACAATTAACAACACTTATCAAGACTTAGACCTCAACTATGTTGTAGGAACCGATGGCGGAACAGTTTCTGGCGCAGGAGCATATGTGTTTGGCGCAAGCTTAAACGTTTCAGGAAGCGCAAAACCAGGCTTCACATTTGCTGGATTTACACTTGCAGACGGCTCGGCTGCTCCTGCTACAATGCCTGCTGATAACCTTGTTATTTATGCAAGATTCAACAGACAATCTTATACAATTGCAGTTCAAGACAGATATCAAGCTGTTTCGTTTGATGCTGACACAAACACAACAACCCTCACTTACACAAACGGAAGCTATGGCGGCTCAACAACAGGTGCCGGAACCTATCTATATCAATCTGTAATTCTTGACAAGCTTTCATCTTCGGCCGCAACTGGCTTCACCTTTGCCGGTTACTTCTCTGACGCAGAATGCACAACCCCATTTAGTGCGTCTGCAACCCTTGGAACAGATGGGGCAACAGTTTATGCTGGCTTCACAAGAAACAAGGTTGCCATGAACATTGTTGCGGTTAACGGAAAAGTTGGTTCAATTTTTGTTAACGGCGTTCTAGTGACCGACGGAACAGTAACTAACGTTTACTTTGAACAACAATATCAAGTTGTTGTTAACACGGTAAATGGTTATAGCGTTGTTAAACTTGAAAGTGCAAATGCCGCTGACGAAATTGATCCACAAACTGGTTATCCAATAATCGACGACGTCAACATTTACACTTATGCATATTTGCCAACAATGATGACTGGAAAGACTTCTGAAACACTCAGCATCACAACAACCCCAGCCATTGTTAACTACACTGCTTATCATGTAACACAAAACTTGAGTGCTACAACATCTTACACAACAAAACTCACTGAAACACTCAGTGGATTCACAGATTCACAAGTTGCAGTTTCAAGCATTGTTAAGACAACTGGTGACTACGCAAACTACGTATTTATTGGTTGGTCAACTGCCGTTAAATCAGACGGCACAGGCCTTTCTAATGCCGCAAACTTTACAATCAACGGAAATGGCTCAACAGCTATATACTTGCATTATCGCTTGAAGACATATAACCTTGCAATTGCCGAAAAGAACGCAGAAACAACTGCCGGCGAAACAAGCTATGCAGTAAGCGGAACAATGAGTGACGCAAGCAAGTTGTATTATAGCGATGAAATTACAATTTCAATTGTTGTTAAAACTGGTTACACTCTCGGAACTGTTACACTTTCTTACACAGATGGCAGCGCAGTTTCTAACACTGTTTCAATGAGTGCAACAACAGGCACATGCGCAGGCACATATCTTGTTACAAGTGCAAGTAGCCATGCTCCTGCAACCGATGGAACAACAATCACACTTTCTTATGCAATTACTGCAAATGTTTATACAATTGCATATAACACTTGGAACGGAACACAAAAGGGCACAAGCTCTCACACTTATGACGTTCCAAAGACACTCACAACTTATGCTGCTCTCAACTCAGCAAGTAGCAATGCCTTTGTTGTTGCTGGATTCACCTTTACAGGTTGGACAAAAACCGCTCATAACACCACAAGAATTGCAACAAAAACTTATGACAACGGTGCGCAGGTAACAAACGAATCTGCAATACATGGTGCAACTGTTAACTTCTATGCTTGCTATGCACCAAACACCTATACAATTTCTTACGAACTCAACGGTGGAACATTCGGAACAAGCCGCCCAACAGAATATACAGTTAGCGAAAGCGCTCAAAACCTTGCAACAGCTCTATCTGCTCCAACAAAAACAGGTTACACCTTCGCTGGTTGGACAAGCAGTCTTGCTGGAGTGTCAGTTTCTGGAACAACAGTTAGTGTAACTGCTCTCACAAATGGCGCGGTAACACTCACAGCCACATGGACAGCAAATCAATATAACTTGACCTTTACTGATGGCAAGTCAGCAGGCATGAGATCTGCAGTAACTCAAACACTCAACACAACAAACTATACAGATGCAAGCAAGACACTTGCAAACGCAGTGACATTTAATGCAACAGTAGGCGTAACAGCTAAGGCAAGCGCAAATGGCTATACATTTAATGGTTATGTAATTTCAGGAACAACAACCAAGTTGTTTAACGCCGATGGAAGCCTTGTTTCAAACGTAACAGGCTACACATCTTCAGGCAAATGGGTTTATGCCGGAAGTGTTACACTTGTTGCCACATGGACAGCGAACACAAACACTGTTTACACAGTTCAAACACAACTCGAAAAGGTTGCAGCAGGCGAATATGACAACCTTGCAACATTTAACCTGACCGGAACAACCGACACAGCCGTTAACTACGACACAGTTGTTGCCGCAATCAACTCAACCTACGCAAGCAACCTTAAAGGCTTTGCAATTTCAACAAGCAAGGCAACATTTGACGCGAACGGCTATTATATCACTGCCGACACAACAACCACAGTAGTTGTTCAATTCAACAGAGTAACTTATACTCTGACCATTGTTAACACTTACGAAGACTTAGATGGCAACTACGTTGAAGGAACCGATGGTGGAACAGTTTCAACTCCACAATCTTATCGTTATGGCGCTGCCATGACAGGTCTTACAACCGCCAACAACCCAGCAAATACTGGATTTAACGATGTAGTGTTCAAAAATGCTAGCGGAAGCGAAACATATACCGTTGCTTCTACAATGCCATTTAACAATCTCACAATTTATGCAAGATATGAGAGAAAAGATTATACTCTCACCATCAATAAATTGTATCAAACAGTTGCTGATGCAAAGGCAAACCCACAAACTTACACAGCAATTAACACCAACGCCGCAGGCACAGTTTCTGGCGCAGGCGACCACAGATATCAATCTGCAATTAACGATTACGTTGGTGCAACAGCCGCAACAGGCTTCACATTTGCCGGATTCTACACATCAACAACAATCACCGACGCAAACAAACTTGCAACAAATGCAAGACTTCTTGCAAACACAACAATCTATGCAGTGTTCACAAGAAATCACGTAACCGTTAACGTTTCTAAGGCTGGCGCAAGAGTTAGCAGCACAAAGATTAACGGAACCGAGGTTTCAACCGCTCTTTCTGGCGTTCTTTATTACGAAGAGGCATACACATTCACAGTGGTTACCGAAAGTGGCTATGTTGCAACAGTTAAAAATGCCGCAGGCACAACACTTGTTGCTGCATCAAGCACCAAAGATTCAACAAATGTAACAACCTACACATTCAATAACACTCTTGCAACTGGCGTTACTGCAGAAACACTCACAGTTACAACCGTTGCAGACGACGTAAACTACGAAGTTCACTATGTATATCAACAAATGGCAGCAAACGGCCCATATGCAGAAACAACAGCCGAAAAGACTGTTGAAACCGCAAAAGCCGACAGCACGCTGACAATTTCTACTCATGCAACCGCAAAGGCAACATTTGTTTATATTGGCTTTGCTTCAAGCTTCTCAGCAACCGCTGAAGGCTTGTCAACTGCCGCAACCACAACAGTTGCGGGCAATGGCTCAACCAAGATTTACCTCTATTATCGCCTCAACATCTACACCGTTGTTGTTGCCGACAAAGACGCTGTTACAACCGCAGGCGAAACAAGTTACGCAATCAGCGGAACAATGAGCACAACAACAAGACTTTATTATGGCGACACCGCAAGGGTAACCATTGTTGTTAAAACAGGTTACACACTTGGCACTGTTAGATTCAGCTATGGTTCAGGTGCAAGCGCTGTTTCTAACACAGTTTCAATGAGTGCAACCACAGGCACATGCACAGGCGACTATCTTGTTACAACCGCCAACAATCATGTTCCTGCAACCGATGGCGCAACACTCACACTTTCTTATGCAATCACAGCAAACACTTATTCAATTGCATATAACACATGGAACGGCACAAGCGTTGCAACAAGCAGCCACACAGTTAACGTTCCTAAAAACTTAACCGCATACGACACAGTTTATGTAAGCATGTCAGCTGCTCAAAAGACAGCAGTTGCTGGCTGGACATTTGTTGGTTGGGACGAGACTGCTCATGGCACCACAAGACTTAGTGCACGCACACTTCTTGCTGACAAGGCGCAAGTTCAAAACAAGAGTTACACCCAAGGTGCAACAGTTAACCTCTACGCAACATACACACCAAACACCTACACAATTTCTTATGTAATCAACGGCGGAACATTTGGCACAAGCCGTCCAACACAATACACCGTTAGCGAAAGCGCTCAAAACCTTGCAACAGCACTCTCTGCTCCAACAAAAACAGGTTACACCTTTGCTAGTTGGACAAGTTCACTATCTGGCGTAACCGTTAGTGGAACAACAGTTAGTGTTGCGGCTCTTGCAAACGGAAATGTTACACTTTCTGCCAACTGGACAGAAAACACTTATAGCATCACATTTGCCGATGTTTACAACGCATTCACAGTTAAAGTGGCACGCTTTGATGGTTCAAACGCAACAGAATATACTGTTGATAGTTCTCACCTCACAATTTCTGGAATTAGATATACAGACATTGTTGTTGTAGGAACAGAAAGCGTAAACAAGAGAGTGGATGGTTCAACTACAATTAATCCAGCACTCACCAGTACAACAAACCCAACTAGAATTGGTTATGATTGGGGATTTGGAGATAATGGTGGAGGTAAACCAAATGTATTTGATATTTCAAATTGTGGCAATGCGTATAGATACATGGATAATGTATGGGATGGACCAAGAAGTGTTCAATTAACTGGATATAAAGCTTTCTCAATGCTTAACAGCACCAACGGCGCAACCGTTACATTCACTCTTCAATGGACTCCTCGCACAGACACACCATATAAGATTTTGACAAAACTAGAGAAGGTAGACGCAACTGCGGCTTACGACGAACTTGCGCTCATCACCTCAACTGGCACAACCGACACAGCAGTTGACTTCAACACAGTTGTTTCGCTCATCAACAGCACTTATGCAAGCGAGCTCACCGGCTTTAAGATAAGCACAACAAAAGCTCAGTTCGATGCGCAAAACTATCGCATTACAGCGGGAACTGCAACAACCGTTGTTGTTAACTTCATCCGCGAGACCTACACCGCAACAATCACCAACACATATCTCGAACTCGACGGAACCTATTCAACAGGAACAACTGGTGGCGAGGTAACGTCTCCTCAACAATATCGTTATGGCGAAGCCATGACAGGCCTTGTTGCAAGCACAACCGCAACCGGCTTCTACCTCGACAGAATTGAAGAGGGCTCAACTCAGTTCACAACAAGTTCAACAATGCCAGCACGCAATGTCAATTTGACCGCACGCTTTGGCAGAAACCAAGCAAAACTCACCGTTGCTAACATTTATCAAGCAATCAACGCTTCTGGCGAACTCAGCTGGACAGTTGGCAATGTTGGTGGAACAGGCAAGGGCGGCGGAGACTATGCTTATGGCACAGTCATTGCAGAAAAAGTTGCCGTTAACACAACAGCAACAGGCTTCACATTTGCTGGCTTCTACACATCAACAACAATCACCGACGCAAACAAACTCTCTGCCAGCGACACACTTTTGACAGATAGAACTGTTTATGCAGCCTTCACAAGAAACAATGTTACAATCACATTTGTTTCAACCGACAAGATTTCAAGCATCACCGTTAACGGAAACGCTGTTAACAACCTTTCATATACGCTCAAATATGAGCAGGCATATTCGCTTGTTATCACAACCGTTAGCGGCTACACCGCAACAATCAAGAACGCGGCAAACAACTTGCCAGCAGCAACAACCAGAGCGCTTGCAGGAAATGTGACAGAATACACAATTTCAACAGCTCTTGCAACTGGTGTTACTGCCGAAACAATCACAATCACAACAGCAGCGGCTGATGTTAACTACACAGTTTATGTTGTTTCTCAAAACCTCAGCAACGAATATGTTGCAGATTCTGGCACAGTTCGTCAGGCAAAAGCTGACGCAACTGTTGCAATTTCTGGCCTTGCAACCACAAGGGCACACTATGTGTTCATTGGCCACAAAGACTCTCTCAGCGCAACCGCCGCTGGCCTTTCAAACGCAGCCAACATAACAATTAATGGCAACGGAACAACAAAGGTATATCTATATTACAGACTATATGCTTATAGCATTGCCGTTAACGCAACCGGAACAGTTGGCGAAACCAGCCATTCAATTTCTGGCACGCTCAGCAACAGCACAACAGCATATTATGGCGACACTCTTGACATAACAATTGTTGTTAAAACAGGCTACACCCTTGGTGCAGTAACTGTTAATGGCCAAAACGTTTCTGCTGGTGGCGCAGGCACAGTAAACTTTAGCGCCGAACTCACCGGAAACAAAGCTCCTGCAGCCGATGGCGACACTCTTGCAATTGCTTATGCAATAACAGCCGACACATTCACCATTGCTTATGCTGCAAACAAACCAGCAACAGCCACAAACGACGTTACTGGCTCAACCGCAAGTCAAACAGCAACCTACAATGCCGCTCTCACAAGCCGCGCAAACGGCTTCAGCCTCAAGGGTTGGTCATTCACTGGCTGGAACACCGCCGCAAATGGCAGTGGAACAGCAGTTGGCGCAAACAGCAGCATTGCCATTTCAACAATCAACAGTTGGTATGGCGAAACTGGCGTTGGCAAAAACGGCACAAAGACACTCTATGCTCAATGGACAGCAAAGAAATATAATATTACTGTTTATGCATATGACAAAACAACCATTGTTGAAACATATTCAAAAGTTCTTGAATTTGACACAAGTTACGAGGGTGTTAAACTTATCAACAACCTTTCTAAATATGCTAGAGTAGGTTACACCTTAGTTAAGTTCTATACCCATGAATCAGGTGCTAGATCAAAAGAAATGATTGATGCAAATGGTTATGCAATACCAAATGCAGTAAACGGCAATGGAACAACAATCTTTAACGCAAATAGTGTGTTCATTGTTGAAACAGATGTTATTGTTGATGCAACTTACACTGCAAACAGTTACACACTCACTCTCGACGGAAACGGCGGAACAGTTGGCAGCAACACAACCTCAACAAAGAGTGTTGTTTATGGTCAAACTTACACCGACCTTCCAACACCAACCCGCACAGGTTACACCTTCGGCGGCTGGTATTACGACGTAACCGGCTCAAAATATATCAACCTTGGCCGTGAATATATGTACACCAACAAACTCAGTGTACATGCAATGGCTTACAGCGAAAATTGGGCAAATTATGGTCCGTATACTTATTCTCGCATGCTTTCATCAACGGCTAGTGGTGGTTTCTCATTGGGTGGTGAAGACTCAGCAGGACGAATAATTTTTGAAATTTGTGCAAATGGAGGGTATAAGGCTTTTGCCTACGATGTAACCAGCTTATCTGCTGGCTGGCACACATTTGACCTTGTTTATACTGGCTCAGTTCTCTATGGCTATGTTGACGGAGTGCAGGTTGGTTCAAGAAATGTTGGTTCATACCCAATTGTTTACAACGCAACCAACTCGATTTTTGTTGGCGCGGAAGCTAGCACCAGCCCAACTTCACCAGAATCAGTCGCTGAAAATAGTGGTTTTGTTGGAAATGTTATCATTTCAAACACAGACACAAGAATTGCTCACAACAACAACACAATCACTGCGCCTGCACAAAATGCTACACTTTATGCAAGATGGACAGCCGACACTTACACCGTTGCATACAACAGCAACAAGCCAGCGCAAGCCTTCACTTCTGTTAGCGGAACAGCCGCTAACCAAACAGCAACCTACGACGCAGCACTCACAGCACGTGGTGCGCTTAGCCTCACAGGCTTCACTTTCGCCGGCTGGAACACAAAAGCCGACGGCACAGGCTCTAACTACGCCGCAGGCGGCACAATAACAGCTGCAACAATCAACAGCTGGTATGCAGAGTCTGGCGTGGGCAAGGGCGGCACAAAGACACTCTATGCTAAGTGGACAGAAAACACTTATAACATTACATTTGCGAGCGTATATAATGCGTTCACCGTTAAAGTTGCTCGTTATGATGGTTCAAACCCAACAGAATATACTGTTGATAGTTCTCACTTGACAATTTCTGGAATTAGATTTACAGACATTGTGGTTACGGGAACTGCAAACGTAAGCAAGAGAATAGACAACTCAACCGCAATTAGCC
Source organism: Clostridia bacterium (assembly GCA_017467585.1). Lineage (GTDB taxonomy): Bacteria > Bacillota > Clostridia > Christensenellales > UBA1242 > RGIG4790. Next base: position 82,406 of record JAFUSR010000004.1, read on the forward strand.
CAGCACTCACAACCACAACTGCTCCAAGTAGAACAGGCTATAGACTTGGTAATAAAGACAATGAAAATGTAAGGTATGAACATACAAACTATAATCCAGAAACGAGAAGGTGGACTTGGCAAACTGATGCAGAATGGACAGTTAATGCTGCCAACTCTAATACAGGATGCATGGCATTTGTTGGATTATGTGTAAATAATGGAGATACAACTACATTAACAATTAAATGGGCTCCAATCACCTACAACGTTGTGTTCAACAAGAACGCAGCTAGCGTTGGCCACACCGACAGTCAAGTTTCTGGCACAATGGCTAACCAAACCCACACTTACGACGCAAGCCTTGCACTTTCTGCAAACACTTATGCGCTTTCTGGCTACACATTTGTTGGTTGGAACACAGCAGCTAACGGCACAGGCACACACTATGCCGACAAAGCTTCTGTGAAGAACTTGTCTTCAACCAAAAATGCAAACTTCAACCTTTACGCAGAGTGGCGCGCTAACTATTATGCAATTTCTGTTGTTGCAAACGGCGGAACACTCACATTCGCTCATGGCACAAGCAGCACATATTCTGTTAGCACAACAGGCACACTCTATGCAAAATTCGACAGCACAAACTTATATTACGCAACAACCAAGCCAAACTATGTTGGCGACGGAACAACCGTTAGCCAAGTTTCTGGCTATACCTCAGCTAAAACAGGTTATAGCTTTGTAACTCTTGGCAACGAAACCTATTATGTTGCTGCTGCAAGCGGCACAATTACAAATGCAAGCGGCGCAAGCAAGGCTTACACCACAGCTGGCGCAAGCACATTTGAAGCAAATTGGTCAATCAACCAATATACACTTTCAATTGTTAACCGCTATCAAACAACAACCTACACAAGCGGCGCACTCACCTGGGCAACCGGCGAAACCGGTGGCCACGGAACAGGCGCAGGAAAATATAACTATCACACAAAACTTTCAACAGTCATCGGAAACGTTACCGAAACAGGCTTCACATTTGCCGGATTCTACACCACAACAACCATCACCGACGCAAACAAACTCTCAGAAGACGCTGTTCTCGAAGACGCCGACCTGACTATCTATGCTGCGTTCTATCGCAACAGCTATTCTATTAGCGTTTCTGGCCTTAACGCAGTAACCACAACCGGAACAAGCAGCACAAGCCTTGTTGCTGCTGGCGGCTCGGCAAACGGCGCTCCAAACGGCGCAAAAGTTTATTACGGCGACACAGTAACCTTCACAATTGCAAGCAAAGAGGGTTATACCTTTGCTAGTGCAACCGTTAATGGCGTGGCTCTTACCATGTCTGCAGTAAGCGGACAAACCCGCACCCACAGCGGAAGCTTTGTTGTTAGCGGAAACAAGATTCCTGCTTCGGGCAACACAATCACCTTGACATATGTTGTAAACGCAAACCCATATAAGGTTGCTTACAACACATGGAACGGAACAAAGGTTGCCGAAAGCGATCATGTTGTGAACGTTCCTAAGAATCTCACAACCTATGCCGCAATCAACGCCCTAAATAACAACGCAAACGTTCTTGTTGTTAATGGTTGGGACTTCGCTGGTTGGGCAACAACCGCTCACAACTCTTCAAGAATGGGCACTGTTGTTTACACCGACGGAAAACAAGTTACCGACCTCACCAAAACAGCAAACGCAGTTGTTAACCTCTATGCAACCTACACAGCAAAATCTTATGCAATTAGCTATGCGCTCGCTGGCGGAACAGCCGGAACAACAGCTCCAACTTCTTACACAGTTAACGAGAGCTCAGCTCAAAACTTGACTCTTAGCGAGCCAACCAGAACGGGTTACACCTTCACTGGCTGGACTTCTAGCAAGAACTCAAGCGGAATTGCAAACATTGCAAAGGGAGCAGGCAAGATTGTTATTGCTGCGCTCACTTATGGCGACGTTACACTCACCGCAACTTGGGCTGCAAACTATTATGTTGTTAACATTGACCTTAACAGTGGCAACAGCATGACATTTGCATATTCTGGCGGAAGCTACGCATTCGACGGCAGCGCCACAAGCAAGATTTACACCCGCTATGCAAGCAACAAGTTCTTCTATGCTGCAACAGCTCCAACATATGTTGGCGACGGCAAAACAGTTAACGAAATCACAAGCATCAGCGCTGCAAGAACTGGCTACACAGTTGTTGGAATGGCTCTTGGCTCAACCAACGTAACATATTCTAGCGCAACACTTGCCAGCGCATTTGCAGCAACATCTTCTGCAACACTCAAACCAACCTGGGCTGCAAACTTCTATCACCTTGCAATTGACCTTGCAAGCGGAAACAAACTTGTGTTTGCATTTGAAGGCGGCTCATATGAGCTCACCACTAACATTGCAGCCGCAAACAGCAAACTCTATGCTCTTTACGACAGCAACACACTTTATTATTCAGACACAGCGCTCAGCTATAACCTTGGCGTCAGCCCTAAGGCAATCAGCGGCATCAGCGGAACAAGAACAGGTTACACCCTCAGTGGTGCAAACGTTGGTTCAATTGCTGCCACTCTTGCAACAGGCAAGCTCGCAAGCGCATATAAAACCGCAGCTGCTGGTTCTGTTGCCGCAACATGGCAAATCAACAGCTACACACTCACCGTTAACAACCAATATATGAACCTTTCTGGCGCATATGTTAACGGAACAACCGGTGGTTATGTTGGAAGCAACGCAACCGCCCACAACAAAACACAATACACCGCTCAGGTTAACTACAACACAAGCCTTGAGTCTTATTTGACAGCACACGCTGCCACAGGCTTCTCTTTGGCTCAAATTGTAACAGCATCTGGAACAACTTACACAACAAGCAGCAAGATGCCAGCAAACGCTCTCACACTCTACGCTAAGTTCAGCAGAAATGTTTATACAGTTTCTGCAACTGGCTACACACAGAGCCTTGCAAACGCCGTTAACGGTGTTGCCACCTACGACGTTGCAACAACTGCAAGCATTGGTGGAACATTTGCCCGCAACACAAGTGTTACTGCATATTATGGTCAGTCAATCGCAAACCTTTATAACGTAACTCCTGCCACCGGCTTTGACTATGCCGAGGTTGTTGGAAAGAGTGGTGTTACAAATGGCACAATCACTGGCAACGCAACACTCGAAATTCATTTCACAAGAAAGGTTGTCGAGGTTGACCTCAGCTATAACACAAAATACATCAACGGAACAGGCGTAACGCTTGAAAACGACGGCGTTAAGGTTGTAACCGCAAACAAGAAATATCTCATCGCATTTGGCGCGAGAGCGCTCTTGACCGTGGTAACTCAAAAGGGTTACGACGTTGAAGACGTCAAGTTCAACAACACAAGATATCAAGAAATGAGCAACTGGGTTCAAAGCGAATATAACCAGACTTACGACAACTATATCTACACTTATGAAATTGTGTTCGACAGCGTTTATACAACTGTTCTTGCCATCGACATTTCAGGCAAGGCAAACAGCAACATGCCATATCAAGTGTTCGCCGAATATCAAAACGTTGCGCAAAACGGCTTCGACGAAACAAGCGTGGGTTCGTTTACTGGTGCATCTGATCAAATAATCACAATTTCTAGCATCATTTCTGCAAGAAACCTTGCGCGCGAAGGCTTTACTTACGCCGGATTTAAAGAAAACAAAACAGCTTCTAGCTATTCTTCTGGCGAATCAATAACAATTTCAAACCAAGGCGATTCAAAAGTATACATTTACTTCACACGCGACACTTATAACGTAACATTTACCAACTATGGCGTTGCAAACGACGGCTTAACAAGTTACGAACTTAAAACTGTTGGCAGTGGCGTAATCTATAACAGCTCAACCGGCGCCTACAGCGTTGTGTTTGGCGCAAACGTTACATTTGCTGCTGTTATCAAAGCAGGTTACAACCTTGCCAAGATCACAGTGGACAGCACTGGCACAGCCCGTGATGTAACAAGCCCATTCACATTCAACGTAACTGTTCCAACCGTTTCAAACAAGACCTACAAAATTGGCATCTACGTTTATGCAAACCCATACACAATCACACTCACTCAAGACGGAACTGGCGTTAAACCAAGCAACATGACTGCTTCAATCACCAAGGGTGCCGAGACTCACAATGTTAACTTTAACGTTGTTGTTTCGAGCTTAGCTAGTGTTCCAACCGTTTCACCTGCTGGATGGGTGTTTGCCGGATATTATTCAGACAAACTTGGCGCAGGAACAAAAGTGTTCAACGCCGATGGCTCTGTTGTTGCAAACGCTTCGGGCTTCACCGCAAGCAGCAAGTGGGCAAAGGCCGGTGCAGCCACACTCTACGCTCACTACACACCAAAGACCTATTCGGTTGAATATTATGCATACAACGGCGGAAATGCCCTCAAGACCGACACATTCACCTACGACGCTGGTGGAAACCTTTCTGCTGCAAGCACAATGAGTGCACTCACCATTGCAGGCTTCAACTTTAAGGGTTGGGCAACCGCAAGCGGAACAAGCCGCCTTGGCGACATTGTTTACACAAATGGTCAAGCCTTTGGCAACAAAACAACAACTCAAGGCCAAGTTTATAAACTATACGCTCGCTACACCGCAGCATCATATTCAATCACCTATGCTCTAAATGGTGGAACTCATGGCGCAACACACCCAGCAAGCTACACCGTTAGTGAGTCTGCTCAAGAACTCACACTCAGTGCTCCAAGCAGAACAGGTTACACCTTTGCTGGCTGGTCTAGCGACAAGACAGGCAGCGGCGTTCCTAACATTTCTGCAAGCGCAGGAAAGATTTCTATTGCCGCACTCACTTCTGGCAACTTGACACTCTCTGCCAACTGGACAGCGAAAACATATAGGTTATATTGGAACGCAAATGGTGGAACATATAACAACACCGGCTGGGGCTCTCAATGGAAAGCAGAAAACGGAGTATATTACTTGGCCGTAACATACGACGTTGTTACAACCAGCTATTTGAGTCTTAGTAGTAGTAATAATGTAACAAGAACAGGTTACACTGGCACAGGCTGGTTCACTGCAGCAAGTGGCGGAACAAAAATTCACAATGGTGCAACCACAGATGGTTATGTTGCAAACACCATATTATTCGATGCAAACAAGAAGTGGATTTATGACGGCAACTACACAATCTATGCTCAATGGACTGCTAACACCTATACAATCACACTTGACGTAAATGGTGGAAATGCTCTTTCATCAAACACAAAGAGTGTAACATATGGACAAACATATACTGACCTTCCAACCCCAACCCGCACAGGCTACACCTTTGGCGGCTGGTATTACGACGTTTCAGATGCAACCAAATATGTCAACATGGGTCGTGAATATATGTATACAAACAAGATTAGTATACATGCAATGGCTTATAGTGATAACTGGGCAAACTATGGCCCAACTTACACCGATTCAACAGTGGTATCATGTACAGAAACAGGTGGCTTCACTATTGGTGGTGGTGGAAGCGCAAAGGGGAGAGTAATATTCTCGGTTTATGCAAATGGTTCTTATAGAACTTATACATACAATGCAAGCAGTTTATCTGCTGGTTGGCATACCTTTGACCTTGTTTACACTGGTTCTGTTGTTTATGCATATGTAGATGGAACACAAGTTGGAACAGTAAATGTTGGCACATACCCAATTGTTTATAACGCAACCAACTCAATCTTTGTTGGTGCGGAAACAAGTTCAAGTGCAACGGGTGTTGAATCAGGCTGTGCAAATTCAGGCTTTGTTGGAAATGTTATCATTTCAAACACAGACACAAGAATTGCTCACAACAACAATGCAATCACTGCTCCTGCACAAAATGCAACACTCAAAGCTCGTTGGATACCAAACCCATACACCTTGACTCTCACTCAAGACGGAACTGGCGTTAAACCAAGCAAGATGAGCAGCACAATTTCTGCCGGCACTGCAAGCGTTAACCAAACTTATGACGCAGACTTTGTTAAACCAAGCACTCTTCCTAGCGCAGCAGGTTGGAGCTTTGCTGGTTACTACACCGACAAACTCGGCGCAGGCACAAAAGTTCTTAACGCCGACGGAACACGCAACACAGCCGTTACAACCTACATTAACGCATCTAACAAGTGGGTTTATGCAAACAACCTCACACTCTACGCTCACTACACTCAAAACAGCTATGGCGTTACATTTGTTGGCAACTTCACTGGTTCAACCAGTGCAACATTGCCAAGTCCAAACCCAGCAAGCTTAACCTTTGACAACGTTGTCAGCGGAACCTACACCGCATCTGCCAAGGGCTACACCTTTGGTGGTTGGTACGCCGAAGCCGGTTGCACAAACCAAATCTTTGGCGCAAACGGAAAGGTTATTGCCGGAAAGACCGTTTCTGGCACAAAATATACCGGAGCAAACGGCGAGTGGGTTAAGGCATCGGCTACAAACCTTTACGCTAAGTGGACAGCCAACACAATCACCATAACTCTAAACAACGGCAGCCTTGCTTATGCAACACCAAGCGCAAACAGCACAACAACTGCCACATTTGACCAAGCCAAGAGCGTAACTCCACCAACAGTCAGCCCAGCAGGCTACACCTTTGGCGGATATTACCTCGAAAGTGGCTTGTCAACACAACTCTTCACCGCAGCTGGCGCACTTGTTAAAAACGTTAGCAAGAGTGGAGTTGCTTACACATCTAACACCGACACAGTTAAGTGGATTTTCGACAACACCGACCACGCACTGACTGTTTATGCTAAGTGGACAGCAAATTCTTACACAATCACCTTCAACACCAACTACGAAACCTACGAGGTTGTTGGCGTAACCACCGCAAGTCAAACAGTCAATTCAAAAGCCGTAACCTTTGGCACAACAGCCATAACCTTTGCAACAGCTCCTGTTGCAACCTGCGACGCAGTTGGTTATGACTTCCTTGGCTATTACACTCAAAAGACTCAAGGAATCAAGCTGTTCAACACCGACGGCTCAATGGTTACAACTGGCGACGCAGCCGCATATTTCGCAGCAAGCGGCAACAACGTTTATTACAAACACGCTGGCAACATAACCGTTTACGCTCATTGGAACGTTAAGAGCTTTACTCTTACATACGCTTCTAACAAGCCAGCAAACGCTTCTGGCGGAATTGTTACCGTTGGCACAGCAAGTCAAACAATTTCGTTTGTCGACACATTCACTGTGGCAAACGCAACCAACATGTTCACACTCACCGGTTGGAGACTAACCGGTTGGACAGCGAGCGACGGAAAGACCTATACATTTGGTCAATCTGTTCAATATCTCGACCACAACTTAACCCTGACTGCTGTTTGGGCAGCCAACACCTACACAGTTGTGTTCAACTCAAACAAACCAAGCGACGCAAGCTCAGACGTTACCGGAACAATGGCAAACGAGAGCTTTACTTACGACGCTGGCGGAAAGGCGCTCACCGCAAACGCATTTGCCATCACAGGCTGGACGTTTGGTGGCTGGGCAACAACCGCAACCGGAACAAAGGTTTATAATGACAAACAAAGCGTTTCAAACCTCACAAGCACTCATGGAGCAACAATCAACCTCTATGCAATTTGGAGCGCAAATTCATACACAGTTAGCTTCGCAGCAAACGGCGGAACAATCACATGGCAAGACTCAACAAAAACCACAATAGCGGCAAAATATGACGTCGTTTACCAAATTTCGACAATAGTTTCGTCAATTGCGCGCACTGGTTACACCTTCACCGGTTGGAAGATAACCGCCGGCCTAAACGCAGAAACAGCCAAGAGCGGAACAAGCGCAAGCGCAGTAACAACCGCAATTGCCGCAAGCACATTGCTTCCAACCGCAAGCTACTTCAAGAATATCACTCCAACAAATAGCACAGCGGTTACATTCACCGCTCAGTGGAGCGCAAACTCTTACACAGTTAACTTCGCAGCAAACGGCGGAACAATTTCGTGGAAGACAAGTGGCGTAACCACAATTTCGGCAAAATACGACACCGAATATCAAATTTCGGCATATGTTTCTGGAATTTCACGCACAGGCTACACCTTCCGCGGATTCAAGGTTACTGCAGGACTCAACACCTCAACCGCTAAATATGGCACGGCATCTGGCAGCGTAACCACAGCAATTGCTGCAACAACCTTGCTTTCAACTTCACACTACATCAAAAATATCAACCCAACAAATGGCGCAAGCGTAACCCTCACTGCAGAGTGGAGCGCAAACTATTACGCAATCACAATTGCCCTCAACAGCGGCAGCAAAATCGACTTTACTTATGGCTCAAGCACCTACAGCGCAACCGCAAACGGCGTGAGCGACAGAATTTACGCAAAATATAACTCAACCGAGCTATACTTCTCGTCTGCTTCTCCAGTTTACGACGGCGACGGCAAGGCCGTAACCAAAGTAACCAAAATACTCGCAACACGCACGGGCTACACCAACACTGGCGCAAGCCTTGGCTCAATTGGTGTTAACATTTCAACCGGTGCTCTTGCTAGCGCCTACGCAACTGCCGGAACAAGCACACTCACACCAGCGTGGGCAGCAAAATATTATGCAATAACAGTGGACGCAAACGGCGGCTCATTGACCTTCTCTTATGGAACAAGCTCAACCTACACAGTAACCACCGCAAACGGCACAATTTATGCGCAATATAACAGCAACAAACTTTATTACGCCGCAGCAAACCCAGTTTATGCTGGCTATGCATCAAGCGGAAACGCAGTTGCTTACGAAATTTCGGGCATCACAAACTCAAGAACTGGCTACACCTTGACAAGCCTTAGCGGCACTGGCGCAACAGTTGACGTAACCACTGGCGCAGCCGCAAAAGTTCTTCACTCGGCTTACATAACCGATGGGGCAGGCAGCCTCACCGCCGGCTGGACAGCAAATGTCATCACCGTTACTCTCAACAACCAAAGTGCAACAAGTGCTGGCACAACAACTGTTTATTATCGTTATCAAACAGCCGAGTATTACACAACATACTCAAATGGCACACTTTCTAACAAGATAACCTCAATCACAAAGCCAACACGCAATGGCTATGCCTTTGGTGGTTACTTTAAGTCAACTGGCGGCAGCGGAACACAATATATCGCAGCCGATGGCGGCTTCATGAACAACATGTATAGTTCAGAAAGCGCAAACCTCACACTTTACGCTAAGTGGACACCATATAAGTTGACAATTCGTTATCACCTTAATGGTGGAACAGCAGTTACAGGAAATGATGGTGGATTCTCCAATAGCGACCCATCAGCGAGCGATGTTTATAACTATGGCGCATCTATGTATGACTATGGTTTAACTGATGCAAATTCTAGCAGAGTAACTCGCACTGGTTACACAATTAAATCTGGTGCAAACATGTATAACACCAAAGCTAATGGCAGTGGCGTTAACATTTCTTGCGACATTCAATACACAATCGGTGGAGCAAGCAACGACATTTTGGCACTCACCGGAACAAACATGAACACCGGCAACGCAACTCTCGACATCTATGCTCAATGGACCGCAAACACTTACACTGTTACGGTTGATGCAAATGGCGGAACAATTCCGGCAACCAGTGGCTGGACAGTGGCTTCTGGCAGCGCAACCGCAACCAAGAGCGTAACTTACGACGCAGCCTATGGCACTCTGCCTTCACCAACCCGCACAGGTTACACCTTCCTCGGCTGGCGCGGTAAGAACTTATTGAATATCAACGACATGTTGAATAGTGCTCTTGTTTCTAATGGGGACGGCACTTACACAATCACAAAAGGTTCTGAACGAATTTCAGGCTCAACAGCTTATGATATACCAGGTGAAACACATATCGTTGTTTCATTGGTAATTGATGCACAGAATAATTCGCTTAGTACATATTGGCTTGATGCTGAAGGAAAAGACTATTATCCAGGTTTGTCTTGGACAATTCCTAGTGGCAAGACCATGAAAACTTTCAGAATATATAAAGAAGCTTCATTTGCAGCAGGCTCATACACAACATTCCACAACTTGATGCTTGAAATTGGCGACACAGCAACTGCCTATGAACGTTATTACGTTCTTGGCACAGACCCTGTTCACCAGGCTAAAAACCACACACTCACTGCGGCATGGGCAGCAAACAAATATAGCGTTGTGTTTAACGCCAACAAGCCAGCACAAGCCTTCACTTCTGTTAGTGGAACAATGGCTAACCAAAGCTTCACTTACAACGAAGCCGCAAAGGCACTCACCGCAAATGCATATAGCCTCACAGGCTTCACATTTGCCGGTTGGAACACAGCAGCCAACGGCAGCGGCACAGCATATGCCGACAAGGCAAGCGTCCGCAACCTGACCGCCAGCGCAAACGGAACAGTTAACCTCTACGCTCAGTGGACCGAAAACACCTATAACATAACCTTCGCCAGCGTTTATAACGAATTTAAGGTTGTTGTTGCAAGATATGACGGAACAAGTCCAACAACCTACACAATCAAATCTGGCAGCTTAACAATAAGCGGCATTAGATATACCGATTTAATTCTAACAGGTGGAGGAACAATATTTAAGAGAGTAGATAATTCAACAACAATTTCTCCTGCTGTTTCTGGAGCAACCGCTCCAAGTAGAACTGGTTATGACTGGGGCAAGTTGAATGGCAATAACATTAACGTTAAATGGGCACTATCTAACACCAATGGCGGTTATCGTGGTGGTGGTGGAAACTGGGGCAGCAACGGAACAGGCGTAAATACAACAAGTGACGTATGCTTTGTTGGTCTTAACTATACCAACGATGCAACCGTAACAATGACTCCACAATGGACAGCCAAATCTTACACCCTCACATTCAACGCTAACAAGTCTAGCTATTCAAGCATGAGCGGAACTCCAACTCAAACCGCAACAAGCGCAACAGTAACCTACGACGCAACCACTTCTCTCACAGGCGCATATAAGGCCAGCGTAACCGGTTGGACCTTCGGCGGATATTACACCGCAGCCACCGGCGGAACACTTGTGTTCGACAGCAATGGCTATGTTCAAGCATCAGTTTCTGGCTTCACCAACGCAAGCAAGGCATGGATTGGCACCGAAAACAAAACCGTCTATGCCCACTACACCGCCAACACTTACACAATCACACTTGCTCCAAACGGCGGACAAGTAACAGGCCTTTCAGCAACAAGCGGTTGCAGCGTTGCAACAGCTAACAGCAAACTCACACTGACCTACGACACAGAGGCCAAGTTTGCCATAACCATCGTTCGTGTTGGTTATGCCTTCACCGGCTGGACACAAAGCGGAACAGCAGGCACATTCACAAGTGGAACATATAACTTAGGTAACGACAAACACTCATATGTTGGAACAACAACCGCTAAGAATTTGGCTGCAAGCGGAAACATTACCATAACCGCTGGCTGGTCAATCCGCAGCTATACACTCACACTCAACGCAAACGGCGGAACAGTTGGTGGAAACACATCAACAACCAAGAGCGTAACTTATGGTCAAACCTACACCGACCTTCCAACACCAAGCCGCACAGGTTACACATTCGGTGGCTGGTATTACGACATCAGCGGAGCAGCCGCAAATGTTGTGAACTATGGTAGAATTTATAACTACGAAGACAAACTCAGTGTTCACATGATAGTTTACGGAAGCGGAGCAGGTAGATTTATTTCTAGCACCGAAGGTGGCGGCTGGCAACTTACACCAGGCGGAGTTCAATATGCCTTCGATAAGGGAGTAGGCTATAAAACAACAACCTTCAACAATTTCCCAACAACATCTTGGTTCACCCTTGACATGATTTTTGATGGAACAAACATCAAGTATTATCTCAATGGAGTTCTTAAAGCAACATCTGAAAACTTCACCAGCGGAAAGATTGGCTATCAAGCAACCAACTCATTGTTTGTTGGTGGCGAGCCAGGCACAAGCGCAACTGTTCTTGACTCAAGTTCTGGCTATTGGAGTGGCTACATTGGAAACCTTGTGATTTCTAACAACACAACACTTATAACAAGCGCAAACAACTCAATCACAGCGCCTGCGCAAGACGCAACACTCAAAGCACGTTGGACTCCAAACACCTACACACTTTCATTCAATGTTAATGCTCCAAGTCACAAACTTCCAAACACTTCTGCAACACAAACCGCAGCAAGCAAAACAGTAACTTACGACTCAACAAGCAACTTAACAACTGCTTACACCGCAAGCCTGACAGGCTTCACATTCGGCGGATATTACACCGCTGCAACTGGCGGAACACAAGTGTTCACCGCAGCCGGCGCCGTAAACGCATCAGTTTCTGGCTTCACCAACGCAAGCAAGCAATGGATTGGCACAGAAAACAAGACAGTTTATGCCCACTGGACAGAAAACACTTATAACATCACCTTCGCAAATGTTTATAACGATTTCACAGTGAAAGTGGCTCGTTACGACGGCACCGGCGCAACCGAATACACCATCAACTCAAGCAACAAGACAATCAGCGGAATTAGATTCACTGATATTGTGGTTATTGGTAATCTTGTGGCAGTAAGCACACGAGTAGATAACACAACTGCAATTAGCCCTGCAATTTCTAGCACGACTAACCCAAGCAGAACAGGTTACACATGGGGTATACCAGATAGTCAAAATTATAATTGCCCTGTATATGTTTCTGGAGCAACTGCAACAGGATATAAGATTGGCGCTTATGGTGAAAACAACTGGATGACAACTGCTGACTGGGGAACTGGTTATAACACAGTTGCCACAGGCTTTAGTGGTCTTAACCATAACAATTCTTCAACAGTTACATTAACTATTCTATGGACCCCAATCTCTTACACCCTCACCTTTAGCGGCAATGCGCCATATTCTGGTGCAACCGTAACTCAAACCCAAGCAAGCAGAACCGTAACCTACGACTCAAACAACAACCTCACCACAAACTATGTTGCAAGCTCAGCGGGTTACACCTTCTTGGGTTACACAACAACTCAAAATGGCGACACATTGTTCACCAATTCTTCTGGTGCAGTTCAAAAATCTGTTAGCGGCTTCACAGACGCCAGCGGAAACTGGATTGGCACAGCGAGCAAAACAGTCTACGCTAAGTGGCAAGCCAACTCATATACTCTCACAATCAAGTTTATTGGCGCCGGCTTTGACGGCTCAACCAAGCCAACACTCGGCTTCTCGGCAACCTATGGCGGAACAAGCGCCGTTGCCGGAAACGTTACCGCTCCAAACGGGCAGGTAACTGTTGCCTCTGGCACAGCACTCACCGCATCAACAGCCACAACAACCGGAAAATTCAGCGCAACAACCTTGCAATATAACGGTTCGGCTGGCAGTGCAGACGGAACAAGCACAATCACCGTAACAAAAACTCACGCATTCAGCGGAAACGTTGTTGTTACCATTTCTCTTGCGGGCTATTATGTTAAAATTGGCGGTGTTCCAACGGTTAGCGACAGCGTTGGTTCAACTTCGTACACCTGGAACGCACAAGCAAACGCTTCAGTCAACGTTTATGCTTACAAGCGTTACACAATTTCTTACGCTGCAAACAGCGCAGTTGCTTCTAGTGGCTCGTTTGACCCAACATACAAAATCTATGGCACAGCCGCAACCCTCAAAACCAACAACTGGACGGCAACAGGCTACAGCCCAGCTGGCTGGACAATCGAAGACGGCGTTTTGGTTGATTCAACCGACCCAAGATTCCGTGCAAACGGCTATTCTTACACCACAAACGCAGACTTAGAACTTTATGCAAACTGGAGCAACAAAACGTTCACTCTTCTGTTTATGCAAGACAACGACGATCAAAACAACGGCATTAAGCCAACAGGCATGAGTGGCGCAATAACCAAGGGCACAACCAGCATGACGGTTACCTTTGCTGGCGCAGTTGGCGCAATCGCCAGCCTTCCAAGCGTAACGGGCTGGACATTCCAAGGCTATTACACGGGAACTCTCGGCGCAGGTGCAAAAGTGTTTGACGCAAACGGCACACCAGTGACAAACGCAGGCCAAGGTCAATATATCACCTCAGACGGAGACTGGAATTATGCGCTTCCAGAAGGCGTAAACCAACTCAAACTCTACGCATATTATAAGGCAAATACATATTTTGCAGAATATGAAGATTTGTATAAGAACTTTTCACTTGGTTCATATCAAATAAATGGAGGCGGTTCATGGGCAACTAGCACAACAGGTGGAGTAAAAACCATGACCTTTACTGCAGCTGGTGCTTCTACAAATCAATGGAGTGGTCCAGTTATATCAGGCTTTGGTTCACTTCTTACCGTTGGACAAAAATATAGACTTTCGTTCACTGCAAAAACAAGCAAGAATATGACAATCACTAATGCTGGTTTCGAAGGCGGACAAGTTAGTGCTTATGGTTCTTGGTTCTCATTAAGTACCACAACCACAAATCAAGATTTCCACGTAGACTTCACTTATACGGCTAGCAATAATGGATCTGCAAACTTGGTATTCTATTGCAACAGTTGGGTGGCTGGTGATACACTTACTATCACGAACATTAGACTTTCTAAGATTGTTGAATATGATTCAGTTTATGGCGACCTGTTCACCCCAAGCAAAACGGGTTACACCTTCCTCGGCTGGCAAAACATTCCGCTCGACTATCAACCAGTTGAGTACATTCAATCAACCGGCACACAATGGATTGACACCGGATTTGTTGACACAGTAAACACAAAAGTTGAAATCGACATGCAATTCACAGACCTCACTGTTCAACAACGCTTGTTTGGTCATGGCTATGATGAAGACACCGGAACTAACGTTTCATTTGAATCTTACATAAATGGTTCAGGACAGTTTGCTTGGGCAACTAAAGATGGTATTGGACAATGGCAAGCATCAACCATGGCAGCCGACACAAACAGACACTTGTTTATGTTGACTAACAATATTTATGCAATAACCACAAATGGCACAACAAATTACTTAGGTGCAAGTGGTACTCATGTTACAAGAGCAAACACAGACAAGTTGACATTATTGCATAGAATTGGATCAGGTTCAAATCATAATGCAAAAGCTAAACTTTATGGCTGCAAGATATTCGACAACGGAACAATTGTTCGTGACTTCGTTCCTTGCTATCGCAAGAGCGATGGCGTTGTCGGATTATACGACACCGTTAACGGCACATTCTACACCAACGCCGGCACTGGCACATTTGCTAAGGGCGCAGACAAGTATGTTACCAAAGACACAATTGTTTCGTCTCTTGCCAACCACACACTCTATGCCCGCTGGCAAATTAACACTTACACACTCACAAACAACGAGGGCTATTGGGTAACTTGCCACGACACAGACGCAACTCTTCGCGTTAAAACAAACGACAGTTCAAGTGCAACAGTTACAACCTATAACTCAAGCAATGTTGCTCAAGCAACTCAAACAGGCGCAGATGTTTCAGTGACACTCAAGAAGGGCGAATACTTTAAGATTACTCACACATATAGCACAACAACAACGGTAACTTGGACAATCACAAGAACAAACACCAACAGAAACTATATGGTTTGGGCTTATGACGGCGGCTCTGCTGCGGACAATGCCCACAGCGGAACATGGACTCCAACAGCCAATGCAACTCGTGAGCACTACATTCGTGAATATGTTAACTTCACTGCTGTTGCAAAAACAGGAATTCAATCTGCAACAAGAAATGTCGCTTATGCCCCAATGGATGTAACCTGGAGTGGTTGGCTTCCAACCTTCATTGCAACCGCAAAAACTGGCTATACCTTTAAAGGTTGGTACACAACTAGCGATGGTTCTGGCACAGCAGTAAGCACAAGCACAACTTATGCACTTACAAGAACTCCTGCAAACGACTTGACACTCTATGCCTTTGCAACTGCAAACACCTACACAGTGGCTTACCACAAGTGGAGCGACGACAGCAGCGCAACCGCTGTTGCAACCAGCACCCACACTTACGACACTGCTAAGGCGCTGACCACCTATGCCGCAATCAACGCGCTCAACAATAGCGCAAACGTGCTTAAAGTCACTGGCTACACCTTTGCCGGTTGGGCAGAGGTTGCTCACACAAGCACAAAGACTGGCACAGTTAAATATTCTGACGGTCAATCTGTCAACAATCTGATGGCCAGCGGAACAAAACACCTGTTCGCAACCTACACAGCCGACACATTCACAATTGCATTCAACGGCAACAAGCCAAGCGGCGCATCTAACAATGTTGGCGGCTCAACAGCTAGCGTAACAGCAACTTACGACAGCACTCGCAGCTTAACCGCAAACGGCTTCACCCTCACAGGTTGGACATTTGCTGGCTGGGCAACAAGCGCTAGCGGCAGCGCAACCTATGGCAACAGCGCAACGCTCACAGCCGCTCAAGTTAACAGTCACTACGACTCAGTTGGCAAGGGAGGAACACTTACACTCTACGCTAAGTGGACTCAAAACACTTATTCTGTTAAATTCAACAGCAACTACCCAACTTGGGCAGTTGGAACAAGTGGTTCAATGGCTAACCAAAGCTTTACTTACGACGCCGCAGCAAAAGCCCTCACTGCAAACGCATTTAAAGCTGCAAACGCAACCTTCACTGGTTGGGCAACATCTGCTAGTGGCAACGTTGTTTACTCTGACAAACAAGCAGTTCAAAACCTTGCAACTAGCGGAACATTTAACCTCTATGCGCAATGGGCAGCAGCAACCTATAAGGTTGAATATAGCATGGGCAGCTGGACTCGCCAAAACACTGGCACTCTTGCAACAGGCTATACCTATAGCTCAACAAACAACCAAGAACTTAATGTTGGCTATGCAGTTAGAGCAGGCTACACCTTTACTGGTTGGTCAATCGCTTGGAGCGACGCCGCAAACAACACCGGCGCAACTGGCGCAATTTCTAGCACATACGCTTCTGTTTCGGGAACTGCTGGCTCTAACAACACACTTGTTGTCAACAAGCAGACCTACGGAAACATTGTGCTTTCTCCAACCGGAAACGCAAACAGCTACACCGTTGTGTTCAACGGCAACAAGCCAAGCACCGCTTCTAACAACGTTGGCGGCACAATGGCTAACCAAAGCTTTACTTACGACCAGTCTCAGGCTCTCACAGCAAATGCATTTAGCCTCACTGGTTGGACATTCACTGGCTGGGCAAGAAGCGCTGCTGGTGCTAAAGAATTCAACAACGAGCAAACTGTTTCTAATCTCACAACAACAGCAAGCGGAACTGTTAACCTTTATGCTGTTTGGTCAGAAAACACTTACATCGTTGAGTTCTACACATGGAACGGCACAAAGGTTGCTCACCAAGGCTATTCTTATGAAGAAAGTAAGAACCTCGCAACCTACGCTGAAATCAACAACAAAACAACATCTGTTGTAACCATGGACGTAACCACAAGCAACGTTCTTGTTGTAACTGGCTACACCTTTGCTGGTTGGGCAACAACTGCTCACACAAGCGCAAAGACAGGCACGGTTGTTCACACCGACGGCAAGTCTGTTTCTAAGCTCACAGCAACCAACGGCGGAACAATTAAGCTTTATGCTACTTACACCGCCGACACTTACACAATTGCATTCAACGGCAACAAGCCAAGCGGCGCATCTAGCAACGTTGGCGGCTCAACAGCAAGCGTAACTGCAACTTACGACAGCACTCGCAGCTTAACCGCAAACGGCTTCAGCCTCACCGGTTGGAGATTTGCTGGCTGGGCAACAAGCGCTAGTGGCAGCGTTGTTTATGCAAACGGCGCAACACTCACAGCCGCTCAAGTTAACAGCCACTATACTTCAGTGGGCAAGGGCGGAACACTTACTCTCTACGCTCGTTGGAACGCAAACACTTACACCGTTGCCTTCTACACATGGAACGGCACAAAGGTTGCTTCACAAGGCTTTGTTTACGACACAGCTAAAAACCTTGCAACCTTTAATCAAATCAACAGCAAGGATACATCTGTTGTAACCATGGAATCTGGAATTGGCAATAACTCACTTGTTGTTAATGGCTGGAAGTTTACTGGTTGGGCAACAACCGCTCACAACTCAACAAAGACAGGCACAGTTGTTCACACAAACGGCAAATCTGTTTCAACATTAACTTCAACCCACGGAGCAACAGTTAACCTCTATGCAACATACACACCAAACACTTACACAATCGTAAACGAGATTGTTGCTTCTGGTCTTGCTGCTAGCGACTTTGCCGTTAGCGGAATGAAACCAATTCTCTCTAGCGGTCAACTTAACAAAGTTACCGACGCTTCTAACGTTGATTATCGCAATATCAACAACCTTGCAGTAACCTTAAAGCACAACAACGGCAGCGGAAACATGGCAACAACCACAAACAGAACCGTTAAAACAGGTTACAAAGTGGGCTATGACCTTGCTTCAGCTTCTAGCAACCTTTATTACGACGGCAACAACTCACTTGCTAAACTTGTTATGGTTTACACCGTTGCAGGAACAAGCAATCTTGCATGTGTTGAAATTTCTAGCAACAACCTTCCAGATGTTAATGCAGCCGATGGCAGCAACATTTACTTCATTGTTTGCGCAACACTCAAACAATACACACTTTCAATGAACATCAAAGACAAAGCTGGCTCATCGAATGCTCCTACTGATTCTTATAGCTACACACTGAAATCTTCAACATATTCAGATCTCTACACCAGAAACGCAGGTTCTAGCGTAACAAAAAGAACTCTTGCCGCAAACAACAAGTTCTATGCTGGCGAAGCTGTTGAAGTTACTCTTTCTGCAGCAACAAGCAGTGGCTATTACATTTATAACCAGGTTATCGAAAGAACCGGCTCTAGCGACACAAACCCAACAACAAGAGCAACTGGTCCTGCCGCTTCTGCAAGCTTCACAACAAATTCAAGAACAACCAACTTCGAAATTTATGCTCAAATTGCTGTTGCAACACTTACAATCAATGTGACCGATTCAGACAATTCAAACGCATATAGCAAAGAATATGGTTGGAACGACACTGTTGCCTTCACCGGAACATGGAAGAAGGGTTCAACAAACGACACAACATTTGGAACATACTTTGCTGCTCGTGACAGCCAAGCTAAAATTGTTGCGGCACTCACCGGAACAATGATTATTGGCAAAGTTAGCGGAAGCAAGAACTATGCAACTGCCTACGCAACCGCTCGTGCTGCTTCTAACAACTTGTGGACAAGCTTGAACAACCTTCCAAGTGGAAAGGTTAGCGAAATCTTCAGCTTTATTGGAACAAAGGTTAATGGTGGAACGGCTTACACAGCCGCCAACGGCACAATTGTTATGAACCTAACTGCAACCTTCTATCACAAGATTTCTCTTGCAATCACTTATAACGTTCAAAGAGATGTCGTAAGCAAAGATAACGTTGCAAACATCTATACACAAACACTTTATTCAACAACCGAAACAACCGCAAACAACTATCAAGGCGAAACATTTAACTATGCTGCAACAACAGCAGAACTTATCAACAACTCTGCAATTAATTCAGTTGTTAGCACATCTGTTTCTAGTGGTGCTTCAATTACTAAGGTTGATGCAAAAACCTTGAAGATTGTTTACACAACTTCAACAGCTAATGTAACCAGCGGTTCTGCAACGGTTAAAAACGACCCAATTTATTCAACAACAACGCTTGAACACTTAATCAGTGTAGATACTCAGGGTGCTGCAGAAGTTCACTTATACTTGCCAATCAAGAACGCAAGCGGAAAGATTCTCTATGTTCTTGACTTTTCAAACCAAGAGACTGGCGTTGACTATAACAGAACAGACTTTGCAACAAACACAAGCTCTTCAAATGGCAGCCTGGCTCTTTATAGCAGACAACAGAGCCACAAGACAACTCTTCGCTCAATCACAATTTTGGGCAAATCAATCACCAATTCAACCTATAGTTGCACAATTAATTCTGTTGTGTCTAAGATAGGTAATAAGAACGGTGGTAGTGGACTTACAAACTTCAGCTTTATCACTTATTGGGATAAAGACTATGCAGTTTCTGTCAACTCATATTATTACTTCTATAATTTGGCATCTGTTAAACTTGGTGGCTCAGACATTGTTGGAGCAAGCAACAAGGGCATTTCAACCAACAAGCACAGATGGGGCAGTGGAACATCTGCTGTTGCATACACAACCAACAACGAATCTTCTAATGTCACAACCAACATCTATAACGCGGGAACTTACACCAACGGCAGTCTGATGAACAAGACTCTTGCTGTAACAACCTCGTTCTCTACCTACGGAACAATTAAATATTCTGGTTATAACAGAACAACACAAACAACCGGTGTTGTTGCAACAATCGAATATATTTCTAATGGTTCTAGCGGATTCTACAACAACGGAACATTCAACCTTTCTGCAATTTCAGATGACCTTTCTAGTCAAATGATCTTAACTGGCTACACCAACTCTGCAACCGATGGACTTGGAGTTTGGAACTTGAACACAAACTACACAGTTTGGAGAATTCTCGCAGCAGTAATTGCAATCCAAGGCGACTATGACGTTGCAAAAGCAGATGCACAAATTCAACTCCGCGCTAACTACGAATTGTCTTCAGTATGGCTTTCATACTCAAATGGCAATGGTAAAGGCTTTGGTGAGATGGATACTTACGCATCTTCAAGCTCAAGCATAACAGTTAAGAGAAGCGCAACCGATTTGCAAGACGCAATCGACTTCTATCTTGCAAACCTTAACAGCTCAGATTGGGGCAAGGTTGCAACCCTCACAATCTATAACAGTGGTGTTGCTCTCTCTGGTGGCTTCACATTGTCTAAAGCTCTAGTTATGACAAGCGGAATGCAACTCACAATCACAACCAGACACGGCAAGGTTGTTGGCACAGGCACAGGCAAAACAACAACAATCGATGGCGGAACTCCAGCAAGAGAAACAATCAAAATTGCTGGCTCAATCAGCATGACAGGTGCTGCTGGATTCTTCGATGTTAAGAGTGGCGCAACTCTTGCATTCACCAACATCGACTTTGATGTTGCATCATTTGCCGCAGGAACAGCAACCAAGATGTTCAACATTGGCGGAACTCTGAACATCAACAAGTCAACCAGCGGAACCGACGCAAACATCTCTAACGACGGTGCAACTGGAACATCAACAACAGCCTACAGAACAAAAGTTACTGGTGCAACACCAGGCGGCTCAGGAATTGTTCTGTTCTATGCAAGTGGCGATGCCGCAAAGATTAACGCAGTTAACATCAACATTTCAAATCTCAAACCTGGCAATACATCTAGCACAGATGTTCTCAGAAGCATATTCGTTATCGATGGTGGTGCTCACACATTCAAGAATATCAGAATCGCTGGCGCAAGCTATGTTGGCCCAGCAATTGCAGTCAACAACACCTCAACCGGAACCGACAAAACTGTTACATTCGAAAATGTTGTGTTTGCACCTAGTGGATACACGGAGCTCTCGTATATCGAGAGCACCGGCACCCAGTATATTAATACCGGCATAACTTCAATACCTGCTCCGTTTTCTATAGAAATCACATATCTGAAATCTAACACTAATACAAACGATCAATGTTTGTTTGGAAGCAGGCAACTTGGTAAATTTGTGAACATATATGGTAATTATTATGAAACAGCTTTTGGTAATACTGCCTCAAATACAGCTAATGGAGATAATAACACACATACTATTTTATGTGACAGTACATCTGGGTTCTATAAGGATGGGACAAAACTAGCTACATCTTACAGCACATTAGCTAGTCGCAGTTCAACACAACCAGGGCTAATTTGCGCATTCACCGAAGAGGAATCGTTTTCGCCAAAATGGTTTTTCGTAGGAAAGATATACTATGTGAGAATAATTGTAGATGGGAAAATGTTCCACGACTTTATTCCTATGAAGCGCAATAGCGATGGCGCAATTGGCCTCTACGACGCCGTAACCGGCACATTCTACACCAACGCTGGCACGGGCACATTCATCGCCGGCCCCGAAGTGTAAAACTTTAACAAAAAAGCATAACCAACAACGGCTATGCTTTTTTTTGCGTCATGCTAACCGAAGTGCCAGCGGCACGGAGTGGAGAGCATCTCATCAATCCCTTTACTTTTCTTTTGTTTATGTGCTAAACTTTTTGTATGAAAAATTATTATGTGTATATCCTTACGAATAAAAATAATAGTGTTCTATATGTGGGCATAACAAACAACATAGAACGCAGAACAATGGCACATGTGTTTTTTGAAGAGAATTCTTTCTGCGCGAAATATAATATAAATAAACTTGTTTATGTTGAACAATATTTGTCTTCGTATGATGCTATATCTCGTGAAAAACAACTTAAACATTGGGGAAGAAAAGCCAAAGAAAAGTTAATAAATTCAATTAATCCAGAGTGGAGAGATTTGTTGAAAAATGACTAATGTGTTAGAGGTTTCAGCCCCGTCATTCTAAGCGAAGCGACCGAACGGGAGCGTAGTCGAGAGGATCTCGTGTGTAAAGCGGCTGAGATTGCCACGACTACACACGCACAGCGTGTTCCGCTCGCAATGACAATTTTTATCCTCTGCCCGCCGTCATTGTAAACGTCAGGAACAAAGCGACCAAAGTCGAAACAATCTCGGACAGAGGATCACGCAGTCGAGAGGGTTTCATTCACCAACCTTTAACAAAAAGGCATAACCAAATCAGTTATGCCTTTTTCTTCTCAAACAATAGACAACTTTCGGCTTTTGTGTTAAACTCTTTTTGTAAAAGAGGAAACAAAAATGAAACAATACAATCCCGCCGAAATTGAGCCAAAATGGCAACAGAAATGGGAAGAAGAGCACAGGTTCGAAGTAAAAAACCACGAGCCAGGAAAAGAAAACAGATATGTTTTAATTGAATTTCCATATCCAAGTGGAAAAGGTCTTCACACTGGTCACGTTCGCAGTTATGCCGCAATGGATGCCGTTGCACGCAAACTGCGCATGCAGGGCTATAACGTGCTATTCCCTATGGGCTGTGATGCCTTTGGTCTTGAGGCAGAGAGAACAGCCATTCGCGAACACAAACTCCCACAAGAAATTGTTGCAAGAAACATTGCCATGTTCAAAAAACAACTAAAATCTGTTGGTCTTTCTGTCGATTGGAGCAGAGAGGTTAACACCAGCGACCCAAACTATTACAAATGGACACAATGGCTGTTTTTGCAGTTCTATAAGCATGGCCTTGCCGAAAAGCGTGCCATGATGGTTAACTATTGCCCAAACTGTGGCGTTCTTGCCAACGAAGAGGTTGAAGACGGAAAGTGTCTGCAATGTGGCGCTCAAACAGAACAAAGGGCAAAAAACCAGTGGATTTTAAAAATTACCAAATATGCCGAGCGCCTTGCTGACGACCTTGTTGAAACAAAATATATGCAACACATCAAAACCAGCCAAATTAATTGGATTGGCAAGAGTGAAGGCGTTGAGGTTGATTTCAAAACAACCGCAGGCGTCAATTTTTCAATTTTCACCACCTGCATCGAAACAATTTTTGGAATCACCTTTATGGTTGTTGCTCCAGAGAGCAAAATTGTTGATGACTTAAAACCATACATAACCAACTGGAACGAGGTTGAAGCTTACCGCAAAGAAACCGCAAAAAAGAGCGAATTTGTGCGTAGCGAACTCAACAAAGACAAGTCTGGCGTTGAACTTAAGGGCGTGCTTGCCATCAACCCAGCAAATGGAAAAAAAGTTCCAATTTATGCTGGCGACTTTGTTATTGCAAGCTACGGAACTGGCGCAGTTATGGCTGTTCCAACTCACGACCAACGCGACTTTGAGTTTGCCGATAAATATGGCATTAACAAAATTCAAGTAATCAGTGGCGCAGACGTTTCTGAAAAAGCCTTCGAAAAGGGCGAATATCTCGGAAAAGGTTGCAAACTGATAAACTCTGAGGAATTTTCTGGTTTGACCGTTGAAGAGGCAAAAATTGCCATCACAGACAAACTTTCAAAGGCTGGTGTTACTCGCAAACGCCTAAACTTTAAGCTTGCCGATTGGGTGTTCTCGCGCCAACGTTATTGGGGCGAGCCAATTCCTATGATTTATTGTGAAAAATGCGGTTGGCAACCTGTTGACGAAAAAGATTTGCCAATTGTTCTTCCAAAAACAGATAACTACGAGGCCAACAAAGAAGGCGAAAGCCCACTTGCGGAAATAAAAGACTGGGTAAACACAACTTGTCCAAAATGTGGTGGAAAAGCCAAGCGCGAAACCGACACAATGCCTGGTTGGGCAGGAAGTTCGTGGTATTATTTGCGTTATTGCGACGCCCACAACGACAAAGAGTTTGCAAACTTTGACGCTCTTAAGGCATGGCTTCCGGTTGGACTATATAACGGTGGAAACGAGCACACAGTTCGCCACCTTCTGTTTGCAAGATTTTGGAACAAATTTTTGTATGATATCGGTCTCAGCCCAGTGAACGAGCCATTTGAGAGCCGCGTTTCTCAAGGAATTATTCTTGGTTCAAACGGCGTTAAAATGAGCAAAAGCCTAGGCAATGTTGTTGACCCACTAGATGTTATTAAAGAATATGGTGCGGACGCACTAAGACTTTGGGAAGCATTTATTGGCGACTATTTTGAAACTGTTAGCTGGTCAGACGACGGCGTTAAATCTTGCTATAGACTTCTTAACAGAATTTGGAACATGCAACAGATGTTAACAGAAGAAAACGTGAAAGAACTTAACTATGCCATCAACCATGCAATTGCAAAAGTTACTGACGACATCGACAACATAAAATTTAACACTGCAATTGCAGAAATAATGACATGCACCAACGAAATTTATAAAGTTGGAAAAATTTCAAAAGAGCAATATAAAACACTTATAACATTAATTAGCCCTTTTGCACCTCATATTGCAGAAGAATTGTTCGTTCTTTGCGGTTTTGGCGAATTTAAAAATGCAACCTGGCCAAAGGCAGATCAAAATGCGCTTGTTTTAAACACCATTGAATTGCCAGTTCAGGTTAACGGCAAAATGAGAGGAGTGATAACTGTTTCAGCAACAGCTTCTCAAGACGAAGTTGTTGAACTTGCAAAAGCAAATTCAGAACTTTCAAGATATATTCAAGGAACAATTCGCAAGGTTATTTATGTTCCTAAAAAGATTTTGAACATTATTGTTTAAAAAATTAATTAAAAATGTAAAAAATGGTGTAAATATTCGTTATTTACACCATTTATATATTAAAAAAACGCAAAAAATAAACAAAGGGTGATAAAAAAATGATTAACATAGTTTTAATAGAACCAGAGATTCCGCAAAATGCAGGAAACATAATCAGAACCTGTGCAGTTACTGGTGCAAAACTCTATATGGTTCGTCCGCTCGGATTTTCGCTCGACGACAAACATTACAAACGCGCTGGCCTTGATTATTTTGACAAATCTAACATAACAATTGTAAACACTTTTGATGAGATTAAAGAAATTTTCAAAGATATTCCAATTTATTATGCTTCCACAAAAGGCCAAAGGCGATATAGTGATGTTGACTACACTGATGGAGATTGTGCAATTTGTTTCGGCAGAGAAAGTTATGGAATTCGCGAAGACATTTTAAAAGAAAATTATCAAAATTGCATAAGAATTCCAATGAAAGAGAACCTCCGAAGTTTGAATTTGTCTAACAGTGTGGCGATCGTTCTCTATGAAGCCCTTAGACAAAACGATTTTGCTGGCTTAGAAACAAAAGGGCGCTTGACTGGCAGAAAAGAAGGGTAACTAAAGCATGCTTCAAAAACATGTTAAAAATATTAAAAAATAGTGGCAAATGATTTGTAAAATTGTCATATTGAGAGTATAATGTTAGTATAAATATTTATGGAGGTAAATGTTTCATGGCAGCTAAATCAGATTATTTTGGTCTTGGTTATGTTGTAAGCCTTATTCTTGCAATCATCCCTGTTACATCTTGGATTTGCGGCGTAGTAACACGTTTCCAAGAAGGAAAACTTGTTGCTGGTCTTATTAGACTTTTCTTCGGCTTTACAATCGTTTGGGTTTGCGACCTTGTTCTCATGATCGTTAGCAAACACATTCTTAGACTACTTAATGTATAGTTAAAGAAAGAAAACACTCAAAAATTGAGTGTTTTTCTTTTGCAAATTATCTGAATTTATCAAATTCAACAGAGATGTCAATTGAAACATTTTCAAGCAACTTGCTTTTGCCGTCGAGTTTTTGAATATAGTTATTCCACTCGTCTAAATTAAACATGGAGGCCAGATTTTCTACTCCAAAAATATCATAGTTTATTGATTTTGTGTAGTTAAATAATTCATAAATTCCGTTTGTGATTTTTTCTTGTGCGGCGTTGATTATTGCCTGCTGCAAATCTTTTTGAATTACTGAGCGATAAAGATTTTTATTCATTCCCTTGGTTGAAATTTCATCTATGCTTGCTTCGACTATCTTAATGTCCACGTGAAGTGTTGGGTTGTCGCCAAAGGTGACATATTTTTTTGTTTTAATATTATCAATTCTGAGGTTTATGTTTGCATTAATGGCGTCGCCAAAAGAGAAGTTTTTTAGTTGAATATTGCCTGATCTGCTTTTTTTGTTACATAAATAAAACGCATTTATCATCTCTTTGTCTTCAATTTTGCTTGTAAAAACGCCATTTTTAAACAATTTTATTGGTGTGTTTAATTTTAGTTTTGCTTTTGATTGTTTTTCTTTGCTCTCGTTTTCTTCAGTATCTTCAAACTCAAGAGTGTCTATTTGACTAGTTGCGGATGGTTTAAAACTGTCAATTACAAATTCAACATATGATTTATTGAGTGAGTGCATATTTTCTTCTTCTGAAATAAAAATTTTTTGCAAGCTAAGGGCAACGCCCATGTCTAACTTTCCGATTTTTTCGATTGTTTCTTTTGCGGATTTTTCGCAAGTCAAAAGCATAATACTGTTTTTCAGTTTAAAGTTTCGAAAAAAGAAATCAAGTTCACCAACAATATTTTTGTTTTCTATTTGATTTCCAAGGAGAATAAATTCGGTGTGAGAAAGCTCGGCGTTTTTTCCAAACTTGTTGGAAATTTCGCTCATTGCCTGACTTATGGTTTCTGCGCTTGCTGAAACATGGTCAACCTGGGCATTTATTCCGCTTTCTTTTGAATTACTAGATGGAAGAACGGCTTGAGCAGTAATTTGGTAATTAGTGCCATCGAAATCGATGCCAATTCCAGAAATAATCATTCTCGTGTTTAATTCTGCTTGCGTCGATAAACTTTGAGGAAATAGTATTGCTAGGGAAATTATCAAAAAAATCCATATATTTTTCCTTAAAAATTGCTTCATTTGCGCTCCTTTGTGTGTTTTTTATTCTTTAACGTGGCCAAAACGGCGCAAAAAACGCAAAATACGGGCAAAATAAGCTGTATACATAGTGAAATTACGCCAGAAATGTGCATATACCCCATGTAACTTACGCCACTGTGACTAAACAGCAAAAAATCTAAAAGATAGAGAATGACAACACTTATGATCGAGCATATGGCATAATGTTTTTTACCAAAAATGTTGTTGAGAGAATCGCTCACACAATATAGGTATGTTGAAAGCGATAATACACTTGCTATTTGTGACAATAAAACTAAAAACCAATCTGGCCTGCCAACAGACAGGTTTAAAAGAGAAAAGGCGGATATGCTGCTAATTAAACTGGTTTGGCTGCTGGCCAGAACCGTATAAAGACAATAAAACACAATATATCCAAAAGCATAAAAAATCATCAGCCAAGCATAAATTAAAACATCAATTTGTTTTAATGCTCGTTTTGATGTGTCAATTCTGCCGAGAAGACACAAAAATATCATATAATCGCCAAACCAAATGCTGTGATTTACATAAGTTTTGCTGATTTCTGCAAAATTTGTGTTGAAAACCGGCAAAATGTTGCCAAAATCTGCAGAAAATGCACCCAAAACAACTAAAATTCCTACTGAAGCAACAATAATCACTAGGTATAGTTCAGAACTTCTTCCTATTGTTTTCAATCCCGAAAAAGCTAAATATCCAACTGCAAAAATTAAAAATATTGAAAAAGTTTGCCAAGGAAGTGTGTCAAAAAGGTTGTTTGCAAACACATTTCTGACAGCTTCATATGGCATAAGTGCCGTAAACAAAAAATATAAAATAAGTACAAAACAAACTAATTTTGCTACAACTTTTCCGAGTGTTTGCGATATCAAATCATAAATTGTTAAGTTTGGGCATAGATGATTTATTAAAATTGTCAGCGAAAAAAATATAATGTCAATTGCTGCTCCAAACAGCAAAACAAGCCATAGATTGTTTCCAACGTCCTCGGAAAACATGCATGGAAGTGTTTGAAGTTTGCTGCTGATTGTGCAAATTATAAACAAAAACAGAGCTTGACGTCTGGTTATGCTGAATCTATTCATGTTTTTTGCCTCCAATGCGAGTTATGTTCTTTTTTTGAAAAACAGTTGGTCTTGTCTTTAAATCAAGCAGTGGCTTTTTAATAATGGCATCGTGCTTATCTATTTTATTTGTTGGTGCATATGGCGACAGAAGTGGAACACCATATCCATCGGCAGAAACCAAATATGTGCTTGCCATAATAAAACTCATGAGCATGCCATAAAACCCTGCAACTCCACCAACAATAGTAAACAGAATTCTGAGCAGACTAACCTGTGGAACGTCGTCTGGAATAATAAAGAGCATTATGCTGCTTATTGCCACAACAACAATGCTAGGTGGGCTAATTATGCCTGCTTGAACAGTGGTTTCTCCAAGAACGAGCGCGCCAATAATTGAAAGAGCCATCCCCAAAAGTTTTGGCATTCTTGCGCTTGCCTCAGCCAAAATATCAAACAAAAAAAGTACAAACAGAATTTCCAAAATTGGGGGCAAGCTAATTCCTTCAATATTGCTTAAAAGGGTCACCAAAAACACCATTGGCAAAACGCGATATTGATAGCTCTGAAGCGCCACATAAATTCCCGGCAACAAAACACCAAGAATCAGCCCGATAAGCCTTACTATTCTTAAGAATGTCGTTCTTGCTGAAATTTGATAATAATCTTCAGGGCTTTGCAGGTCTTCAATAAGCAAAAAGGGCAGGGTTAACACAATTGGTGAGCCGTCAACGAAAATTGCAATACGCCCCTCTAGCAGTCTGCTTGAAATAACGTCTGGTTTTTCACTGTTGCCAATTCTGCGCAAAAACTTAAGTTTTCCTTCTTCTAGAATGGTCTCAATATAGTAACTATCAATAATTCCGTCTATATCTATTTTTGAAATTTTATCCTGCAAAACTTTAACAAGTTTTTTGTCGGCAATGTTGTCGAGATAAACAACACAAACGTTTGTTTTTGTGTGTCTGCCAACAACAAGTTTTTTGACGGCCAAATTTGGCGATTTAAGTCGTCTTCGAACCATGCTTAAATTAGTGTTCAAATCTTCAACAAAGCCCTCTCTAGGGCCTTTTGTGACTTGGCTTGTTGGAGGTTCTGTTATGGAGCGCACATTAAAGTCTGCAAGATTGATGCTTATGGCTTTTTTGGAGTTGTTTACAAACACAAGCGCGCTGCCAGACAGCAGCGAAGAAATAAAGTCTTTTTTGTTTTCAATGTCGCTTATTTCTGGACAAAAAATCGCTTGTTTAATATTTTTAAAAGATGCACTTTTTAAATCTGAAATTGGTTTTAACACTGTTTGAGCAAGCAAGCTTTTATCTATCATGGAGCTCACAAAAAACACGCACACAGTTTTAGCCCCGCATGTGATTTCTCTGCAGACAACATCATCATTATTTTTAAACCAGCTCGTTGCTAAATATTTTGAAAACACCATCAACTTTAGTGTTTTGTTTGTTGCGTGTTTTTATGTAAAATGGCATAAAAAAAACACCCACAAGTTGTGAGTGTTTTTTGTCTAATCTTTAAATTTGATTTTTTCTGTTATTGCAAACATTGCGTTAATTAGGGTTGGTGAAAGCAATATTAAAATAACAACAAACAGACTGTGAGCAAGGTCGATTGCGGCAAGACCAAAGAACGCAGGCATTGCGATTATCAAAACAAGGCAGATGACATACATAGCAATGCATAAAACTGTTTTAAATGTGTTAAATGGTTTGCATAATCTAATGAGCATTGTAAGACCAGTGAATGTTATGGTTAGGGTGAGCATTGTTGTGATAACAGGGGCAATAGCGTCAGACACAACTGTTCCATCTACCGCAAGGCAGAACACATAAACGGCAATTGTGTTAAAGATGAATGATAGTGCACCAGGCAGTGCGTTTTTAACAAGGTTTAAAAGGAATCTTCCTTTAACAGGCGTGTCGTTTGGAAGGAACGCCAAGAAGAACGATGGAATTCCAATTACAAACATTTCAAGCATTAACATGTTGATTGTTCTCAGAGGATAAGAGAATCCTAAAATCAACACCATCACAGAAAGGAAAATTGTGAACAGCGTTTTCATAAAGAATAGGGCGCTGGCTTTTTGCATGTTGTTAATAACTCGTCTTCCTTCGATAACCGTTGCAGGCATACTAGAGAAGTTACTGTCGAGCAAAACCATGTGAGAAACGCTTCTAACAGCTTCGTTACCACTGGCCATAGCAATAGAGCAGTCGGCCTCTTTAAGGGCCAAAATGTCGTTTACACCATCACCTGTCATAGCAACTGTGTTTCCGGTTGCTTTAAGTGCCTTAACCAAAATAGCTTTTTGTTCTGGAGTGACTCTTCCAAAAACAGTATATTTGTTTGCGGCAGCAATTACTTGCTTTTCGTTAAGGCCTTCAAGGCTGATTAAATTTTGTGTTCCAGTAACACCAACACGTTTTGCGATTTCAGCAACAGTGAGTGGGTTATCACCAGAAATAATTTTAATGTTAACACCATTGTTTTTAAACCACTTGATGGTTTCAACGGCGTCGTCACGAATTCTGTCTTCCAAAATGAGAAGGGCAACAGGCTTGCGAGTTCCGGTTATGTTGTCTTTCGAAATTGTTCCATCGGTGTGGGCTAAAAGCATAACACGATATCCATCTTTAGAGTATTGTTCAATCATGCTTTCAAGCTTTTCGTCCTTGTTATTTGGAATAACAAATTCTGGGGCGCCCATAACATAAGTTCCGCCACTTTCAAATGTAACGGCACTAAGTTTTCTTGCTGATGAAAATGGTAATGTTTCAACAGCCTTAAGCTCTTTATTATATCCAAAATAGTTGATAAGGGCTTGGCTGGTTTGGTTGTTGTCGCCGAGGGCAGAGAGCATGCTTCCCATAATACGTTTTAGTGTAAACTCTGTATCATTGAGTTGCAAACAGTTATAAACTTTCATTGTTCCATCAGTGATTGTTCCGGTCTTGTCGAGGCAAAGGGTGTTGACTCTTGCGAGCATTTCAACGCAATAAAGGTCTTGAACAAGAGCCTTTTTTCTAGACAATTTAATAACAGAAAGACTGAGCGAAACACTACAGAGAAGGAACATTCCAGAAGGAATCATTCCCATAAGGCTTCCTGCCGTGTTTGTTATGGTTGCTGTAATGCTTCCGTCAGAACGAATAAAATTGTTCACATACATCAAAATTCCAACGGGAATAATGATGAAACCAATAACACGAATAATGTTATTGAGAGAACTAAATAGTTCAGATTTTGGTCTTTTATATTTTTTTGCTTTTGCAGCAAGTTGTTGAATATAGTTTGCTTTTCCAACCTTTTCTGCGCGCACATATGCGTGACCAGAAACAACAAAGCTGCCAGCGAGAACTGTGTCGCCAACCTTTTTCTTAATTGCTTGACTTTCGCCGGTAAGCATGCTCTCGTTAACTTCGATGTTTCCTTCAATAATCACACTGTCTGCGACAATTTGCTTTCCTGTTGAAAGCAAAATAATGTCGTCGATAACAACTTCATTTGTAGAAATTGTTATCTCAACGCCGTCCCTCACAACCTTAACGGCGGGAGCTGTTAGCAGACTCAGTTTTTCGATTGTGAGTTTTGCGCGGATTTCTTGAACGATACCAATTGTGATGTTTACAAGAATAATTACAATTCCAAGACAATCGCTAAATGCACCAACACACATAAGTGAAATGGCAATTGCAAAACACAAGACGTTCAAAAAGGTAAATATGTTTTCAATAAAAATGCTGCGATATGTCTTTACGTTTTGGTTAGGGGTGAAATTTGTTTGGTTTTTGTTGATTCTTTCTTGAACCTGGTCAGAGGTTAAGCCAGTTTTGTAGTCGGCCTTAACACGTTTAACGCGCTTAGGAACAACTTCTGGTTCTTGTTTTTTGCCAAAAGAAAACAGCTTTTTCTTTTCTGGCTGAGCATCTTTAGACGCAGCAGCTTTTATAGAAGAAGCGGGTTTGGTGTTTTTTGTTGCTTTTGTTTCGGCTGAAGAAGCAACTTTTTTTGCCTCTTTTGTCTTTTTAGATTTTGCTGTTTTTGTTTTTGCTGTGCTTTGAGTTGCAGCATCGGCCAATTGCAAATTTTCAGTTGTTTCTTGAGTTTTCTTTTTAGGCATAATTTGTTCCCCTGACAAAAATTTCTACATAGATACTACACAAAAATCGTGCAAAAGTCAACAACAATAATTTAGTTTATAATTATTCAAACAATTCTATTATACTAAAAAATAGTTGGAAATAATACTTGCAAAATCAACTTACTCATGTTATAATTGCCGTAGCAATTCCTTGTTAGCGAGCTTTTCGCTAACCGAATGAGTCCATAAGGGAGGTAAAAATCTAATGAAATCTTACGAATTACTTTACATCATCGACAATTCACTTTCTGAAGAACAAAAAGGTGCATTAGTAGAAAAGGTTAGTTCAATCATTACTGCCAATGGCGGAACAGAACTTAACGTTGACAAATGGGGCGAACGCAAATATGCTTACCCAATCAACTACAAAACCGAAGGTTATTATTGCTTAGTTACTTTCAAAGCAGAAGTAAATGCAGTTAAACCAATTTCAGACCTATTAAACATCACAGAAAATGTTGTTAGACACATGATAGTTACAAAATAACCTATCACTAATCAAGGAGAAAATTTATGAACAAAGTTTTTCTAATCGGAAATCTTACCAAAGATCCAGAACTTAGCACAACAACAAACGGAGTATCTCTCTGCAAATTCACACTTGCTGTTCCAAGAAAATATACATCAAGCAACGGCGAACGCGAAGCAGATTTCTTGCCAGTTGTTGTTTGGAGAGGCCTTGCAGACAACTGCTATAAATTTTTAAAGAAAGGCAGCAAAATTAGTCTTAGTGGCGCAATTCAAACACGTGTTTATGACACACCAGATGGCAACCGCAGATATATGACCGAAATTGTTGCAGACGACGTTGAGTTTATTTCAACCAAGAGCACAACTGGAGACGACGAAGATGGCGAATCAGAAAAGAAGCCAGATTCAGAAGTAGTAAACAAATTTGAACCTATCGATGACGACAACCTACCATTTTAATAACAGAAGGAGAATATCATGAATAAGAAAATCGTAAAAAACGATGTTGATGATAAAAACCCTAAAAAAGTTCGCAAAACTGTAAAGAAAACATGTGCTTTCTGCACAGAGAAAGGTGAAATCGACTATAAAGACACTGCAAAACTTCGCAGATATATGACCGAAAAAGGTAAAATTATTCCAAGAAGAACAACAGGTCTTTGCGCAAAACACCAAAGAGAACTTCAAAACGCAATCAAACGCGCAAGGGTTATGGCATTGTTACCATACAAAACATTGTAATTCAATTAAAACAAAATCTCACCGAGTTGGTGAGATTTTTTTGTTACAAAAAACATTTATAGTGTTTTTAATGTGTTAATGTTAATATTTGCGAAAAACTGCTGAAATATAGATTATTTATGTTCAGAAATTGGGTAAAAACCGCAAAAAGTGAAATATTACCATTAAAAATTGGTGAATTTTGTGGCTACTTGGCACAAATGTGTTGGCTGATGGAGTTTTTCAACTGAAAAAGCGAAAAATCTTGACATAACTTATGCTTTTGCTTATACTTAAATTATATTTAGGAGGCACTTTATGGCAAACAAGAAAGACTCAACAAAAACCGCTGCAAGCGCAAGAGTTATGCCAAACAATCTCGAGGCAGAGCAGGCTGTTCTTTGCAGCGCAATGATAGATCCTCTTGCAGCAGAGAGCATTGTAGGTTCTCTTTCGGTTGCAGACTTTTACAGCGAGTCACACAAGAGAATATTTGACGTAATGAAACAACTCTACAAATCAAACAAGCCAATCGACTTTGTTTCAGTTGTAGATTTGCTCGAAAAAAAAGAACAACTAGAATCTGTTGGTGGAATAAACTATATCACAAGTCTTTCAAACGCAGTGCCTAGCAGTGCCTATCACGCACATTACACAGAAATTGTCAGACGTGATGGAACGCTTCGCCAACTTATTGAAACATGTTCAGAAGTTATCAACAAAGCATATGAGGCCGATAGCACCGACATTTTGGGAGTGGCAGAAAAGAAGTTGTATGAAATTGGAGAATATGGCACACCTAGCACACTTGTTAAAATGACCGACAGCCTAAACGAGGCCATGAGCACCTTTGAAGAAATCAACAAAACTGGTGGCGAATCAATTGGAATCAAAACAGGGTTTATTGCGCTAGACAAAAAACTTGGTGGTCTTCAAAAGTCAGATGTAATCATTTTGGCTGCACGCCCAGGTATTGGTAAAACAACACTTGCCATGAACATTGTAACAAACGCAGCAATTGAATATGGTGCAAAATGTGCCGTGTTCAACCTTGAAATGAGTGGGGCACAGCTTGCTCAAAGAATGCTTTGCTCTGTTGCTGGTGTCGACATGACAAAAGCAAGAAATGCAGAACTTGTAGATTCAGACTGGGTTAAACTGTGGAATGCACATCAAAAACTTGTTGATGCAAACATTTATTGCGATGATAACACTCTTAACACACCATCACAAATTTTGCAGAAATGCCGCAAATTAAAACGTGAACGCGGACTCGACCTTATTGTTATCG
Organism: Clostridia bacterium; assembly: GCA_017467585.1. Classification (GTDB taxonomy): domain Bacteria; phylum Bacillota; class Clostridia; order Christensenellales; family UBA1242; genus RGIG4790. Next base: position 117,570 of record JAFUSR010000004.1, read on the forward strand.
ACTATCTCCAACTTATGGAAGCCGACGACAGAGAAGAGAACAAACAGGGTCAACAGTTTAAAATTGCTGCAATCAGCCGCAGACTTAAGGTTCTTGCCAAAGAATTAAATGTTCCTGTTTTGGTTCTTTCGCAGATGTCCCGTGACATAACTAAACAGGTTGGCGACAAAAAGATTCCAAGAAAGCCACAACTCAGTGACCTTCGTGACTCAGGTGCCATCGAACAAGACGCCGACATCGTAATCTTTATCGACAGAAAAAATGATGACCAAGAAGTTGATGAAAATGGTGAGGAAGTTAAGTTTGATATTCACAAGAGTTATGTTGCAAACTTAATTATTGCAAAATTCCGTAATGGTGCACCAGGAAGAGTAAGCATTGGTTGGGATGGTAACAGAATTAGATTTGTTAACCTTTCTGAAGATGCAAACCAAAAGAGTTTGGAAAAAGCTTATGAAGAATCACACGGAATTCGTGAGGTAGATGGCGATGCTGACATATTTGCCGACATTCCAGTTAGCGAGCTCGAGGCTCCACCAGAAGAGTTTAACATGCCGGCAGAAATGCCACCAATGGACGACTTTGTTGTATAAAAAGAGGCAAAAAATGAAAATACAATCACAAAAACTTAGAGATACATGGCTTAAATATTACGAAGAAAAAGGACACCTAAACATTGGCGCTGTTTCACTTATTGGTGACGGTTCAACTGGTGTTATGTTTAACGTTGCCGGAATGCAACCTTTAATGCCATATTTGCTTGGTGCAAAACACCCAAGCGGAAAAACCAGACTTTGCAATGTTCAAGGTTGCGTTCGCACAATCGATATTGAATCAGTTGGCGACCAAACTCACCTAACATTTTTTGAAATGATGGGAAATTGGAGTCTTGGAGACTACTTTAAAAAAGAAAAAACTAAATGGACCTATGACCTTTTGACAAAGGTCTTTGGACTTGATGGAAATAAAATTTGTGCTACAGTCTTTGCTGGCGACAATAGTGCCCCAAGAGATGAAGAAACGGCAGGATTGTTAAAAGACCTTGGAATTAAACCAGAGAACATCTATTATCTTCCAAAAGAAGACAACTGGTGGGAACTCGAGGGAACAGTGGGCACTCCATGTGGTCCAGACAACGAATGGTTTTATCCCCTTCATGACAAGCCTTGTGGTCCGCACTGCGACATCAACTGCAAATGCGGAAGATATGTTGAGGTTGGAAACGACGTATACATGCAATACAAAAAACTAGAAAATGGTTATGAGCCACTCTCTAACAAAAACGTAGACACGGGTTTTGGTTTTGAACGTGTTTTAATGTTCTTAAATGGTTTAACAGATGTCTACAAAACCGACCTTTTTGAAGAGGTTGTTGCCTATGCAGAAAACAAAGCAGGCAAGAAATATGGAACTGACGAAGAAACAACCAAAGCCATTCGAATTGTTGCTGACCACATGAGAACAACCGTAATGCTTATTGGCGACCCAAACGGAATTGTTCCAAGCAACACAGGAAGTGGTTATGTTCTTCGCAGACTTATGAGAAGGGCAATTAGATTTGCTCGTTCAATCAATCTTTCTGCAGAAGATCTTTGCGAAATTGCAAAAATTTATATCGAAAAAGTCTACAACCACGCATATCCTTTGCTTGTTGAAAAAGAAGACTACATTTTGGCTGAACTGACAAAAGAAATCAACAAGTTTGAGGCCATGCTTGTTCAGGGAACAAAAGAGTTCGAAAAAGTGGTAAGCGGAATTGCTCGCAAAAACGAATTTATGTCAAAGAGCAACCCAAATTATAAGCCAGAAACTCAAATTTCAGGAAAATCTGCATTTAGACTTTACGAAACCTATGGCTTTCCTGTTGAAATGACAATAGAGATGGCGGCAGAAAAGGGTCTTTCTGTCGACATGGATGGCTACAAACAGGCCTTTGAAGAACACCAAGAGCTTGCGCGCACTGCAAGGGCTGGCGAAAACAAAGGTGGCCTTGCCGGACAGGGCGAACTTGAAACACAATATCACACAGCAACACACTTAACTCTCGCAGGGCTTAGAAAACTGTTTGGAACACAAACTGTTCAACATGGCAGCAACATAACAAGCGAAAGAATGCGTTTTGACTTTAACTTAGACCGCAAAATGACTGACGAAGAAATTAAGTGGCTCGAAGACTTTGTAAACGATGCAATTGCAAGAAAAATTGATGTTGTCAGAAAGGAAATGCCATATTCAAAAGCACTAGAAAGTGGTGCGTATGGAATTTATAATGGAAAGCCAGACGAGGTTGTAAGTGTTTATGTTATCGGTGATGTAGACAACCAAATTTGTGGTGGCCCACACGTTAAAAACACAAGTGAACTAGGACACTATAAAATAGTTAAAGAACAATCTAGCAGCAGCGGAATTCGCAGAATTAAGGCAGTTCTCACACACTAATTTTACTTTCTCGCATGTGTGTGCGTAAATAAAAAGGATAAAGGAAGAAAATTATGAGCATAGGAAAAAAGGTTTTAATTTGGATAATCATTGCAATTGCAACTGTTGCATTTTTGTTTGTTGGATTGGTTGTTGCAATGATGCTCGCCCCAGGAATGGAAGTTTTTGGAGTGAGATATGTTTCTGCTCAAATAGGAAAGTTTAAAGAAAGTCGAAACATAGCATTGTCCGGAACAAATATAGTTCTTAACACTCACGATGTTCCAATAGAGATTGTCTTTGGCGGTTCAGGAGAAGTCTTGCAATATGTTCAAGAATTTCAGGGATTCACAAAATCTAGCGATAAGGCAAGCGTTAATGTGAAGACAGAAGGCGGAACAACCACAATAGATATCGGTGAATACAAGAAGTTCATCTGGTCAAACAGAATGACAAATTTTTCTTTAAAACTTAATTTGCCACTTTCACTTTCTTCTAACTCACTTACAATAAATTCAGACTCAAGCACAATCAATTTGACCGCTGGTGCAACAACATCAATGCGAGATCTCTCAATTAAAACAACCGGCAAAGTTAATTTTAATGACGTTGATGGTGCATCAGACACATTTACAATAACAAACAACTTAGCTATTTCCACAAGAAGCAATATCGCCCTTGGCTCAAACGTAAACATTGGCGGAAGCGTTACTGCAAATGTTGGAAATGAAGACTTGACAATTACAAACGCAATTTCAGGAGACATTAATTTTACAAGTGGTTCAGGAGATTTAAACTTTTACACTTGCAGAAATTTGACCGCAACAACAGGGTCGGGAGACATCAACCAACCACAATTAAAATTAATCAGTGGAAACTTAATTTTTAAAACAACTTCTGGAGACGTCACCATTGACACAGTTAATGGAGGCGCAACAATTGGAGCAAGCGGAAACGAAACAAGCTCAGGAGTGTTCACTCTTGGCAAAGTTGTTGGAGCAACTCAAATTTATACAAGACGTGGCGAAAGCAGACTTGGAATTGTTGGAAGTTTGCTTGTTAGAACCTCAACTGGTGATATAAGTGTTGACCAAGTTTTAGGCAAGCTAGATGTGATTTCAGTTGCAAATGGAAAACTTGCTTGCGGAAAAGATAACAACACAACATGTGTTGGTGGTTCAGCAGTTGTTTACACAAAGAATGGCGAAGCAAAATTTATTGGTTCAATCTACGGAAATCTTGAATTTTGTTCTTCAAATGCAACCCTATTATTTAAGTCTTGCAACAACTTAATTATTAACAAACCAACCGATACACAAGCAGCAAACGCCATTGGAGAACTGGGCAATGGAAGTGTTAACACCAGTTATTCTTCTGGGGCAACCGTTGCTGGAACAGTAAATGCATATCTTTCTAATGGTTCACTTACCCTCGCATCAGTTGGTGGATCAACAAACACAATCAACAGCAAATATGGAAATGTTTCAATTGCTACAATTAGTGGAAACTTAACGGTTTCAAAAGACAATAGTTATAACGCAAGATACACAATCGGAAGTGTTCAAAACCTAGTGTTCCGTTCAACTTATGGCGCAATAACTGTTGGCAGCGTAACATCTGCTGACATTCAAACAAACGCAAGAGTTTCTGTTGGCGATGCTGAGTCTGCAACAGTTGGAAACGTGACTGTTGCTGCAATATCTGGTGATGTTGTTCTTAAAAACACAACGGGCACAGTTAACGTTGTTTCTAACGGAAGCATAACAATTGAAAACAAATCTGGAACAGAGTTTAATATCAACAGAAAATATGTTGATGGCAAATATAAAAACCTTGCTTCTGGCGCAGTAACAGCAACAGGATTACAAGGAAATGTAATTGTTTATTCAGAAAAAAAGGTAGATCTTGGCTTTGCTCAAATTTCAGGAAATGTTGATGTTTTAACAACTGGCGTTAACCCTGTTAAAATTGACGCAAAAAACACCCCATATAACTCAATCAACTATCATTTGCAATGTCAATACGGACCTAATGTCTGCACTGTTAATTGGGGAAACACTCCAGCCGACAACAGTGGTAGAAAGACAGTTGGAACAGATCCAGACAATGACTCTTTTTACACAATAAAAGTTCTTACAACAAATGCAGCAATAACACTCAATTTGAAAGAGGCTGCCTAACTTAAAAATTAAAAAAGCAACAATAAAAACGTTGCTTTTTTTGTTGCCCAAATTTTTAAAAAGATATATTTACAAAACAAATGTTCAATGATATAATCTATTTAGTCAGTAAGAAAAAGACTAAAATCATTTTACATTTGAAGTTTGACCGTGATATTATTATTTTGAATAATTATCAAACAGGGGAACAACAATGAACAAATGTATCTATCCATTGGTTATATATGCTGATAAAGAGGAACAAATGTATTTATCTCTATTTCCAGATTTAGACTTATCTGCGTCTGGCGACACAATAGAAGAGGTATATTTAGATGCCCTTGAAAATCTTCAAACATATTTGACTCTTGCAAAGAAGTTTGATTCAGAAATTCCAACAGCGAGCACTTTTGAAGAGATGTCAACAATGAACCCAAAACGCGTTGTCCTTTTGGCTATGGTAGAGATAGATTTAGATAATTTAGCACTTACTGATTCTGAACAACAATACAAAAACTTTTTACAGAAATTAATCGTGGAGGGCTAAAATAATGGAAAACACACAAAACTTATCTAAAACAAAGGCTGAAGTTATCAATCGTGCAATAGAAAAAGGCTTTGGAGTAGATATTACAGAAAACAAAGTAACATTATTTACGGTCGATACAACAACAAACAAATTGTTTCAATATAGCATTAAATCTGGCCGAATGGACGAAAAAGATCTAATGGGTTTTAAAAATTATTTGAATTCTTATAACCTCACAGCCGGTCCAGAACTTGCAGAATATTCACAAGCAATCAGAGAAACTTTAATTCAAAACTTAACAAACAATCCTAATTTTCAAGATGTTGTAGAAATTCTAAAAACAGCATCAAAAGCCGACGAAACTAGCGAGTTTGGTGCCGAGGCGTAATCTATGCACGATAACATAGACTTACACAAGCTGGCAGAAACTGTTGGTTGGCAAGCAACCTACGTTGACGAAGGTTACACAGGATATGAATATACCGAAAACGTAAAAAACATTGAAAGTTTGTGTCATGTTCTCAAACTATACGACGATTTGGTTTATGAAAACTACAAACAGACCTTCGATGCAATCATAGAAGTTTTGCCTAAAAAGCTTGTTAAAAAAATAAAAAAGCTCACAAAAAAATGCGACCCAAACAACATCAACAACGTGCTGGATCTTGCTTGTTATGAGGTTCAAGAATACAGGCTTCAAACAACCTACAACAAATTGTTCAACTATGGTTGCATGGTTGGAATCGATATTTCAGATCATGGTTATTTGTTTCAGTACGAAATGACAAAAAAACAAAAGAGAAAAATATTGTCTTTCATTGAGAGCAAGCTTCCAATTGATGTTGCTCCAAAGCTTGGCAAAATCAAAAAAATAGACTACAAAATTGCATATGCAAAACAAAATTCAATAAAGATTTAAAAGCTCAGTTTGTTCTGGGCTTTTAATTTTTATTAAAAAGTTTAAAAAAATCAAAAATTATATTGACTTATTGAGTTTTGTTTGATAGAATAACAACGCATGAAAATTCGTGCTTAGTATTTTTTGTGAGCATTTTTATAGGTGTGTAGAAAGGTTCACGGGCATGCTAAGAATTTCTCCATGGGGCTGGAGGGTTCACTATTTTTATAGGAGGTAGAACTATGCCAACCGTAGCTCAATTAATCCGTCATGGCAAAGGCAGAAAGGATAAAGTTGCAAAACCAAAATCACCAATTTTGGAACAATGCCCTCAAAAGAGAGGCGTTTGTCTTTCTGTTTCAACCACTTCTCCAAAGAAACCTAACTCTGCGCTTAGAAAAATCGCAAGAGTAAGACTTTCAAACAAGCAAGAAGGAACGGTTTATATTCCAGGTATTGGCCACAATCTTCAAGAGCACAGTGTTGTTCTTATTCGTGGCGGTCGTGTTAAAGACCTTCCTGGTGTTCGTTACCATATTGTTCGCGGAACACTTGATACAGCCGGTGTTAAAGACCGCAAACAAGCAAGAAGCAAATATGGTGCTAAACGCCCTAAATAGAATTAGCGTTTAGATTTTTTTAATTAATTTTAATGGAGGAAATATCATGTCAAGAAGAAATGCTGCCGAAGTAAGAGATGTCCTTCCAGATCCAGTTTATAACAGAAAAGATATAACAAAACTTATAAACCAAGTTATGGAAGATGGCAAACGTACAATCGCTCAAAAGATTGTTTATGGCGCACTAGAGACAAGTTCAAGCAAGCTTGGTGTAGCACCAATGGATTTGTGGGACAAAGCTCTTGAGAATATCAAACCTGTTCTCGAAGTTAAAGCTCGCCGTGTTGGTGGTGCAACATACCAAGTTCCAATGGAAATCAGACCAGTCCGTCGTCAAACTCTTGCAATTCGTTGGATTGTAGAATCAGCAAGAAAACGTAGCGAAAGAGGAATGGACGCAAGACTCGCTGGAGAACTTATGGACGCATATAACCAAGCTGGTGGTGCATTCAAACGCAAAGAAGAAATGCACAGAATGGCAGAAGCTAACAAGGCTTTCGCATCATACCGCTGGTAAAATCAAACACGCAACTTAAACAGGCAATCTTTGTCTGTTTAATTTGTATTTTAGCAGATGAATTTTTTGCTAAAGTTTTGACAAAAATCATAGCAAATTAGAAATTTTGTCAAAAACATAAATAGAATTAATTAATTTATAGATGTTTTTTATAAAAAATAACTGAAATCATTTGGCTTTTTTATAAAAATATTTTATAATGTTATGGTAGATTTGTGTGGAATATTTCCACTCAAGTCGCGCTAGATGTAGGAGAAAAAACATATTATGCCAAGAGATTACGCATTAGAAAAAATTAGAAACATTGGTATTATGGCCCACATTGATGCCGGAAAGACTACAACTACAGAACGTATTTTGTATTACACCGGAAAATCTCACAAGATTGGTGAAGTTCACGACGGACAGGCCACTATGGACTGGATGGCGCAAGAACAAGAACGTGGTATCACTATCACTTCTGCTGCAACAACTTGTATGTGGAAAAATCATAAAATCAACATTATCGACACCCCAGGACACGTAGACTTCACTGTTGAAGTTGAACGTAGCTTGAAGGTTCTTGATGGTGCTATCGAACTCTTTACTGCTAAAGAAGGTGTTCAAGCACAATCTATCAAAGTTTGGAAACAAGCCGATAAATATCATGTTCCAAGAATTGCTTATGTTAACAAAATGGATATCTTGGGCGCTGACTTCTTTGCAGCCGTTCAAGCCATGAGAGAGCAACTTGGTGCAAATGCTGTTCCTCTTCAAATTCCAATCGGAAAAGAAGACACATTCAGAGGAATTGTAGACCTTGTTGAAATGAAAGCTGAAATCTACAAAGATGACGAAGGCAAAGTAATCGAAACAGTTGAAATTCCTGAAGACTTAAAAGGCACAGCTCAAAAATATCATGACGAACTCATTGAAAAAGTTGCTGAACTTGATGATGAGCTTTTGGAAAAATATTTCAACGGAGAAGAACTTACAGTTCCTGAAATCAAAAGAGCAATCAGAAAGGGCACAATTGATTTGGCTATCACACCAGTTCTTTGTGGTTCATCATACAAAAACAAGGGAACACAACTTTTGCTTGATGCAGTTGTAGACTACTTCCCAAGCCCAGTGGACATTCCACCAGTTGAAGGCGTAGACCCAGACACAAACCAAAAGATAGTAAGAAAAGCTAGCGATAGCGAACCACTCAGCGGTCTTGCATTTAAAATTGCAAAAGACCAATTCGGAACACTTACATTCTTTAGAATTTATTCTGGAAAAATCACTTCAGGAAGCTATGTTTACAATAGCAACAAAGGAACAAAAGAGAGAATCGGTCGTCTTGTTCGTATGCACGCTAACAGCAGAACAGAAGAAACTGAAGCATATGCTGGTGATATCGTTGCTCTTGTTGGTCTTAAGGACACAACAACTGGTGAAACACTCTGCGACGAAAACCACCCAATCATTCTCGACCCAATGGAATTCCCAGAACCAGTTATTAGCCTAGCAGTTGAGCCAAAAACAAAGGCCGACCAAGAAAAAATGGCTAACGCACTTAAAAAACTTTCAGAAGAAGACCCATCATTCCGTCGACACACAGACCAAGAAACAGGTCAAACAATCATCGAAGGAATGGGAGAACTTCACCTTGATATCATCGTTGACCGTATGCGCAGAGAATACCACGTTGAATGTAATGTTGGTGCTCCTCAAGTTGCATATCGTGAAACCATTAAAACACCAGTATCAGTTGAAGGAAAATATATCCGTCAATCTGGTGGTAAAGGTCAATATGGACACTGCTTGGTTCGCTTCGAACCATTGCCTGCCGGAAGTGGTTACCAATTTGTTGATGAAACAGTTGGTGGTTCAATTCCAAAGGAATATATTCCAGCAGTAGACAAGGGTATTCAAGAAGCAAAGATGAGCGGTGTGCTTGCCGGATACGAAACAGTTGACTTCAAAGCAACAGTTTATGACGGAAGCTACCACGAAGTCGACTCTTCAGAAATGGCCTTCAAGATTGCCGCATCAATGGCATTCAAAGATGGCATGAAGAAGGGCAATCCAGTTATCCTCGAGCCAATCATGAGCGTCGAAATCGAAGTTCCTGATCAATACCTCGGAGATGTTATGGGCGACGTAAGCAAACGTCGTGGAAACGTAACAGGAACAAGTTCTAAAAACGGAATGCAAACAATCAGAGCAGAAATTCCACTTGCAGAAATGTTTGGTTATGTTAGTGACCTTAGAAGCAACACTCAAGGTCGCGGAAACTACACAATGGAACCTTCACACTATGCAGAAGTTCCACGCAATGTTGCAGAAAAAATAATTGGTGACAATGCTAAAAAAGCATAAAAATAAATCACAAAAAAATAAGGAGAAAAATAATGGCAAAAGCAAAATTTGACAACACAAAACCTCACGTTAACGTCGGAACAATCGGCCACGTTGACCACGGTAAAACAACTCTTTCTGCTGCAATTTCTTTCATCATGGCTCATGATTATGATCCAAACAGCAAAGAAGTAAAAGACTACGATCAAATCGACTCTGCTCCAGAAGAGAAGGCAAGAGGTATTACAATTAACACAGCTCACATTGAATACCAAACAGCAAACAGACACTATGCACACGTTGACTGCCCAGGACACGCTGACTATGTTAAAAACATGATCACCGGTGCTGCACAAATGGACGGTGCAATCCTTGTTGTTGCTGCAACTGATGGCGTTATGCCACAAACAAGAGAACACATTCTTCTTGCTCGTCAGGTTGGCGTTCCAAAAATTGTTGTATTTATGAACAAAATGGACCAACTTGGTGGCGACGAAGAACTTGCTGACCTTGTAGATATGGAAGTAAGAGAACTTCTTACACAATACGGATTCGACGGAGACAACACTCCAATCATCCGTGGTTCTGCTTTCCAAGCTCTTGAAGATGCAAAAGCAGGCAAATGGGATAGTCCATGGGTTAACGGCGTAAGAGAACTTATGGAAGCTGTTGACAAATACATCCCAACACCAGCCCGTGACAATGACAAACCATTCTTGATGCCAATCGAAGACGTTTTCACAATCACAGGTCGTGGAACAGTAGTTACTGGTCGTGTAGAACGTGGTGTTCTTAAACTTAACGACACAGTAGAAATCGTTGGTTTGAAACAAGAAAAAATGTCAACAGTAGTAACTGGCATCGAAATGTTCCGTAAACTTCTTGACGAAGCTGTTGCTGGTTATAACATTGGTGTTCTGCTTCGTGGTATCCAAAGAACAGACGTAGAACGCGGACAAGTTCTTTGCAAACCAGGCACAATTCATCCACACACAGACTTCACAGCAGAAGTTTATGTTCTTACAAAAGACGAAGGTGGTCGTCACACACCATTCTTCAACAACTATCGTCCACAATTCTACTTCAGAACAACAGACGTTACAGGTTCAATTGAACTTCCACAAGGCACCGAAATGGTTATGCCTGGCGATAACACAGGAATGACAGTTCGTCTTATCACTCCAGTAGCTATCGAAGAGGGAATGCGTTTCGCTATTCGTGAAGGTGGCAGAACAGTTGGTTCTGGTGTTGTATCTAAAATTCTTAAATAATTTTAGAAATAATTCACTATAACACAAAAAGGGAGCAATTTGCTTCCTTTTTTGTTTCACAAAACATATAGATTTATATTTAAAATTGCAATTTGCAAAAAGTTGACAACACGCTTTAAATTTTATTATCATAATATTGAGAGAAAATGTTTGGAGAAAATTTGTGAAGAAATTGATTTACACCTTGCTCACAATGCTTTTCTTAATTCCTATTGGAATGGCTTTTTCAGGCTGCACAAATGCATATTGTGTTAACTTTATGGTTAATGGAAGGATATACAAGTCAGTGCAAGTGCAACCAGGTGAGTCAATAGGAAGAATCGATGACCCAGAAAAAGATGGTTATGTTTTTGAGGGATGGTATTTTTCTGAAAGTCAAGATGCACAAAAGTTTAATTTTGAGGCTTCTCAAATAAACTCAAATGTTACACTTTATGCAAAATGGAGTAAAAACAACTATACAATTGTATACAAAAATATGGAGGACGCAACAAATCACCCAAACAATCCAACATCTTATTCTGTTGAAACTCCAACCTTTTCACTCAACAATCCAACAAAAGACAACTTTGTTTTTGAGGGATGGCATCTTAAGCAAGATTTTTCTGATGAAAAAGTAACAACAATTTATGCGGGAACAACGGGCGACCTTTTGTTATATGCAAATTGGCTTCCTGTTTCATATAACATAACATATGTGTTAAATGGTGGCTACAACGATGAGAAAAACCCATCTAATTATAATCCCGAAAGCATAATTCGCCTTGCTCCGCCTGTAAGAGATTTTTATAATTTTGAGGGGTGGTATTTAGATAGTGAATTTTCTAATGGCCCAGTGAACACAATAACTCTAGGGTCGAGTGGAGATAAGACATTTTATGCCAAGTGGTCAATAATTGAATACACAATTACTTATAACCTAAATAATGGAACAAATGACTTGAGAAACCCATCATCCTACACGAACAAAAGTTTAGATATAACCATTTATGATGCAGAAAAAGCCAACTATGAGTTTTTGGGTTGGTATAATGAAGAAGGCGAAAAAATAACAGAAATTCCAGAGGGTTCATCCGGCAACTTAGTGTTAGAGGCTGTTTTTGAACCAATTTTATATTCAATTGTTTATCATAACACAGAAGGTGCAACCATTCCATCAACAAACCCAATTCATTACACCGTGGAATCTCCAACATTAACACTTGCAAATCCAACTAGAACCGCATATATTTTTCAAGGCTGGTATACAAATGAACAAATGACTGGTCAAAAAATTACACAAATTGTTGCAGGCTCAAGTGGCAAAATAGATTTGTTTGCCAAGTGGGATGCCTACAACTATAGCATAAACTATGTCTTAAATGGAGGAATAAACAACGAATATAACCCTGCAACATTCACTGTGGTAGATGTGGTTCCGCTTTTAGCCCCAACAAAAGAAGGTTATTCGTTTGATGGGTGGTACTTGCGTTCAGATTTTGTTGGTGATCCAATTGATAAAATTGCGTATGGCACACACGAGGCAATCACAATTTACGCAAAGTGGAGCATAAACAGCTAAACAATTAGTTTTAAACCAAATGGTGGAAGCGAAGTAGACATCATAACACAAAATTGTGGAACAGCAGTTCATAATTTTCACACAAAAAGGGAGCAATTTGCTTCCTTTTTTGATTCCATTTTAAATATTGACGACTTGCTGCTTGAATGATATAATATTTATAATAAAAAATATGGGGGAATAAAGCAATGTCAAAACGATTTATGTTAGACGAACTGAACAGTCTTTATGGTGTTGATGTTTCAGACTGCACCACCCCAGATGAAAAGCTTGAAAAACTTTATGCAACATTTCGTCAGCAACAGAGAGAATATACTGAGAAATATGGCGAAATGGGAGAGGAAGAAGCCAGACAATTGCTTTATAAGGCTGTTAGCACAAAGGCAAAAAGAATAGAAGATCCTAAAATTAGAGAAGAGTTAAAAATTCACGTAATTAATGCCGTAAAAGTTTTAACTTGTGCTCAAATGGGCATTGATCCATCGAAAGTTGGTCTCTCAATTATTGACAAAAAAGATGATTTTGAAAGTGAAAACTATGCTCTTGCTGCCCCAGCACATATTGTAGATTTTAAGCGTAAGTTTGAAGAAGACAATCCCGACAATATGCTTGCTTCTATTGTTGTTTACAAGGATTTATTAAAAATGTTTCCCGTTCCGGAATTAATGCCTCTATTGTTTCATGAATGTAGACATATTCAACAAATAGAGTTAGAAAAACAAGGCGAAACTTTTGGCAGGGGAACATCAAAATTTTACGCATTCAGATGGCTAACCGACGGAAGAGAGGCAGATGCAGATAGTTATGCTTACGCACAAACTATGAATATTTATTCTGAGGCTGCACAGGCAGGTTATGATACAAATTATTTAAAAACCCACAAACGAATTGCCAAATTTGTTCTTGGAGCATACAACAAAGCGCATGATATGTTTGCGGTCTACAGACAACCAAGACAAGCTTTGTCGTCAGATACAGAATTATCAAAATAATCAGTTCACAAATCCCTTATTACGTTGCTCAGAGATGTGAATTCCAATACACTTAAATTATAATTTGCAACAAAGAACGCAAAACAGATGTTTAACATATAAAACAACATAAAAAAACGCAAAAAGTGTCAAAACGCAATAAAAAACTTACCAAATTTGGTAAGTTTTTTATTTTAAATCTTTAAAATTTTATCAAAAGTGTTTTCTTCAAGAACTTTTTTGTTTTCTTCGAAGTCTGCTTTTATTTCATCGGCTCTTCTAAAATATTCTTGCTGGGTGTCGACGGTTTCTTTAACCGATAGGGCAGTTTCTTTAATTCTAACCCATTCACATTTGCAATAAACACAAGAGATTGTTTGATAATAATCACAGCCTCTTCTTAAAACTTCAAACAGTTTTGTTTTTTGTTCTTTGGAAAGGGTTTCTTTGTTTGCAATGTAGTTAACAACCAAGTCTTCAATTTTTGTCAGAGCATTTCTCAAGTCTTTTTCTGCTGCAGCTTTATAGTTAGTGTCATAAAAAATTTGTGACTTGTTTTCAACAAATGTTTGAAGAAGTGTGTTGTCGTCAAGTTTTTGTGTAATGATTCCATAAACAGCTTTAATACAAGAGCTTGAACAATCAATAATGTGTTGAAATGTGTTAAGTCTTCTTTGAGTGATGAGTTCAGTATATCTTTTCTTTTTGTTGTTTTGTGCTGTGAAAATAATGTTCACCATAACGCCACAAAGTGATAATATTCCAACCACAAAAGTAGCTAAGTTAAAATCTAATTTCATATTTATGTCTCCAAAAACATTATAACACAAATAAATTTAATGGCAATAATTGTTGAAAAATTTTACGGGCGATAGTTAAAGTTTTAAATTCAAGAGTTTGCCAATCACTATTAGTTAGTGTTATACTAACCATATATGGCAGACAAAGAAAACAAAAGTGAACAATTACACTTAGAGGGCACCAACCCCCAGTTTTCTGACGAACAAAAAATAGAAATGGTTGAAGAGCAGACCGAACTTGCCATGCAGATAGATGAAAATCAAACCTCAATAAACGATTTTGACGACGGAATTTTAGAAGGTCACGTCGTTGCCGGGCTCATTAAAGAGGCAGAAGAAACAGAGCAAAAATCAAAAAAGAAAAAGACGGCAATAACAAGCATAATCTTTTTTGCAATCAACATTTTGCTTATGATTTTCATTGTGCGCAACTTGTTAAATTCAGCAAGTGTTGCAAATTTCAACAACGTTGCGCAGGCGCAAACAACCAGGTTGTGGTGGATTGCCGGCGGCTTTGGTTTTTTGGTTTTGTTTTTTGCGTGCGAAACATTGCTGTTTTATTTTTTAATTAAAAAAATAACTGGCAAGCGCAGACTCTGGCTGTCATATAGAATTGCTGCTGTTGGCAAATATTACGACTTTATCACGCCAACACAGCTTGGTGGCCAACCATCGCAAATACTTAGGCTCACAAAAAGTGGTCTTTCTGGTGGACAGGCAACAAGCATACCAATTATCAAACTAATTGTTTATAGTTTTGTTTATACAGTTATTTCAATCTTTCTATATTTTTATGGCCTTCCTATGGTCACAACAGCAGGAAGCCTTCAAGGATTTTTGATGGCACTAGTTAAAATTCTTGGTGGTATTGGTCTTGTTGTAACCGTAATCATGACATTTTTATATTTCATTATCGGAAACGGAAAGCTAATAGGTCGTTCTTTCATCACATGGCTAGTTAGGGTAGGGTTCAAACTTCATATCGTCAAAAACTACCGCAAGGCGTTAGACAGGTTGATGACCCAAGTTCAAGAATATCAAAGTTCAATTAAATACCTCAACAAAAACAAGGGAACACTTGTTATAACGGTGTTGTTGTGTTTGGTTGAATGCGTGGCCTTTGCTTTAATTCCGTTTGCTATGGTCATGGCGTTTGGTTCAACAACGTTTTCTGGTGTTTCAGACGCATTATTTTGCATGCTTGTCACCATGAGCTCATATTATTTGTGTTTGATGGTGTCAACCATAATTCCGCTCCCTGGTGGAACAGGAACAATGGAAGTATGCTTCATTTTTCTGTTTTCAATTGGCACATTTTCGGTTGGAGACAACATCGGTTGGGCGCTCATTTTCTTTAGGCTAATCACATATTATGCGGTCATCGCCCATGGTTTTTTGCACATTGTGTTTGAAAACATAATTCGAATTGCTAAGAGCAAAAAACAAGGAGTGAACAAATAAAACATACAAAAAAAGTCAAATAAAAAAAGATTTGGCTTTTTTGTTTTCGCGGGCATTTTTTGCTTGACTCAACAAAAAATTTGGTGGTATTTTGGATAAGATAAAACAAAGAGGAGAGAACAGATGAAAAGATTAAAACAATTAATTGTGTCAATTGCTTTGGTGTTTGCATTGGCAATTCCAGCCTTTGCGCTTGTTGGATGCAACATGCTTAAGTCAAACAAAAACAACAATTCAGATCAACAAGACGAACAACAACAATCACAGGCCCTGACAATCTCTCAGGTTCTAAATGATTTTGGAACTCACTTGCTTGCCACAGACGAATTGGTTCCAGAAAAATTAAATGTGCTGCTCAGAGATAAGGGTGAGCATGAGGCAATTACAAACGAATTAAAAAGCTTCGATATTCCTTATGATGATTATGAAGGTGAACTAAACGCAGACCAACAGGCTGAACGTGTTGCTGCAATAAACAGAAAAGCCGCATTAGAAGAAAGACAACAACAGCTCGAAGAACTCTATGACGTTGATAATGTCGCAGATTTTGAAGATAAAATGAATGATCTTTTGGACGAGAATGTTTATGCAATGGCATATTTCAATGTTGGAATTCCATCAGAATCAGGCACCGATTATCCAGGTCAAGATCAATATGGTGAGTTACTAAATCAATATCATCAATGGCTTGGTCAAAACTTTACGGCAGTTGGTCAATTAGCTGTTGTTAATGCAAAAGAAAACACACCATACATGGATAGCAATCAAGAACTTGTATTCCAATATTCAATTTCAGACAACATGTTAACAATGCTAATTAATTCTCGTGATGATGTATTTGCTGTTAACTATGTTTATGACAATTCTAAACTTGTTGCAATAACAAGTGAAAGTTATTATGCCGAAAAGTCTGTTGAAGAATTTTCTGAGCCTCAAGAATCAGGCCCAGATGTTGAATATACTTTAAACAACTCAACCACAAATTTACAAACAGCTTATTATGATGTTGAAAACAACATGTGGTATCAAGTTTCTTTGCATGAAGAATATAGCATTGATTCTCGCAACACCAACAAATATGTTCCAGCTTTGGAAGATTTTGTTGCCGCATACAACGCTGGCAAAATGACATCAGCTGTTATGAACAAATTCTTTAATTCTGACATCGATTACACATTTATGGCATTTGACGTGCTTTCAGGAAAAAATGAGTTGTCGACTAACCACTCATTACATATCGAAAGTTCAGACCCAATAAAGGCTCTCAAAGCAGTTAAGTCTAAGATTAACACTCTTCCAACAGAGACTGTTGAATTTGATATTAACTTGTTTGATATTGAAGAACTTGAGTATCCTGAAGAAATTCCAGAAGAGATGGAAGAATTAGAAAAGTATTTCGTCGAGAGAAGAGAACTTTTAAACATTTCTAAATATGATGAAAACTTAGAGCTTGTTTACAAATATGACAGACTAGATTTTCCACCAAAGACAACACTTGCAAAAGGTCAAGCAATTTTAGTGTTGACTAAAATGGTTAAAGCTTTGCAAGAAAAAGATTACAACCAAGAAGCAGAAAGATTTAATGCTTATTTTGGAGGCTATTATTATATAGATGCAGAAACTGAGGGGCAAACATTTGAGCGCATTGTCAGTGGCTTAAACAATGCCAAGAGAAACCTTCAAGAGACAACTGATTGGGATGGCGAAACTCTTGACCAAGTTTATGTTGCACCAGGTGAAGAAGAGCCAGGAAATTATTCAACTTGGAAAATACGAGAACACGTTGTGACAGATTCTTCTGTTGTCTATAGAATTGACACAGATTTTGGTTATAATAGCAATGGAGTTAACATCTTTTTTGAACTTTCAAATAGTGGGGAATTGCTTAATGTTGCAATACTCATGCAATATATCGGAGAATAACAACTAACCCATATAACACACTTAAATCATCAAAGGAGAAAATAATGAAAAAATTAAAACAGTTTATCATTTCAATTGCCTTGGTGTTTGCATTGGCAATTCCAGCCTTTGCGCTTGTTGGATGCAACATGCTTAAGTCAAACAAAAACAATTCTTCAAGTGATCAACAACAAGAACAATCTGGTGGAGAAGAGCAATCTCAACCACTCACACTTTCAAGGGCGGTTTCAGATTGTGAAACAGCGCTAGTAAACGCAGATTCTGAGTTAAAAGAAGATTATAACAAAAAATCAAAAGACTTTTCAGAATATAATGCTATTCAAGAAAAGTTAAAGAATTTTACAATCCCATATCTTCCAGACAATCCAACTGACGAGCAGGTTAAAGCTTATGATGCAGCAATGGCTCAAAAAGAAATGTTAGAAAGAAGACTTGCACAAATTCAAACCAGTTATGGTGCTGCAGATGCTGAAGCGTTTAAAGATGTTTTAAGCGATTGGCGCACAACTGCTTCTGAAATTGAAAATCATTATGGCGTTAATGAAGAATCACAAGAGGTACCATTTTATAAGCAAGATTATCAACAATTTGTTATGCAAAGTGTGTCAATTTTGGCTTATTTAAATGCAGCTCAAGCAAAAGAAAACACACCATATTCTTTCGAAGATGGCCCCGGTTTAACTGTTGCTCAATACTCAGTTTCAGACAACAAGGTTGATTTGCTTGTAGAGCATAATGGCATGGCTTCTTTGGCGCAATTTGTTTACAATGGTTCGCACCTTCAAACAGTTTCACTTGCTTTGTACGGCGAAAATATCCGCACCAAAGAATATGATGAAAATCCAAATTTGAATTTAGGCACAACAATTGAAGAGCCGGGCGTTTCAAGCCTTGCTTCATACATCATCACAAATACA
Source organism: Clostridia bacterium (assembly GCA_017467585.1). GTDB lineage: Bacteria > Bacillota > Clostridia > Christensenellales > UBA1242 > RGIG4790. The sequence goes on from JAFUSR010000004.1 coordinate 135,940, forward strand.
GAGAAATATCTGGAAGCTTGCTTATTGGATTTTTCAACCAACAATTTTTATGAAATTAATTTATCTGAGAGATATAGTTCAGAAGATGACTACACCCCAGTGTTAACAGATTTTGTCAATGCTTACAACACAGGAAAAATCACTTATGACCTTATTGACAGACTTTATTCAGGTTCAAAACATATAGATAGTTATTTTGTGATTTATGACATTGCAACAAACAATGCAAAATATGCAGGCACGAATGGAGATTCAAACGCAGACATTGTTACACTTTTAAGACCACTCAAGAGCAAAATTTCTGAACTTCCAGCAGAAGCTACTGAACTGGATATCAACTGGTTTGATGTTGAAGAAATAAGTTTTGAAGTTCTTGAAGAGGCACAAAACCAACTTGAAAACATGTTTGGCTCACTAGAGCTTTTGTCTATGTCTAACTACAATGAGCAAATTCAATTTGCTTTCACTTATAAGTATATTGGTGTTGAACAAAAATTACAAAAAGCTTTGATGGTATCAGCTTTGGATCAATTAATTGATATGTTGAGCGATGAAGAATATGTGTGTTCAGATACTTTTGTTGACATGGTGCACACGATTGATGGTCGCTCATCGTGTTCGACAAGTGATATTACTGAAAGTTTCATTAGCCAATTAAGCCAAGCTAAACAAAACTTAGAAGATTGTGATGATTGGGACGGAAGAACTTTAGTCTATTTCGACCCATCGCAAACATATGAAGATGTAATGGAACCATGGGAAATACACTTATATTGCAATGTAAGTAATGGTGATGTCATTTATATAATTGACGATGTAAATTTCTATTTCTCTCTCGATAGCGAAAATCAAGTTATAGATGCGGCTAGAATTTATTTACATGAGCCTAAATAAAAAAACAACTTAAAAACCACTCAAAACACGAGTGGTTTTTTTGTTTGCAAGAAAATTATATTTTTTAGCAAAAAGATATTGACTTTTCTCTTGCTCCTGTGATAGTATATTGTAGTTACTATGAGTTATTGTCAAAATTTTGGCAAAAAACTCGAAAAAACTTAATATTTTTTATATAATTTCTGTCTGTTTTTCTTCTAATTTAAAGGCGAGGATACTTTTGAAGATGAAGGTTAAGCAAATAAAATTATTTTTTACCTAGGGAGGGTAGAATGGGTAAAGTTGACGTAAAATTAAAAAAAGTCAAATACGGAAAAACAGAGAGGTATAAGTTTGGAAAGATAGACGAAATTCTTGACATCCCATATCTTGTAGAAGTTCAGAAAAAGAGTTACCAAAATTTCATAACAAAAGGAATCCGTGATGTTCTCAGGGATTTTTCTCCTATTACTGATGCTGACAACTTAAACCGCTCAGACATGCGTGAAGACAACACAGATTGTCGTGTTGAATTGCACTTCATCGGTCACAGCCTCAGCGGCGAACCAAAATACACAGAAGCTGAGTGCAAAAGCAGAGACGCTACTTATAGCGTTCCACTTAAAGTAAAAGTCAGACTCGTTTATAAAGAAACAGGCGAAGTTGTTGAGCAAGAAGTTTTCATGGGCGATATTCCACTCATGACAGACAATGGCTCATTTATTATCAATGGTGCAGAGCGTGCCGTTGTTAGCCAACTTGTTAGAAGCCCTGGTGTTTATTGCAGTCAAGGCGTAAACAAAACAGGAAACTTTGTCACAGAAACAGACATTATGCCAAACCGTGGTGCTTGGCTGGAATTTGAGGAAGACCAAAATGGTCTTCTTTGGGTTCACGTTGACCGTTCAAGAAAAATGGTTGCAACAATCTTCTTGCGTGCAATGGGCTTGTCAACCGATGAGCAACTTCTTGAAGTGTTCGATCATCACCCAATTATTGTTAAATCAATCGAAAAAGATCACACCAAGAGCGAAGAAGAAGCCCTTGTTGAAATTTCTAAGCGTCTTCGTCCTGGCGAAGTTCTTAACTACAAGGCCATCAAAAAAGACCTTGAAAAACGCTTCTATTCAACCAGAAGATACGACATTACAAATGTTGGTCGTTACAAATTTAACCAAAAACTTTCTCTTGCAAACAGAATCACAGGAAAGGTTTTGGCAGAAGATGTTATTGTTAAAAACAAACCACTATTTGTTGCTGGTGAACTTCTTTCAAGCGAACAAGCATGGAAAATTCAAAATGCCGGCGTAAACAAAGTTGCCATTGAAGGCAAAAACGGAAAAGTTTATGTTCTTGGCAACAACACTGTTAACCTCAAGGCATACACAGGTGTTAACCCAGACGATGTTGAACTTGACGAACTCGTTCACTTGCCAACACTTTTAGAGGTTATTAAAGGTGCAAAAACAATCGAACAAAAGAAACAAGCAATCTTAGACAATTACGACTTGCTTGTTGGCCGTCACCTTATGTTTGACGACATTATTTCTTCAGTTAACTATCACTTGGGCCTTTCAGACGGAATTGGTCACTTAGACGACGTTGACCACCTTGGCAACAGAAGAATCAAAACAGTTGGTGAACAACTTCAAAACCAATTCTTTGTTGGAATGGCTCGTCTTGAAAGAGTTATCTCAGAAAGAATGCAAGTTCAAAATGTTGCAGAAATCAGCCCAAGCACTCTTATTAACACTCGTCCGGTAAGTGCCGCAATTAGAGAATTCTTTGGCAGCAGCCAAATGTCTCAGTTCATGGAACAAACAAACCCAATTGCATCACTTACTCACAAACGTAAAGTTTCATCTCTCGGACCAGGAGCCCTCACTCGTGAACGTGCAGGCTTTGATGTTCGTGACGTGCACTACACACACTATGGCCGTCTTTGCCCTAACGAAACCCCAGAAGGACAAAACATTGGTCTTATTAACTCATTTGCAACTTATGCAAGACTAAATAAATATGGCTTTGTTGAAGCGCCATATAGAAAGTTTGATAAAACAACTGGCAGAGTTACAAACGAGGTTGTTTACATGACAGCCGACGTCGAAGAACAATATGTTATTGCTCAAGCCAACGAACTTTTAAACGAAAACGGTGAACTCATTAATAACACAGTTATTTGTAGAAAAGCTGGCGAAATTTTGGAATTCCCAAAGAGCGCAGTAGATTTCATCGACGTTAGCCCAAAGGAACTTGTTTCAATTGCGACAACACTTGTTCCATTCCTAGAAAGCGACGACGCAACTCGTGCCATGATTGCTTCAAACCAACAACGTCAGGCCGTTCCACTTTTAAAAACAGAAGCTCCAATTGTTGCAACTGGTGTTGAACACAAGATTGCAGTAGATAGTGGAGTTATGCAAATTGCAAAATCAAACGGAACAGTTAAATATGTTTCTGGCGACAAGATTGTTCTCGACACCGACCACGGCGACGAAGAATATATCTTAACCGGATTTGTTCGTAGCAACTCAGGAACATGCATGCGTCAACACCCAATTGTTAACCATGGCGACAAGGTTAAAGCTGGTGATGTTCTTGCTGATGGTCCATCAACCGACCAAGGCGAACTTTCAATCGGAAAGAACATTCTCATTGCATATATGCCTTGGGAAGGTTACAACTTCGAAGACGCTATCCTTATTAGTGATGAACTTGTTCGTGACGATGTTTTAACATCTGTTCACATTGAAGAATATGAGCACGACGCTCGCGACACAAAACTCGGACCAGAAGAAATCACTCGCGATATTCCAAACATCGGTGACGAAGCTCTTCGCAACCTCGATGAAAACGGAATAATCAGAGTTGGTGCCGAAGTTACAACAGGCGACATTTTGGTCGGAAAAGTTACTCCAAAAGGAGAGACAGAACTCACCCCAGAAGAAAGACTTCTTCGCGCAATCTTTGGCGAAAAAGCTAGAGAAGTTAGAGACACATCTCTTCGTGTTCAACACGGTGAAGGTGGTGTAGTCGTAGATGTTAAAGTGTTCACACGTGAAAACAAAGATGAACTTCCAACCGGAGTTAACAAACTTGTTCGTGTTTACATTGCTCAAAAACGTAAAATGAGCGTGGGTGACAAAATGTCAGGACGTCACGGAAACAAGGGCGTTGTTTCAAGAGTATTGCCTCAAGCAGACATGCCATTCCTTCCAGACGGAACACCTGTTCAAATTGTTTTAAACCCACTTGGCGTTCCTTCTCGTATGAACATTGGTCAGCTTCTTGAATGTCACTTAGGCTGGGCAGCAAAAGCCCTTGGCTGGAAGGTGGCAACACCAGTATTCGATGGTGCAAAAGAAGAAGAAATCCGCGAACTCTTGGTAGAAAACGGATTTGATGCTGACGGAAAAATGCAACTTTATGATGGCCGCACAGGCGAACCATTCGAAAACAGAGCAACAGTTGGTTACAGCTATATGCTTAAACTCCATCACCTTGTTGATGATAAGATGCACGCACGTAGCATCGGACCATACAGCTTGGTAACACAACAACCTCTCGGAGGAAAAGCTCAGCTTGGTGGACAACGTTTCGGAGAAATGGAAGTTTGGGCACTCGAAGCTTATGGTGCTGCAAACACACTTCAAGAAATGCTCACAGTTAAGTCAGACGACATTGTTGGCCGTCAAAAGACCTATGAGAGCATCGTAAGAAACGAAAATGTTGCCGAACCAGGAATTCCAGAATCATTTAAGGTTCTTATTAAAGAACTTCAAGGTCTTGGCCTAGATATCAAAGTTCTCACCGAAGACAAGCAAGAAATTGGCTTGAAAGATTTGGTTGAAGACGACAGAGATATGATGGACACAAGAAATGCCAACAAGAAAAAACCAGAACAAGAAGAAGTCGAAGTAGACCTTGGTGGCGATGAAGATATTAGCGATATGTTTGAATCAGTCTTTGATGCAAACGAAGGCAACGAAAGCGATTTGTTCGATTTCGATGATTCAAATTTTGAATAATACGGCATCAGCCATAACATAAGGGGAAAATATAATGTTTGAATTAAATAATTTTGACTCATTACAAATTGGTCTAGCTAGCCCAGAAAAAATTAGAGAGTGGAGCTATGGCGAGGTTACCAAACCAGAAACCATTAACTACCGCACTCAAAAACCAGAGAGAGATGGTCTTTATTGCGAACGCATATTCGGGCCAACAAAAGACTGGGAATGTTTCTGCGGAAAGTATAAAAGAATTCGCTACAAAGGCGTAATTTGTGACAAGTGCGGAGTTGAAGTAACAAAATCAAAAGTGCGCAGAGAGCGTATGGGACACATTGAACTCGTTACTCCAGTTACTCACATTTGGTATTTTAAGGGCGTTCCTTCAAGAATTGGAACACTCTTAGATGTTCCACTCAAAAGTTTGGAACAGGTTATCTACTTCACATCTTTCATTGTTACAGATCCTGGCGAAACCGATCTAGAATTTAAACAAATCTTAAACGATAGAGAATATCGTGAAGCACAAGAAAAATATGGCCCAAAAGCTTTCAAAGCTGGAATGGGTGCAGAAGTTATTAAGGAACTTCTAAAGAAAATAGACCTTGATGCAGAGAGCGAAGCTTTAAAGGCAGAACTTGCATCAAGCAAAGGTCAAAAGAAACTTAAAGTTGCCAAAAAACTTGGTCTTATCGAGAGTTTCAGAAAGAGCGAAAGTCGCCCAGAATGGATGGTTTTGGATGTTCTTCCTGTTATTCCACCAGACCTTCGCCCTATGGTTCCACTCGATGGCGGAAGATTTGCCACAAGTGACCTCAACGACCTATATCGTCGTGTTATTAACCGCAATAACCGTCTTAAAAAACTTATCGAGCTTGGTGCTCCAGACATCATTATCAGAAACGAAAAACGTATGCTTCAAGAAGCAGTCGACGCACTTATTGATAATGGCAGAAGAGGCAAAGCAATTTCAGGCGCAGGCAACAGAGAACTTAAGAGCCTTTCAGCACTCCTTCGCGGAAAGCAAGGACGTTTCCGTCAGAACCTTCTCGGAAAACGTGTTGACTACTCTGGTCGTTCAGTTATTGTTGTTGGACCAAGCCTCAAAATTTATCAATGCGGTCTTCCAAAAGAAATGGCTCTCGAACTCTTTAAGCCATTTGTTATGAGACGCCTTGTAGACCTCAACCAAACTCACAACATAAAGAGCGCAAAACGTATTGTTGAGCGTGCCCGTCCAATCGTTTGGGACGTTCTCGAAGACGTAATCAAAGATCACCCAGTTCTTTTGAACCGTGCTCCAACACTTCACAGACTTTCAATTCAAGCCTTCGAACCAGTTTTGGTAGAGGGCAGAGCAATGAAGTTGCACCCACTTGTCTGCACAGCCTTCAACGCCGACTTCGACGGAGACCAAATGGCTGTTCACGTTCCACTTTCAATTGATGCTCAAACCGAAGCAAGATTCTTGATGATTGCTTCTAACAACATCTTGAAATTGGCCGATGGCGAACCTATTACAGTTCCAACACAAGACATGGTATTCGGTAACTATTATTTAACTTTTGTTGCCGATGGCGAAAAGGGTGAAGGAAGAAACTTCGCAAGCCCAGACGAAGCTATCATGGCTTATGAACTTGGTCAAGTTAGCCTTCAAGCAAAAATCAACGTAAGAATGCAGAAAACTGTTAATGGCGTAACTTATAGCGGCAGAATTCCAACCAGTGTTGGTAGAATAATCTTTAACCAAGCAATTCCAGAAGGAATAGGTTTGATTAAGCGTGAAAAACCAGAAGATTATTTAAAGCTCGAAGTTGACTATCCAGTAGGAAAGAAACAACTTAAAGCCATCATCAAAGCATGCTATAATAACCTTGGACCAACTGCAACCGCAATCATGCTCGACAAGGTTAAAGACCAAGGCTACAAATATGCAACAAAATCTTCACTTACTGCAAACTTGTTTGACATTCAAACCAGTCCAAAACGTGGAGAAATTATTGCCGAAGCAAACGAACTTGCAAAAACAACAGAAAAACAATTCAAACGTGGACTTATTACTGCTGAAGAAAAGAGCAACAGAATTGTTAACATTTGGATTGAAGCTCGTAAGAAAATGGAAGATGCAACCATTGATGTATACGAATCTAAAAACCCACTTAAAATGATGGTAGATTCATCTGCCCGTGGAACAAAGGGTAACATGTGCGACCTTGCTGGTCTTCGTGGAATCATGATGACAACATCAGGAAAAGCCATCGAAGTTCCAATTCGTTCAAGCTTTAAAGATGGACTATCAGTTATTGAATACTTCATTGCCACTCGTGGTGGTAGAAAAGGAATGGTCGACAAGGCTCTTAAAACAGCCGACGCCGGTTATTTGACTCGTCGTCTTGTCGACGTAGCTCAAGAAGTTGTTGTCGACGATGAAGACTGTTTTGCAACCCTTGGCGAAAAAGTTAAGGGAATGGAAATCACTCCAATCTATGACGACGAAAGTGAAGTAGAATCAATCGACAAGAGAATTGTCGGAAGAGTTGCAGTAGATGATGTTCTTCATCCACAAACTGGCGAAAAACTTGCGTTTGCAAACGAAATGATAACCGAAGAGCAAGCAAAAGCAATTGCTGCTGCAGGAATCAAAAAGGTTAACATTAGAACCGTGTTTACTTGCAAGAGCAAATATGGTGTATGCTCTAAGTGTTATGGTCGCAACATGGCCAGCCGTGACCTTGTTCAAGTTGGTGAAGCTGTTGGTATTATCGCAGCTCAATCAATTGGTGAACTTGGAACACAGCTTACCATGAACGTCTTCCACGCCGGTGGAACAGCGAACAACGCCGAAGATATCACACAAGGTCTTCCTCGTGTTGAAGAAATCTTCGAGGCCAAAAAACCTCATGGTGTTGCTGTAATCAGCGAAGTTGCTGGTGTTGTTAAAGTTGCTGACGAAGCAAAACAACAAGTTGTTATTGTAACAAGCGACGGAACAGAAGTTTCTTATTCAACACCTTATGGCGCTAAATATAAAGTAGAAAAGGGCAGCAAGGTAGAACCTGGCAGTCTAATTACCGAAGGACCAATCGACCCTAAAGACTTGCTTTTAATCAAGGGTGTAAAAGAAACACAAGACTACATGATGAGAGAAGTCCTCAAGGTTTATAAAAAATCTTCTTGCGAAGTTAACGACAAACACCTCGAAATAATCATTCGTCAAATGCTTAAAAAGGTTAAGGTTGTCGAAGCTGGCGACACAGACATGCTTCCTGGCGACCTTGTTGATATCTTCAAATACGAAGAAGAAAACGAAAGAGTTCTCGCAAATGGCGGCGAACCTGCAACAGTTAAACGTGTGCTCCTTTCAATCACAAAATCTGCTCTTGCAACCGATAGCTTCCTTAGTGCTGCTTCCTTCCAAGAGACAGTCAGAGTCCTCACCGACGCTGCAATTAAAAACAGCGTAGACCCACTTGTTGGTCTTAAGGGCAACGTAATCATCGGAAAACTTATTCCAGCCGGAACTGGTTTGAAGCGTTATCGCGACGTAACACCAACCGAGGTTGGCTCTTATGGTGACACACCAAAGAAAACCGTTTCAGCATACGACAATGTTCCAGCTTTTGAGAATATTGAAGTAGATGAATAAAACAAACAAAAAAAGATGGCTAGTTTAGCCATCTTTTTTGCTGCAAAATTTTCACAACAAATGTTCACCCAAAACCACCGTTTCGGTGGTTTTTTATTTTAATTTATAAACTATTAATCATGTTTTGCAGCCTGTTTTTAACCTTGTCCTTTCCGAGTAATTGCATAATTGAGCAGAGGTCTGGGGTGGCTGTTTTTCCGGTTACGGCAACTCTAACAAGGTTGCAAGCATCAGCAACATTTCCGGCATATGCACTTGGGTTTGCTTTATATTCTTTGTTATCTGCAAAGTTGTGGCCGAGTGCAATTTGCTTAATTTGGTCAAACCATGCTTGCTTGTCTAATTTGTGGTCATATTTTTCTATATATTCTTTTAAGAAATCTTTAGCAGAATTTTTATTGATTCTTTCATCAATGGTGGCAGGGGCAATATCGTTAAAGATATAATCATAAAGGTCTTTAACCATGCTCCAAGCAAAGATATCTTTTCTTGGTCTGTCGCCGCCACGGTCAATAGAAAGCATTTTTATCATTGTTTCCTTGTTATTTTGCAGTAAATTAGCATATTTGCCGTCAAATTTCTCTGCCCAAGCATAGATTTCTGCAAAAACACGCTCTGCAGGCCATCTGCTTATGATATTTTTAGAAATGTTGTTAAGTTTTTCAAAATCAAACATTGGGTTGTTACTGCCAATCTTTTTGATAGAAAATGGAAATTCAGCAATGTCAGAAAGTGGGTTTTGGTTTCTCCACATTTCAAAGTCGCTGTTGAGCAAGTTTAACACATATTCTTTTACTGCTTCTTTTGGATAGCCTTGTTCAATATAAAATCTAACGTCAGCTTCTGGGTCTTTTCTTTTAGAGAGCTTTCGTTTGTTTCCGTCATCAAGCTTGCTAATAACTGGTGTGTGTGCATATTTTGGTGGTTTCAAGCCGAGTGCCAAAAATGTTTCAATGTGCGCAGCAACGCTAGGATACCATTCCTCGCCACGTACAACAATTGTTGTTCCCATAAGAGTGTCGTCAACAACATGAGCAAGTGCATAAGGAGGAATCCCATTGCTCTTAACAAGAACAATATCTTTTCCGTTTTCACGAATAACGCGTTTCCCCTTAATAAGGTCAACAAAATCGTGTTGTTTTTCAGGATCGCCAGTCGAAAGAAGCTTTAGTGCCCAAGGTTTTCCTGCTTCAATGTTTGCTTTAATCTGTTCAAAACTCAAATTTCTGCAGTGTTCATCATGTTCGGTTATCGTTTCGCTTTCAGAGAGTTCTTTTTCTCTGCGCTCCAAAATGTCTTCTTTGCTGTCGTTTGCACCGCAAAAACAAGGGAAAGCCCTTCCTCGTTTCACAAGTTCTTTTGCAAAAGTTTGATATATTTCTGTTCTGTGGCTTTGAACATAGTCGCCATATTCGCCAATTTGTTCAAGGTTATCTCCGCGATATCCTTCATCTGGTTTTACGCCATAATAACAGAGCATGTCATATGCAACGTCGCCAGCACCAGGAATATATCTTTTTTGGTCAGTATCTTCAAGTCTCAAATAAAAGACACCATGAGTTTTTGTTGCGGTAATTCTGCTTATCATTGCAGAATAAAGGTGTCCAATATGCAAATAGCCTGTTGGGCTAGGACCAAGCCTTGTGACCTCAGCTCCAGCAGGGAGCTTTCGGGCAGGGTAAACATTAAGATAATATTGCATATCGTGTTGAACGTTTGGGTAAAGCAGTTCAGCTAATTTGTTATAATCCATAATTTCTCCATTGTTGCACTAAAATAATAAATTTTGTATAATTTTATCTTGTTTTTGCAGTTTTCTGCAATTTATTCAATGTTAGATTCGTCTAAAAATGTTGCTTCCAGGTCTGCAATGTGAAGAAGGATTGCAAGGGGATATTTGTTGTAAGCCTTGTTGTAGTCAATGCTTCCGCCTTGAACTCTGGTGTCAAATCCGCCCATGTGCCAGTTGATCGCAATGGCCTCTTCTCTAGAGAGTCTTAAAAAGCCATTAATTATATAAACACTCTTTTCACCATGACCATAAGGCAGTTGGTCGTCGACGGTGTAATAAGGCTTTTGAACCCAAACGCCATCTTCTTTAACATTTCTCATTTCAACTTTATAGTAGTTTACTTTGCAAATGTCGTGCAAAAGTCCGCAGAGAGCAACGGTTTCTGGGTTGTATCCGCCCTCGCCATATTCAGTTATCATGAGTTTTTCAAGTCTCTCATAAACATTTAGGCTGTGTTGGCAAAGGCCGCCCTCTTCGCTCAAGTGAAATCTGCTGCTGGCAGGGCAGGTGTAAAAGTCGGTGGTTTCGAGCCACTCTAAAAGCTTGTCAACACCCTCACGTTTAACATTGTTTTTCATAATGTTAATAAAGTCTTCTTTATTTTGTTCAATAATTTCTCTGTCCATAATGTTTTCCTTATGTGAGTATTATACACCCATCACACATATCAACGCAACTTTTTGTAGATTTTAAAATATTTATATTTTAAATACCAAAATAAAAAAACAAAAGATGTGAAAATTTCACATCTTTTTTAGTAAATTCATCTGAATTTGCAAAAATGCTATAATAAGTGCACAATTTATACCCGCAAAACAGGCAAAAAACGCAAAACTGGCGTGTTTATGCTTATTTTACATCCAAAATATCTAGCACTTCTTTAATTGCCTTCATGGCTTTGTCCATTTGTTCCTTTGTGTGCGTTGCAGTATATGATGTTCTAAGAAGTGCATATCCAACAGGGGTTGCAGGGCTAACAACAGGGTTAACATAAACTCCACGCTCGAGGAGCAGTTTGCATGCAACAAACGCTTTTTCGTCATCGTAAACATAGATTGGAATAATTGGAGTTGTGCTGTCAATTATTTTAACACCCAGCTTTTTAAGTCCAGTTCTCATATAGTTTGAAATTTCGGTTAAGGCTTTAACTCTTTCAGGGTGTTCTTTTAAGAGTTTCAAACTTTGTCTTGCACATGCAACACTTGCTGGTGTTATGCTGGCACTAAAAATATATGGTCTAGATGTGTGTTTAACATATTCAACAACGCGTTTGCTTGCGGCCATATAGCCACCAAGCGAGGCGAGTGATTTAGAAAATGTTCCCATGATGATATCAACATCATCTTCAAGTCCAAAATGTTCTGCTGTTCCACGTCCGTGAGCACCAAGAACACCAAGTCCGTGGGCATCATCAACCATAACGCGGGCACCATATTTTTTAGCGAGCCTAACAATTTCAGGCAGTTTGCAAATTTCTCCGCTCATGCTAAACACGCCATCAGTTACAATCAAAATTCCACATTCAGCAGGAACGGTCTTGAGCTTTTCTTCCAAGTCCTCCATGTCGCCATGAGCATAGCGCAACATTTTTGCATAACTTAGTTTTATTGCGTCATAAATGCTTGCATGATTTTCTCTGTCGCAAAGAACATAGTCGTTTCTTCCGCAGATTGCAGAAATAATTCCAAGGTTACTTTGAAAGCCGGTAGAAAATGTCATGCACGCTTCTTTGTGCAAAAATTCAGCTAATTCTTTTTCAAGTTTAACATGAATATCAAGTGTTCCGTTTAAAAATCTTGAACCGCTGTTTCCGGCCCCATATTTTCTGAGTGCCTCAACGCCGGCTTCAATAACGCTTGGTTCGCTAGTAAAGCCCAAATAGTTGTTAGAACCAATCATAATTGTGTCGTGGTTTTCCATGACAACTTGTGTGTCTTGTCCAGATGTTAGTTCGTGAAAGTAAGGATATATTCCTTTTTCTTGAACTTCATCAAATAATTGTTTTTTAAATACTTTTTCAAATAAGTCCATTTTATTCTCCTAATAAAGTTTATAAACTAAATAATTTGACCATCTCACCGGCAAAATTTTAAGCAAAGATGAGATGCATTTATAGCCAAATCCAACTGACGAAATGAGTGGTGGATTTTTTCTTCTCGCAACTTTGTAAACTTGTTTTGCGACAGCAATAGGCTTCATTCCGTTAATCTCAGCTTTTTCCATGTTGTCAGTTTTCTTTTTAACTATGTCGCCATAAGCCTCATTTGTCTGTTCGTTTTTCTCGCGAGCAGCAGTAAATCCAGTGTTGATATCCCCTGGTCGAACACATGCAACCCTAATGCCCTGGCTTCTAACTTCTTTAGATAGTGCAAGGGCAAAACTCTCTATTGCAGCCTTGGTTGCGCTGTAACATGCTTGAAATGGAATGGCGGCAGGGGCTGCTACTGAACTGGTAAAAATTATTTTTCCCTTGCTTTCTCTTAAATAAGGAATATATATTTTGCACATATCTATGTGGGCAATAATATTCACGGCAAAAATTTTTTCAACTTTTTCTTTTTCGGTAAACTCAATTGCTCCGCTAATTCCAAAACCGGCGTTGTTATAAAGAACGTCGATTTGTCCTTCTTTTGTGAAAATCTCTTTAGCAATTTTTTGCATTGTTTCTGAGTCGCAAATGTTGCCTTGATAATAGTTGAACTTCACATCAACTTTTTCTGGTGCATCCATGGCGATTCCATAAACGGTGTAACCTTTTTCCAAAAAGTAGTTGGCAGTCGCAAGGCCGATTCCGCTGCTAGCTCCAGAAATAACAATAACTTTTTTCATATTATCTCCTAAAATAATTGATTTAATTATACTATTTTGTGTTTGGTTAAGTAAAGCGATTTTTATTAAAATATAACTAATTAAGATGTTATAATTTTTACATAAATCAACATATCAAAAAAATGGGCAAACATGCCCATTTTTTAGAACAAAATAACAAATTTTTGCAATTTTTATATTTATTTTAAATTTAAAAAGTCAATAATTCCAACAAAAATGCAATTTACTATCTTTTCTTGATAACTTTGGTCTAAAAGTAATTGCTCATCTCTTGCGTTGCTTAAAAATCCACATTCAGCAATAACACTAGGACTTTCTGTGCATTTAAGCATATAATAATCCCCAACACTGGCCACATCGTTGCTGGCTTCAAGGTTTTCGGCAAATTGTTTTTGAATGCTTTCTGCAATTTTTCTGCTTATTTCGCTGGTCTTGTCATAAAACATTTTTGCTCCGCGCAAAACGTGATTAGTAAAGCTGTTCATGTGAACACTCACAACCATGTTTGGTCTTATTTTGCTTATCATTTCTTTGCGAAGGCGCATGTCTTCTTTTTTAAAAGATTTTCCGGTGAGGCCATCAGCAAGACTGTTTTCGTCTGTTCGAGTCATGATAACCCTAATTCCAACCGCGCGCAATTTGTCGGCAAGCATGAGCGACAGTTTCAAATTTAAATCACTTTCTTTCACCTTGGTTTTATACCCAATGCTTCCGGGATCAATTCCACCATGACCTGGGTCAACCACAATGGTGTAGCCAACGCTCGGCGGAGTTATTGTTGGATCTTCATCATTTGTTACCGCGAACGAAACTGACCCAAAACAAATGCCACAACCTAAAATAATTGCACACAAAAAAATTAAAATTTTTTGAATTTTAATCGAGAGTGGGTGGCTTATTGTCTTGCGAAAATTTTCCATCAATGATATAATGTATTAAATATGGAAGAATTATTCACGGCAGATAAAATATGGACAGACGAACAAATTCGAGAAGTAAACCCACTCGAATTAGCTTTTGTTGGCGACGCTGTTTTCAGTTTGTTTGTCAGACGAAACTTGGTGAATAACCACAACACAAACACAAACGTTTTGTCGAAGCGGGCAAGCAAAGTGGTTAACGCTGGCGCACAATATCAAATTTACAGAAAGATAGAACCAACACTAACTGAATTTGAAACCGAATTGTGTCACAGAGCCAGAAATGCCAACATTCACAGCAAGGCAAAAAACTATTCAGTTACCGAATATATCTATGCAACTGCTTTTGAGGCCCTGCTCGGATATCTATATTTAACAAAAAAAACGCAAAGACTAAATCAAATATTGCAAATTTCAGTGGAGAATTTATGAAATTAGAAGGAAAAAATCCAATAAGAGAAAGGATTGCCAGTGGCAAGCCATTTGATAAAATTTATGTTCAAGACAAAATTTCAGATTCTGAAATCAGAAACTGGGTTCAAATTGCAAAACAAAACCACACAAAAATTGAGTGGGTAGATTCTAAAACTCTTGACAAACTCTCAGAAACTGGTCATCATCAGGGCATAATTGCAGAGTGCACAGACTTTGAATATTCCGATCTTGATGAAATATCAAGCAGAGAAGGAGATCTTTTGCTTGTTTTGCTCGACGGTCTTCAAGACCCACACAACCTTGGCAGTGTAATCAGGGTTGCAGAGTGTGTTGGTGCCAATGCAGTTGTTATTCCTGCTCGCCATAGCGTTGTGGTCAACGAAACGGTAATCCGTGTTTCGGCCGGTGCAACAGCCCATGTTCCAGTTTGCAAGGTGGGAAATCTAAATTCAGCAATTGAAAAACTTAAAGAGAAAAACATTTGGGTATATGCTGCCGACATGGATGGGCAGAGCATGTATAAAACCGACCTTACCGGAAGAACGGCAATAGTAATAGGTGCTGAAGGTGCAGGCGTTTCTCGCCTCACCAAAGAGACTTGTGATGGCGTTGTAAGCATTCCAATGCGCGGCAAGGTTAACTCGCTTAATGCGAGTGTAAGTGCCGGAATTCTGCTTTATGAATCACTCAGACAAAGGAGCAAATAGTTTGAAACTTTCAAGCGAACAACTAGAAGATTTAATAGTTAAATTTTCAAGCACAATCAGGGCAATATCTAGAAGATATTATCTTGTTGGTGGAGGCGAAGACGACCTTTATCAAGAAGGAATGATTGGGCTGTTTCAGGCTTGCAAAAATTATCATGGCGAGGGCGACCAAAATTCAGAAGAGTTTAAAGCTTTTGCCATAATGTGCATAAAAAGGCAAATTTATGATGCCATAAAATCAGCCAACAAAAAGCATAACGAACCACTCAACAACTATGTTCCTATAATCAAAACAAATAGTGAAAATCAAGAATACGAGCGCACAGATATTTTAGAAATTGCTGAGGAGTATAACCCTGAAGAACTGTTTCTCGACAAAGAAGAGCATATCGAAAAACTCAATTTGGTAAAAAGCAAATTGAGTGAATTCGAAAACCAAGTCCTCGACCTATATCTCTCGGGTGAAAGACAGTCAGAAATTGCAAAACAACTAAAAAAAGATGTAAAAAGCATAGATAACACAATTCAAAGAATCAAAAACAAACTAAAATAGGAGGCAACTCATGTATCTCGCACTATACAGAAAATATCGTCCAAAAACATTTGAAGAGGTTATTGGTCAAGACCATATAATAAGAACCCTTAAAAATCAAATTTCAATGGATAAGGTTGGTCACGCATATTTGTTTTGCGGCAGCCGTGGAACAGGCAAGACCAGCACAGCTAAAATTTTTGCAAGAGAAGTTAACTGCACTTGTGGGCACACCGGAAAGTGCTTGTTTTGCAAGGATGAGCAAACATTAGACATTCTTGAAATTGATGCTGCGAGCAACAATGGTGTAGACGAAATCAGGGCACTGCGTGAAAAGATAAAATATCCACCAGTTGACGGAAAATATAAGGTTTACATAATCGATGAAGTTCACATGCTCAGCCCAAGTGCATTTAATGCTCTTTTAAAAACTCTCGAAGAGCCACCAAAACACGCGCTCTTTATTTTGGCAACAACTGAAGTTCACAAACTTCCTGCAACAATTCTTTCAAGATGCATGCGCTTCGACTTTAAACTTGTTTCAATTGAAGAATTATCAAAACTGCTTGAGAAGATTTTTAAAAGCGAAAAAATTGAATATGATGAACAGAGCATAGCCTTGATAGCGAGAGCTGGTGAAGGCAGTGTGCGTGACACCCTCAGCATCGCCGACAGGTGCACAAGTTATGCCGAAGGCAAACTCACAAGAGAAAAAGTTGTTGAAGTTTTGGGGGAAACGGAAAAACAGTCGCTCATTAGTCTTGCAGACGCAATACTTGTTGAGGGGCTCGGGGCGTCAATGCTCAAATTAGACCAAATTTTATCTGGCGGAAAGAGTCCACTTGTTCTTGCCAACGACTTAATTTTTTATTTCAGAGATTTGCTTTTAATTAATGTTTTAAAGAAAGATTCTGAAAAGATTATTGTTGCAAACAATGCCGACCTCGAAAAAATGAAGGCTCAGGCAACTGACGAAAATTATGCAAAAATTGCAAAGGCTATCGATGTTTTGAGCAGTGTTGAACAAGAACTTAGATATTCTGCTCAACCAAGAATTGTGCTCGAAGAGTGCATAATAAAACTCTTCACCCAAGTCAACCTTTTGGAGCGAATTGAAAAGTTAGAAAAGATGCTCGCTTCTGGGGTGGTTGTTGAATCACCAAAACAGGATGTCATAAAACCAAAAGCAAAAGCAGAAGAACCAATAATCGAGCCTGTTCATATTTCAAAAGATGCAAGGGCAGACGACAAACTGCTTGGTGAACTTTTAAACTATTTAAGAGAACAAAAATTAATGAGCCTGTTAATGGCCACAAGGCAAATTAACAAGATTTTAATTGATGGCGGCTGTGCCGAACTATATTTAAGAGACAAGTCAGCAATCAGCATGATAAGTTCTGCAAAATATAAACCAGAGTTAGACGAATTTTTTAGCAGACATAACTTGACGTGGAAAATAATTTCAAATGCGGCTGCTCAAAGTGCGGCGGGCAGTTTGTCTAGCAAACTTGGTGGAAAACTAGATATAAAATAAATTGCAAAAGAAAGAGCAATCTGATAAAATATAATCACAAAAAGGAGTAAACATAATGGCAAGATATGGCGGTGGTTTTGGAGGCTTTGGCGGAAACAACATGCAAGCACTCATGAAACAGGCGCAAAAAATGCAAGAAGATGCATTAAAAGCAAAAGAAGAAGTAGAAAACAGTGAGCACGAGGGCAAGGCCAGTGGTGGTCTTGTTAGTGTTGTCGTAAACGGAAATGGGGTCCTCAAAAGCATTCATTTAGACCCACAGGTTGTCGACCCAGACGACACAGAACTTCTTGAAGACATGATCACAGCTGCATATAACGCAGCAAACCAAAAGGCTCAAGAGTTTAAGAACAGCAAGATGGGAAATCTTGGGGGCTTAATTTAATGGCGAACGAAATCGAACCAATTGCAAGGCTCATAAACGAATTTAGCAAGTTACCTGGTGTGGGCAAAAAAACTGCTCAGAGATATGCATATAGCATTGTTAAAGGAACGGACGAAAACGCCAAAAATTTTGCAGATGCACTATTAAATGTTAAAAAAGAAGTTAAATTTTGCGAAATTTGTGGCAATTATACCGACACAAGTCCCTGCAAAATATGCAAAACACGCAAAAGTGACGTAATTTGTGTGGTAAAAGAGCCAAAAGATGTAATTGCGATTGACAAATCCAACGGATTTAATGGCACTTATCATGTTCTTCACGGAACAATCAATCCAATGGCGAACATTGGGCCAAACGACATTAGAATTAAAGAACTTTTAGAGAGAATTCAAACAGGTTCAACCAAAGAAGTTATTGTTGCAACAAACCCCGATGTTGAGGGCGAAGCAACGGCTATGTATATTGCTAAACTCATTAAACCATTTGGAATAAAGGTGACAAGAATTGCTCAAGGTGTTGCCATGGGAAGCGAACTAGAATTCGCTGACGAGGTAACATTGTCGCGCGCAATTGCCGACCGCAGAGAAATTTAATACGAAAAACACGGCAAAGGTTAAAAACTTTTGAAACTTGCAATAATAATTTTGAAATTTCAAAATTTTATGTTTTAATATATGAGTAGGGAGATTTCCTAATATGGAAGAAAAATTTAATGATATTTTAGATAAGGATGAAAAAATAATATCAGTATTTAAACCTGTTAAAAGACGATATTGGAGAGCGGGGCTTGCTCCTTTCGCTATACCTTTATTTTGGCCTCATTTAATTATATTACTTGTTATTACATTTTTTACCTTGCCGTTTTTTTATGCGAAAGCATATTACAATATTTATTATGCATACACTAATAAAAGGCTTATTGTAAGAAAAGGAATATTTGGCAATAATTTTGCGAGTTTAGAATATAAGGATATTACGGCTACATCTGTAAAAGTGGGGTTTCTTGATAAAGGTTGTGAGACCGGAACGCTTGAGTTTTCAAGCCCTAGTGTTCACGCAGGGGTGCCTTTGAGGTTTAATTATATTAGCAACCCGTATGAAAATATGAAATTAATTAAAGAGCAAATTGATTCTGCAATTAAAAAATAATAAAGATAAATAGCAGTTAAACGTGTGCTTGTCTTAATACAAGTCGGTGTCGTTATCGCTCCACCGAAGATAGGCATACAGAATAAACTTGGTTAAAAGAAAGAGTGTGTGCTGTGATCTAATCGCACACACTCTTTCTTTATTTTCTCTTTGTTTTTAGTGTATACTAATTGTTGTCAAGGTTAAAGTTCATGTCTTGTGATATCAATTATTAATCTTTTTACGACAGCCTGTGACAACGGCATTGTATTCGTTTTTGTTGCTAATTAAGAGAGAAAAAATAACACCCTAACTTTTTCAAGTTAAAGTGTTAATCATTTTGCAAGTTTCAATTTTCTTAGACTAAGACAGTCTTTTTTTTATTACAACACAAAAGGTTGCACAAATTGCAGCAAAATATTATAATATAATCAGAAGAGGAGGGGTAAGTTTATGGAAAATAACATCTTTAAGCCAACTTGCGAAAACAAGGCAGGGAGAATTTTGTTTTACACGTTCGAAATTGCGGCGCTTGTAGTTTTTGCCATCAATTTAATTTTGGGGCTTGTTGTTGCAATTCAGGTTAGTTCATTTGCAACATTTATTTCAGGCTTAATCGGCTCTGTAATTTATGCACTTGGAATTTATGCTGTTGGCAGAGTGATTGACTTGCTTTATAAACTAAACGAGAAAAATTAATTAATGCTTAATCAATACAAAAACTTAGGGCCGTCGCCATTTTTAGCGGCGGTTCTTTTTTTGCACAAAAGCTTGGTTAAAAATTTGTCTATGTTTCGAGTTGTTTTATGAACTTTCATACGCTTATTATGCCCAAAAAGTTGTCAAAAATTTTGTTTGGTGTTAATATAGTATCATAAGGAGAAAAATTATGAGCCGTGGAAGTTCAAGCATAAGTGGCGGTGGCGGATTTAGCGGAGGCAGCAGTCATAGCGGTGGCGGATATCATTCAAGTGGCAATGGTGGATTGTTTACAGGGCTGCTTATTGGTTCGCTGCTTTCTCGACGCAGTGGTGGTTCATCTGGTGATTCGTCCGGTGAAAACAATAGCGACGGAATTAAATATAAAAAGGTTAGAAACCAAAGAGCAACACTAATTGTTTCTGGAGTATTTTTAGCCATAACAGTTTTGTTTGTTGTTCTCTCAATTGTGTTCCGATTCAGCGCAGTATATGACACCATTTCAGCAACAGCAACAGACTATGATTATCGTTATGATTACGACCAAGGCAGATCATATTATTACACAACTTACGAATTTACCTATGGTGGAAGAGATTATAGTATAGAGAGCAAAATAGGCTGGACAAAACTTGAAAATATGGAAGGCAAAACCTACACCGAAGAAAACATAAACACCTATTATCTTCACAAAAATTATGAGATTTTTGTGAAAAAATCGAATCCATTTGAAATTTACGAAGTTGAAGCAAAAGGCGACATGCCAAGCACAAACTTGATTTATATTTTCTTTGCAATATTCTTCGGAATTGTCACAGTGATTGTCTATCTCGCTGGCATAAATAAATATGAAATAGACCAAGAATATCTTGCGGAAAAAAAGAAAATGGAAGAAGAAAAAATGCCAGAAGGCAAACGCAAATGCGGTTATTGCGGTGGAATTATCGACGCTTCATCAAACAAGTGTCCACACTGCGGCGCCAGCACAAAATAACAAAAACAGGGATGCCCCTGTTTTTTTGTGCACAAAAATTGCTGAATAAGTCATAAAATGGTTATAAAAATATAAAAAGCTTGTTGGTTTAAATTGATATTCAAATCAATTTATGGTATAGTGTTTTGCGAAAAGAGAAGAGGAAAAATTATGTTAGAACTAAAAAACATCAAAAAAGTTTATGAAATTGGAAAACAAAAAGACAAAGACTATCAAGTGACACACGCACTTCGCGGTGTTTCTCTTATGTTTCGCGACAGCGAATTTGTTTCTATTTTAGGCCCAAGTGGCTGCGGAAAGACAACGCTTTTGAACATTGTGGGAGGGCTAGACCAATACACAAGTGGCGACCTTGTTATCAATGGCCGCAGCACAAAAGAATATAAGGACAAAGATTG
This sequence comes from Clostridia bacterium, assembly GCA_017467585.1. Taxonomy (GTDB): domain Bacteria; phylum Bacillota; class Clostridia; order Christensenellales; family UBA1242; genus RGIG4790. The sequence continues at coordinate 156,822 of JAFUSR010000004.1, forward strand.
GGACAACTATCGCAACAACTCGGTTGGTTTTGTGTTTCAAAGTTATAACCTAATTCCTCATCAAACCGTGCTCGAAAATGTTGAACTTGCACTCACACTTTCTGGCGTAAGCCGAAAAGAGAGAAAAGAAAAAGCAAAACAGGCCCTCGAAAAAGTTGGCCTTGGCGACAGAGTTAATTCAAGACCAAATCAATTGTCTGGTGGACAAATGCAGAGAGTAGCAATTGCTCGTGCACTTGTTAACAACCCAGAAATTATTTTGGCGGACGAGCCAACCGGTGCACTCGACACAAAAACAAGCATTCAGGTTATGGAACTTTTGAAAGAGGTTTCAAAAGAGCGTCTAGTTATTATGGTTACTCACAACCCAGACCTTGCAGAAGCTTATTCTTCTAGAATAATAAAAATGCTAGATGGCAACATGGTTGAAGACAGCATGCCAATTTCTGAAGAAGAGAAGGCTGATTTCAAAAAAAGATTAGAAACAGAGCAGAAAAACGCTCAAAAACAGCTCGAAAACGAGCAAAAAATGACCAAAAATGAGCGAAAACTGCTCAAAATCGAGCAAAAAAAGGCACGAAAATTGTCGAAAAAAACCAAAAAGAGCATGTCATTTTGGACGGCGCTTTCGCTATCTTTTAAAAACTTACTCACCAAAAAGGCAAGGACAATGCTCGTTGCTTTTGCAGGCAGCATCGGCATAATTGGAATTGCTCTTATTCTCTCACTTTCTAGTGGTTTTCAGGGCTATATCAACCGCGTGCAAGAAAACACTTTGTCAACCTATCCAATAACCATAAAAGCAAAGTCTATTGATTTTACTTCAATTGTAATGTCAATGTTTATGGACACAAGCGAATCTAAAGGGGTGAGCCACAACAAAGACGAGGTTTATTCTAAAGAAAATATTGCAAAATTAATTGATGGTGTTGGTGATAAACTTGGTTCAAACAACCTTGAAAAATTCTATGATTATATTGGTGAAAATTATAGCAAGCTTGAACCATATGTAAACGCCGTTAAATATACCTATGACTTAAAGTTTGACTATTATAACAACAACGCAATTTCAAGCGTTCAAGATATTGAAAATGTTAACGCCAGTGATGCTGTCATCAACATGATAACAATTTATTCGCTCTATTATTTTGAAGACAAAACAGGAATTGCCTTTGAAATTAACGATGGCGAAACTTACACCCTCATCAATCCAGATTTTGATCCGGAAAACATTTTGCCAGAGAGTGAATATGCTAACAAATATCCATTTATTTACACTGAAAATAATTATAGCGACCTTAACTTTATTGTTGCAGGAATTGAAAAGGACGGCTCTGCAACACCGGGAAGAATAACAATTAACAAACAACAAGTTTTGTATTTGGTGTTCAGAATTTTGGGGCTTTCTACAGACAGTTTAAGTTCGCTCGGTTCTGGCTCGGCTTCTATGCTGTTTTCAACAGAAATTTTTAGTGAAATGATAGATAACCAAAAACTCATTGAAGAACAATATGAACTCCTTGGCGAAAACAGCAGATGGACACGCTCTGGTGCTGCCTTTGCAGATGAAGCACTTTTGGTTCTTGACAAAAATAACGAGGTTGACGACTATGTTTTGTTTGCTCTTGGAATATTAAGCGAAGACCAAATGAGCAATATCATGGAAGGACTTATAAAAGATAACAAGGTTACAGAGTCGGTTGCCTACGACGACATTATTGGAAAGACCTATAAAATTTTAGATAAGGCAGACTATTATGTTAACGACTCAGAGGACGGAGTAGTTGATTTCAGAACATATAACGTTGCGGGAGATTCTGCAAAACTTGCCAAATATGCCACATATTATCAAAATGCAGTTGAGAACTGCACAAACACAATAAAAATTGTTGGCATTGTAAGACCAAAACCAACAACAAATGTCGGCTCGCTTTCTACCGGTGTTGTTTATAGCAAAGATTTTACCAAAAAGATGATAGAACACCGCAACAGCATTGTTGAAACACTGGGACAGGAGAATTTGTCTTCTGTTGCTTCGATAGACGAAGAGGTTCCAGAATCAATTCAAATTTACATAAATAGTTTTGATTCTAAAGAAAAAGTTAAGGCATTTATTGAAGGCTATAACAGCCAAGCAGAAGCAAACGACAGAATTACTTATTCAGACACAGCCGGAACAATTATGAGCACGGTTTCTACCATTATTAACGCAATAACTTATGTGTTAATTGCGTTTGTCAGTATTTCGCTTGTGGTTTCTAGCATCATGATTGGAATTATTACTTATATTTCTGTTTTGGAGCGCACAAAAGAAATTGGAGTGCTGAGAAGTGTTGGCGCATCGAAACGCGACATTAAACGCGTGTTCACTGCAGAAAGCTTAATTATTGGCTTAATTGCCGGCGTTATGGGAATTTTGATAACTCTTATTCTGAATATTCCTATTAACATTATAATTAGTCATCTTGCAAACATTTCTGGTGTTGCTGCGTTGCCATGGCTTGGTGCAGTCATTTTGGTTGCAATAAGCATGCTCTTAACCTTTATTGCAGGACTGGTTCCTGCGCGAATCGCCAGCAAGAAAGACCCAGTTGTTGCGCTTAGAACAGAATAGGAGAGGAACATGGAAAACACTTTTAAAACAGAAATCTCTGTTGGCTCGCAAAACCTCAACTGCAACGAAGAACTTAGCCTGCAGGCCTGCATGGAAATTTTTCAAGATGTGGCCAACACCCACGCAGAAAGGCTTGGGGCAGACAGGTGGAGTTTGCTTAAAAAAAGTGGTGCATTTTGGGTTGTAACCAAGGTTAAATTAAAAATTGAAGAGATGCCAAAATTGCACGACAATGTTGTTGCCGAAACTTGGACGTTAGACAATTCGTTTGTTGCGTTTGAAAGAGATGCAAAGTTGAGTGTGAGTGACAGGGAACTGGTTAAAATCAAAAGTGAGTGGGTTACGCTAGATGCCGACACACACAAAATTCGTCCTGCAAAAACCATAGCATTTCCTTTTGAAATGGAAAATAGAACAGATAGGGCAATTGAAGGCAAATTTTCAGTTTTAAAAGCCGAAATTAATAAAAACAACTTTAGTTATTCAAGAATTATTAAATTTGGCGATTTAGACATGAATAATCATGTTAACAACTGCTATTATTCTCGGTTTGTTCTCGACTGTTTTTCTAGTGAAGAATTAAAGAAAAACAAAATCGATGAATATGAAATTCATTTTGTAAATGAGTGTCACGAGGGCGAGCAGCTAGACTTTTATAAAACAGAACTAGAAGATGGAACTTATGTTGAGGCCAGGGTTGGAGACAAGCAGATTATAAAGGCTCACATAGTTTGGAAGAAATAAAAAGAACCTGCAGACGCAGGTTTTTTATTTTCTTTCCTCAATTAATTTTAAAAGGTTTATTCCAGTTCCGATATGAATATTTATTAGAGTGTCGATTGACTGGGGACTAAATGCATTCATAAGCAAATAGAATTTGTCTTTAGAAATTTTGCACTTTTTGCAAAATCCTTTTACATCGAGATTGTTTTGTTTCATATAATCTACGATTGTTTTAGAATTTAATTTGACTATCATAAGTAATACCTATACTTTTATTTTATTATGCTAATAGCATAAAGTCAAGTAAATTATGGCTAATAGCCATATACTAATACCATGAATAAATTTACAATTAGATTAAATGAAACTTTAAAAAGCTTAGGAATGAGTCAGTCTGAACTTGCTCGAAAAATTAATATGTCAGTTAGCATAGTGAACAATTATTGCAGGGGAAGAAGAGAACCAAGTTTAGATGCGCTTATGCTGATTTGCAAGGCTCTTGATGAAAGTGCAGATTATCTTTTAGGGATTGTTGACTAGCAATTCAAAATAAAAAAAACGGCATCAAATTTTTGATGTCGTTTTCTTTTTATTTATAATATTCGCACATGGCTATTGCGATTGCACCATCACCGATGTGGCAAGAAACTGAAAGAGAAAGGGGATCAACAACCTCAATCATCAGTCCGTGGTGCTTGAGCATTTCGTTTGCTTCTTTTTCAAACTGCTCACAGCGGGCTCTGTCGTGAGTGTAGGCCATCATAACCTTCATTCGACCTTCTTCGAGTTGTTTTTTGAAGCGAGTTTCAAGTTCTTTGTTGATTTGGTCTAACATTCGTTTTTTGCCCTGGTCGTAACTGATAACCTGACAGAATTTGTCTAGTTTTTCGCCTTGAATTGTGAGAACTGGCTTAATTTTAAGCATTCCGCCAATGAGTGCAGCAGCAGGTGTTATTCTGCCACCTTTTTTGAGATATTTTAGGGTTGAAAGCATAATGTATATGCTTGCGTTCATGCTTGTGTCTAAGAGATATTTTTTAATTTCTTTTGCGCCCTTTCCTTCATTTGCAAGAGCAATGGCGTCGAGCACTGATTGTCTTTGTGTTACTGAAATTCTGTGGTTATCTACAACTTCAACTTTTCCGTTAAAGTTTTTTGCAAAGTTGGTTGCTGTTTCGCATGAGCCAGAAAGCCCACTGCTCATTGGAATATAAACAATTTCGTCGTGGGTTTTTAGAAGTTCTGTCCACAGTTCGCCAAGAGAGAAGATGTTTGGTTGACTTGTAGAAACATTTGCACCAGCTAAAAGCTTTTCATAAAACTGCTCTTGGGTTAAGTTGATGTCTTCAAAATATTCTTCTTCATCGATTAAAAAAGGCATTGGAACAACGGTTATTCCAAGTTCTTTTGCCTGCGACTGTGTTATGCCGCTGTTGCTGTCAGTTACTATTGCAACTTTCATAAAAAATCCTCTTTAGTAAATTTATGCTGTTATATTAGCATAACAACACCACTTGCGTCAAATAAAACGAATGAACTAATATTTGGGGGGAAAATAGAAAATAAAAAGCACCCAACTGGGTGCTTTGTTTGCTGATATTAGTTGTCTATAAACAAAATGCCGAGGGTGTGTTCACCACAATGACTTGTGATGGTTGCGCCGGCGTGAGTTTCATAAATGTTTTCAAACCCTTTTTCGTTTAAAGCTTTTCTTGCTGTTTCAATCATTTCTGGTGTGGCACTGGTGTAGGTGATAAAACCAACAGACAAGTCTGGGTTGCTGTGTTCCTCGAGTGTGTCTTTGCAATAAGCTTCAATAACCTTGTGCATGTGTCCACGATATTTTTTTGCAGGTTTCATAGCACCATCTTTTAAGATGATTTGTGGGCGAAGTTTTAAAAGGTTTGCGCCAAATAGCGCGAGGGCAGAACATCTGCCACCCTTGTAGAGATAGTCGAGTCGTTCAATAACAAAGCTTGCTTGAACTTTTGGGGTTAGTGCAGTTAACTCTTCGTAAATTTGTTTTGCGTCTGCTCCAGCTTCTGCAAGTTTTCTTGCCTTGATTGCTTCGAGGGCAATTCCGGTTGAAAGGGAAAGCGAGTCGACAACATAAACGTTTTCAAAATGTTTGGCGGCCTCTATTGCATGGGAGCATGCGCTTGAAATTTTGCTAGAAAGGGCAAAGTGAACAAGTGCATCGTGATCCTTTAATTGTTCTGTGAAAAATTCTGAGTATTGATGTTCATTGATGGCAGAAGTTTTTGGCAGGATTTTTGTTTTTGAAACATATTCAAATATGTCTGCCGATGTTATTTCACCATCTTTATATTCGTTCTCTCCAAGCAGAACTTGAAAAGGTATTGTTGTTATGTCATATTTTTGCAGAAGTTCTTGAGGCAAATCTATTGTGCTTTCTGCTGTTATTGCAATTTTCATTTTTTGCTCCTTTATGGTGATTAATATAAATTATATTAACACTTATTGCTCGTTAATTTCAAACACTTTTGGGCTGTTTGACAAAATAAGTTTCTTAAATGTTGAAATTATTAACAAAAATATCGTATGTGCGATATTGACTTAATTTGTTTTTATGCTAAAATATTATTGATGAGGGGAAGAGATGAGAACTGAAATTGAGAAAAAAATTGCAATTGCAAAAAGACAAAATAAAATTTTAACAAGAATTTTTGACTGCATAAGCCAAGACAAGTTTAACACAGAATTGCCTCTCGATGACATTGGCATTGGTGCACTTAAAGATTTTTGGGTGTATACATCGGGTGTTCTTGGTGTTCAAAATTTTGAAAACGCAAGTGACGAGCTTTCGGTGAAAGAAGTTCGTCAGATTTTGAATGGTCAATTCTTTTTAAAAAGACTCACTTCAGAAGAAGCCAAATTAATGAGAAAAGAATTTAAAATTCCAAACTCTGAAGGTGGCAGAAGAAAAGTAGAACTATATAATATTCAAGACGGCACATTTAGTTTGAAACATGTTGTGGACCCTTCAAACCGTCAGATTTCGATTTATTTATCTTTAGATTGTGATGGAATTGAATATGTGTTAGGAGATAAAGAAGTTTCAATTGATGGCACCGACGAAGAAGTTTTGATGCTTTATAAAACAATCAGAAACATTATTGTTCATTCAACCCCATATTTAAGTCAAGACAAAACAAAAGTCATTTTTGTTGGTCAAAAATATGTTAAAGAAGAGGATAGATATGTTCCCGAGTTTTTAACCATTTCAAAAATGTGGCTGAGGGGCTTTTCTGAACTTTTTGCCGACACCCACACAAAAATTTCTGCAGAACAAATTGAAAAACTGTTAACAACTTATTATTTTTCTGCAGATGCAATTGTAGATGAAAGAGGGTTGGAAAGAGCCTTGTTTTCTATTAAAGATCATTTGCCACCATCTATTTGTGATAACATTTCTCGTGAGATGGTTTATCTTGTTAAAGACAACATTGTTTGTTATGATAAGTTCTATCAAAAAGATTCAGTTAGCCAAACCAAAATCATATCTAATTTGCTTGCAAATCACATTGCGCTAAACTTAAAATATCCAAAAACAATTAACCTTCCAATAATCTATAAAATTCAGCAACTTGTTGCAAAAAAGTTAAATGAACGTGGACAGAGAGAAGACATTGACATTTTTGATAATGAGAAGACTTATGGAGAAGAAAAGTTAACCGCTAGGCAAGTTATTGAAATGGCAAAGTCATTAATAGCACAACGTGAACATGTTCTGACATATGGTGGACTTGACCGCATTCGCAGAGCAAGAATTTTATCAGAAATCGGCAGGCTTAAAGAAGACATTAAGAATGTAGAAATCAATGAACAAAAAATCAAAGACATGCTCAAAAGCGAAACATTGCACATGAATTTGTTTAAGCCAGAAGGGCTTGAAAACTTGCCTGTTGAAGTTGGTTTTAATGTTGTTTGTCTTGCCGCTTATAATGCGCTTGTTACAAGTGGCTTTTATGAGGACATTTTGCATAACCTAGACTTTAACAGCATGTCTAAAGAATATGGCGATATTTTCAGACGAATTCATCTCAATGGTTTGACATATGCAAACAGGCCATATACAAACGTTAGAAGGGCGGGAATTAATGTTGGAAACACAGCATATCTGCTTGAATGCATGAGAAATGCACTTGTTCATGGCACGGTTAGTTATAAGGTTCCAGCAGAACTTTATGGTGCAAATCCTACCTTTAAAGATGCCGTTATTACTTTTAAATCTAATTCAGCGCACGTTGTTATTAACGGAAATATGGAAGACATGTTTAAGTTGTTTACATCTGGTGGTTTTTTCGCAAGTAGAAGAGAGATAGACCCAGAAATTGTTGAAGAAATCCATCACCAAAAATATTCTGACGAAGGACAACCAGGAGATGAATAAAAAAAACAGCCAAATGGCTGTTTTTTTGTTTGGAGCTAATGACGGGACTTGAACCCGTGACCTCCGCTTGTGCCGTGGCGGTGCACATTGGACTGTGCTGCTTGGCGCGTTCTGGAGCTAATGACGGGACTTGAACCCGTGACCTCCGCCTTACCAAGGCGGTGCACTACCGACTGTGCTACATTAGCAAACTAATTATTCGCAAATAGAATGCGAGTGTCGTTGCGTATTTTACGCGACTACCTGTAAAGTATATATTTATTGTGCTGTTTTTGTCAAGATATTTTTTGTTATAAGTTTTTTATTAGCTATTGAAAAATATAATTTTGTGTTATATAATTAAATTATGACAAAACTAGAAAGAACAAAATATAAAGTTTGCACCAAATATGGTGAGTTTGAAATCTATAAAGAAGAAGAGCCCGTAAGCAATATGGAAAGTAGGGGCTATTTATATATCTTAAAAAATGAAAGAGAAGTCTCAGCTCTTACTTATGCAATTTCTCAACTTACAAATCTCGCCACATTAGAAAGTATTGCCACAATTGATGATTGTGAAGGCAATGGATATGGCAGCGCATTGCTTTATGCATTAACATTGGAGTGCAAGAAGAAGAATGTTACAAGCATTTTCGGTAGTTTTAGCCCTAGCAGAGATGTTGAGAAGACAAGACGATTTTACCAGAACAATGGTTATGAGGTTTATGATGATGATAAAAACAGACATAGACTCAGAGCATATGTGCCAAAACTATACATGGTTCAATCACAAATGCCATCTCAAATTGGAGCAGAATAATAAAAACCACATTATTTTCAATGTGGTTTTTTGTTTTCAATCGTTTTTATATTGTTTTATATGTTTGATATAACAATAGTATTATTTAACTTTGCAGCAAAAAACCACCCGAGTGGGGTGGTTGATTGTTTGGTTAGTCGCCAGGTTGTTGAGAGTTTTTATATCTAGTTGCTTCAGCCATGATATATGAAATTGTACCATACAAGATGTCGTCTTCTTTTGCTTCGCCTGAGGTAATAATTCCATCTCGAAATGTTTCCCACCATTCGTTTTGTTTCAATAATCTACGTGGCGCAAAAAGTTGCCAAATTATGCTATTAGTATATTGGAATGGTACTTCGCTTGCCACTTCGTTGGCAATTGAGATATATTCAATGCCATCTTTTAAATGTTTGCTCATTACACTAATTAGACCGTCATAAACTTTTTTAGCCTGATCTGAGTAAGCATATTCTATTAAAGCCAATTTTATTAATTCTTTATTTAAGTGTTTTTTGTCATAATCGAAAGGCTGATCGCTCATACCAGCGCTGCACCAATTACGTTCCCAAGATGATATAAACATCAAATCTTGAATTACTGCTTTTGAAACGACTTCTTTATTTGTTTTTTTGTCGACACAACTTATGGTTTTGGTATCTTTATCTTTCATAATAGGATAAGTCTGTTTTGTTTTTTTGTCAAGAATGCGCATTTCACCAGTTTCGTGATTTATTTGCAATGCATATTTTTCTTTAAGCTCTCTTAATTGGTCTAATTTATGTTTTGCCATTTGTTTTTCCCCCATATGTTTTATAATACAATAATATCATATAAATTTGTTATTGTAAAGATTTTTTAAAAAATCACCCGGTGGGGTGGTTTTTGTGTTAAATTTAATTCCAAGCGTTCATGTTTGGAGCAGGGGTTCTACCCTTTGCGGTGAGAACTTCGTTCATTGACACACCAACTTTGTATAGTGTTACTTGAAAGTCGATATTGCTGTCATCTTTTACTTCTTCTGTTTTGTCACTTGTGTAATACTCTAACAAGCAAATGTGACTATCTTTTGCGAAATAGAAGAGTTGGTGGTTATAGGTTGTTCCGTGTTCATAAACATAGTCCCAAACAATGCATTCAACATTATCTTCGCCAACAGTGATTGTTTCGTTGTCGAGTTGAGTTACTGTGACAGCAGGATTGTCAGTGATGTTGTTTACGTCAGAAATTCCACGGCTTGTCCAGCGGTAAGCTCCTGGGCCATAACGATGATTTACAAATTCATACATAGATTCACTATTGAAATTGTTTTCTTGATAGTCATCAGCAATAATCCAATTTGTGCCATTCCAAGCGGCTGTAATATAACCTTGTCCACCATAGCCTGGTTGAGGGAACACCTCATTTCTTAAGTTTTGTTTTGCAAAGATATCGCTACCATGGTGACAACCTTGTGCAAATTCATATTGGCCATCTTTTGCATAAACTTTGCCTTCTGCCTCAATCCAGAATTGACTTAGATTTACATATTGGATTCTGTAAGAAATTGGGTCGCTCTTTTTCCCGCAGGCGGCAAAAGCCAACGATGTGAAGGCGAGCATAAAGCATGCAAGAATTGTTAAAAGTTTTTTCATGAATATTTCCCCTTAAAATATATTTTGCACGATTTATTCAGTATTCTGATTTTATTATTAGCATATAAGAAACTAATATTGCAACAAAATATAGGCAACAATAAGAAAAACACCGCGAAGTTGCGGTGTTTTTGTGCTAAATTTTTATTTTCTTGGGTTTTTGATGTTTGCTTGAGCAGCGGCAAGACGCGCAATTGGAACACGATATGGTGAGCAAGAAACATAGTCAAGTCCAATTTCGTGACAGAACTCAATTGATGATGGGTCGCCACCGTGCTCTCCACAAATTCCGCAGTGGATGTTTTTGCGTGTTTTGTGGCCAAGTTCTACTGCCATTTTCATGAGTGCTCCAACACCCTTTGTGTCTAGGCGAGCAAATGGGTCGCTCTCATAAATTTTTGCTGCATAATAGCTTGGCAAGAATTTTCCAGCGTCGTCACGAGAGAATCCAAATGTCATTTGAGTGAGGTCGTTTGTTCCAAAGCAGAAGAATTCAGCTTCTTTTGCAATTTCGTCAGCGGTGAGTGCTGCACGAGGAATTTCAATCATTGTTCCCACATGATATTTAAGGTTAGATTTTGCTGCTTTTATTACTGCATCTGCTGTTTCAACAACTGTCTTTTTGCAATATTCAAGTTCTTTTTGTTCGCCAACAAGAGGAATCATGATTTCTGGTTCTACGTGCCATTTTGGGTGGCGTTTTGCAACGGCAATTGCTGCTTTAATAACAGCCTTTGTTTGCATTACTGCAATTTCTGGATATGTTACTGCGAGTCTGCAACCACGATGACCCATCATTGGGTTAAATTCGTGTAAACTGTCGCAGAACAACTTGATTTCTTGAACAGTTTTGTGTTGAGCCTTTGCAAGAAGTTCAATATCTTTTTCTTCGGTAGGAACAAACTCGTGGAGTGGTGGGTCGAGATAACGAATTGTAACTGGTTTGCCTTCGAGCGCTTCCATTAGTCCTTCGAAGTCTTCTTGTTGAATTGGCTCAAGTGCGGCGAGAGCTTTTTCGCGCTCTTCACGGGTGTCTGCACAAATCATTTCACGGAATTTTTCAATTCTGCCAGGGCCAAAGAACATGTGTTCTGTTCTGGTTAAGCCAATTCCTTCAGCACCAAGTTCAGCAGCTCTCTTTGCATCAGCAGGAGTGTCTGCGTTTGTGCGAACGCCAAGTGCACGATATTTGTCGGCAAGGCGCATAATTCTGCCAAAGTAACCACTGTTAGGGTCGGCAGGAACAGTTTTGATTGCAACGTTATAAATTTTTCCGGTTGTTCCATCAAGAGAAATTTCGTCGCCCTCGTGGAAGATTTTTCCGCCAAGTTCGAACCATTTTTCTTCTTCGTGCATCTTAATGTCTCCGCAACCAGAAACGCAGCAAGTTCCCATGCCACGAGCAACAACGGCAGCGTGAGATGTTTGTCCTCCACGAACGGTTAAGATACCTTGAGAGAATTTCATTCCTTCGATATCTTCTGGAGATGTTTCAAGACGAACAAGAACGACTTTCTTCTTTTGTTTTCCAAGTCTTACGGCGTCTTCTGGGGTAAACACAACAGTTCCGGCAGCTGCTCCTGGAGAAGCTGCAATGCCTTTTCCTACAACGTTGTTTTTGTCGGCAGCTTTAAGGGCGTCAACATCGAATGTAGGGTGGAGAAGCATGTCGAGAGATTTTGCATCAATTTGCATGAGAGCTTCTTGTTCGGTTATCATGCCTTCATCAATAAGGTCGCAAGCAATTCTGATTGCTGCTGCGGCAGTTCTCTTTCCGTTTCTTGTTTGAAGCATATAGAGTTTGCCTTTTTCGATTGTGAATTCCATGTCTTGCATGTCACGATAGTGATGCTCAAGAGTTTTGCAAACGTTTAAGAATTGGTTGTAAACGTCTGGAAGAACTTCTTTCATTTTAGATATTGGCATTGGGGTTCTAACGCCGGCAACAACGTCTTCTCCTTGAGCGTTCATCAAAAATTCGCCCATGAGTCCTGGTTCGCCAGTTGCAGGATTTCTTGTGAATGCAACACCAGTTCCGCAGTCATTTCCCATGTTGCCAAATGCCATCATTTGAACGTTAACGGCTGTTCCCCAAGAATAAGGAATGTCGTGGTCCATACGATATACGTTAGCACGTGGGTTATCCCAAGAACGGAACACAGCTTTGATTGCTTCAAAAAGTTGTTCTTTTGGATCTGATGGGAAGTCTTTTCCAAGAGCCTTTTTATATTTTGCCTTAAACTGATTTGCAAGTTCTTTAAGGTCGTCAGCGGTGAGTTCAACGTCGAATTTAACACCTTTTTTCTCTTTCATTTGGTCAATTAAAACTTCAAAGTCTTTCTTTGAAACTTCCATAACAACGTCTGAGAACATTTGAATGAATCTTCTGTAGCAGTCCCAAGCCCAACGAGGGTTACCTGACTCACGAGAGAGAACTTCAACAACTTCTTCGTTAAGTCCAAGGTTAAGAATTGTGTCCATCATGCCAGGCATTGATGCACGTGCACCAGAACGAACAGAAACGAGAAGTGGGTTTTTCTTGTCGCCAAACTTTTTGCCTGTTATCTTTTCTAGTGTTGTGATGTTTTTCATGATTTCGGCTTGAATTTCTTTGTTGATTTGGCGGCCGTCCTCATAATACTGTGTGCAGGCTTCGGTTGAAATTGTAAATCCTTGTGGAACAGGAAGACCAATGTTGGTCATCTCGGCGAGGTTTGCGCCCTTGCCTCCAAGGAGTTCACGCATGCTAGCTTTGCCTTCACTAAACTGGTAAACATATTTTTTTGCCATAAATTTTCTCCTATAAATTTGTTTTTGCAAACAGTGATATTATACACTGACAAAAAAATATGGGCAAACATTTTTCCCATATTTTTTGAGTTTATTTAATAAATTTTCAATTTATTTAATAAAAAGACTAAAATTTTGTTACTTTTTTGTTCTCATAGACGCAAAATGTGAAGTTTAATCCATTTTCTTCAAACACTTGGCTTTGTGCAGCCAGCCTCCAGTTTGGCTTTTTGTCTAGATTGTTTATGTAGGTGTCGGCCGGTTTTTCTGCGTTAATTTTTGTGATATATGCCAGACGGCAATTATCCATAAGCAGGTTATAAACGCTTGCTCCGCCAATTACAAAAACATTTTCTGTGTCATATTTTTTGAGCTCGGCAGAAAGTTCATCTAGCGAAGAGACACAGATTGCACCATCATATTTGTTGCCATCGGCAGAAAGAACAATGTTTGTTCTGTTAGGAAGTGGTTTTTTAGGCAGAGACAAATAGGTTCGCTCGCCCATGACAACAACTTTTCCACTTGTCATTTTTTTGAAATAGGCAAGGTCACTTGGCAGGTTATAAATGAGGCCTCCCTTTTTTCCGATTGCCCAGTTGTTATCTACTGCTACAATAAAGTTCATAAATTTCTCCTAAACAGCGACTTCAATTTTATATTTCTTTTCGCAACACTTATAGTCAACAAGTTTAAAACTGTCAACAGTAAAGTCATAAAAATTTTTGATAGATTTGTCAATTTCCAGCCTTGGGGCTTTATATTGTTTGTGCTTTAAAATTTCTTTAACAAGAGGAATATGTCTGTCGTAGATGTGTGCGTCGGCAATTACGTGAACAAACTCGCCAACTTCAAGTCCAGAAACTTGAGCCATCATGTGAACCAAAATTGCATATTGGCAAACGTTCCAGTTGTTGGCGGTTAGCATGTCTTGTGAGCGTTGGTTTAAAATGGCGTTTAGTTTTCCACCAGAGACGTTAAAGGTCATTGAATATGCGCAAGGGTAGAGGCCCATTTCGCTTAGGTCGTGGTGGTTATAAATGTTTGTGATTATGCGTCTTGATGATGGATTGTTTTTTAAGTCGTAGAGAACACGGTCAACTTGGTCGAACATTCCCTCAGCATATTTGTGTTTAACTCCAAGTTGATAGCCATAGGCCTTTCCGATTGTTCCATTTTCGTCTGCCCAACTGTCCCAAACGTGGCTGTGAAGGTCTTTAATGTTGTTGCTCTTTTTTTGCCATATCCAAAGAAGCTCGTCGATGCAATTTTTAAATGCTGTTTTTCGAATTGTCATAATTGGAAATTCTTTAGACAGGTCGTAGCGGTTGACAACACAGAATTTTTTTATGGTGTGGGCTGGGGTTCCGTCGAGCCATTTTGGACGAACCTTTTGGTCGGTATCCCAAACGCCGTGTTTTAAAATTTCTTTGCAGTTTTTAACAAAATATTTATCTGCTATGCTCACTGTTTTTTTCCTTCATTTTTTCTTGTTCTTTTGCAAGTGTTAATGTGTTAGATAATAACATTGCTATTGTCATTGGGCCAACGCCGCCAGGCACGGGGGTTATGTAGCTACACTTTGGAGCAACGGAACTATAGTCAACGTCGCCTACAATTCCGTTTTCTGTTCGGTTTATGCCAACATCAATAACCACTGCACCTGTTTTAACCATGTTTGGTGTAACAAAGTTTGGTTTTCCGATTGCAACAATCAAAATGTCGGCTTGGCTTGCAATTTGATCCAAATTTTGTGTTTTTGAGTGACAAATTGTGACTGTTGCGTTTGCTTGTTCGAGTAAGTTTGCAACGCTTTTTCCAACGAGCAAGCTGCGTCCAATAACAACGGCACGCTTGCCAGAAATTTCTATTTGTTTATCTTTTAAAAGTTCCATAATTCCACTGGCCGTGCATGGGGCTATGGTGTGGGTTTTTGAGAAGAGTTTTCCAAGACAAATATCAGTAAGCGCGTCGGCATCTTTTTGTGGTGGAATAGAGTTCAAAATTTTGCGTTCATTTAGCCCACGAGGGAGTGGGAGTTGCAAAAGTATTGCAGAAACACTATTGTCTGCAGCAAGTTCTTTTATGCAAGATTCAACTTCTTGCTCTGTTGAATTTGCAGGCAAAACCCTGATTATTGAGCCCATGCCTACGGCCCTGCAAGCCTTTTCTTTGCTTGCAACATAAATCTTGCTGGCAGGGTCGTCACCAACGAGAACACAAGCAAGGGCTGGGGGTTGTTTTCCCTTTTCCAAATAGTCTGTTGCGATTTGTTCTGCAATTTTGTTTTTGAGCCTTGCAGACAGCTCTTTGCCATTTAATATTTCCATAATTTTATGATAATAAATTCTCTCCCCTTGTGTCAAATTTTTGAGCAAGTGTAATAGAAAATTTTAAAAAAGAGTGGATTTATCCACTCTTAATTATTTTTACAAATTCTCATCTGGCTCTTCTTCAATTTCGTTGTAAGAAGTGTTGTTGCTTGCTGGAACGAGTTGTGGTTCACCATTTTTCAACAGTTCGTTTGTTGAGCCGTTGATTGTGTTAAACGCAAGCATTGTTACCACAATGTGGTCGCTTGCCGTTCCTTCGCCTTGTGTTAAAATTTCTTGAACAGAAGGGCATGTTTGGTCGGCAAGGGTTGCTTTGCCACCAGCAATATTTATTGTTGAAGATTGGCTATATCCTTCTGAGTTGTCAACAACAATTGCAGCACCTGTTGAAACAAAACTATTGGCTGAATATTCAGGAGCTTTCTTTAATCCAGTTGCGTTAAAACTGCAGTTAGAAAACAGAATTGTGCCAGATTTAATATAAACGCTAGAATAACCACTAAATGTGCATGCGGTTGCTGAAAAGCTGTCGTTTGATGCTAAAAATGCTGCTGTTCCAGTGGCGTCGGGATCTGTGGTTGTGGAAACAAATTCACTGCTCGACAACGTAATTGAACCGCCGCTTTTTCTTGCTGTTCCACAGAGTGGAACAAGATGGCTTGCTACGTGAGCATTTTGAATGGTGATAGAAAGGCCTTTCCAACTTGAATAAGAAATTGCATATGGTTCAGCAGAGCTTGAAACGAGTTCTACTGTGTTAGCATCAATTCTGTTGTATGTTCCAAAATAACCATCGCGAATTGTTAAAACAAGTCTGTCAGAATCTAAATCGTTTTCACTTGAAAGTGATAGGTTTTTAATTCTTAAAATATGGCCATTTAAATCAAAGACGATGTTTGCAAGAGAGTTGTCAACTTTTATTTCATATTCTTTTGTTGGTTCAATTATGTCGGTAAGAAGTTTGATTGTTTCAACGTTGTCGATAGAATCTTGTGCAATGGCACTTCTGAGCGCAGAACCAAATGTTGTGTAGTTTACGTCGTTAAGTTGAACAACAGGATTGATGAAATATGTTTGTGAACCGGTTTTGCCTTCATAATTTTCGGTTTCTTCGATTTGAAATTTTATGACGAAATTGCCAGTTTCAATTTCTGTTTGTGTTGGGGTGTAACGATTGTTTGCAATAACATTGTTGTTAGAGTCTAACAAAACATAGGTGTACTCGCTTGGCAAATCAATATAGGTTGAGTCTATCGAGTTTGAGACTAAAAGTGAAAAGTCATAATAATCTTTAAGGTCAACAAAAGAAAAGTCGTCCAATCTTTCGCCACTTTCTGCAAGGGCCACGTTCCAATAAGGGAAGCCCGCTTTTTTAAATATAACGTTAATTTCGAGTTCGTCTGAAACGTCTGTCAATGTGTAGTTTTTGCTTGAAAACACAACAGTTTGAACCTCACCATCTTCGTCTGTTATTGCAACAGAAGTTGTTGGCTCTTTCCAGTTGAATGTTCCATAAATTTCAAGGTCTGGGCCTGTGTAACGATTGTCTTTTGCGAGTGTTATTTTTGAGGCAAGAGAATAACCCGCAAGTGTTGTGTTTTGAGGGTTGAATTCATAAGTTATGTTGTTTACATCGACATAATATCTGCCTGCAAGGCTTGTTTTTGTTACAACAAATTCAGAGGAGTTGGTTGTGTATTCCTTATAGTTTGCGATGCTGAGCGATGCATAAACTCTATATTTGCCAACTTCAAAACCATAAGAGGTGAAGAAAGTTTCGGTGTCGCAGTCTTCAAATTGTTGTTTTGTGAGTGTTGAATGGTCGGCCCAAACAGGTTCGCCATCTTCAATAATTTCTTTTTGAAAATGATAGTCAATGCTGGCTTTGTTTGAAAGCCCGTCTAGTGTGATGTTTGGTTTTTCATTTAAAAACTGAACGGAGTTTTTGCATGACAGAGTAACTGTTGTTGGATAGTCGGCAGGGTTGACAATTACTGTTGCTGTTGACGACAAACTCCTATAAGAGATTTTTAGGTTATATCTTCCAACAGATGGAGTTAAAAGATCTAAGGTTGGGTCGGCGGTGCTGTTGATTGTTTCAAATGTAAAACCATTTGGGTTTTCGTTTGTTTTTAGCGACAACAATTCTGTTTCGCCATTAGGGTGAACAAGTGTCACATTAAGAGCATTTATGTTTACAGGTTCACCATAGGTCAGAGTGAGAACATGATCATCAAGTTCGAGTTTGTCGGGATCAGAATTTTTGTTGCACGCAGCAAGGCCCAAACATAGTGGGAGACACAAAATTGATAACAAAACAAACATTACAAACTTATTTTTCATAACTTTCTCCGATGGTATAAAATATTCTTATTTTATAGTCTGCATATATATTATCAAAAAAATGTTTGGTTCTGCAACTTTATTTTTGATGTATGCACAAAAAAAATGACCGGCGGCGGTCATTTTGTGTTTTTAATATTGAATTCCCCAAATCACGTGGTGTTTGGCAGGTTTTCCGCAGACAACGCATTTTCCGGTGATGAGTGGGGCGTGTTCGTCGATGCAACGAGATTTTGTTCCACGAATTTCTTTTATTCTTGCTTCACACTCTGGGTTTCCACACCAATCAGCATGAACAAATCCAGGGGTTGTGTTCATTGTTTTTTCAAATTCTTCGAGGGTTTTAACAAAATATGTCATTTTGTCTCTTCTTGCTGTTGCACGAGCAAGCAAGTTTCCTTGAATTGCAGTGAGCAGATTTTCTACTTCGCGAACAACATTTGCATCTTTAGAAATTTGGAATTTTTCTTTGGTGTCTCTTCTGGCGAGTGTTATTTGTCCGTTTTCTAAATCGCGTTTTCCTATTTCAATTCTAACAGGAACACCAAGCACTTCAGCCTCGGCAAATTTAAAGCCTGGGCTGCGCTCAGTTTTGTCAATTTCGGCAGAAATTCCTGCTTTTTGAAGCGTTTTTTCATAATTTTCGGCTAAATTTGCGATTTCTGGGTCGTCACCAATAGGAATAATGCGAACTTGAAGTGGGGCAATGTTTGGAGGAAGAACAAGGCCGTCGTCGTCGCTGTGAACCATAATTAGCGCACCAATCATTCTGGTTGTTACTCCCCACGATGTTTGATAAGCATATTCCCAGTTGTTATCTTTGTTCAAAAATTTAATGTCATAGGCCTTTGAGAATTTTTGGCCAAAATAGTGGCTTGTTCCTGATTGAAGAGAAACACCATTATACATCAATGCTTCAACGGTTAGAGTATATTCTGCTCCAGCAAATTTTTCTTTTTCGGTTTTTCTTCCGGTGATTACAGGAATTGCAAGATAGTCACGGAAGAATTTTTCGTAAACGCCCAGCATGTTTTTTGTTTCTGCTTCGGCTTCGGCTGCTGTTGCATGAACCGTGTGTCCTTCTTGCCACAAAAATTCGCGTGAACGCAAGAATGGGCGAGTTTCTTTTTCCCATCTCATAACATTTGCCCATTGGTTATATTTTAGTGGCAAATCACGATAAGATTTAACCACATTTGAATAGTAGTCAGAAAAGAGTGTTTCGCTTGTTGGACGAATGCACATTTTTTCTTCAAGCTCTTTGCTTCCACCAATGGTTACCCAAGCAGCTTCTGGGGCAAAGCCCTCAATTAGTTCTCCTTCTTTTTGCATAAGGCTTTCTGGAATAAGAACGGGCATATAAACGTTTTTGTGTCCAGTCTCTTTAAACATTTTGTCGAGAGTTGACTGCATCTTTTCCCAAATTGCATAGCCGTTTGGTTCGATAACTAAGCAACCTTTAACCTTTGAGTAACTAGAAAGGTGAGCTGCGTTAACGACGTCGGTATACCACTGAGCAAAATCCAAATCTCGAGATGTAATTTTTTTGTTAGCCATGGTTTTCTCCTTGTTTTATGGCAGTATTGTAGCACAATGCTGTAATTATCGCAACTTGATTTTTAAAACTTTTGCAAAATTTGGCAACTTGTGTTTTTGTTTGACGATTTTGCTCAAAAAATATATAATAATCAAGCAAAGAGGATATTTATGTTTTGGCAAGAGTATGGCAAAAATGAAATTTTGGTAATGATGCTATCACTGTTGGTTATGGTTGGCATCACTTTTTTGCTATGGCTGTTTTTGCACAAAAAGGATAGAAAAACTAGAAATATTCCGCTTGTTGTGATCACTGTTCTATTGCTCGGTCTTGAAATTGCAAAGCAGGTTGTAAGCCTGTGCGAGCCAACATACGATTACTATGCAATTCCCATGCACTTTTGCAGTTTGTTTTTATATTTCTTTCCACTCGCTGTTTTCTTTAAAGGAAAAGTTCAACGATTTGGTTTAACCATGTCGCTTGTGTGTTCGGCATGGCTGTTTGTGCTTCTTTATTGGAACCCATGTCCAATTATTGGTTTTTCGCCAACGCATGTTTTTGAAAATTTTTCTAATTTTCATACATTTATTTATCATCATCTCGCAGTGCTATTTTCGCTTGTCAGCCTGAGTTTAAACATGTATAATATAGATAAGTGGAGTTTTCTTCATGTTATAATAGGTATAAGTGTTTACGCCGCAATTGCCATTCCACTTTCGTATGCTGTTAACGTCAATTTTTGCAATCTTCTTGAAAGCAACATTCCGTTTATGGAAAACTTTAGGCAAAGTGCAGGGCAAGTTGTTTATTTGATTTGCATGTGGCTTATTGGAATTGGTGGCGGATTTGTTGTTTGCGGTGGATATATTGTAATTAAAAAATTAGTAACACTCAAAATCAAAAAATAAAGTTGGTTTTTTGTGAACATAAGTTCACTGAAAATAAAAACAAAAGGAGAAAAATAAATGGAAGGAATTGTAAATTTCTTTTGGGCAACTTGGGAACAGAGAACAGACTATGGTGCGTTTCACCTTATCAGCCTTGGAATTATGGTTGCGCTCATTGTTCTTGTTTGCTTAACATGCAGAAAGAGTCGTCTTTCTGACAAGGCTTTTAGAATTATTTCAATTGTTGTTGGAGTTTTGCTTATTTTGTTTGAAGCATACAAACAAATTGTGTTTGCTTATGACCCAGCAACAGGAAAGTGGGATTATCCTTGGCATGCGTTTCCATTTCAATTCTGCTCAACACCAATGTATATCATTTTGCTTGCTGGAATAGCAAAACCAGGCAAATTTCAAGAGTGGTGCTGCGACTTTTTGGGCACATTTGGACTGCTTGCCGGACTTTTGGTTATGGCAATGCCAGGAGATGTCTTTCACACAACAAGCGTTGGCGTTTCGATTCAAACAATGTTCCATCACGGCATGATGGTTGTTATTGGAATTTTTGTTTGGGTAAGCGGACGTGCAAAACCAAAATTCTCTTCTGCGTTTAAAGCACTTGCTGTTTTTGCGGTTTGTGTTGCGATTGCCTTTGCTTTAAACGAGATAGTTGTTGCTACTGGTGCAAACCAAGGTGAATATTTTAACTGCTTCTATATCAGCCGTCACTTCAATAGCACACTTCCAGTGTTTAAAGACATTCAACCACAAGTTCCTTATGTTGCATTTGTGCTTATCTATTTTGCAGGATTTGCCATTGGTGCAATGATTATGACACTAATTGCAATGGCAATCGCTTGGCTCTGCCGCAAGATTGCTAACCGCGGCGTGGATGACGACACGCATGTTAACGGAACAAGGATAAAATATTAATAAATTTTACGCAAAAGAAAACCACGGTTTGTCCGTGGTTTTTTGTTTGTTTATCTTCTCATGTTTGAAATGGCAGAGAGCAGGGCAATTTTGCTATATTCATAAGAAATTCCGCCCTGCATGTAGGCTGTGTATGGTGCAATAACAGGGGCATCGCAGGTGATTTCGATGGTTGAACCTTGAGTGAAGGTTCCTGCTGCCATAACTTCTTCGTGTGGGTAACCCGGAAATTCACTTGGAATTGGGGTTACAAAACTATCGATTGGACTTGCTTTTTGAAGACCTTGACAGAATTTTGTTAAAGCTTCTTCGCTGCCAGAGTCGAAAGTTTGAACAATGTCGGTTCTGATTTGGTCAAATTTTGGAGAGATGTTTTTGTAGCCCAATTTGTTTAACATATAACTTAAAAACATTGCGGACTTGACCGCATTTAAAACTGTTTGTGGAGAGAGATACAATCCTTTTAAAAACTTTATTGATTGGTTATAGTTTGCGCCAAGATCTTTGCCAATGCATGGGGCAGTTAGTCGCTCTGCAACCTCGGCTACATACTTTTCTTTTCCGGCAATATAGCCACCACTGGTTGCAATTCCGCCACCAAGATTGTGCATAAGGCTTCCGGCCATTATGTCGGCGCCAACATCAGTCGGTTCTAGTTTTTCAACCATTTCGCCGTAGCAGTTGTCGACCATAACAATGACATTTTTGTCAATGGCTTTTATGGCTTTGGTTATTTCACCGATTTGAGAGACAGAAATTCCCTCTCTGTGAGAATATCCACGAGAGCGTTGAATTTCAACCATAGAAACGCCGCCCTTTTTTATGCGGTCGGTTATTTTTTGTGTGTCAAAATTGCCATCTGGCAAAAGTTCAATTTGTTCATATTTAACGCCATTGTTTTTGAGAGACTGCTTGCTGTTTCCGGTTATTCCAACAATGTTGCAGAGTGGGTCATAAGGTGTTCCGGTTATTGAAACAAGTGTGTCGCCTGGGTGAAGAAGGCCAGAGAGGGTCAGCCAAATTGCGTTTGTTCCGCTCATGATGTGTGGGCGCACTAACGCATCTTCTGCGCCAAGCGCCTGAGCAAAAACTCGTTCAATTTTGTCTCTGCTTGGGTCGAAAAATCCATAGCCGTTGATTTCTTCAAAATCTTGATATGCAACACGGTTATCTATGAAGGCCTTTAAAACCTTTTTGCTGTTCTCGGCGCAGACTTCCTCGGCTTTTTTAAAATATGGTGCAAGATCAACTTCGGCTTGCTCAGCAAGTGCACGCAAGTTTCCATCTATTGCTAGTTCGTCTAAAATGTCCATAAAAACTCCTAAATATGCTAGTATTTTAGCAAATATCGCCAAAAAAGTCTATAGATTTTGTGGGGAATATTGACATTTTGCGGTGGCGGGCATATAATTGGTTGAGTTTTTAGAGGGAAAAATGGAAAATACTTTACAAAAAAAAGAAAATGTTTTTAAGCGTCTGTGGAACTATTTTACCACTTATGAGATTGCTTATTTTGAGATTATTGTTGCGGCAGCACTAATTTTGGCAATTTTGTTGCCAGAAGAAGATGCCAATGGCGTTAGCGGAATTTGGATAACAATTCTTTATCTATTAGATGTTATTCTTGCCATGCTTTGTGAGCTTCTTACCAGCAAACAGAGCAGATGGAGCTTTTTTATTTATAATTTTGTCGAACTTATTGAAATTGCAACCATGATTATCTTGCGTGCAAGATTTGCGAGCATGGCTGTTGCAATATTCTTCTGGATTCCTGCGCACACTGCGGGCTTTATTAACTGGAGCAAGCACAAAGACGACAAAGACAAAAATGTTACTGTTGTTCGCTCAATGAAGTGGTGGCAGAGCCTGCTCATGTGGGTTGCAATTGCTGCTTGGACAGTTGGAATTGGTTATGTTATGGCGGCCTTCAGCCCAGAGACAGACTTTTTCTCTAATGATGCAACACTTAAAGCGGTTGCCTATATGGACGCCTGCTTAAGTGCAATTTCTATTGCTGATGGAATTACTGTGTTCTTCCGTGTTAAAGAAACATGGCTTGTTTGGTATATTTATCTTGCAATAGAAACAGCTGTTAACATCATCACTGGACAGTGGATTTTGCTTGTGCTGAAATTTGGATATCTCACAAACACGACCTATGGTTACACCAAGTGGACAAAGTATATTAAAGACCGTCGCGAACGCGGAGTTATGGATCAGTCGACACTGTTTTAATTGAACACAAACAAAAAACCAACCAAAAAAGGTTGGTTTTTTTATTACTCTTTTTCGCAAAAAGAGTTTAATTTGTTTTGAAAAGTTGTCTAAAATTGATATACTATAGTCATTAAAATGAAAAAAGGGGAGCAAAAATGGAAGACAAATTTTCTACTCCGGAATATTTTGAAACGTTAAACAAATATTTTCGTGCCGCAAACTATCTTACTGCTGCACAATTATATTTGGTTGATAACCCACTGCTTCGTGAACCACTGACTCGCGAAAACGTAAAAAAGAAACTCGTTGGGCACTGGGGAACTTGCGCTGGGCAAAACTTTGTTTATGCGCACTGCGACAGAATTATCACAAAATATAATCAAGACATGATTCTCTTGTCTGGTCCAGGACATGGCGGAAACTTTTTTGTTGCAAACAGCTATCTTGAAGGCTCTTATTCTGAGGTCTATCCGGAAGTTAGCAGAGACAAAAAGGGCATGGCCAGACTCTGTAAACAATTCTCTTTTCCTGGTGGAATTCCAAGCCATGTTGCGCCAGAAACACCAGGTTCAATTCACGAAGGTGGAGAACTTGGCTATAGTCTTGCTCATGGCTATGGTGCAATTTTAGATAACCCACAGCTTATTGCCACTGTTATTGTTGGTGATGGCGAAGCAGAAACCGGGCCTCTTGCAACATCGTGGCACTTAAACAAGTTTGTCAACCCAAAGACCGATGGTGCTGTTCTTCCTGTTTTGCACCTTAACGGTTACAAAATTAACAACCCAACAGTTCTTGCCAGAATTTCTCGCAAAGAACTTGAGAGCCTTTTTGTGGGCTATGGCTATAAGCCATATTTTGTTGAAGGCAGCGACCCAATGGATATGCACAAAAAAATGGCAAAGGCCATGGACGATTGTGTTGAACAGATTCACAAAATTTGGCACAACGCACGCGAATATGGCGAAACAAGAAGACCAATGTGGCCAATGATTGTGCTTAGATCTCCAAAGGGTTGGACTGGTCCAAAATTTGTTGATGGAAAGAAGATTGAAGACTATTTCTTTGCTCATCAAATTCCTATTAACATGACAAAACCAGAACACCTTGACTTGCTTCGTGAGTGGCTCGAAAGTTACCACGCAAGCGAACTGTTTGACGAAAATTATAGGCTTCTTCCTGAAATTGAAGAGATTTTGCCAAAGGGTGACAAGAGAATTTCTGCCAGCCCTTATGCAAATGGTGGAAAACTTTTGAAGGAACTCATCACGCCAAACTTAGATGAGCTTGCCGTTGATGTTCCCGCTCCGGGAGCTGTTAAAACACAAGATATGCTTGAACTTGGCGGTTACATAAAGCGCCTGTTTGAACTAAACGAACACAACCACAACTATCGCACATTTTCTCCGGACGAGGCCATGAGCAACAGGCTTTATCGCCAATTTGACAGCGCCGACAGAGATTTTAATGCAGACATTTGGCCAGTTGATGATGAACTTGCCAAAGATGGCAGAATTATGGACAGCTTTTTGTCTGAACACGCTTGCGAAGGCATGCTTGAGGGATATCTTCTTACTGGCAGACACGGAATGTTTAACAGCTATGAAGCATTCTTAAGGGTTGTGGACAGCATGGTTGCTCAGCACGCTAAGTGGCTTAAAGTTGCTCGCACACTGCCTTGGAGAGCCCCAATTTCGTCTCTCAACTTAATTTTGACCAGCACCGTTTGGCAACAAGACCATAACGGATTTACTCATCAAGACCCAGGCTTTTTAACCCACATGGCAGAAAAGACACCGGAGGTTGTGAGAATTTATCTTCCTGCTGACGCAAACACATTGATGGCTGTTTATGACAAGGCCAACAAAACAAAAAACCTTATTAACATTATTACCGCGTCTAAACATCCATCTTATCAGTGGCTCAATATGAATGAAGCCAAGGCTCATGCTGATGCTGGTGTTAGCATTTGGAACTGGGCAAGTATTGGCGACACCAACAATCCGGATATTATTTTAGCTTGTTCTGGCGACACTCCAACTGTTGAGGCTGTTGCAGCAGCTAAAATGGCAAAAGAATATTTCCCTGACATAAACTTGAGATTTGTGAATGTTGTAAATCTTATGAAACTTACTTTAAACACTCTTCACCCAGATGGTCTTACTAAAGAAGAGTTTGAAAACATTTTCACAACAGACAAACCAGTTATTTTTAACTTTCATGGATACGCTGGCCTTGTTCAAGACCTCATTTATGAGCGAATTAACGAGAATTTTCATGTTAACGGCTACCGAGAAGAGGGCACAATAACCACGGCATTTGATATGAGGGTTAGAAACAATATTGACCGCTGTCATCTTTTGATGCAGATTGCAGAACTTGCTGATGTTCCTTATGAACAAAAGCAAAAGGCAATAGCGGACATGGAAGACTTGCTCGCTCGCCACAAAGAATATATTTGCGAATATGGTGTTGACCTTCCGGAAATTGAAAACTGGAAATTTTAAAAGAGGCTGCATAGAAATATGCAGTTTTTTTGTGCCAAAAAAGTATAAAAGCAGACAATCAAAAGTATAATTTGTTATATGTTATTTTTTAAAACAAAAACCAAATTATCGCTTATTGATGATTATATTTACATCAGCAGGGTTGCTGCTTTTTATGGTTGCTACATGCGGGAAGAAAATGGCCAAGACTATTACAAAATGTATTGTCAAATTGTCGAATTATGCGACAAATTAAAAAAACAATATATGCAGGTTTTTTTGCGATTAAAAATGCTTGATATGTCGTTTGAGGTGCTTTCTGACGAGCTTCAGGAGATGAAAGAATATGATTTTGCGCAAAACAAGCAAAATTTAATGAAATATTGGCAAGAATATCACAAAAATCTGCAAAATCTGCAAAATATTTGTGAATTATTGCCTAAAAAACTGCAAAAATTGTCTTTAAACCCATTAGAAATAAACTATATTTTGCAAAATGCCATATAACTTATGAATCAATAATAATCCTAAAATAATTGCAATTTGGCCATTTGTGTGTTATTATGATGGCACATATTGACAAAGAGGAATTGAGGTTGTGGCTAAAAGACAACACAGACATCTCTTCTACCGTTACTTTTTGAAGAGGTTTTTAGATATATTGTTATCATTGGTGGCTATCGTTATTTTGTCACCACTTTTTATCATCATTTATTTATTGTCGCTAATCATATTGAGGGGCAATCCAATTTTTGCGCAATACCGTCCTGGCAAAAATGGCAAGGTGTTTAAATTTTATAAATTTCGAAGCATGACGAATAAGCGTGACAAAGATGGAAATCTTTTGCCGGATAAAGACAGAATCACTAAATATGGAAAAGTTTTGCGAAAACTTTCAATTGATGAACTTCCACAGCTGTTTAACATTTTGTTTGGTTCTATGAGTATTGTTGGCCCAAGACCAAGACTTGTTAAAGATATGACCTTTTATCCTGAGGAAGTTATGAAGGCTTATTCTGTTACCCCAGGACTCACTGGACCATCACAAGTTACTGGTGGTAGAAGTGAGAGCAGTTGGGAAAGTATTTTTGAAGAAGATTTGAAATATGCAGAAAACTTAAGTTTGTGGCTAGACATTAAAATTTTGTTCGAAACATTTGGGGCGATTTTTAAAAAAGGTTCAGAAGGTGGGGCAGAAACAAGCAAGAGAGAATATTATTATGCCGATTACCTTTTAAAGACAGAAAAAATTTCTAAAGCGCAATATGATAAAGGTTTGAAACTTTCTGAAGAGATTATTGCGAGTCGCGGAAGAGTTGTTTATAACAAAGAACTTCACGATAACATTGAAGACAATTCTGCTGATACTAAATAAATTATGGAGAAGTTATGAAACACAATTTACAAAAATTGCCAAATCACATTGCGTTTATTATTGATGGCAATGGAAGGTGGGCAAAAAAACGAGGACTCACTCGTTCAATGGGTCACAAGGCAGGCCTTGACAACCTCGATAAAATTATTAAAGAGTGTTTTTATGAATATGGCATTCACGTTATTTCTATCTACGCATTTTCAACTGAAAACTGGAACAGACCACAGGCAGAAGTTGATTATTTAATGAAGGCATTCAAACGCTATTTGTCTGCGGGGTTTGCTAAAAAATATCCTGACGTTAAACTCAATGTAATGGGGGACACCTCTAGACTTCCTGATGGCCTTGCGGAAAATGTTAGAAAGACCATGGAAGAGACTAAAAACAACACAAAATTTATTTTGAACATTGGCATTAATTATAGTGGCCAAGACGAACTAGTGAGGGCAGTTAACAACATTATTAGTGAGGGCTATAAAACTGTTGACAGACAAATTATTGCCGATCACCTTTACACAAGTGGTCAGGAGTTTCCAGACTTTTTGGTTAGAACAAGCGGCGAGTGCAGACTTTCTAACTTTATGCTTTGGCAACTTGCATATACAGAACTATATTTTCCAGCAAAGCATTGGCCAGAATTTAAGAAGAAAGATTTGTATTTGGCACTTAAGGAATATCAAAGTCGTGACCGCAGATTTGGCGCAATTGTTGAAAAAAATGAAGAAAAGCAGAAATAGTTTCTGCTTTTATTTTTGCTGGCTTATAAAAAGCTGTATAACTCTTGCAATTCAAAGGTTTTTATGATAATATAACTATGTTATTTATATTTCAGAGGGTGCTTTATGGCAAAAAAACTAAACAAGTTTGAAAGATTTTATGCAAATAACAGGTTTGTTATTAACATTTGTGTGCTTCTTGCAATGTTCTTTGTTCATTGCTTCTGGGGCAATATGATGTTTGTGGCATTTCCTATTCTTTTGTTGATGGTGTTGTTTGACAACATTAGAAATGGCTTTTCTTATGTTGTGTTTTCAATTCCGTTCTGCATGATGAACCTTTATTGGAGCGCAATTCTCTTTGCGGCTTGCGTTTGCGTTTACATGATTAAATTCTATGTGATTTTGTATTTCAAAGAGAAGACAAAACCAAATTGGCTTTTGATTGCGTTTGTTGCTTTGTTTTTCATTTATGCATCACTTCCATTTGGTGGTTACAATGCCAACTGGGGAGTTAGAATGGCTGGCTTCTTCGCCATGTTCGCATTTATTGGCATGGTAATTAAAAAGCCACAAGTTGCACGCCTTGGATTTAATTTCCGCTTGCTTGCCTTTGCACTTTTGTTATCTTGTGTATATTCTGCAACATTCTATATTTCACCTTATATGAACGAAGCAATGGTTTTATCTTTTGCTGGTGGAAGAGGAAGATTCCAAAGTTTGCTTGGTCACCCAAATGTTCTCGCAATGTTCTGTGACTTTGCAATTGTTGCACTTGCATATATGATTCTTTCAAAGAAAAACAAATGGTTTGACTGGCTTTTGATGATTGGTCTTACCGTTGCCGGATTTTTCACACTAAGCAAAACATTCTTGCTTTTGATGATTTTGGTTTATTTGGTCATTATTATTTGGCTGTTTACACAAAACTTCCTCAGAACATTTATTTGGGGTTCAATTGCGGTGACTGCACTCATTGTTTTGGGCGTTGTTTATCAAAACATTGTTGCTATTATTGTCAATAGGTTTGTTGGAACATTCAGCGAATGCCACACCTTTGCTGACTTTATGAATATGGTAACAACTTATCGTTATGACCTTTGGGTTGAATATGCAACACACCTTGCTCATAATCCACTTGTTCTTGTGTTTGGTGCGGGGATGGGCGCTCCAGTTCTTTCAACACTTTCTGCACACAATTTGTTTATTACTGGAACTTATCAGTTGGGCCTTGTTGGCATGGCAATTTTGGCCGTTGCTATTATTTTGATGATTCACGAATATCACAAAAACGCAGAAGAGAAAACAACATGGGCAATTAGGCTTCCTATTGCCGTTGTGTTTGCGCTTTCATTGGTTGAAGATCTTATTTTCTATATTGTTTAGGAGAAATGATGACACAAGCTATTGGCGAGTTTTTTAGCAGAATTTTTGGTGACAACGCTATTGTTGCCACCATTTTTATTGCAATAATTCCAATGATAGAATTAAAAGGTGCGATTCCGTTTGGAATGAGTAAGGGTTTTTGGGGAGAAAAAGCCCTTGGTTCTTGGACGGCTTTTGGCTATGGCTTTTTGGGAAGTATTTTGGTGGTTCCTATTTTGGCGCTTATTTTTAAACCAATCTATAATTGGCTTAAAGACAAAAGGTTTTTCAAGGCAATTGTTCACTTTTTCACTGGTGACATAGAAAGAAGAACTGACAAGACCAATGAAAAGGCAAAAGAGAGAAGTGAAACAAAAAAACTTTGGATTAAAATTATTACTGTTTTTTTGTTTGTGGCTTTTCCTGTTCCTCTCACTGGAGTTTGGACGGGCACTTGCTTTGCCGTTCTTTTGGGGCTTAACTTTTGGCAGACATGCGCAACGGTTATTGCGGGCAACGCAGTTTGTGGACTTATTGTAACAACGCTTTGCATGGTGTTTCCTAATGCTACAACAATATTCTTATATGTGTTTTTAGCAATTATTGTTTTAGCCTTTTTAACTAAACTTATAATTCATTTAGTAAATAGGCGCAAACAAAAAAGCGATGAAGAACCTTTGGAATAACTAAAAGGAGAAAGATATACGTTGAGTATATCTTTTTTGTTTGGTAAAATGTGGTTGTTATGTTATAATAATTTTGAAGATAGTGCCAAATGCGGCAAAAAAGGAAGACTATGATTAGAGTTGCACAGGTTTTAAATCACATGAACAGCGGTGGCGTTGAAGCCGTTGTTATGAATTATTATAGAAACATAGACAGAACAAAAGTTCAATTTGACTTTATTGTTTCTGGAGATTCAACAATTCCACAAAGAAAAGAAATTGAATCGCTTGGCGGAAGAGTTTTTGTTTTGCCAAAAATTAAACAATTTTTTGCCTATCGCAAAGAGCTGTCTAAAATTTTGAAAGAGAATAACTATAAAATTGTTCATGCTCACATGAGCACACTTGCATATTTTCCTTTGTCGGTTGCAAAAAAGTGTAATGTTCCTGTTCGAATTTGCCATAACCACTCAACATCGTCACCAAAAGAGTTTGTGCGAAATGTGGCCAAAAAACTTTTGAAACCACTCGCTAAAAAATATGCTACAGATTTCTATGCGTGCGGTGAACTGGCTGGCCGTTGGATGTATGGAGACAAGGCATTTGATGGTGGCAAAGTGACTGTGATGAACAATGCCATAGATTTAGACAAGTTCGACTTTAACCAAAAGGTGAGAGAAGAAGTTCGAAAGGAACTAGCAATTGAAAACAACTTTGTTGTTGGGCATATTGGCAGATTTGATGACCAAAAAAACCACACATTTTTGATAGATATTTTTGCTGAACTTTTAAAGAAAGACGTTAGCGCGGTTTTGGTTTTAGCTGGTGAAGGCCCACTTCAAGAACAAGCAAAACAAAAGGCCAAAGAACTTGGCATTGAAGACAGAGTGAAATTTTTGGGCGTTAGACGCGACGCCAACAGACTTTATCAGGCATTTGATGTGTTTGTTTTGCCAAGTTTATATGAGGGTTTGCCTGTTGTTATGGTCGAAGCCCAAACAAGCGGTTTGCCTTGTGTTGTTTCTGACAAAGTTTCTGCCGCTGTTAAAATGACAGATAATTTGCAGTTTGAAAGTTTAGATAAAAGTGCTGGCGAGTGGGCTGATTTGGTTTTAAAAACAAAAGACCTTGTTCGTGAAAGTCAAAAAGAAAAGATTTCTGCTGCTGGCTATGATATTAAAGCAGAAGCAAAAAAATTGGAAAAGTTTTATTTGGAAAGGAAATAGAAAATGATACCAAAAATTATACACTATATTTGGCTTGGAAAAGGTGAAAAACCAAAAATATTTAAGAAGTGTTTTGATAGTTGGAAAAAGTTTTGTCCAGACTATGAGTTTATGCTTTGGGATGAAAGCAATGTTGACTTAGACTGTTGCCAATATGTTCGTGAAGCATATGATGCAAAAAAATATGCTTTTGCTAGTGACGTGATAAGATTGCAAAAACTTTATGAATATGGTGGAATATATTTGGACATTGATGTTGAACTTTTGAAACCAATTGATGACCTGTTAGAAAATAAATGTTTTATGGGATTTGAGGCTGGTCCATTGTTAGCTCCAGGATTAATTATTGGAACTGAAAAAAATAATCAAGATTTCCAAAGTATTTTGGACGACTATTATCAAGATAGATTTGTTGTTGATGGTAAATTAAACATTAAAACTGTTTGTGTGAGATGTGAAGAGTATTATGCAAAGCAAGGACTAGTTAAAAAGGACGAATTACAAAAACTTGATAATATAACAGTATATCCTGCTGAATATTTTTGTCCAATCAACACAATTACAAACAGAAAGAAAATTACTAAAAACACATACTCAATCCATTGGTATTATGCAAGTTGGTATTCGCCAAAACAAAAATTCAAAAAGAATATGAAAAAAATATTGAATTTCGTTACTTTTGGATTGTTTGGAAAATTACTTTACAAAATAAGGAATAAAAAATGAAATTAGTTGCAATAGTTACACCTACATATAACAGGGCATATATTTTGCCAAAGCTTTTTGAAAGTTTGGTTAATCAAACAAGCAAAAATTTTAAGTGGTATATTATTGATGATGGAAGCAAAGATAACACAGAAGAAGTTGTTAAAACTTTTGTTACCAAAGACTTTGAAATTGAATATCACAAAAAAGAGAATGGTGGAAAACACACCGCTGTTAACTTTGCACTTGACATTTTGAGTGAAGACTTAACATTTATTGTGGATAGCGACGATACGCTTACTCCCGACGCCATTGAGACAATTGAAAAAGACTGGCCAGAAATAAAAGATCAAAAAGATATTGCTGGGTTTAGTTATGAAAAAGCATTTCCTGATGGAAAGTTGATGGGGCAAAAATACAAACAAGATGTGTTTGTTGACACATATATTCATGCGAGAGTGAATAACAAGCTTTCTGGAGATAAGGCTGAAGTTTATAAGTCGGAAGTGTTTAAAAAGTTTAAATTTCCTGTGTTTGAGGGGGAGAACTTTATCAGCGAGGCAGTTGTTTGGTGCGCAATTGGCAGAGAATATAAACTGAAGTTTATCAACAAGATTATTTATGTTGGCGAATATTTGCCAGATGGCTTGACTGCGAGCGCAAAAACAAGAATTTTAGCCAACCCTCGTGGAGCGGTCGCGGTTTACACACAGCTCAGTAAAAAACCAGTGAATTTGAAAAACAGAATGAAATATACCATTGCATATATTGCATATTCAAGAGAAGCAAAAATCAAATTGAAAGAGCAATATAAAAATGCAAATTCAAAATTCTTGTATATAATGCTATTTTTGCCAGGGCTTTTGGCACATTTTGTTTTGAAGAAAAAATTTGGGAAGAAAAAGAATGGAAAAAGATAAAATATCTGTTGTTGTTCCAATTTATAATGTTGAAAAATTTTTGCCGGCTTGTGTTGATAGCATACTTTCTCAGACTTATCAAAACTTGGAAATTATTTTGGTTGATGATGGCAGCCCAGATGGCTGCCCAGCAATTTGTGACGAATATGCCGAAAAAGACAGCAGAATTAAAGTCATTCACAAACCAAATGGCGGGCTTTCTGACGCAAGAAATGCGGGAATTGATATTGCGACAGGAAAATATATTGCTTTTGTTGATAGTGATGACTGTTGTGTTCCAACTATGTATGAAAAATTGCACAACATAATTGAAAAAGAAAAAGCAGACATTGCTATTTGTGGATTTTCTAGAATTGATGAAGATGGAAAAGCAATAAGTGGTGGTTGGTCTAGACAATTTGGTGTTTTTGAAAATGAAAATTCGGCTGACCCATTGTTTACTTCTAAAAATGTTGGAATTATTGTTGCATGGAACAAATTATATAACAGAAACATCTTTGAAAATATTAGATACCCAAAGGGTATGATTCACGAAGATGAATATGTTATTTATGATATTTTGAGTGTTGCAAACAAAGTTGTTATTTTCCCTGACCAATTGTATTTATATAGGCAGAGAAATAATAGTATTGTAAAATCGAGACCATCAAGAAAAATGTTTGATGCAATTAAAGTTGTGGAATACCGCATCAGTAAAGTTGGTGAAAACAACAAAAACTATGCAGATGCTTGCTCTCAGCTTTTGAACATTTATTATAGTCTATATATAAGAACGAAAGCGGATAAAGAACTAAACAAAGAAGTGTTTGACAAGTATAAAGTTGAATATAAAAAATATAAATCATATTTGAATTTTAAAAGAAGAATCAAACATATTTTGTTTAGATATTTTAGAATTGTTTTATAGGAGATAAAAATGAATATTTTATGTTGTGTT
Source organism: Clostridia bacterium (assembly GCA_017467585.1). Classification (GTDB taxonomy): domain Bacteria; phylum Bacillota; class Clostridia; order Christensenellales; family UBA1242; genus RGIG4790. Next base: position 190,414 of record JAFUSR010000004.1, read on the forward strand.
GATGATAATTACGCTTACCCACTTATTAACTTTATGTTTTCAATTAGAAAGTATTGTGATAGGGAAATAAATCTTTATGTTCTCTCAACAAAATTATCTGACAAAATTAGAGACAGAATTAAAGAAAAATGTGAAGAAATTAATATTAATGTCAATATTCAGGTTGTTGACCTAGATGACAAGATTTTTGCTGCAAGAGCACACTATACAAAAGATACTTTTTTGAGGTTGTTTGCTTACAAATTTTTGCCACAAGAAATGGACAAACTTTTGTATTTGGATGTTGATACATTGTGTCTTGGTGATGTTGGTGAATTGTATGATATTGATATTAACAATTATATTCTTGCTGCATGCAGAGATAAAATTTGGGATCTTGATAGAACAATTGAACATGGAAAGGAACTTGGTATTGAGCATGACATGTTCAACGCGGGAATAATTTTGTTCAATATGAAAAAAGTTCGCAAGTTATGGGATGAAAAACTTGTTGTTGATATGATTGAAAAGGCAGGAAAAAAACTTCTGTATCTCGACCAAGACCTTTTGAACATGTTAACAAAAAAAGAAGATATTTTGTTTTTAGATAACAAAATGAATTTTCAACTGCGCTGTTTTGAAAAAGTAAAAAATCTTGATGGTGTTGTGATTATGCACTATCTTGAAGATAGAAAACCATGGAATCATTATATTCTTGCATATCATGAGAAACTATTTTGGAAAAATTTCAAAGAAACAGGATGTAAAGAGTTTTATGAAATCTCTAGGAGAATGAGAAGACAAAAATTAATTAGGAAGTTTAAGAATAAGTTTAAGAGAATTTTTGGTAAAAAATAAATGGATAAAAAACGGTCGGTATTGAATATTTTTGTGTCGGTCGGCTTCAAGATTGTGCTTTTGGTGCTGGCACTTTTGTCGCGCAGATTTTTGATTAACTATGCCGGCAATGATGCAAACGGACTATATTCGCTCTATACCAGCATTATTGGCTTTTTAGCTATCGCTGACCTTGGGGTTGGAACTGCCATTAACTTTTCTATGTATAAGCCTATTGTTGATGGAGACAGAGACAAGGTGGCGGCACTTTATCAGTTATATCGCAAAATTTATTGGATTATTGGGTCTATCATTTTGGGGGCAGGGTTGCTTCTTATGCCTGCTTTGCCATTGTTGGCCAAAGATTATTCTGCAGACTATAACCTTTATTTAACATTCTTTATTATGCTTTGTTCGGTTGTGGTAACTTATATATTCAGTGCAAAGACATCTCTTATTAACGCCCATAAAAACAATTATATAACAACAACAATGTCTTCAATTGGCCAAATTGCAAGATACGGAATTCAAATTGTAGTGCTTGTGTTGACGGGCTCATTTGAGTTTTTTTTGGGAGCTATGATTGTTGCCGTTGTGCTTGAGTGGATTATGACGGAAATTGTTACTCGAAAAAAGTATGGTGAGATTTTGTCTGTTCCTGCAATCAAAGTTGACGCTGACACCAAAAAAGAAATTGTTAAAAACACCAAAGCTATATTCATGCACAAAATTGGTTCTGTTTTAGTTAACACAGCAGACAGTATTATTATTTCAGCATTTATTGGTGTTGCCATTCTTGGAAAATACTCTAACTATATGGTTATTATGTCGGCAATGACTGGCGTTTTGGCATTATTTTTCACTCCACTTACTGCAGTTATTGGCCATCTCTGCGCAGAAAAAAATGCAGAAGAGGAGAGAAAGTATTTTTGGTTTATGTATCTCTTAAATTTCTGCTTAGGTGTGGTATTCTTCCTTGGGTATTATGCGGTTATCGACAATGTTGTTGCCATCTGCTTTAATGCTGACCTTGTTATGCCGAAAGATGTTTCGCTGATTATAACCATTAACTATTTCATTCAGTTTATGCGCCAGGCTGTGGGGCTGTTCCGCGACGCCTCGGGAACATTCTATTATGACCGCTGGAAACCTGTTGTTGAGGGGATTATTAATGTTGCCCTGTCAATCGCGTTTGTTTATTGGATTGGTCTTGTGGGTGTTATTGTGGCAACAATTATCACAAACCTCTTGATTTGCCATGTGGTTGAACCTTATGTGCTCTATAAACATGAGTTTAAGCGCACGCCAGTTAGGTATTATTCGATTAATTACAGCTTGATGGCTGTGTTTGGAGTTTGCCTTGCCGCGCTGCATTTCAGTTTGCAACATATCGACGGAAAATGGACTGAACTTTTGGTTAACGGTTGCATCGCTGTTGCGATTGCACTTGTGCCAATCATCATTATTGCGTGCGTGAGCAAAACATTTAGACGCAATTTTAAAGAACTCGTTAGCGACCTTGCTGGGTTTTTGAAAATTAAAAGAAAGTCAAAGGCTGTCGCTGCAGAAAGCATAGCACCTGATGAAGGTGACACAAAAGAGAGTGCTTCAGTCAATGACAATGTTGGCTCTGACACAGAGAAATAAAACAAGACAAAAAAAAGACCGCATAAACTATGTGGTCTTTTTGTTTAATATTTTTATGCTTGCTCTTCCGTTTTGGCTTCTGCGGGCTCGTTTTCGGTCTTTGATTTGGCCTCGGTTGGTTCCGCTGTGATTTGGTCGAACGATAACTGCTCACCAGCCATGCCGGCTTTTTCTTCGGCTAATTTGCGTTCCTCAAGCTTTGTTAGTCGCTCGAGTGTTCTAAGCAGCCTTGGACGCATATATCTTTGAATGACGAGAGGGAATATGTGAACAAAAAAGTTGAATAGAACAAGTGGAGCACCCATTGGCAAAATTAGTTCTCTGCGAATAAACAATAGCGCTATTATTCCCCAACAGATAGACAGGGTGTGAAGAGCCTCGGCTATGCAACCTTCAATTATATAGCGTCGAATGTATTCTGGATTTCGTGGGTCATAAAGGTGATTGCGACTAAAACCGCTTATGCCACCAGCTTCTGGAATTGAGTCTTTCCATTTTTTAACGCCGAGTTTTTCAAACAATTTTGGTTCGTTTTTTCGCTCAGCAAACAGCTTGTTTTTTGGATTGTAGATCGCTTTTGGCAGCAGTCTAACAACAACGCTTACAACAATTGCAGGAAAGCAAATTATTGCAGCGCACAAAAAGAAATTCCCAACAGTTGCCCACGAAAAGTCGAAGGCAAGGTTGAGGCCGAGCACGAGAGCGACATATATTATTCCATAGCGAATGTATAATCTCATTTGTGTTTCCTTTAAGTAAATATATTTTAATATATTTAAAAACAAAAATCAAGCAAGAATTATAGATTGTTAATTTCGGTTGCGCGTTGTGGAATTTGTGTGATAAACTTGGTCTATGGAAAAACTGCAAAATTCAAGCTCAAATAACACAAATTATGGGTTTTTAAATGGAAATGTGCTAAAAATTATTGCACTTGTTGCCATGACTATTGACCATGTTGGTGTTATTATGTTTCCAGAACTTGAAGTTCTGCGCATGATAGGCAGAATTGCTTTTCCGCTGTTTGCGTTTTTTGTTGCTGAAGGCTGCAAATACACTAGAAATAAATGGCGCTATTGGGGCATGATTTTTGGGCTTGGTGTTGTGTTTGAAATATTTTCTAGAATTTTTGCCCACACAACCGAGTGTAACATTTTCATTACGTTTTCACTTTCTATTTTGCTTATTTATTTGTTGAGCTGGGCTAAAAAGACCATCAAAGAACATAATGCAAAAATGATTGTTTTAAGCATGTTTGCTTTTGTTTTTGCTGCAGCAGCAGTTTATGTGTTGGTTGAAATTCTGCCATCTTACACACAAAGATATACTGCGGTTGATTATGGATTTTTTGGGGTTATGGTTGCTGTGTTTGTTTCTGTTTTTGACAAACACTATGCGAGGGTTACAATGTTTGCGATTGCGCTTGTTTTGCTATGTGCGCTGCGAAGCCCTGTCTGGTTAACCCAATGGTTCTGCTTGCTGGCGGTTCCGCTTGTTGCGTGGTATAACGGGGAACGCGGAAAATTGCGACTAAAATATTTGTTTTATGTTTATTATCCTGCACACTTGCTAATTATTTATGGAATTGCAGAACTAATTAAAGTGGTAAAATAAAAAGCCTAAAATAAATAGGCTTTTTTGATAGGCAAGATTTTGAATATTCTTGAAAATTATCAATGGTGTTTTTGTTTATTTTCTTTTTAATCGAAGGTCATCACCAATTAGTTTAAACATCTTGCTAGTGTCTTTGTTTTCAAGACGACTAAACACTCTTTCTTCATATCTAGACAAAATTTCTTTTGGTTCTAGATTTGTTGTTATTATTGTGGCCTTTCCAGCGTCAAGTCTGTCAGAAAGAAGAGCGGTTAAATAGTTGGTTGTTACATTTTGAAGAAGTGGCTCTGTTCCAAGGTCGTCGATGACGAGAAGTTCTGGCTCGGTTAAAACCTCGAAATAGGTTTGTTTGCTTGAGTCAAATGTTGAATGATATTTTAAGAAGTTGTTGTTGAGCCCAAATGCAGAAATAAATGACACAAGATATCCTTTTTTTATCATTTCGTTTGCCAAACACTCAGTTAAAAATGTTTTGCCAACACCCGTTCCACCTTGAATTACAAATGTTTTTGTTTTAACGTTAGGGTAGTCCTTAACCCATTTTTCGAAGATCGATTTAATTTGTTTGCGTTGTTTATTCTGTTCCTCGTTGAGTGATATGTTGTCTTCAAAGTCCGCAAAATCGGCGAGTTGTTTTTTTGAGCCGCTGGCATCTAAAAGAGCCTGATATAGTTCGCGTTTGTAACATTCGCAATAGCCACCTTTAACTCTGCCGGTGTCGTTGCAAATTTTGCATTGATAGTTGGGTGTTATGTCGTATTTATTCATATGCATTTTTGCAAGTTCGTCACCCATTTTAACCTTGAGTGCTGCAATTTGAACACGTTTTGCATATGCTTCTTTTTGATTATCTTGAGATTGCAGTTTTCCTATTTCAAAAGATAGTTCACGAACTTGCAATTCTAACGATGCAAAATTTGGGTTTTTTCTTGCTCTCAAAAGGTTTGCGTAAGAACGTTCTTGCGCAGCAGACCTGCGGAGAGAATATTGAAGATTTAAATTATTTATTATTTCTTGTTTGTTCATGTCATACCTCAATATCATCTAGGCTGTCAAACAGGGCTTCAAGTTCGGCGTTTGTATATTCTCTGCTTGTCATTTGTTTTTTATCTTTTGTTGCGGAAGTTATTGTGTTGTTTGATAGATATTTCTCAACATCTGCAAGAGAGTGTTTGTTTTCGCTAGAAAGTGTAGAGAGAATTTTGTTCATATATGCAATTGGGCCAGTTTTTCCAACGGCCTTTTTGGCAACAAGCAAAATAGATTCGTGATCAAAATTCCAAGAGTTTGTCCAAACTTTATAGAAATTCCTGTCGCTTGAGTTTACATTTCTAACAAGCTCGCAGGCGCTCAAAACTTCTTTGATTTTTTTGTCTATTTGAGCCATTTCGCTTGTATGTTGATTGATGGCTTCAACGCTAACAAGACCAAGTTTGAAGAATCTAGAAACGGTGTCGTCCATAGATTCTAGGCTACGCAGGCTGTTTCTGAAACAATAGTTACTAATAAGTTCTAGTGTTTCTGGTGAATAGCCCATGTTAAACCATGCAGAAACATAGGTTTCTACAACGTTTTCTAGGTTTTGATAATACAATCCAAGGTTGCGACTTACGTTTTTTGCAGTTTCAAACATTAAATCGCGTTGTTCGCTGTATTCTTGAATTTCTTTTAAACTAAACAAGTGTTGTTCATAATATTTAGACAAGAGTGAGTCTAATTTTGCAACGCCACCATTTTTTATAGATTTTGCAACTTGCAAAATTACAGGGTGGGTAAACCCATAAGAGTTTGTCCATTTCAAATAGCAGTTGCGTTCTTCTATGTCGGCATTGCGCTTTAAACCCAAAGCGTCTAAAACTTGTTTTATTTCTATGGTTGATTTTTCTTGTTCGAGCAACTTTTTTTCTACGGCTTCTGCACTTTTAACATTTTCGCTGGCAAAACTTTTTGCCACCGCCAAAATATAATTATAACTAACATTTTCACCCTTCAAAACGGTGCAATATTTAATTATCATAACAAGTGCGGCAGGGTCGAAATGTTGAGATTCAATGATGTTGTAATATTCATTATATTCAATTGGCTTAATCATTCTTCCGGTGATTATGCTTTGAACCTGTTTGTTAAAGTCAGCATATTTGCCTTTTGCACGAATTTTTGCAGAGCCAGAGTGGGCACGGACTGGCAAATATTTTACTTCGAGTGGATTTTTAGAAATAATTTGAACTAGAGAAAGTTCTTGCCAATATTCATATGCGGCAAGAAGTTCATCTTGACTTATTGAAAGCAGAGCGCTTGCGCTGTCTGAAGAGTTATAATCTTGGTTTGGGGCAGAGCAAAGGCTCAGGCCATAAAGATAAACTTTAACGTAGTTTGCTGGTGCTTGTGGCATAAATTCGCCAATAAAATTGTTGTCTACAAGTGTGTAGCCATCTTGATTTATGCTAGACGAATATGAGCAAAATGCCACTTTGTTTTCTCCTTGGTTTGTGAGATTATTGTATCACCGATTTGTGTTTTGTCAATAAATAAATTTATTGCAATTATTTTTTCACATTTCTTTTTGAAATAATTTTCATAATTTCTTCTGGGGTTTTGCAAACAAACACATTTTCATTTTGACTTGTGTTTAAAACTCCGGCCTCTACCAAACCTTGTTCCACGAGTTTGAACCCATCATAAAAACCATTTATGTTAAACAAAATGATAGGGTCGGTGTCGAACCCCGCTTTTACGTTGTCGAGCGTCATATAAAGTTCAGCAAGAGTTCCGTTTCCGCCTGGCAAAATGATTGTCGCCTTGCTATTTTTTAGTGCGAATTGTTGCATGCTATAGAGGTTTGGCATTGAAACCATTTGTCCCTTCATGCCGGCTGCTTCTGCTGCGTAGCAATCGGGAACCATTAAAAGTGCTTGGCCACCAGCTTCTTTAAAAGAATTATACATTCTTCCAATTGCGCCAGTGTTTGAACCAACACAAGTGATTGTGTGTCCATGTTCAGCGAGAAACACAGCTAAATCTGAAATTCCTTCAAGAAATTTTTCTTTCATTTTTGGTGAAACGCCACCACAAATAAAAATGTTCATAACATTCTCCTTATTATTTATACTTATAACATATTTTGCGCTAGTTTAGCAACACAAAACCGGTGTTTAATAAATAAATTTATTATCTTGATGATTAAAGTCTGGAATCATGTCTTCTGTTGCACTTGAAAGTTCTTGGACTAAAACAACATTGTTTTTAAGCTTTTTGGCGTGGGAGATGATGGCTTTATATTCTAGTGGTTTAAGTGGTCGATTGATTTCCTCATATTTTTTTGCATCACCACATGGTGTGTATTGCCCCATTATGCTGATTGGCGAAGAGGCTGGGGTGTTTTCACTCAGCCAGTCGATGACTTTAAAACTGTCGGTGGTGTGTGAAGGCAAACAAAGGTGTCTTATTGCTACTCCTTGAACAAGTTTGTCGCCAATCCAAACGTTTGGCTTGTTTTTGACCGCTGTTAAAATTGATTTGGTTGCATAATCAAAATAGTGTGGAGCAGATGAATACTTTATGGCAAGTTCATTGCTATGATATTTTAAGTCAAACAAAAACACGTCAACATAATTGCAAAGTTCTTTGATTACTTCTGGTGTTTCATAGCCACCGCAGTTATAGACGATTGGGATTTGTGGCCTGTAAATTTTTATTGCTTCAACAATTTGCGCCGCATAGTGTGTTGGGGTAACGAGGTCGATGTTGGCGGCGCCAGCTTGCTCTAGCTGAACAAACAAATTTGCGATAGTTTGAGCTGAAACGCGCTTGCCGGTGCCTCTGCTGATTGAATAATTTTGACAATAAACACACTTAAGATTGCAACCGGCAAAAAAGATGGCACCACTTTTTCCATCGCCAGAAAGATATGGTTCTTCACCAGAGTGGAGCATTACCTTGCTTATTTCTGCTTCGTTTGATTTTTGGCAATAACCAAGGGCTGAGTTTCGATCAATGTTGCAGCCTCTTGGGCATAAATTACAATTCATAGACAAAAGTATAATCAAAACAAGCAAAATGGTCAAGTTATTTGCAAGCCAAGCAAGAACTGTGATATAATAAATATTAATAAAAAACGCAAAAAGGAAAAGTAAAACGCAAAAATGAGCATAAAAAATCAAAATATTCTGCAAAAAAATCAAAAATACACGGTTGAAATCGTTGATTATGGTTCTAATGGCGAGGGTGTTGCAAAAATTGAAGGCGTTACGGTTTTTGTGCCATTTTCTATTGTTGGTGAGAAAGTTGAAATAATTTTAATAGTAATTAAAAAAGACTTTGCTATTGCAAAAATAGTAAACATTATTCAGCGAAGTCCAAATAGGGTTGATCCAAAGTGTCAGTATTACTCTAAATGTGGTGGTTGTCAACTTCAACACATGAATTATGCCGAGCAATTAAAATTTAAACAAAAATATGTTCAAAATTCACTTAAGAAGTTTGCGGGCTATGTTGGTGGCATTGAACAATGCGAGGCAAGTGCGAGTGAGTATGCCTACAGAAATAAATTTTCTTTTCCTGTTGGTGAGGCGGATGGAAAAATCTTTGTTGGAATGTATAGGCCGGCAAGCCACAACCTTGTTGAAATTGAAGAGTGTGTAATTCAGGAAGATTCTAAACCGATTATTGATGCGTTTTTAAGATTTGCGAATGAAAATGATGTTCACGCATTTTCTGACCAGCACCCAGACGGAGTTAAACATTTGGTTGCGCGCACCAATAAAAACGAAGTTTTGGTTTGTGTGGTATCTGTTAAAAAAATACGAAATTTGCATAAATTTGCTGTGATTTTGCAGAAAAAATACAAAAAAGTTCATATTATTAATAACATTAACACAAAAAACAACAATGTTATTCTTGGTGACAAAGATTTTGTTGTTTTGGGTGATGGACAAATTGAGTTTAACGAATTTAACCTGAAATATAATGTCAACGTTCACAGTTTTTTGCAGGTGAATAATGACATCAAGCACAAACTATATAATTCTGTTTTAGGAGAGATTGGCAGCAAAGATATTGTTATTGATGCATATAGTGGAGCAGGGGTTTTATCTGCGATTATTGCGAAGAAATGTCAACGTGTTTATGGAATTGAAATTGTTAAAGAGGCAGTCGAGAATGCCAATTCTCTTGCACAAGACAATGGAATTGTTAACTTGAATAACGTTTGTGGAGATTGTGCTGAGGAGTTGCCTAAAATTATCAAAAACAGCAAGGCAAATGTTGTTGTTCTCGACCCTCCAAGAAAGGGTTGCGACAAGAGGGTGCTAGACAGCTTAATTGCTGCTTGTCCACAAAAAATCATTTATGTTTCTTGTGATCCATCAACGCTGGCTCGTGACTTGAAAATTCTTGCTGGCAATTATGAAATTGCAAAAATCAAGCCTTTTGATATGTTTCCGCAGACGGCAAATGTTGAAACGCTGGCTATATTGAAACTGAATCAAAATTGCAAAAATTAATCAAAAATAACGCAAAACGTAACCAATTTTGCGTTTTTTATTGGTAAAATTCTATTTTTCAGGCGAAAAAATGCAAAAAAATATTTATTTTTATTTTGACTAAATATGTTTGACTAGATGGCAAATTATGTTATAATTTGAGCATGAATAAAACAAAGTCAAAAACAACTCAAAAGAAGACAAAGTCTAAAAAACAAAGTAACAGCAAGTATTTTGATTTTTATGATGATATTAAAATTGACAGGCGAGACATTGAATGGTAAAAAAAATTGTTTCTATTGTTGGATTGACCAGTTCTGGCAAAAGCGGATTAGCACTTGAACTTGCCAAATTTTTTGATGCGGAAATTGTTTCTGCCGACAGTCGTCAGATTTATCGTGGCATGAATTGGTGCACAGGCAAAGAGACTCCTGAAGAACTCTCTTTGGTTCCGCACCATTTGATAGACATATTAAACCCTGGGGAATTATATAATCTTGCTGAGTATCAAAAAGATGCATATCAGGCCATTGATGGTATTCTTGCTCGCGGTAAATTGCCAATTTTGGTTGGTGGAACTGGGCTTTATGTGAGAAGCGTGGTTGATGGCTACAATCTTTCAGAAGCTGCTGTTGATCAAACAAGACGAGAACAATTAAACGGCCTTTCAAGAGACAAGCTGCTTGAAAAATTAAAACAACTTGGGATAACAAATGTAGACACTCAAAAAAGCAATCGTCATCTTGTTAGACTGATAGAAAAAGCAGAGGTTGGCGATGCACAAGAAAAGGCTCACAAACCTAAATATGATGTTTTGCAACTTGCAATTAAGTGGACTCGCGAAGAAATTTATGATAGAATAGAAAAGAGATTAGACGACAGGCTGCCTCACATTTTGACCGAAGTTAAACAGCTTGTTGATGATGGAGTTTCGCGCGAATTTATGTTTCGCATGGGGCTTGAAGCTAAAATGGCAACCGAGTATCTTGATGGGAAATTTGACAGTTATGACCATTTTAGAAATGAACTTTTAAAAGAAGAAAGACATTTTGCAAAGCGTCAAGACACATGGTTTAAAAAAGACACAAACACCATTTGGATTGATGGTCATGACAATTGCTTTGAAAGAGCAAAAGAACTAATAGAGAAATTTTTGGAGAAATAATTATGAAAATAAACACAAACCCAGTTAAAGGCACAATAGATTATTTGCCGGCAGACATGGAACTTAGACAGCAAGCTATTAACAAAATTCTTGCAACTTTTAAGGCACATGGCTTTTTGCAGGTTAAAACGCCAATTTTAGAAAATCTTGAGTGGCTGACTCATGGTGATTCTGGCGACAACCAAAAGCTTATGTTTAAAACAATTAAGCGAGGAGAAAAATTAGATTTAAGCAAACCAAACCTCACAGAAGAGGATATTGTTGAAGAGGGGCTTCGCTACGACCTGACCGTTCCTCTTGCTAGACTATATGCTGGAAACAGGGAAAAACTGGTCTCTCCATTTAAGGCTATTCAGATTGATGAGAGTTTTCGTGCGGAAAAACCACAGAGAGGCAGAAACAGGCAGTTTACACAGTGTGATATTGACATTTGGGGCGATGCCAGCATTTTTGCCGAGTGCGAAATTATGATTGCTGCCATGCAGGCATATAAGGCTGTTGGAATTGGCAGTATTATTTTAAAGGTTAACGACAGAAGGGCTCTTGCAAGCATTATTAAGTGGGTTGGCTTTGACCCAGCCGATGCTAACAGGGTTTGTGTTAGTCTCGACAAACTCGACAAAATTGGGGAAGAAAAGGTTGCGCAAGAAATTTTTATTAATTTTGCTCACCTTGACGGAATTGAAAAGAAGGCAAAACAGCTTGTTCAAATTATCTCTAGACTCAAAAATGGAACACCTGCTGACTTGCTTAAATATGGCGTTGAAAACGATGTGGTTGAAAACCTCGATAACCTTATCAAGGCATTGAAAAAATACACCACTGCACAGGTTGTTTTTGACATTACTGTTGTTCGTGGTCAGGGCTATTACACAGGCACAGTGTTTGAATGTTACACAACTGAAGGAAATTTCACTCGTGCAATTGGTGGTGGTGGAAGATATGATAGAATGCTTGAAAAGTTTTTCGGAACTTCTGTTCCTGCTGTTGGCTATAGCATTGGCCTTGATACAGTTGTTTTGTTGCTTCAGGAAGCCGGAAAAGGTGTTCAAGCAAACAAAATTGCATTAATTTATCCTAAAAATGCAGATTTATATACTGTTTTTGATGCAAAGAACAAACTTCTTGCAAGAAATTTTGAAGTTTCTGCCTTTGCAGAGCCAAAAAACTATAAAAATTTCTGCGAAAAGTTAAAGGCTAACAATTTTGTTGGAATAATTAAACTAGATAAACTTGATACTATGATTAGTCTGTAGGGGAAAATATGGATTTGGGAATTTTACAATGGATAAATGCAAATCTTCACGGAAGTGAGTTTGTGAATCAACTATTTAAATATATTACTTACCTCGGAGAAAAGGGCATAATTTGGATTGTTCTTGGCGTTGTGTTATTGTGTTTTAAGAAAACACGAAAAGGTGGAGTTTTATTGCTTGTTAGCATTGGACTTGGGGTTTTGTTAAACAACTTTGTTATTAAGCCTCTTGTTGCTCGCCCAAGACCATTTGCTGCCGATTCAACCCTTGCAGATTTTATTACTTCGATTGGACTTAAACTTCCAACTGACTATAGCTTTCCTAGTGGTCACACACAAATTGCAATTAACTGTGCAATGTTTATGACGCTATACTTTAAGGGCAAGGGCGCTTGGACATGGATTCCGGCAGTTCTTGTTTCGCTCAGCAGAATCTTTTTGTGCGTGCACTATGTGACTGATGTTTTGGCCGCCGCTGCAATTGGTGCTGTTGTTGCACTTTTGGTTGCAACCCTTGGCAAAATGTTGTTAGACAAATTAATTACGCTGTGGCAAAGCGCAAACAAAAAAGAAGAAAAACTTGAGCAAAAGGAAGAACAAACAGAGCAGCAATAATTTGCTGCTTTTTTTGCTTTTAAAAAAACTCTTGCGAAACATACTACAAATGTGGTATAAATATAATAAGAATATATAACTCGGAGAAATTATGTTTAAATATCGCTATGATGGTGTTTTTTCAAAAACTGCCGACCCAATTCTTGGAATAACATCTCACATTATGCCAAAAAGATATGACGCCATGGTTAATTTTCATCTGTCTGAGCGCTGCGAAGCCATGGATGAATATATTAAAAAAGTTGCAGAAGAAAAAGACATTAAATTAACTTATATGCACATTATGGTTGCTGCCATGGTTAGAATGTATGCTGAAAAGCCAATTCTAAACCGCTTTGTCATGAACGGAAGAGTTTTTGATAGAAAGGGAATTTATATTTGTTTTGCAATGAAAAAACAATTGAATGAGGATGCACCAGAAGAAACAATAAAAATTAAATTCACTGGGGAAGAAACCATTTTCGATATTAAGAGAATGATAGATGAGGAGGTTTCTAAAGGTCGCAATGCTAACGACAATGACGCTGTCAAAACAGCAGCGCTGTTAAAAGCAATTCCAAACGGACTGACTAAGTTTGCTGTTGGAACGCTTAAGTGGATGGACAAACACGGATTCATGCCTCATCAAATTATCGATTTAAGCCCATTTCATGCTAGTGCGTGGTTAACGAACATGAAGAGTGTTTCAACTGAATATGTTTACCATCATTTGTATGATTTTGGAACAAGTTCGCTTTTTGTTGGTCTTGGAAAAGAAAAATTAGAGCCTGTGGTCAATCAATCTACAGGAGAGCTTGAAGTTGGGAAAATGCTTCATGCCGGAATTGTTATTGATGAGCGAATTTGTGATGGATTTTATTATGCTAAAAGCATAAAAGTTATTCGCAAACTTTTGAGAAATCCAGAACTTTTGGAAAAACCATTCGAACTTTCTGAAGAACAAAAACTTTTGAACTGGCCAAAAGACAAGGTGAAGAGTCTCAAAAAAGAGATTAAAGCTCGCAAAAAGGCAGAAAAAAAAGAAAATAAAGTTCAAAAGAAACAACAAAAGAAGACTCAAAAAGCTCAAAAAAGAGAACAAAAACAATTAAAAAAGGCTGCGTAAAAACGCAGTTTTTTTATTTTGATTAAAGAAACAATTTTTTTGTGAAAAAGGGTTGCAAAAAATTTATAATTAGTATATAATAGCATCACTTGGTCAGAAATGGCCGGTTAACTATTATTCCTCCTTAGCTCAGCCGGCGCGATGCGTTAAGCGAAGTTGCCTGCGCGCAAGTGAGCAGCCCAAGCGGGAGCAAAACTATGTTTTGCGAGTGGAAGACCTGGGGCTACCGAATAAGTTAATCTTTCACAGAACCGGTTTTTGAAATATTTAAGCAATTTCAAAAACAAACAACAATTTATTATTCCTCCTTAGCTCAGCCGGTAGAGCGCTCGACTGTTAATCGATAGGTCGTTGGTTCGAGTCCAACAGGGGGAGCCAAAAAACGCCGAAAGGCGCTTTTTTTATTGCGACCTACACGAGCGTTAGCGAGTATAGGTTCGATTTTGAACCTAATCAGGGAGCCAAATTGAGGGCAAGTTGAAAGTAACTTGCTCTTTTTTTCTTTTCTTTTTTGTTGTTCTTTGATATAATTTTTATTATGAAGAAACGTGTAAAAAAAGTTATTAGCATTATTGGTGTTATTGTTGCAATTGTGTTTGCAATTACCTGCGGTGTTTATTTTGTTTTTTTGCATAGATATTCAGGCAAAAATATTGAATATGCGTGGAGCATGTCAGACGCATTTGAAATAAACCAAATTGGAACGGTGACAAAACAAAAAGATAAAGAGTTTGTCATTTTAAATTTGGCTGATGTTCAAATGTGTGATCTCGAAGATTTTTTTCATATGAGAACAATTTATAATGAGTTGCTTTATTTGGTGAGAGAAACAAAACCAGATTTAATAACACTGACTGGTGACCAAACATGGAGTAACGAAAATTTGATAAGTTTGACAACTCTTATTGGTTGGTTAGACTCTTTTAAAATTCCGTATGCTCCAGTTTTTGGTAACCATGATTATGGAAACGAATTAAATTCTGCAGTTGCAAGCGAACAGTTTTGTTGTGATTTGTATGAACAGGGGAAATATAGTTTGTTTAAGCGTGGGCCATCTAATTTAGGATCACTTGGAAACTATGTTGTGAACATTGTTGAAGATGGCCAAATTTATAAAACACTATATATGATTAATTCTGGTTATGAAGACACAATTTCAGATGAACAGATTCAGTGGGTTAAATGGAATGCCGAAGGAATAAAATCTTATAATCATGGTGAATATGCAGACGGAGTATGTTTTTTGCATAAGCCGCTTCCAGAATATGAGTTAGCTTTTGAAAACTATATTTTAGGGGATAATAGTGTTGAGGCTGTTGGCGATGTGAATGTTCATTATTCATTGTTTGGCTCACAGCAAAATGGTTTTTTTGAACAAGCAAAAAATATTGGCGTGACTGACATTGTTTGTGGGCATCAGCATGGGAATAACTTTACATTAAAATATCAAGGCATACGCCTTACATTTGCCCTAAAAACTGGTGAACTTGGTGGGTACTATGAAGATGACAAAGTTTATTTAAATGGGGCAACAACAATTGCTTTTAACAATAATGCGACCACAATCGATAGTCATTTTGTTGAAAGAAACAAATTTCACATTTAGTCATTCATTTTAGTTTATTTTGTTTATGAAAAAATGGTATTATGAAAACAGGAGAAGACAAATTATGTTGGGTTACAAATTTTTTGATTATAAATACAATATTCAAAATTTTAGTTCAGATCTTTTTAGTGTTGAACACATAATTTTTATTGTTCTATCGTTTGTTTTGGTTCCGCTAATTTGTATTTTGTTGAGAAAAACAAATCACAAAAAGGTTGAAATTTTTATTAAGGTGATGTCTATTGTTGTTGCCACTTTGGAAATTGTTAAAATTGTGTGGGAGAGTTATTATGACATATCAACAGGTCATGGATTTAATGTTGGTGGAATTTTGCCGCTTTACACGTGCTCACTGTTTATTTATTGCTTGCTTATTGCTGCGTGGAGCAAAAATCAAAAAGCAAAGAACATTTCCTTGGCATTTATAACAACAATCAGCATGCTAAGTGGGGCGATAGGGGTTGTTCAATGCAATGGACTAAACTGGTATCCATTTTGGACCTTTGGTGCGTTTTATTCCATGTTTTTTCATCTTTCAATGTTTGCAACAGGAATGTTTTTGCTTATAACTTGCTATAAAAAACTTGAGTGGAAAGATGCTATTCTTGGCTGGATTCCAATGGCTATACTTTCTGTTGTGGCAATTGCTGTTAACTATGAATATGGTGCCGACTATATGCAGATTTATGAAGGAAGCGGAATTCCATTGTTCTCTACGTTGGCTCAAGTTCTTGCAGCTCAACACTTAAGATTTGTTTTTACAATTATAATGCTTTTAACATATATTCCATTTGCTGGAGTTGTTGTTTGCTTTGCAAAACTTGTTTATATTGTTGATGGTAAAATAAAAGCAAAAAAACAGAATAATAAGGTTGAACAATAATTAAAAAAGCAAGTTTTACACTTGCTTTTTTTTGTGCGCATTTTTGATAAGAAAAAATATAGTGTTATTTGTTTTGACCTGGTTCTAAATCATTTTCATCAAACATGTCTTCAAATCTATACATTCCATTCAATGTTTGGTCAAAAACATTTTTATAGTCATCAATCAATGATTGTATTATTTCTGGTTTGCAATTGCTTTTATACAGCATCATTATTGTTTGTTTTTGAGCGTCGACAATCAACAATTTTGAAACGCTTTCAACAACGCTCTCATTTAGCTCAACACGCTTGTCTTTGTAGTGAATATTTTCCGCGTCGTCAGTGAAAGTTATTCCGTCGTGAGCAAGTGAGTTACGGATGAGCCTGATTGTTTCAAAGATGTTGGAGTCTTTGCCAAAAATGTTATAATAGTCTTGTTGTTCATAGGTTATTTTTGTGGCCATTAAAACATAGTAGATGAACCAATGGGAATTTTTTTTAAATAATACTGAATTCTTGTTTTGTACACCTGAGTTTAAATAATACTCTGTGATTTTTTTCGTTTGAGCAGGAAGCAAAAATTTTTTGAGTGTTGTGCTTAGCCCTGTTGTGACCATGCTATCTGAATTAAAGCGTAAGTTTAGGGCATAAAAGTCGCCGACGGTTTCGAGCTGCTTTTTGATTGTCTTTAATATGGATTTGCTTGAAATGACAATTGGTTCTGAGACATTAAATTCATGTTGAATTGGTGTTAAAACAAAATTTAATTTTTTTGTATAAATATCATAGCTAATTTTAAAGTTTCCGTGAGCAAAGCTGTTTCTAATGTCAGTTGAAATTCTGTTTTTGATGATTGAATTGATTTGCTCTTCGGTCATGTTATCATATTGAGAGTCGTTTTCAATTTGCTGCCTTATTGCCTGTTCGCGCTCGCTGTAATATGGCTCTAAAGCAAATGGATTTTCCTCATAAACTTTTGTCATGAGCATGGTGGCATAAAGGCAAAAAGCCCCTGCGTGCATTGTGGCATTTCTGCTATCTAATTCCTCGGCATTTTCTTTATCGTCGTCGCTGACAACATCAGGGAAAAAGTCGCAAATGACTTTGTCTTTTGCGTAAGTGGAAATTGCAACAGGATTTAATTTTGTTATGTCCATAGAGCCTTCCTTTGACTTTATGATAACACGCATAGAGAAGGTTGTCAAGATTGAAAAAACAACAAAAAAGGCTGCTCATTTGCAGCCAGATTTTATTCTATTGTTATAAGCTCATATAGCTTTGTTCCCACGCCAAGTTTCTCAGCAGTGTCGATTGTGTGGGTTCCATGGCGAGAGTTGACTCTTTGCATAAAGTGTTCTTTGCCAACATCTTTTGAAGCTTTAACCAAGTCTATGCATGCTTGGTCAATTGCAACAGGGTCGAGTGAAGCAAGAATTCCAATATCTTTTAAGCATGGATCTTCAGCAACAGCGCAGCAGTCGCAGTCTACACTCATGTTGCACATAACATTGATGAACGCCATGTTTCCTTTAAAGTAGTCAACAACAGCAGATGCAGCCTCTGCCATGCTTTCCAAAAAGTCGTCTTGTTTTGGAAGGTTGTCCCAAAGTGTGTATTGGTCTTTGTTTGTTCCGGCAGAGTGAATCCAAGATTTTCCTTCAGAAGAAGCACAACCAATTGAAAGTTGTTTAAGTGCTCCGCCATAGCCACCCATTGGGTGACCTTTGAAGTGGGAGATAATTAGCATTGAGTTATAGTTTTTGATGTTCTTGCCAAGGAAGTCTTCTTTTAAATGTTTTCCATTTTTAACAGGAATAACAAGGTCTGGTCCTTCGGCATCCATTAAGTCAACATCAAAAATTTTGTTCCAGCCATGGCGCTCAATTGTTTTTAAGTGTTTTTCTGTTGTGTTTCGTTCGCCACCATAAGCAGTGTTGCACTCAACAATTGTTCCCTTTAAATAGTCAACCATTGGTTTCATAAATTCAGGGCGCAAATAGTTTTGGTTTCCTTCTTCGCCAGAGTGGACTTTGATTGCTACTTTTCCAGGCAAATTTTTGTTTAAGCATTTAAAAACTTTTATTACGTTTTCTGGTGTTATTGTTTTGCAAAAATATACTTTAGATTTTTCCATAATTTTATTCCTCACAAAATATTATATCAAAGATATAAAAAATAAACTAGCATTTTTATTTTTCAATTGAGTTTAAAAGTTCTTTAAAATCGTTAATGTAGGTTTGAAGGTTGTCAGAATCTGTTACATTGTCTGCAGACAGGGGTTTTCCAGCAGCGGTATATTCTGTTTGAATTGTTGAAACAATGTTAGACGCACAAGACTCTAACAGAGTGAAGTTTGTGCTAGACAAGTCTAATTTTGTTTGACTTACAACATCGTTTGAGGTTAAGTATTTTCCAAACCATATTTGATAAATTCCACCAAGATTTCTGAGTGAAACAAGTGCCGATGTTGTGTTTGAGGCAGCCAAGTCTACGCTTTGGTCTAGTGGGTCGGTTGTGGCAGAGTTTCGCTCTGGATGTGATGTGTTTCCGCCACCAGAGCTTTCTGAACTTTGTGGTGTGTTTTTGGTTGAAGAGAGTGAGTTTGCTCTGACAATTAAAACAGTTGCTGTTACGGCAACAACAATTACGCACAAAATTAAAGAAAGCCAAAACTTGACTTTCTTTGTGATTTTAAATTCGATTTTATCTTTTGTTTGTTTCATTTTATCTTAAAATAATTGTTGTGCTTGTTGGGCAAATTTCGTCACCCTCAGCCAAAATAATTTCCTGACCATGTTTGTATTCTTTAACATAGAGGCCAATTCTGATGTTAAAGGTTTCTTCGTTGCCATAGGCAGAAAGCACTGTCCATTTGCCTGGTTTTAGTGGGCCATGGGTTGAAACGGTAACCATTTTTCTTGGTTGAAGAACAATGTCGTTTTGAACGAGAGAAACGGTTGGGTTTCCTTCTTTATCAACAATGGTTGCATCTTCTGAATATCTAACGCCATGTTTTTCAACAACGCCATCTACTTCGCGTGTTTTTTGCTCTTCACGAATCTTTTTTCTTTTTGCGGATTTAACACTAACTAAAACAATGCACAAAATTACTATTAAGGCTACAACACCATATAGGCAATATTCAATAATCTTTGATGTAGGCATAACTCTACCTCCTATATACATTTATATTATCACAATTAATTTCAATTTTCAACATTTTTTGCGGTATAAATTTTGGCCGCTTTTTTAGATTTTATGAACTTGATTACGAAATATGTTATTGCAACGATAGCGAGAAGAATAATGCCAATGATTAAGTATGTTAGAAAGAAGTGGTAACCAGGAAAAAGGTTAAATGGCAACACATTTTTTTGAATATACATATAGTTGTGGTCTGGGAGTATTGCATTGCCGATGCTTGCCCATCCACATAGAATTGCCAAAAAAATTGGCACTTGCAAAATTGAAAACCAGTTATATTTTGGCCTTCGGCTTGCGACATAGCAAATAGTTACACCAATAAGTGCAAAGTGAAGATATACACTTTCAATAATGTAGAACGATGGAACATTAATATAATAATAGTCTCCAAAGATAAATGTCATTGTTCCGCCAAGCACGGCTAAAGACAAAATTGGAAGAGAGAACCTTGAACTTGGAAGAAAATAAATGACAAGAAGCGCAAAACAAATAAAGTGACAAAGTTGCCAAGGCAAAACTTCAGCAACAGAATAAGCACCAGAAGCCACTTGAAGAATCATGCGCAGAAGCCTTAGGGCGGCCATTAAAATGACCATGACTGCGCCAAGTTTTCTGGCAAACACTGGATGCTTAAATGCAAAAACGAGCAGAAAAACTATCAAGAGAGCCATGAGAATCATCAAAATGATGTGCGCGGTGCAGAAAAGACCAGGACCTGGCTTGAAGGCCTCTGTGTTTTCGAATATCCAATCAGAAAAGTTCGCCAGCATTAAAGTTTTCACCAATTTATCACCTTGTTACATTTATTTTTTGTTTTTCATTTGATTTTTTATGCAAATTCTTATAGTATTAGTGTGAAACTATTTTATAGGAGATGACAATGGCTCGTCAATTAAAATTTAGCGAAAATTTAAAAAACCTTAGACTTGGCAACAATAAGTTTTCTAAAAAGTTTACTCAACTTCAAATAGCTGAGCAAACTGGAATAGCAAGATCTATGATTAGCGACTATGAACACGGAATTAAAGAGCCAACACTTTCGGCTGTTGCAAAGCTTGCAAAATTTTTTGATTTGACATTGGATGAACTATGTTATGGCAGAAAATAAATTTTTTAACTTTTTAAAAAGAACAATGTTTCCGAGTTTTGGTTGCCCATTTTGTGATTGTGAAACGCTTAATGGAGAACTGTGTAAAAACTGCAAAAAGTTGCTTATTCAGCCTCAATTTTGCGAAATTTGTGGCGAACACGTGTCAGAAATGGACAAAATTTGCAATGAATGTAAAGAGACAAAAAGAAGTTTTGATCAGAGTCGTTCGGTTGCGGAATATAGAGATGCTGTGTCTATGGCCGTTATTAATCTGAAATATAACGGAAGACGATATATTGCAGATGGGTTTGCAAAATTGCTTTCTGGTTTGTTTGAGTCTACTGGTTGGAAAGTTGACTATGTTTGCTCAGTGCCATCTTCTAAAAACAGAATTAAGGAAAGGGGCTTTAATCACGCTCAAGATATTGCCAAAAAATTTTGTGAAAACTGCGGCCTTGAATATGTTGAACTTTTAGACAAAATTAAAGAGACTGACCATCAAACCAACATGACAATGGAAGAAAGACTCACCAACTTGCAAGGAGCTTTTAAATTGCGAGACAAAGACATTAAAGGCAAAAATATTTTGATTGTTGATGACGTGTTTACAACAGGTAGCACTCTAGATGCGTGTAGCAAAGCCATTCGAAAGGGCAAACCAAACAAGATTTATTGTTTAACCATTGGAAAAACCGTTTTTAATAAAATCTAAAACATACAAAAAACAACATTATTTTGACTGTGAAAATTAAAAATTTATTTTTATTGTGTAGACAAACAGCCTAAATTATTTTATACTATAACTACAACAAATTAAGGTGGAAATATGGGATTACTGAAATTTTTTGCTAACTTTGATAACAACAGAAGTTTGAAGAAACTAGAAAAGATTGCTGCAAAGATTGAAGCTCTTGATGAAAAATATTCTAAAATGTCAAACGAAGAGTTGCAGGGTCAAACACAAATATTAAAGAACAGAGTTTCTGCTGGAGAGACGCTAGATGACGTTTTGCCAGAGGCTTTTGCAACTGTTAGAGAAGCGGCTTTTAGAGTTCTTAAAAAGAAACATTATCACGTTCAACTTTTGGGTGGTATTGTTCTTCACGAGGGCAGAATTAGTGAAATGAAAACTGGTGAAGGAAAGACACTTGTGTCTACACTTCCTGCTTATTTAAATGCACTTGGTGGAAAACCTGTTCACATTGTTACCGTAAACGAATATTTGGCTAAGCGTGACGCTGAGTGGATGGGAAAGGTTCACAAGTTTTTGGGGCTTTCTGTTGGTGTTGTATATTCTAACCAAAACCCTGCAGAAAAAGCTGAGGCATATAAGTGTGATATTACTTACGGAACCAGCAGTGAATTTGGATTTGACTATCTTCGTGATAACATGGCTCCACAGAAGAAATTTCAAGTTATGCGTGGGTTAGATTTTTGCATTATCGACGAAGTTGATAGTGTTTTGATTGATGAGGCAAGAACCCCACTTATCATCAGTGGTCCAACAGGTGAGAGCAGCGACCAATATGTTGTTGCGTGCAACTTTGTTAAAACACTTAAAAAAGATGATGTTGAAATTGATGAACAGAAAAAGACAATCCATTTGACCGACTCAGGTATTACTAAGGCTGAAAAGTTTTATAAGATTGACAATCTTAGCGATGTTGACAACCTGCAGATTAACCACAACATTAACAATGCGATTCGCGCTAGGTTTATGATGAAACGCGATAATGATTACATCGTTAAAGATGGCGAAGTTTTGATTGTTGATGAATTTACTGGTCGTATTATGGTTGGAAGACGTTACAGCGACGGGCTTCATCAAGCCATTGAAGCCAAAGAAGGTGTTAAGATTAATGAAGAAAATAAAACCCAGGCAACTATAACCCTTCAAAATTTCTTCAAACTTTATAAAAAACTCTCGGGTATGACCGGAACTGCTAAGACCGAGGAATCTGAATTTCGTGAAATTTATGGACTCGACGTTGTTACAATTCCTAGCAACAAGCCTGTTATTAGAAAAGACGCAAACGATATTTTCTATTTTAGCCATCAGGCAAAAATTAGAGCGATTTGTGAAGACATCAAAGATTGTTACGAGCGCAAGCAACCAGTGCTTGTTGGCACAATTACTGTTGAAAAGAGTGAAGAACTTAGCAAAGCTCTTAAAAAACTTAAAATTCCACACAATGTGCTCAACGCAAAAAATCACTTAAAAGAAGCTGAAATCATTGCACAAGCCGGAAAACTTGGTGCTGTTACAATAGCAACCAACATGGCCGGACGCGGAACTGATATTTTGCTTGGCGGAAACCCAGAATTTATGGCAAAAGAAGCCATGAGAAAAAAGGGTTATGAACCAGAAATGATTGAACTTGCAAGTTCATTCTTCCCTGTTAACACAGAAGAAGAAATTGCTGCTAGAGAAGAGTATTCAAAATTCTTGGAACAGTATACAAAAGTGACAGATGCTGAAAAGCAACAGGTTGTGGCTCTTGGTGGACTTAGAATTATCGGCACAGAGCGTCATGAAAGTCGCAGAATAGACAATCAGCTTCGTGGTCGTTCTGGTCGTCAAGGCGACCCTGGCAGTTCAGTGTTTTATATTTCGGCCGATGACGACCTTTCAAGAGTGTTTGGTTCTGAAAGACTTAAGAGAATGGCTGAAATCTTCAAGTTAGATGAAGACATGTCTATCAACTGGAAGATGTTCTCTCGAAATGTTGAAAATGCACAAAAGAGGGTTGAGGGATTTAACTATTCTGCGAGAAAAAATATCATTGAATATGACAATGTGTTAAATCAACAACGTGCTGAAGTTTACGCCGAAAGAGAAAAAATTCTCGAAGGCGAGGATATTCATGCCAACGTTCTTGATATGATTCGTGATCTCGCTGTTGAAACGGTTGGAGACTTTGATTATGAAGATGCTGAAAAAGTTGATATTGAAGACTTTAACAAGGCTCTTGAACAATTTTTGCTCGACCCTGGCACAAACTATATCACCCTTGAAGTGTTAAACAGATATTCTCACAGAGAACTTATCGACCAAGTGGCAGAACGCGCTGTTGCCAAATATGAGTCTAGATATGAACAAAATGTGAAAAATGGTTTTGTCATCAGTCAACTCGAAAGAGATGTATTCCTCAGAAACCTCGACAGACGTTGGATTGAGCATATCGATGATATGGACAACCTTAAAATGGGAATCGGGCTTCGTGGTTATGCCAATAAGAACCCAGTTATTGTTTATCAAGAAGAGGGCTCTGAAATGTTTGAAGAGATGATAATGAATGTCAGAAAAGAGGTTGCAAAGTTTATGCTTGCGCTTCCTGTTTTAACTATTGAAAGACACAATGTTAAAATTCCTGGAACAGCCAAACCAAACACCAACTTGCAAACACACACAAACGGCAAGCCAGCAAAACCAAAAACCATTGTGAACAAAACTGAAACTGTTGGAAGAAATGACCCTTGTCCATGTGGAAGCGGCAAAAAATATAAAAATTGCTGCGGAAAGCAACAATAATTGCGAAATTTTGCGGTAAATAAGCAAATATTAATAAAAAATATAGCAAGATAGCGCAAAAAACGCAAAAAATTGAGTTCAAAATTCATTCAAATGTTAATTTTATTCAAAAATGAGTGCAAATTTTAAAAGTTTGCACTTTTTTATTTTTTGCTATTGTCAAAAGATGTTTTTTATGTTATACTCTAAGTATAACTAAAACGATGTGGCTAAATTAACTCACGCAAAGGAGAACAATTATGGCAGATATTAGAACATTATCTTCGGCAACAGATTATCGACTTCTAGACAAGGTTCTAGATATTTATGCAGAGGTAAAAGACTTAATTCGTGAAACTGGAACTGATGATGTTGCCAGCAAACTTTTTGAAAAGAGGGGAACAGAGTCTATTACTTTGGATGATATTAAAAAGGCAATCGGCTTTGCTGAAACGCTTGCTGTTGGAAAGACTGGTTCGGAGGCTCTTGAGGCTGTTGTTGCTGACGGCAATAAAGTGTATAGGGAAAGTAGGACAGCTTTTGATGCAAAAGAAAGTACCAAAGTTCCTGCAAATATATTGTCACGCAAATCTGATTATTCAGATATCTATCGTGTTGTAGAAGCATTTAACATAATTCGTAGCAATCCTGAGTTTGGATATGTTGAAGGAACCACAAGCGATGCAGATCTCGCAAAGATTATGCATGACAATTATTTGCGACTTCCATTTTCTAGACCAATGTCAACCGCTGAAATTTCAACCATCTTTAAAAATGCAAGACAGGTTGCTGGAGAGTCAACAACAACACTTTCTTTGCATAAACTTAGAACTAACCCAGAAACTTTGTCTAATGCTTATAAGGCATATAAAGAGAGAAACAGAGAATCAACGGCTTCTCTAGAAGAAAAACACAAGAATGCGGTTGACGACTACAAGAGTGCTAGAAAAGCCGTTAACAGAGCAAATAACAAAAGATTTTGGACAGTGATTGGTCAAATTGCTATGTTCTTGGCTGTTCCGGCGGCCGCAACAGGTTTGTTTTTTGGGGCTGCAGCCGCTGCTGGTGGAATTGCTGCTCTTGCTGGTGCTGGTGCTATTGGGGTTGTTACACTTGCTGCTGTTACTGCATTTGCTGCATTTAAGATATTTAAAGGAACTTTTTCTAAACTTTGGAATGGTTTAAAAAATATTAGAGCAAAAGCCACTGAACTGGTTAAGGGCGACGAGAAAGTGCTTGGCTCTAAAAAGCATCTTGACAATTGTAAGGATCATTTGAAACAAGTTGAAAATGAACTAAGCAAAGAAAGAATGCGTGGCTTGCCTGCTTACACAAAAGAAGAAGAACTGTTTGACATGTGGGATCACGATGTTGACCCAACACTTGTTCGTGAAAGTTTCTTAGGAACAAGTTCTAGCCGTGTTATGGGCTCAGGCAGCCCAGTTGCTTCTGCAGCAAGAAGTGAAATGGGCTCAGGCAGCACTGAGAGAACATCAACACCGGCTGGTGAAAGAACTTTAACACCTGGCAGTGAAAGCACTGCTGGTGAAAAGACTGTTCTTGAAAAGAGAACTGAAAAATATGAATCAGTTAGGGGCGGCTTTGAAAACACAATTGCGTTTGTTACAGAAGATGAATTGAAAAAGGCTAGAGACGAAATTATTGGAAATTATGTCGACTCAATACGTACAGAATTTGAAGCAGAACATGGTTGCAAAATTTCGCCTGAAACAAGAGCTCGCTTGATTGAAGAAGCAGAAAGAGCATATGACGACTATGTTTCTGTTTCAATTGATGATGTTAAAAACCCTGGTTCTAGAAAGCATAGATCAGCCGTGGCAAAAATTGATACAAAGCCGGTTGATATTTCATATACCTATGGCGCAGCAACAGCTCATGACAGCATTACAATTGCTGGTGAAGAAATTGTTGAAGGTGTAACTAAAGCTTTAGAGACACTCTCTACAAAGCATAGGGCAGAGCTTGACGCAAGGAAGAGCCTTCATCAACCTAACGATGACAAGAAAAAATATTTCTATCATTTGGCCGCTCGCGAAGTTTTGGCTAAAGGTGTTACTGTTGATGAGAGTGGAAAAGTTACATTTAACCCTTCAACAAAACGCAACTCGTTTAATGAGACATATGTTGAAGACAGAGATTTAAGAAATAAAGTTCTTGAAGCTGTTGACAAATATTTCTTTAATGAGCCAGAAAATAAAGAATTTATTGGTGACGAACTCGAAGTTGAAATTGGCGGAGAGAAGGTTGTTGTTAAAATGTCTGACATTGCCAAAATCGCTGGCGAAATGCAAAGCGAATCTGGCAAAGCAGCGGGATATAAGCACTATTCTGAAAGGTACAATGAATTTAGAGTTGATTTAAATATGCCTGGGGTTGAAGATGGATATTTGCCAGAAGCAAAGGCTAAAGAGTTTATCCGAAACAAGATTATCGAAACATATTATCCTGGAAAAACTTTTGACAAACTCACAATGGCACAGCAAATGGCTGTTCAAGATTCTGTTGCAGAAACATACAGGGTAACTCAAGGAGACGTTCCTAACAATCTCGAGGAGCATGAACGAGTTCAAGATAATAGTGATGCTCATTTCCCTGCAGATGATGGAAAACGTGGCTATAATCCATTAAATCTTTATGCGTTGGCTGAAGATTTGGAAAAACAAAAGGTTGAACTAAACAATGCTTTGTACACAATGGACGACATGCAGAAAACTTTCCATGGGTCTTATGATCTTCTTAGCGAATCTGAAAAAGCAACATTACATGGCACAATTGTCAAAATAGCCACAGAACACGGCATTGACGCAAACAGACTTTTTGAATATTATAATGGTCATGAAAGCACTGAAAATTATGAAAGAATTGTTGTCAACAATTTGGCAGGAAATCCTGTTTCTGATGTCGATTTAAGAACGGTTTCTAATGAAATTGCATTTGCTATTAACGAGACAAGAAAGGGTTGGCAAGAGCATTTGCAAGCGCAAGAAGAAATTCGCAAAATTGGACCAGATTTAATTTATGGTTTGGCAGATCAATCATTTGTTACTGACAAGTTTGTTGAAAGGGTAGTTGATGACATGATTAGTGACCTTTCTGACAAAAACGGTTGGGATGAAGAGATTATCGCTAGAGTGAGTGCAGACCTCAAAAAATTCTATACCTCAAAAGAAATGTATTTGGTGGATGGTAAGGTTCCTACCATTGAGGAACTTTGCAAAGGGGTTCCTGGACTCGATGGAGCAAATGTAAATCTTATTTTGAATGTTGCAATCAACGAAAAAGTGCAGCAATATATTCAATATGCAATAAAGAGACGTGCTGACCAAGCGCGCTTTAACGAAATTAAAAAGACTCTTGGTGCTGCTGCAAACCCTGCAAACGATGCTGAAGGATTTAGGGCATATGTTGCTGGTGGACCAGCTGTGTTTGCTGAAGAACTTGCTTTCCATGGAAAAGCAGGAACTAAGGCTAGAACAGAGTATATTGATACGTGGCAAAAGGGCATTGAACCAGATGGCTATTATGGCGGTCGCCAACTGAAAAAAGATAGTGATGTTAAAAACTATGTTGGTGAGATAATGGGCAATTTTGCTGAAACCGGAAATGGTCCTGCTGAACATACACCAATTGAAGACATGGAATTTGTTGCTGAGTCAATTATATTTGATGAAAATCGTTCGGCTGAGAATAGAGACGCATTTATTGAGCGCGCTAAATC
This sequence comes from Clostridia bacterium, assembly GCA_017467585.1. Lineage (GTDB taxonomy): Bacteria > Bacillota > Clostridia > Christensenellales > UBA1242 > RGIG4790. The sequence goes on from JAFUSR010000004.1 coordinate 218,125, forward strand.
TTTGGGATTGGGATATGAATATGTTGCTACAGGATTAATATTTGAGAAGAATCCTTCAAATAAAAATAAAGCGGCATTTATAGAGCATGTTACAGCGTTAGGGCGCGAAGCAGATGCCAATTTTATTTTTGATGGTATTGAAAAACCTAAAATTAAAGAATTTTATGATAAAATTAAAAATGCAAGAACCATGGAAGAATTGGATGGTGTACAAGACGAAATTTCAGCATTTAACAACTCGCGTGTGTCTAGTGAGTGCGAAGGAGCAATTATAACTCGCCGCGAAGATTTGATTATCGATGACTTCACTCAACAAGTTAATAACGCTGAAAGTGTTGAGGTCTTAGACGAAATTAATATTGGCTGCTCAGCTAGAATACGCAAGGAAATGCTACCAAAAATTATAGGAAGAAAGAATGTTATTCTCACAAACCAAATTTTAAATGCTGAATCAAGCGAGGTCTTAAAGGGTATTAAGGTTCCTGAAGATGAAGGAGTTGCTAGTGTTATTAAGCCTTTACTTGAAAAAGCTATTGAAGAAAAGAGAGCACAAGAAGCTGAACTTACTGCTGAATTTGAAGAGAAATTAAAAGGTTGTGAAAATTTAGAAGAATTGGCTACACTTGTGGGAGACATTAAAAAAAGAGGAAATAGTGTTGTAAAAACAAATGTTAGCGGTGTGGTTCAGCGACAAGAGCAGTTAATTTCAGCATTGATGGAATATGAAGACACTATTGGACGTGCAACTACGCAAGAAGAACTTGACAAAATAAAAACTCAATTTGAAGATGATGTTAAAGCAGACTTGGAAAATAAAAAGAGTTTGAAATTGATTAGCAGTCAATTTATGAAGGATGCAGTTGCCAAAGTAATAGCAAAAAGAAGTACAGATATTGCAATGGATCATTCAAATTCAACCGAATATGGAATAGATGGCTAAACATAATTAAACATAAAAACTCGCTCGTTTGAGTGAGTTTTTTGTTTGCAGATATTTTGCTTGAAAAAATAATTTTTGTGTGATATATTGTAGCCATGAATAATAGAGAATTGTTTGAAGAAATTCAGCAGAAGCATAACTCAGTTATGCACTGCCTTTGACTATGACAAATTAAAAGAAGAATATGCGGGCCTAGAACGCCAAGAAACTAACCCAGAAGTTTATGGTGATGTTTCAAAAATGAAGGCGCTTGGCCGCAAAAAAAGAGAATTATCTGATCTGTTAAAACTGCTTGATGATGCTCGCGGAAGTGTTGACTATTTTAACGAGCTATTTTCCACCTGCGACGACCAAACAATTGAGGAGTTTGGAGATGTCGCCGCTGGACTTAAAGACCTTGCTGAAAAGGTAAATAAGCTCTATATGCAAACTCTTTATACTGGTAAATGGGACGATTGTGATTGCCTTATTGATATTCATGCTGGTGCCGGCGGAGAAGAGGCTCAGGACTGGGCCGAAATGTTATCGCGAATGTATTTAAGATATGCGGACATTATGGGTTATGAAACGCAAATAGTTGACAAGCTTGCTGGCGATGGGGCTGGTGTGCGCAGCATTTGTATTTCTGTTTCTGGTGAGCATGCTTATGGCAATTTAATTAATGAAAAGGGTGTTCACAGACTTGTTAGAATTTCGCCATTTGACGCAAACAAACGCAGACACACTTCGTTTGCGAGCGTCGATGTAAGCCCTATTATTGATGAGGTCTCTGATGTGGAAATAAAACCTGAAGAACTCAAAATCGACACCTATCGCAGTGGTGGGGCTGGCGGTCAACATGTTAACAAAACCGAAAGTGCGGTTAGAATAACACACATTCCAACTGGCATTGTTGTTCAGTGTCAAAATGAGCGCAGTCAACTTCAAAACAAAGAATTTGCAATGAAGATGCTTAAAAGCAAGCTTTTGGAACTCCGTGAAGAAGAGAAAGAAAAAGAAAAAAGTTTGCTTAAAAGTGGAGATAAAAAGATTGAATGGGGCAGTCAAATTCGCTCTTATGTTTTGCACCCATACAACATGGTTAAAGACCACAGAACTAATTATGAAACAAGCAACACTGGTGCTGTGCTTGATGGAAAAATTGATGATTTTATTGTTGCAAATTTAATTTTAAACAGCAAAAATCAATAAAATTAACGCGATTTGCACAAAATTGATGCGTTTTGCATTGAACAAATTGTAAAACAGGTCAAAAAACGCAAAACAGTATGAATAAATTGCTAATTTGAGCGAATTATTTGCAAATTACACTAAGTTTGGAGAAAATATGAAAAAAGATGTTTATATTTTGGGAATTGAAAGCAGCTGCGACGATACTGGAGTGGCTGTTGTGAAAAATGGAAGAGAGGTTCTTTCTAATGTGGTTGCGAGCCAAATAGATATTCACAAATTATATGGTGGGGTTGTTCCTGAAATTGCCAGCCGCAATCACGTTATGAATATTGATGGTGCACTTGCCGAGGCTCTTGAAAAGGCCAATATTACGCTAGACGATATTGATGCGATTGCCGTCACTTATGGAGCGGGACTTCTTGGGGCATTGATTGTTGGCGTGAACTTTGCAAAGGCACTTGCCTATGCAACAGGCAAACCACTTGTTGCTGTTAACCACATTGAGGGTCATGTGTGCGCAAACTATATTGCCTATAAAGAACTTGAACCACCATTTTTGTGCTTAATAGTTTCTGGAGGACACACTGCACTTGTTGAGCAGACGGATTATATTCATAAAAGACTTGTGGGAACAACTACTGATGACGCAATTGGTGAAGCATTCGACAAGGTTGCGCGTGAGTGCGGGCTTGAATATCCTGGTGGCCCAAACATTCAAAAGCAGGCCGCCATGGGAGAGGCAAACATACACTTTGTGACAAAACCACACGAAAAGCACACCAACTTTAACTTTTCTTATAGCGGACTTAAAACAGCAGTTATTAACTATCTTCACAATGCAGAGCAGAGGGGAGAAACTGTTATCATTCCTGATGTGTGTGCATCATTTCAAAAAGAGGCTGTTGAGCAGGTGGTCACCAAAACCATTGACGCCTGCAAAATGCTTGGCTATGACAAAATTGTTTTAGCTGGTGGAGTTTCTGCGAATTTGGCACTTCGTGAAACAATGAAAAGAGAAGCAGAAAAAATTGGAGCTGATGTGTTTTGCCCCCATATCAGTCTTTGCACTGACAACGCTGCCATGATTGCCTCTCGCGGATATTTTAATTTTGTTAATAATCACATGATTGTTGATCCAAAGCATTTGGAACCAAAATCAACTTTGCCACTATAAAAATTGGTGCTCAAATTGGAGCACCTTTTATATTTTATATAAAATAAATTTTCAAAAAGTTGTTGACAACAACGCTGCCGTGTGTTATATTATCTTCGCACCTCGAGAAGTAGGTGTTAATTTTTTGAAGAGGAAAAACAATGAGAACACGTATTACACTTGAATGCACAGAATGCAAACAACGCAATTATGACACATATAAAAACAAGAAGAACGATCCTGACAGAATCTCTCTTGATAAATATTGCCCATTCTGCAAAAAACACACAGTTCACAAAGAAACAAAATAATTTGTTAGAGGGTAGGAGAATTTATGGCTAAAAAACAAGCTGCAAATCAGAGCGAACTTGGTTTAGAACAAAACAAAAAGGCTTTGGCTAAAAATAAAGACGCCAAAAAAGTCCAAAAAGAACAAAAGCCAAAACGTAACAGAGCGAAAGAAACTGTTAGCGAATTAAAAAAAGTTACCTGGCCAACCTTTGGCACAGTGCTCAAGAACACAGGAATGGTTCTTGCGGTTGTGCTAATCTTTGGTTTGGTTATTTTTGGAATAGACAGTTTGCTTAGCTGGATTATCAAACTGATTATGAATATTTAGGAGTGAACCAGATGGCAGAAAAAGAAGAAGCAAAATGGTATATCATCCACACATTTACTGGCTATGAAAACATGGTTGTTGATGGCATTAACAAGGTCGTTGAAAAAAACGGTCTGCAAGATGACATTATTGAGGCCAGAATCCCTATGGAAGATGTTATTGAAGAAAAAAATGGCAAGAAGAAAGTTGTTCAACGCAAAATGTTTCCTTGCTATGTGTTTTTGAAAATGCGCTATCGTGACAGTTTGTGGCACACAATTGTTAACACACGTGGTGTTACCGGGTTCACTGGCCCTGCTGGAAGACCACTTGCGCTTACTGATGAAGAAATTCGCAGAATGAAACTCGAAAAAGTTAACATTGACCTTAAGGTTAATGTTGGAGACAAAATCAAGGTTATTGAAGGACCACTCGAGAGCTTTGTTGGAGATGTTCTGGCTGTAGATGCAGAAAATCAAAAGTGCAAAGTTAGTGTAGAAATGTTCGGAAGACCAACACCAGTTGAACTTGGTTTTGATCAAATTGAAATAATTTAATTTGTTACTATCTGGGTGGCCACCCAGTTGGTATATATGAGTGGGAGGTGTGAAATTTTAGCGCACCAATTAAACCACATTGCGACAAACGCAAAGGAGAAAGAAAATGGCACCAGTTAAAAAAATTGAAGCTGTTGTTAAAATGCAATTGCCAGCCGGCAAAGCAACTGCAGCTCCACCAGTTGGTTCTCGCCTTGGACCATTTGGTATCAACCTTGGCATGTTCGTTAAAGATTTTAACGAAAAGTCAGCAGCTCAAGCAGGACTTATTTTGCCTGTAGTTATCACAATTTATGCTGACAGATCTTTCACTTTTGAGCTCAAAACTCCACCAGTTGCTGTTTTAATTAAAAAAGCACTTGGACTTGAAGCTGCGAGTGGAAAACCAAACACAGAAAAAGTCGGAACTCTTACAAAAGCACAAGTTGAAGAGATTGCTAAAACAAAAATGCCAGACCTTAACGCTGCAAGCCTTGAATCTGCTATGAGCATGGTTCGTGGAACTGCTCGTTCTATGGGCATTCTTGTTGAAGAATAATGGAGGAAGAGTAGATGAAACACGGAAAGAAATATGTTGAATCACTTGGAAAAGTAGACTCAACAAAGTTATATGATGCTGCTGACGCTCTTGCTCTTGCAGTTGAAACATCAACAGCAAAATTTGATGAAACAATTGAACTTCATGTAAAACTTGGTGTTGACCCAAAGAACGCTGATCAACAGGTTCGTGGAAGCGTTGTTCTTCCTAACGGAACTGGTAAATCAGTTAAAGTTTTGGTTATCGCCAAAGGCGACAAAGCTGACATTGCTAAAGCAAATGGTGCGGACTTTGTTGGTGCTGAAGACATGATCGACAAGATTATGAAAGAAAACTGGCTTGGTTTTGATGCCTGCATCACAACCCCAGACATGATGGGCCTTGTTGGTCGTATTGCTCGTGTTCTTGGACCACGCGGACTTATGCCAAACCCAAAGAGCGGCACAGTTACAACTGACGTTGCAAAAGCACTTAAAGATATTAAAGCTGGTAAAGTTGAATATCGTCTTGACAAGTTTGCTATTGTTCACGTAGTTATTGGAAAGAAGAGCTTTGGCGCTCAAAAACTTCTTGAAAACTACGACGCAGTTATTGATGCTCTTACAAAGGCTAGACCACAAGCTGCAAAAGGAACATACTTCAAGAGTATTTCTGTTGCTAGCACAATGGGACCTGGAATTAAAGTTGCATATAAAGCACAATAGTAAAAAAAAGAAAGCCGACGGAATTTCCGCCGGTTTTTTGTTTGCAAGACAATATTTGACATCAAAAAACTAGATATGGTAAAATTGAAACATGAAGAAAGTTATTAATCAATGGAATAATGCAGCAAAGGCATATAGTGAAAGTCAAAGAACAGCACCTAACAATTTGACAAACTGGCAAATTTTGACTGAACTTGTTGGTGAAGCAAAGGGCAAGGTTGTTTTAGACGCTGGCTGTGGTGATGGTTTCTTTTCTAACAAATTAAAAAAACTTGGTGCAAAAGTTTATGCGTGTGATGGTGCAAAGGCCTTTGTTGAAATGGCAAAGAGTGAATTTGACGGCATTGAATTTTCTGTTGAAGACTTAACCAAACAGTTAAGTTATAGAGACAATTATTTTGATATTGTTATTTCGAGTTTGGTGTTGATGGATATTGATAATATTGACACTTTTTTTGGTGAGGCAAACAGAATTCTTAAAATGAATGGAAAACTTATTTTTTCAATAATGCATCCTTGTTTCTTTTTGCCAGATTGGGTAAAAGATCAAAATGGAAAGAAACTGTACAAAAAGGTTGAAACTTATTTGCAGGAAAAAACGGAGTTGTTGCATTTTTGGGGAGAGACAACACATTATCACAGGACACTTTCTGATTATAGCAAAAGACTAAAGAAAGCGGGCTTTGCAATAAGTGAAATAAGAGAAAGCCCAGAAGACAAACAGTTTTTTAAAAACTTGCCAGAACAGCAACAAAGGGTTCCGCTGTTTGTTGCAATAGAATGTATAAAATGTAGATAACCAGTTGGCAACACAACTGGTTTTTTATCTTCACGTGCGCGCGTGAGCGCACCAATATTATATAGATGGGGCAGAACGTACTTATTTTTTGCTAAAAAAATTTTTAAGAAATTTGTAAAAAGGTGTTGACACGCACCCGTGTGTGTAGTATTATATAAACGCTGCGTTGCGGCCTAGGGGTTATTATGCCCATTTGACGATACTACTAATACATAGTATTAGCAAGTCGAAAAATGAAGAAGCATTTCCGCTTGGGTTCGCATTTGGGTTGAGGCAGAAGGTTACCTGCTCCCAATGCAGGATAACTTTTGCTGACTATGGTGCCGGCAAAAGACTGGTGCGACAATCTCTTTGGATGCCATGGCATGCGCAGAGCCACCAAAGAACAAAGATTGCTAAAAAAATAATAATTGGAGGAAACTTAATGGCAACACAAAAAATTAGAATTAAATTGCGTGCTTACGATCATGACCTTGTTGATCAAGCTGCTGCTAGAATTGTGGAAACCGCAAAGAAGGCAGGCGCAAAGGTATCTGGACCAGTTCCAATGCCAACCGAAAAAGAAGTTGTAACAATACTTCGTTCTGTTCACAAGCACAAGGACTCTCGTGAACAATTTGAAATGAGAACACACAAAAGATTGATTGATATCTTCAATCCATCAGCAAAGACTGTTGATTCACTTATGAAAATCGACCTTCCTGCTGGCGTTGATATCAACATCAAACTATAGGATTCAGGAGGAGAAAAGTAACATATTATGAAACACGCTATACTTGGTAAAAAAATCGGTATGTCTCAGATTTTCTTGGATAACGGCACAGTCGTTCCTGTAACTGTAGTTGAAGCAGGCCCATGCTTTGTATCTCAAGTTAAAACTGAAGAACACGATGGCTACAATGCCACACAACTTGCCTTTGTTGATGAAAAGGCTAGCAGAATTTCAAAACCACAAGCTGGACACTTTAAGAAAGCAAATGTTTCTGCTAAAAAATATTTAAAAGAATTTAAACTTGACCAAGCACTTGAACTTGGTGCTGAAGTTAAGTGCGACGTTTTCGCCGCTGGCGAAAAAGTTGACGTATCTGGATTCACTCGTGGTCGTGGATTTACTGGTAACATTGTTCGTTGGAACAACCGTCGCCTTAGAATGACCCACGGTACTGGACCAGTTCACAGAGAAGTTGGCTCACAAGGTGCAACATCTCACATCAGCCACGTTGTTAAAGGTATGCACATGCCAGGACAATATGGTCATGAAAAAGTAACTATTCAAAATCTTGAAATTGCAAGAGTTGATGCTGAAAGAAATCTTCTTTTGATTAAGGGAGCAATTCCTGGACCAAAGGGAAGCATTGTTACAGTTTGCTCTGCAGTTAAGAGTGACAAATAAGGGAGGAGGAAAAAACAATGCAAGTTAAAGTATATAACACCAAAGCAGAAGAAGTTGGAAAACTTACACTCGCTGACTCTGTTTTTAAAGCTCCTTATAACGAAGCCCTTATACATCAAGTTGTTGTTGCTTATCTCGCTAACCAACGTCAAGGCAACAAAAGCACACTCACCAGAACTGAAGTTCGTGGTGGTGGAAGAAAACCATGGAGACAAAAAGGCACAGGTCGTGCACGTCAAGGCTCTATCCGTTCTCCACAATGGATAAAGGGTGGCGTTGTATTTGCTCCAAAACCAAGAGATTTCTCTAAAAAAGTTAACAAACAAATGAAAGCTGGTGCTTTTGTTAGTGCACTTTCTAGCGTTGCTGCAGATAAAAACCTTATTGTTGTTGACGAACTTAAGCTTGACGGCAAAACAAAAGGTCTTGTTGAAGTGCTTGATGCATTCAAGCTTGACAAACGCATCACAATTGTTACTGAAGACGTAAACGAAAACCTCGTTCGTGCTAGCGGAAACCTTGGTCTTGTTAATGTTACAACAGCACAAGATGTTAACACATATGACATTGCAAATGCTGAAAAAGTGCTTGTAACAAAAGCAGCTATCAAACTTATTGAGGAGGCTTGTAAATAATGTTCGCACAAGATGTAATTATTAGACCAGTTTTAACTGAAAAGAGTTATGCTGACATTGCAAACAAGAAATACACTTTCGAAGTTGCAAAAGATGCTAACAAAACTCAAATTAAACAAGCAGTTGAAACATTATTCAAAGTTAAAGTTAAAAGTGTCAACACAGCAAATGTGTTTGGCAAAATCAAAAGACAGGGAAGATTTGAAGGACTTACTGGAAACTATAAGAAGGCAATTGTTCAACTTACTAGCGACAGCAAATCAATTGAATTCTTCGACAGCTTGTCTTAATTAATAGGAAAGAGGAGAATAGATAAATTATGGCATTAAAATCATTTGAGCCGATAAGCGCTGGTCAAAGACATAAGACCACTCTCTCTTTTGAAGAAGTAACCACATCTAAACCACAAAAGAGCCTTCTTGAAAAAAAGAAGAAAACTGGTGGACGTAACAGCTATGGCAGAATTACAGTTCGTCATATCGGTGGCGGAAACCGTCAAAAATATAGAGTTATTGATTTCAAAAGAAACAAAGACAATATTCCTGCAAAAGTTGCATCAATTGAATATGATCCAAACCGCAGCAGCTTTATTGCACTACTTAACTATGCAGATGGAGAAAAAAGATATATCTTGGCTCCACTTGGACTCGCTGTTGGCGACACAATTGTAAGTGGTGATAACGTAGAAATTAAAGTAGGCAACTGCTTGCCACTAGAAAACATTCCTGTTGGTTCTATTGTTCACAACATTGAATTTCAACCAGGACGTGGTGGAAAGATTGCTAGAAGCGCTGGAAACAGTGCACAATATATGGCTAAAGAAGGGGATTATGCAACACTTCGTATGCCATCTGGAGAAATGAGAAAAGTTCCAACAAGTTGCCGTGCTACAATTGGTCAAATCGGTAACACCGAACACGACATTGTTTCTCTTGGTAAAGCTGGTAGAAAACGCCACATGGGAGTTAGACCAACTGTTCGTGGTAGCGTTATGAACCCAGTAGATCACCCACACGGTGGTGGTGAAGGTAAGTCACCAGTAGGACATGCTGGTCCTATGACCCCATGGGGTAAACCAGCTCTTGGCTTAAAGACAAGAAAAAAGAAAAATCGTTCTAACAAGTTCATTGTTAAAAGAGTTAATTAGGAGGTAGGAAAATGAGTAGAAGTGTTAAAAAAGGCCCTTATGTTGATGAGAGCTTGCTTAAAAAAGTAAACGCTCTTAATGCGGCTAACGAAAAACAACCAATCAAAACTTGGGCAAGATCTTCAACAATCGTTCCAGAAATGATTGGTCACACAATTGCTGTTCATGACGGCAGAAAACATGTTCCTGTTTATATTACCTCTGAAATGATCGGATATAAACTTGGTGAATTCGCACCAACTAGAACATTTAAAGGACACAAAGTAAAAGCTGACACAACAGGAGGAGCTAAATAATGGCAACAAGACAAAGAGAGAAATCTGCTAAAATTGCTGCTAGCCGTGACAAACGCGCTAAAGCAATTGCAAGATATGTTCGCATTAGCCCATCAAAAGTTAGAGTTGTTCTTGATGTAATTCGTGGAAAAGACTATTTGGAAGCAGTTGCAGTTTTAAAGAACATTTCAAACACATCAGCTGAAGCTGTTTTAAAGGTTCTTGAAAGCGCTGGTGCTAACGCAGAAAATAATTTGGGATTAAACAAGGCTGACCTTTATGTTGCTGAAACATTTGCTGATGCTGGTCAAACTCTTAAGAGATTTCAACCAGTTAGCAAGGGTAGAGCTCACTCTATCTTAAAGAGAACAAGCCACATCACAGTAATCCTGGATGTTAAGGCGTAGGAGGATATATGGGACAGAAAGTTAATCCTAATGGTATGAGAATTGGTGTTAACAAAGGTTGGTCAAGCAACTGGATTGCAAACAAACAAGATGTTGCAACTTTTGTTAAAGAAGACCATGACATTCGTAAATTCATATCTAATCATTATAAAAACCATTCAATTTCTAAAGTGACAATCGATAGAACAGCTCAAAAAATTATTGTTTCTCTTCACACAAGCAAACCTGGAATGGTAATTGGCCAAAAGGGTGCTGAGGTTGAAAACATTAAGGCTGGTCTTAACAAGCTTACTGGAAAAGAAATTGTAGTAAACGTAATCGAAATTCGTTCACCAGATGCTGACGCACAACTTGTTGCTGAAAGCATTTGTGCTCAACTTGAAGCACGTGTTGGCTTCCGTAGAGCAATGAAACAAGCCCTCGCACGTTGCCAAAAGGCTGGCGTTAAGGGCGTAAAAATTATGGTTGGCGGCCGTCTTGACGGTGCTGAAATCGCTAGAAGCGAATTCTATCAAGAAGGTTCACTTCCACTTCAAACACTTCGTGCTAACATTGATTATGGCTTTGCAGAAGCTCATATCTATGGAAAGCTCGGTGTTAAAGTTTGGATTTATAAAGGTGAAATTCTTGGAAAGGCTAACCTTACTTCTAATGTAGGAGGAAACAAACATGTTGATGCCTAAAAGAGTAAAAAGAAGAAAAGTTCAAAGAGGTAGAATGACAGGAAAGGCTACTCGTGGCAACAAAATCACTTATGGTGAATTTGGTATTGTTGCAACAGAACCTTGCTGGATTACCTCTAACCAAATTGAAGCAGCCCGTGTTGCTATGACAAGATACACAAAACGTGGTGGAAAAGTTTGGATAAAGATTTTCCCAGACAAACCAATTACTAAAAAACCAGCACAAACCCGTATGGGTAGTGGTAAAGGTAACCCAGAATTTTGGGTTGCTGTTGTAAAACCTGGCAAAGTAATGTTCGAAATGGGTGGCATTAAAGAAGAAACTATTAAAGAAGCTCTTCGTCTTGCTAGTCACAAACTTCCATGCGCAACTAAAATTGTAGCTAAGGCTGACTTAGAAAACCAAGTGGAGGGTGAATAACATGAAGTCTAATGAATTTTCAAATATGACAAATGTTGAACTTGCAGACAAACTTGCAAGTTTAAAAGCAGAACTTTTTAATCTGCGTTTCGCTCATGCTACTAACAGTTTATCAAATCCTTTGCAACTTAAAAATTGCAAGAGAGATATCGCAAGAGTAAAAACTATTATTCGCGAAAGAGAGCTTGGAATTAGCAAAGCTCCTGCAGCAACAGAAGCAAAACCTGCTAAAAAGGCAGAAAAACCCGCTAAAAAAACTGCAGCTAAAAAGGCGATAAAAGGTTAAGGTGAAGTATGGCAAAAGTAGAAAAGAAAGTAGTTGAAGAAAGAAATCTTAGAAAAACAAGAATTGGTGTTGTTTCTAGCAATAAGATGGACAAGACAATTACTGTTGAAATTCATTCAAAAGTTAAACACCCAATATACAAAAAAACAGTTAACCACACAACAAAGCTTGTTGCTCATGACGAAAATAACGAGTGCTCAATTGGCGACACAGTTGAAATTGAAGAAACTCGTCCACTTTCTAAGAACAAGCGTTGGCGTTTGGTCCGTGTAGTCGAAAAGGTTAAATAACGAGGGAGAAGAGAGATATGATACAACCACAAACTAGACTTAAAGTCGCAGATAACACTGGTGCTAAAGAAATCATGTGTATCAAAGTTCTTGGTGGTTCAAAACGCAGATATGCTAGCCTTGGTGACATCATTGTTGCAAGTGTAAAAACTGCAACTCCTGGTGGCGCAGTTAAAAAAGGTGATGTTGTTAAAGCTGTTGTTGTTAGAACTGAAAAAGAAGTTCGCAGACCAGATGGCTCAACAATTCGTTTTGATGACAACGCTGCTGTTGTTATTGATAACCAAAAACAACCAAGAGGAACTCGTATATTTGGACCTATTGCTCGTGAGCTTCGTGATAAAGATTTCATGAAAATTATCTCACTTGCACCAGAAGTAATTTAGGAGGAGTAACAGATGGCAAATTTAAACGTTAAAACTGGCGACACCGTTTTGGTGATTTCAGGAAAAGATGCTGGAAAGCAAGGAAAAGTGCTTTCAGTTGCTCCAAAAGCAAAAAGAGTTGTTGTTGAAGGTGTTAACCTTGTTTCAAAAACTCACAAAGCACGCAGCGCTCAAGATAAGAGCGAAATTCGCAAAGTAGAAGGCGCTATTGACATTTCTAATGTTATGCCAATTTGCCCAAAATGTGGCAAGGCAACACGTGTTCACCACGCAGTTGTTGATGGCAAAAAGGTTAGAGTTTGCAAATGTGGTGCTAACTTAGACGAAAAAGCTGCAAAAGTTGAAAAGAAAACTGCTAGCAAAAAGGCTGCTCCTGCAGAACCTGTAGCAGAAGAAAAACCAGTTAAAAAGGCTGCTGTTAAAACAGCTGCAAAGAAGACAAGCAAAGCTGCTGAAACAAAAGTTAAAGCAACAAAAGCTGCTTCAACCAAAAAGACAACAACAACTGGTAAATCATCTCAAAGAGGAGTGTAGAACATGGCAGAACAAAACAGATTAAAAGAAAAATATGTAAAAGAAGTTGTCCCTGCACTTGTTAAAGAATTTGGCTACAAAAATATTAACCAAGTTCCAAAACTTGACAGAATTGTTCTTAACATGGGTCTTGGTGATGAAAAGGATAACTCAAAGAGCTTTAACCTTGCTGTTGAAGAACTTGAATCAATTGCTGGTCAAAAGGCAGTTGTGACAAAAGCTAAAAAATCTGTTGCTAACTTCAAACTTAGAAGTGGACAAAAGGTTGGCGCAAAGGTTACTCTTCGTGGAACAAGAATGTATGAATTTATGGATAAGTTTATGGCTATTGCTCTTCCACGTGTTCGTGACTTCCGTGGTTTGAACCCTAATGCGTTCGACGGCAGAGGAAACTATGCATATGGAGTTAAAGAACAACTTATATTCCCAGAAATTTCATATGACAAAATTGAAAAAGTTCGCGGATTTGATGTTTGCTTCGTAACAACTGCAAACACAGACGCAGAGGCAAGAAGCCTTCTTTCTAAGATGGGCATGCCTTTCAAAAAATAGTGGAGCAAGGAGAAGAATATGGCAAAAACATCTATGAAAGTTAAACAGCAAAGACCTGCTAAATTTAGCACACGCGCATATACTCGTTGCTCAATTTGTGGCAGACCACACGCTGTTCTTAAAAAATATGGCATTTGCAGAATTTGCTTCAGAAATCTTGCTTATAAAGGCGAGATTCCTGGCGTGAAAAAGGCAAGCTGGTAAGGAGGAAAAATAAGATATGGTATCAGATCCAATTGCAGATATGCTTACACGCATTAGAAATGCGCTTAACGTAAGACATGAAACTGTTTCTATGGAAACATCTAAAATGAAAAAAGCGATTGCTCAAATTCTTTTAGACGAAGGTTATATTGCATCTTATGAAGAAGTTACAGAAGGAAAATTCACAAATCTTGTTATCAAACTTAAATATGGTGCAAGAGGCGAGAAGGTTATTTCTGGCTTGAAAAGAATCTCTAAGCCTGGTCTTAAAATTTATGCAAACGCAGACGAACTTCCAAGAGTTCTTTCTGGTCTCGGCATTGCCATTGTGTCTACATCTAAGGGTGTTATGACAGATAAAAATGCTAGAAAACTTAATGTTGGTGGCGAAGTTCTCGCCTATGTATGGTAGGAGGAAATCATGAGTAGAATTGGTAGAGCTCCTATTAGTGTTCCAGCTGGTGTAACAGTTGATGTGAACACAGAAAACGAAGTTATTGTTACTGGACCAAAAGGTTCGCTCAGACAATGGGTTGACCCAACATGCATTAAAGTTGCTGTTGAAAACGGACATGTTGTATTGTCTCGCAACAGTGATGAAAACCAAATTAAAGCAAAACACGGTCTCTACAGAGCGCTTATTGCTAACATGGTTAAAGGTGTGGTTGAAGGTTATTCAAAATCAGTTACCATTTCTGGAATCGGTTACAAATGTGCCGTTCAAGGAAACAAAATTGTTTTGAATATTGGATATTCTCATCCAGTAAACATTGAAATTCCACGTGGACTTACTGCAACTTGCCCAAGCGCAACAGAAATTGTTATTAGTGGAATTGACAAAACTGCTGTTGGTCAGTTTGCTGCAGATATCAAAGCTCTTAAGAAGGTTGAACCTTATCACGGCTATGGTATTTACTATACAAACGAACCTGTTCGCAGAAAAGAAATTAAAAAGGGTAAGAAATAAGGAGGGTAAGATATGTTTAAGAAAGCTAATAAAAATGCAGTTAGAAAAGCAAAACACGATAGAATTAGAAATGATCTTCGTGGAACAAAAGAACAACCAAGACTTAATGTCTATCGTTCAACAACACATATCTATGCTCAAATTATCGATGATGCTGCAGGCAAAACACTTTGCAGCGCATCTAGCCTAGATAAAGAACTTGCTGGAAAACTTGAAGGCAAAACAAAGGCTGAAGTTGCTTATGAAGTTGGTAAACTTGTTGGCAGCCGCGCTAAAAAATTAAAAATCAAAAAAGTCGTATTTGACCGTGGTGGATATATCTACACTGGTCGTGTGCAACGCTTGGCCGAAGGCGCAAGAGATGCAGGACTTGAATTTTAGGAGATTGTTATGGCAGAATTAGAAACAAAAGTAGTGGAAGCTGCACAAGAAGCTCCAGTTAGCGAAACAGCTGAAAAACAAGAAAGACCAGCAAGAGGCAAAAAATTCGAACGTCGTCCTCGTCGTGAAAGAAAAGAAGAGAAAGGCGATGGCCTCGACAAAAAGATGGTTACCGTTAACCGTATTTCTAAAACTGTTAAAGGTGGACGCAAAATGCGTTTCAACGCAGTTGTGGTTGTTGGTGACAAAAACGGTAGAATTGGTGTTGGAATGGGTAAGGCAGCAGAAGTTACACTTGCTATTGAAAAAGCAACATCAGATGCTAAACACCATCTTGTTACAATTGCACTCAACGGAACAACAATACCTCACGAAATTATAGGAAAATTTGAAACAACAAAAATTCTTATGATGCCAAGTAAAGAAGGTACTGGAGTTATCGCCGGTGGTGCCGTTCGTGATGTAGTAGAAATGGCAGGAATTAAGGATATCACAGCTAAATCATTTGGCTCAAACAACCCTGTAAACTGCGTTAAAGCTACTTTTGACGGACTTAAAAAACTTAGAAACGCTGAACAAATTGCTGCAATTCGTGGCAAATCAGTAGATGAAATTAGATAGGAGAAAGAAAATGGCAGAAACAAAGACTACTGCAGCTAAAAAACCAGCTGCAAAAAAGACAACAACTGCTGCTGCAAAAGCTCCTGCTAAAAAGGCTACAACAACTGCAAAAGCTCCTGCTAAAAAGGCTGCAACAACTGCAAAAAAAGCAGCTCCTAAAGCAGAGGCAAAAGTAGAAAAGGTTGAGGCTGTTGCAGAAGTTAAAGTAGAAGCTCCTAAAAAGGCTGCTAGCAAGAAAGCTGAAAAGCAACTTAAAATCACACTTGTTAAGAGTGGTTTTGGCAGACTTGAAAAACAAAAACGTACACTTGAGGCTCTTGGCCTTAGAAAAACAAATAGCTCAACTATTAAACCAGATAACGCTTGCACAAGAGGAATGATTTTTGTTGTTAAGCATCTTGTTAAAGTTGAAGAAATTTAATCAAGGAGAATGAACATGAAATTACATAATTTAGCTCCAGCACCAGGCTCTACACAAAAAACAAAGAGACTTGGTCGTGGTACAGGTTCAGGACTTGGTAAGACATCAGGAAAAGGCCACAAGGGTCAAAACGCTCGTAGTGGCGGTGGAGTTCGCCCAGGATTTGAAGGCGGACAAATGCCTCTTATTCGTAGACTTCCTAAAAGAGGATTTACAAATAACTGGCAAAAAGAATATACTACTGTTAATGTCGGCGACCTTGAAAAACTTGAAAATGGCACAGTTGTTACAGCTGAGCTTTTGAAAGAAAAGGGAATTATCTCTAAGGTTGAGGCTTATGGACTTAAGGTTCTTGGTAACGGCAATTTAACAAAAAAACTTACTGTTAAGGCAGCTAAGTTTACTGGCTCTGCAGCTGACAAGATTGCAGCAGCTGGTGGAAGCATTGAGGTGGTATAATGTTTAGTTCTCTCGCAAGTGCATTTAAGGATAAAGAAATACGAAAGAAAATCTTAATTGTGCTCCTGTTATTGTTTGTTTATAGACTTGGATGTTTTCTTCCAGTTCCTGGACTTAACATCTCAACATTTCAATCTATCACACAAAACGATAGTGTTGGAATTCTGAGCCTTTTGAACACTGTAACTGGTAGTGCTCTTTCTAATGCTGCGTTCTTTGCGCTTGGAGTTACTCCATACATTAACGCATCAATCATTGTGCAACTTTTAACTGTTGGTATTCCTGCTCTTGAAAGACTTTCTAAACAAGGCGACGAGGGTAGAGAAAAAATCAATCTTATCACAAAAATTGTAGCAATTGTGCTTGCAATTGCTCAAGGTGTTGGAATTGTGCTTGGTTATCAAGAAACACTTTCACCAATCTTTGGACAAAACTTGATTTGGCTTACTGGCGTTATGGTTGTTGTTCTGCTCGTTGCAGGAACATGCATGACTATGTGGATTGGCGATAGAATCACTGCCCAAGGAATTGGCAATGGTTTGTCTCTTATCATCTTTGTTGGTATCATCGCAACATCTGCACAGTCTATCGCAAACGCTATCTATAGTGTATTTACATCTAGCGTATCTTATTTGTGGGAACTTCTTGGCTTCATTTTGATGGCAGTTGTTCTGTTTGCCCTTATTGTTTGGGTTGATGGAGCAGAAAGAAGAATTCCTGTTCAATATGCAAAACAAGTTAAAGGAAGAAAGATGTATGGCGGTCAATCTTCATATATTCCTATGAAGGTTAACGCATCTGGTGTTATGCCAATCATCTTTGCGAGTGCTATTATCACATTCCCATCACTCATAATCAGCTTGTTCTGGCCAACTAGCAGCTTTGCTACTTGGTGGGGCACCTATATGGGAACTGGTTCTATTGTTTATAGCATCTTGCTTGCGCTTCTCATCTTATTCTTCTCATATTTCTATGCTCAAATGCAGTTTAATCCTGCTGATGTGAGCTTGAATATTCAGCAAAATGGTGGATTTATTCCTGGTATTCGTGCCGGAAAACCAACAACTGATTATCTCACAAGAGTTTCTAGAAGAATAACATTGTTTGGTGCAATATTCCTTGCATTCTTGGCTCTTGTGCCTTCTATCATATTCCGTGTTGTTGCTGGTGGACAATTGTCGCTTCTTAATGCATTTACTGCAACAGGAATGCTGATTATTGTTTCAGTTGCTCTAGAACTTAACCAACAACTAGACGCACAACTTATGATGAAGAGACACAAAAATATTCTATAAGGTGATAAAATGAGGCTGCTTATTATGGGTCCGCAGGGTTCAGGAAAGGGAACTGCTGCGCAAGAACTATCTAATATTTTGAAAATTCCAACAATTTCTACTGGAGATTTGTTTAGAACAGAAGCCGCAAGTGGAAGTGAACTCGGAAACAGGCTGAAGTCTATTATTGACTCTGGTTCCTTGGTTCCAGATGAACTTACGGTTGGCATTTTAAAACAAAGACTTTTGCAAGACGATTGTAAAAACGGATATATGTTAGATGGCTTTCCTAGAACCATGGAGCAAGCACGACTTCTTGAAAATATTTCACAGATTGACAAAGTTCTCTATCTCGATGTCGATTTTGATACTGTTATCGAACGCATTGGTGGTAGAAGAACTTGTCCAAAATGTGGTCACATCCACAATGTAAAATTTGCTGGTGATCCTAACTACTGCTCTGTGTGTGGAACGAAATATGTTGTTCGTGCTGACGACACAGAAGAGGCAATAAGAAAAAGACTTGATACTTTTACTCAAAAAACCCTTCCTATTGTAGAACACTTCAGACAGAAAGGTTTGGTTTTAAGTGTTGATGCTAGCAGAACCCCAGAGTATACATTGAAGCAAATTCTTAAAGGACTGGGAAAATAGTTGATGATTACCACAAAAAATCAAAAAGAAATTGAACTTATGAAAATTGCCGGAGACATAACCATTCGAGCAATCGAAGAGGTTGGAAAGCATATTCGCCCTGGCATTTCAACTAAAGAACTAGACAAAATCGCTCATGACTACATTGTTAGTCGTGGTGCAAAGCCATCTTGCTTAGGCTATCAGGGCTTTCCTGGAACAATCTGCGCTTCGGTCGACGAAGTTGTTGTTCACGGAATTCCTAGTGATGATATCATTTTGCAAGAAGGACAAATAATCAGCATCGACTGCGTGGCTAGCTATAAAGGTTATCACGGTGATGCTGCAAGAACATTTGCTGTTGGAAACATCAGCGAAGAAAAACAAAAACTCATAAAAGTTACTGAAGAATGCTTCTGGAAAGCTCTCGAAGGGCTTAAAGACGGAAGCAGGCTTGGTGATATCGGTGCTGCAGTGCAAAAGAACGCCGAAAAACATGGATTTGGCTCAGTTAGAGAAATGGGCGGTCACGGAATTGGCAGACATATGCATGAAGATCCATTTGTTCCTATGTTTGGAACGGCTGGCACTGGTATGAAACTCAAAACCGGCATGACAATTGCGATTGAACCAATGATTACAGCTGGAACTTGGGAACTCCGCCTAAACGGCTGGGATGCCAGAACAAAAGATGGCAGACCAAGTGCACACTATGAAAACACGGTTTTAATTAAAGATGACGGTGTTGAAATATTAACCAAAAAATTGGAGGCAAACAATTTTGAGCAAAGATGATGTTATAGAAACTGAGGGCGTTGTTGTTGAAGCCATGCCTGGTGCGACATTTAAAGTTAAAATCGCAGGTGGCCATATTATAACAGCATATCTATCAGGAAAGTTATGGAAAAACTATATTCACGTTTACGAAGGTGATACAGTGAAACTTGAAATGAGCCCTTACGACTTAACTCGTGGCAGAATTATTTGGCGAAGCAAGTAAAATTTAAAAGGAAAAATTTATAAGGAGAAGCAAAAATGAAAGTTAGACCAAGTGTTAAACCTATTTGCGAAAATTGCAAGGTTATTAAAAGAAACGGCAAGCTCAGAGTTATTTGCAGCAAATTCCCTAAACACAAACAAGTTCAGGGTTAATAATAAGCTTGAAAATTATTGCCGTTTGGGCGGCTAGATAGATTATCTACCAAATGGCATTAATATAATGTGGGCTTTAACCCACAAAATAATAATTAACATACCATTCCAAATGTTAATTAAACTAATAAAAAACAAAAAAATATTTTGGAGGAAAACAATGGCAAGAATTGGTGGTGTAGACTTACCAAACGAAAAAAGAGTAGAAATAGGCTTGACCTATATCTATGGTGTTGGCAGAGTTACTGCTAACAAAATTTTAGCAGCTACTGGAATCAATCCTGACACACGTGTTAAGGATCTTACAGAAGCTGAAACCGGAAAAATCCGTGAATACATCGACAAACACTTAGTTGTCGAAGGCGACCTTAAAAGAGAAGTTGGCATGAATATTAAAGCCCTTCAAGAAATTGGTAGCTATCGTGGCATTCGTCACAGAAAAGGTCTTCCAGTAAGAGGACAAAACACAAGAAGCAATGCTAGAACCAGAAAAGGTCCTAGAAATAGCTCTGTTAAAAAGAAATAAGGGAGGAAGTAGACAAAGTTTATGGCAAAAGAAGTAAAAAAGACAACAAAGAAACGTAGAATTACCACAAACGTAGAAAAGGGTATTGTTCACGTTCAATCATCTTTTAACAACACAATTGTTACAATCACTGACGTTCAAGGAAATGTTATTGCTGCTTGTTCTGCTGGTGCCCTTGGTTACAGAGGAAACCGCAAAAGCACACCTTTTGCTGCAGGTCTTGCTGCAGAGAAAGCTGCTAAAGCCGCAAAAGAATATGGCTTGAAATCTGTTGAAGTTTATGTTAAAGGCCCAGGAAACGGCAGAGAATCTGCAATCAGAAGCGTTGCAAATGAAGGATTAGAAGTTACACTTATTCGTGATGTATCTCCAATCCCTCACAATGGTTGCCGTCCACCTAAGGCAAGAAGAATTTAGGATAAGGAGAAAGTAAATGGCAGTAAAAGATCCTATTTTAAAGAGATGCCGTTATCTTGGCATCAGCCCAATGGTTATGGGAATTAACAAGAAATCAAATAGAAACCCTGGTGCTAATGTTCGTCACAAAGTTTCAGAATATGGCATGCAGCTCAAAGAAAAACAAAAAGTTAAATTTATTTATGGTGTAGAAGAACGTCAATTCCGTGGCTACTATGAAGAAGCAGAAAGAATGCGTGGCAAAACTGGTGACAACATGTTAAGTCTTCTTGAACGCAGACTCGACAACGTTGTGTTCCGTCTTGGCCTTGCTCAAACAAGATTTGCCTGCAGACAAATTGTTAGTCACAGACAAATTACCGTAAACGGAAAGAGTGTTGACGTTCGTTCATACCTCGTTAATGTTGGTGACGTAATCGCAGTTAAAGAGAGTAAACAAAAGAAAGAAATGTTCTCTGACGTTAAGAGTTTTAGAGTTATCGTTCCAAAATGGTTAGAGTTTGATGCAGAAAAACTCACAGGAAAAGTCGTAGCTCTTCCAAAACGTGATGATATCGACGTTGATATCCAAGAACACTTAATCATCGAGCTTTATTCTAAATAATAATCCCAAAAAGGAGATAAGATTATGTTTCAAATTGAAAAACCAAAAATTGAATGTATTGAAGAAGAAAATGGTTCTCATGCTAAGTTCGTTGTTGAACCACTTGAACGCGGATTTGGTGTAACCATTGGAAACGCTCTTCGTAGATGCTTGCTTTCTGCACTTCCAGGAGCAGCAGTCACAAACATTCGTATTGCCGGAGTAGAACATGAATTTTCTACACTTAAAGGCGCAAAAGAAGATGTAACTGAAATTGTTTTAAACATGAAAACTCTTGCAGTTAAAACATCATCTCTTGATATGAACTTTAAAAAGACAATAAAGCTTCTTGCTAAAGGTCCTGCTAGAGTAACAGCTGGCATGATTCAAGCAGATGACGAAGTAACAGTCTTGAATCCTGATTTGTATATCTGCACACTCGAAGCAGGTGCAACTCTTGATATGGACATTGTTGTTGGTCGTGGTCGTGGCTATGAACCAGCAGAAAAGAACAAAGACATGAGTTTGCCAATTGGATATATTGCTATTGACAGCATTTATACACCAGTTCGCAGAGCAAGCTATGAAGTTGAAAACACTCGTGTTGGTCAGAACACTGACTATGACAAGCTAGTTTTAGACGTAACAACAAACGGAACAATTTCTGGAAAAGAAATTGTTAGCCTTGCAAGCAAACTTTTGGTTGACCATGTTAACATGTTTGTTGAACTTGTTGACAGCATGGCAAACACAAGCATTCTTGTTAGCCGTGAAGAAGACAAAGTTCAAAAACTTTTGAACATGAGCATTGAAGACATGGATTTGTCTGTTCGCTCATATAACTGTTTGAAACGCGCTGGTATCAACACAGTTGAAGATTTAATCAAAAAGACCGAAGAAGATATGCTCAAAGTTAAAAACCTTGGACGCAAATCTCTTGATGAAGTTATCCACAAGCTTGAAGGACTTGGTCTTGGCCTTAAAGCTAAAGAAGAATAAGGAGAAAGAGAATGAGCACAAAGAAATTAGGAAAACCAACCGACCAAAGAGTTGCTCTTGTAACAAATCTTGCAACAGACCTTTTGTGGCATGGCAGAATTGAAACAACTCTTGATCGTGCAAAAGAAGCTTCTAAACTTGCTGAAAAATGCATCACAATCGCTAAAAAGGGATATGCTGATGTTGTAACAGAAGAAAAAACTTCTACTGACAGCAAGGGCAAAGAAAAGAAAGTTAAAGTTTCTAAAGATGGAGCTGTTAAACTTAACTGCAGAAGAAAACTTTTAGCACTTCTTGATGACAGACAAGAGCAAAAAACTAAGGGTGAAAAGAAAGAAGCTTTTGAAGCAAGAACAAATGGAATCAAACATCCACTTATTGAAAAGTTGTTTGATGATTATGCACCAAAGTATGCTGACAGAAATGGTGGTTACACAAGAATTTTGAAAACCGAAATTCGTCGTGGCGACAATGCGCAACTTGCTATTGTTGAATTAGTTTAATTTATTGGAATGAATTATACACAAAAAGAAGCGGAACATCGCTTCTTTTTTATTGTTGACACAAAGGCTATCAAAACTATATAATTTTATTATGAATAGAGAAGAGATTTTAAATGAAATGAACAAACTTGCAGACAAAAAGTGGGGTGAGGAGTTTGTTCACAAAAGTATTATTGGAACCAAAGCATCAATTTTGGGGGTTAGAACTCCAGATATGCGAGCACTTGCTAGAAAAATTGCAAAAACCGACCTAGAGAGTGCATTTTTGGCTTTAAAAGACGACTATTTTGAAGAAAATTTACTTTATGGGTTTCTTCTTGGTTATGTTGGAGACATGGACGAGACATATCATATGTTGATAGACTTTTTGCCCAGGATAGATAACTGGGCGGTTTGTGATCAAACATGTTCTAGTTTAAAGATTTTTAAAAATGATAAAGACAACAACTATTTTAAAAGGTTTTTAAACCTTGCTCAAAATGAAAATGAGTTTTATGCACGAGTTGGAATTGTCATGTTAATGCTTTATTATTTGAAAGATGAGTGCATAGATAAAATTCTTGAAAATATTGTAAAAATTGAAAATCACGCCTATTATGTTGACATGGCTGTGGCTTGGCTGATAAGTTTTGCGATAATTAAGTATAAATCTAAAACTTTTGACCTAATAAAATCGCAAAAACTGCAAAAAAGAGTGCAAAATAAGGCAATTTGTAAGTGTAGAGACAGTTTTAGAGTAAAAAAATCGCTGAAAGAGCAATTGAAAGAGTATAGAATTAAATAAGGTTCCTATATTCTTTTTTTTAAGATAGCTATTATTATGTTTGCCACAATGCACAAAAAAATGATAAAATAAATTTAGGTGAACTATGCAATTTTTTAAAAATTCTTGGGATGAAAAATTAGAAGAAGAAATGGCTAAGCCATATTTTTTGTCTATGCTTTCAGAACTTGATTATTTGTATGACCACAAAAAAATTTATCCTCCAAGAAATAAAATTTTTAATGCTTTAAAAACCACTCCTTTTGGCAAAATTAAAGTTGTGATTCTTGGTCAGGACCCATATCACGGAGAGGGTCAGGCTCATGGGCTTTGCTTTTCTGTTTGCCCTGGGGTGGCAATTCCACCATCTCTTAAAAATATTTATAAAGAGCAACAGGACGATTTAGGAATTATTCAACCAAATCATGGATACCTTCAGAGTTGGGCAGAACAAGGGGTGTTGATGCTAAACACAGTTCTCACGGTAGAAGATGGCAAGCCAAACAGCCATGCTAACATGGGCTGGCAAAAATTTACTGACAGGGTTATTGAGATTGCCAACACTCAAGATTCTCCAATTGTGTTTTTGCTTTGGGGCAGAAATGCAATTAGCAAAGCAAAGCTTATCGATAAAAACAAACACTTGGTTTTGTCAACGGTTCATCCAAGTCCGCTTTCAGCTTATGGCGGCTTCTTTGGCTGCAAACACTTTAGCAAGTGTAACAAATTTTTGACTGAGCATGGGATTGAGCCAATAAATTGGCAGCTTCCTGAAATTAAATAAATGTTATGAAAAAAGTATTTTATTTTGTGTTATCTTTTTTGCTTGGGGTTGGGGCGTGCATTGTTGCCGGCACAAACTTTTCTTATGCAGCAGGTGACAACAAGGATTATTTGATTAGCCCAACATTTGCATCTGAAACAGGTTATCAATCAAAATACAACATTGAAGAAGACGAGGTGTTTGCAACATTTACACCAACATCAGCAAATGGCGTTCTTGCCGGGGCAAGTATCAAACCAAAAAGTTCCGCCACCGACAACTCGTTTGATAAAACATATTTAACAAAGGCTCCTGGTGTTGAAATTTCAGCAGAAAAATCTTTGTTTATAACATTGTTTTTTAACGGAAAAGAATTTCACAATTTAAAGATTGTTGCGAGCGATGGAACAAACAGCATTATTTGGAATATTTCTAAAAATGTTATTGCATCTGAAGTCAATTCTAACACCAGCACTTCTCGAATCAGATATGGGTGGGTGACTGTTGAGTTGCCAGCCTCGCAAAATATAACTATTACATCACTTCAATTTGTTTATGCTAGTGATTCTTCAGATGATGGAATATCATATTCTCAAATGTACTTTTATGCACCATATGTGGCAGACAAGCAAAATGATAATATTGCATTTAGTCAAAAGCAAAAGTATTATAACTATTCAGTTAAATTTGCAAATTATGATTATGTTAACGACAAACTAGGAATATTTTCTGCAAGTGATTTATTTGAGTATTGTTATATTGGAGACGTTAACTATCTTGCAAGCCCAACAGACGACTATTACTTTATTCTTTCTGTAACTAACAACAGCACAGCGACAACCGTTTCGCACACTCTTAAGATTGGAACTTTTGATTTTCAATACACATTTAATGAAATTGCCAACTATGAAATTAGTGTGTCGCTTTATGACTCATTGGGCACAGGGCTTTGGGTTGTTAGCCGGAGCTATAACATAAACGAATTTGTTGCTTTATATTTAAGTCAGGGTTTGCCAGACATGCAAAAGGGGCAGACGTTTTCTTTTGATATAAACATTTCTTCGCTCTTGATAGGAGCTCACGATTTGACTGCGGTTTCAACAAACAGCAAGGTTGCAAGTGCTGAGGTTAAAGACGGAAAACTTTATGTCTCGGCAAATGGTCGAGGCAGTTGTGACATTACCATTAAAATTACTGGGAAAAAGGGAACCAGTGAAGAGCAAACCTATTCATCAACCTACAGAGTTTTTGTTTCTGAAAAAAATGAAGTGAATTGGTGGTTGATGGGTGGTGTTGCAATTTTCTTGATTGTTGCAGGTGTTGTGGTGTATACTATTATGGTAAGACGAAGAATGATAAGGGGAAAATATCCTAAATACTAAAGAAGAAAGGGGGAAATAGATTATGGCTGATGGCAGAAAAAAGATACCATATGACGTGGCACCTATTTCTCGTGATTATTCTAAATCAGAATCTAACAGGCAATATGTTCCTTCCAAACCAAGGCTAACAGCCAGCTTATTTATTATAGCCATTTTGGTGTTTAACATTGTTCTTGGAATTATAACCATAACAACAGTGGCACGAAATGGTGGAACAAATGTTATTAATTTAAGTCAGACAATTTCTTCCTCT
This sequence comes from Clostridia bacterium, assembly GCA_017467585.1. Lineage (GTDB taxonomy): Bacteria > Bacillota > Clostridia > Christensenellales > UBA1242 > RGIG4790. Next base: position 243,897 of record JAFUSR010000004.1, read on the forward strand.
GATGGCGACGGAATAACCTATGCCACAAGCAAGGCAGAACTGTCTGTTGTGTGTATTGGTGTTGGTGGAAGTGATTCTTCTAGAAACAGCTTTTCGCAAACCAATGTGCCAGACAGCAAAGAAATTTTTTCAAACACTTCAAGCAGGGGTTCTGGAATTATCTTTAGCATTGATAAAAATGATGGGGTTGCATATATTGTGACTTGCTATCACGTTGTTTCAACAAACACAAACGCTGCATTCGTTTTGCTTTACGATTCGAATCAACCAGTTTATGCAACCGTTCTTGGAACGAGCACAAGCAACGATATTGCTGTTTTAAAAATTCAAGACAATCAACTTAAAAACACAATCTGCAATGCGGCAACATTTGCCGATAGTGGCATGATTCGCGACAGCGAAACAGCAATTGCTGTTGGCAATCCAGAAGGCAAGGGCTTTGCCTCATCTGCTGGAACAATAACAAGGCCAATTGTAGAATATTATCACAGAGATATTGCTGCCACAATTAGAGGTGTTGAAGTTTCAACTAAGATTAACGCAGGAAACAGTGGTGGCGGCTTGTTTGATAAAAACGGAAACTTGATTGGCATGGTTCAAGCCAAAATTAATTCTAGTGATATAGATAATGTTGCATATGCTCTTCCATCAAATTTTGTTGCCAGTCTTGCAAACAACATTATTGAAAGAAGAAACTTGTCTTATGCACCTGCAGGATACACTGTGAACACAACTGTTAATGTGAAAGTTGTTGGTGGAGTAAACTATAGGCTGAAAAACGTTTTTGTGAAAGCAATTGATCCTTCTACTGGAGTTGATGTTGCTGGAAAACTTGTTGCCGGAGACCAGTTGCTTTCAATAACTTATCAGGGAAAGACTGTTGAAATAATAAGCGAATATACTTACGAAGATATTAAATATGATTTAAAAACTGGTGACCAAATTACATATAGGGTTAAACACACTAATGGAAACACAGAAAATGTTACCATAACAATAACACAAGTAACATCTAGTCGATAGAGATAAAATACTTGCAAAAACAAATATTATTTGTTATAATAATTGCATATTTGGAGGAAATACAATGGTTGAACAAAGAGTAAAAGAAATTTTAGCTGACCAACTTGGAGTTGATGTTAGCAAGATTACTGCAGACACAAATGTTGTTGCTGACCTTGGTGCGGACTCACTTGATTTGGTTGAAGTTTTGATGAGTTTGGAAGACGAATTTAACGTTTCTATTCCTGACGATGCTATTGCCGAAATTAAAACTGTTAAACAAATTGTTGAATATATTGAAGCACAGAGAAAATAATAAAAAAATAAAATAGGCGAGAGCCTATTTTTTTTTGCAAAATAAAAGTGTTGTGCGCAAATTTCGACATACAACACCGATTCGGGGACAAAGTAGCCAACTACTCCAAAGCCACCCCATGGCACATAAGCGAGTTTGCTTAGTGCTGCTGCGGTCAAGCTCTGACACGGTTCACAAATGCCTATTGCATGGGACCTTGGTATCAACATCACTTGCAGTGTTCTGCAACCCATATCGTATGCCTAAAAGTGCTGTCAGCCCTGCGTGTAGCGGATTTCAGGTTAAGGGCACCGCTAGCTCCCCACCTAGCACAACACTTAGCATATTATATACTAATATCACAAAAATATCAATAATTTTTTAATATTTTGATTTTAACAGTTTAGCGTTTGTTGACATAAATCTTCGATTTATGATATCTTATGAATATAAAAGGAGCGATAATGGAAAAATCTAACGGAGACCGCTTTATTTTTGCTTATAACAGGCTTGATCAAGGGCTTAGAAGCATTTATAACATAAAGCAATCACTTGGCTTTGGCGAAGTTATTAGAAAAGTTGCACCAATCAACAGCATAATTAAAAAATATGAGGACGATTTGATTGAGTGTGGCAGACTTAGAAATGCAATTGTTCATGGTGCTGGCGACACGCTTATTGCAGAGCCAAACACTGAAGTTGTTGAAAAACTAGAACAAATTGCCAGAATTGTAACAACGCCACCTAGAGTAATTGATGTTTTGCCTAAGCGCAAGGTTATGGTTGTCGATGGTGATGAAACCATAGGCAAAATTTGTGCGAGCATTTTTGAAAGTGGCTATAGCATTGTTCCTGTTCAAATTAGAGGAACAATTGTTGGTGTTATCAACAGAAAGATGATTGTTGACGCAATTGGAGCGGCAGTGAAAGCAGGGGTTAGTGTTGACACACTTTTGAAAGAACCTGTTGCAACAGGACTTGACGTTTTAAATGTTGCTAATCACTATGAGATTGCGCCTAGCAGCATAACAATTGACAGCATGCTCTTTATGTTTCAACAAAACAGAAAGTTGTCTGCTGTTATCATAACCAAAAACGGCAACTACAACGAAGAGCCTCTTGCGGTTGTTGTAACCAGCGACACGTTAGATTTGCAATCTGTTTTAGATAACTATTAATATTCAGGTGGAACATGGAAATTTTATACGAAGACAATCACATTATTGTTGTGAACAAACCACAGGGGGTTCCTAGCCAAGCAGATGAAAGTGGAGACAAAGACATGCTTTCAATGGTTAAGGAATACATAAAAGAAAAATATAACAAGCCAGGAAATGTTTATGTTGGGCTCGTCCACAGACTAGACAGACCAACGGGCGGTGTTATGGTTTTTGCAAAAACAAGCAAGGCCGCAGCACGCCTTGCGGAAGAGATGAAAAATGGCGAATTTGATAAGACATATTTTGCAGTTTGTCATGGAACATTTGCAAATCCTGCCGGAAGACTAATTAACTATTTGAAAAAAGATGAAAAACAAAACAAGGTGTTTATTGCTCCACAGACAGAAGAGGGTGCAAAGAGAGCAGAACTAGAATATAAGGTGCTTGCAAGAAAAGGCGACCTCAACCTTGTTCGTGTTAAGTTGTTTTCTGGAAGAGGGCATCAAATTAGAGTTCAATTTGCAAATGTTAAGTGTCCAATTGTAGGAGATAACAAATATGGTTTTGGTGAAAAGGTGTTCTTGAACCTTTATGCTGTTCAATTGGGGCTTTTGCATCCAACCACAAAACAAAAAATGGTTTTTAGAGTTTATCCACCAGAAACTGAAGAAGCATGGAAAAACTTTAATTTGGAAAATTATTTAAGCTTGAAACTAAACGACTAAGAGGAAAAAATGAAAATTTGTTTTGATAACGAAAAATATGAAAAATTGCAATCCGAGCAAATTCTAGAAAGGGTTAAGAAATTTTCTGGAAAGCTTTATTTGGAGTTTGGCGGAAAACTTTTTGACGACCTTCATGCAAGTCGTGTTTTACCGGGTTTTAGGCCAGATGCTAAAGTTAGAATATTGCAAAAACTTTCAGATAAAACAGAAATTATCATGGTTGTTGGGGCACCCGACGTTGAGCGAAAAAAAATTCGTGCAGACTATGGAATTTCTTATGATGAAGAAGTAATCAGACAAATTGCCAAACTTCGTGAATTGGGGCTTTATGTTTCAACAGTTTTAATAACCATGTATAATGGCCAAAAAAATGCGGACAAGCTAATCACTAGGCTTAAAAATCTTGGAGAAAGAGTTTATGTTCACACTTACACAAAAGGATATCCAGACGACGTCGCAACAATTGTAAGCCCAGAAGGCTATGGCGCAAACCCATATATTGAAACAACAAGACCAATTGTGGTTGTAACTGCCCCAGGCCCTGGCAGTGGAAAGATGTCTACTTGCCTTTCTCAAATGTATCACGAGAGCACAAAGGGAATTATTAGTGGATATGCTAAATTCGAAACATTTCCTATTTGGAATTTGCCTGTTGACCACCCAGTTAACCTTGCTTATATGGCCGCAACAGCCGACCTTAAAGACAAAAATTTGATTGACACCTATCACCTTCGTGCCTATAAAAAAAGGGTGACAAATTATAACCGAGACCTTCAAAATTTTGCGGTTTTGCAAACAATTTTATCTAAAATTGCTGGTGACAAAATCTATAATTCGCCAACAGACATGGGGGTTAACATGGCTGGTTTTGCAATTACTGATGATAAGGGTTGCATGGATGCCAGCTATAATGAAATCATTAGAAGGTATTATAAAGCATTGTGTGACGAGAAACTTGGCGTTGAGCCATCGACAACCGCCACCAATATATTAGAGATTATCAAAAAACATGATATTGACATAAAACGCAGGCGCGTTATATTTGCTGCAAACAACAAGTTTATGCAAACGGGTTTTGCAAGTGTTGCTATTGAACTATCTAACACAAGCATTGTGACCGGCAGAGAAACAGATTTGTTGTCTGCCGCAAGTTCGGCGGTTCTGAACTGTTTGAAAGAAATAACTGATATCGACGACGATGTTTATTTGCTTGGTGACGAAGTATGTAAAACAATTTGCGAACTAAAATCATTGATTAGTGGTGGGGCTCAAAAGCTAGACATTTATGACACACTTTGTGCCCTTGCTATTTGCTCTGCAACGAACAAGCTTGCAAAGAAAGCGTTTGATGCAATAGGTGAGCTCAAACTAACTGATGCTCACAGCAGCCACATTTTGTCAGCTAGTGAGCAGTCAACATTAAAAAAGTTAGGAATTAACATTTCTTGCGAACCAGAATATCTGCAGAGATAAATAATTGTTGACTGCAAGAACATTTTTTGGGTATAATAAAGACATAAATAGGAGAAATTATGGCAGAACTAGAAGAAGCAAAAGAAGTTGTTGATAGCAAAAATTCTGATTATAAGTCAGTTGACGCGTTGTCTATGGTTCAAATGACCGTTGACAAATCTCGCTTTATTGCGGTTATTCAACACGTTGAATCTGTCAACGATGTTAAAACACTTCTTGGAAGTTTAAAAAAGAGCAACAAAGATGCAAAGCATATTGCATATGCTTATCGTTTGGGCGCTGACTATTCTGTTGCAAAACATAACGATGATGGCGAACCTGCTGGAAGCGCTGGGCTGCCAATTTTTGCTGCCATTGAAAACTCAAAACTTAGCAACACAGCAATTGCTGTTGTTAGATATTTTGGCGGAAAAGAACTGGGAAAGAGCAAGCTTACTAGAACCTATGCTGCCGTTGCAAACTCTGCGGTTAAATATGCTAAAATATTTATAATGAAATTCTGCAATATTTATGATATGAAGGTTTCTTATGCTGACTTTGCGCAACTTGGAAAACTTCTCACAGAAAAAGGCTATAGCATTTTGGATCAAAACATAAATGACACAATGCCACTCATTAAAGTTGCAATTCCTACTGACATTGCAGATAAAGAGATTGAAGAAATTCGTGCGAGAATTCGCGGCGCCAACTTTATAACCAACATTGGCAGCGGATATTACAGATTTAAATCTTATTCAAAATAATGGTAAAAATAACAGATATAACTAATCAAAAAAATAAAAATAAATTTAATTTGTTTGTTGATGGTGAGTTTTATTCAGGTATTCTGAAAGAAACGGCAGTTGCAAACAATTTTTTTGTAGGAAAAGAAATCGACGAAAACCTGCTGGCAGACATACTTATTGAGAGCGAAACCAAGCAGGCATTTGAAAAAGCATCTAATTATCTTGCGACACGCCTGCATTCAAAGTTTGAACTTCGCATGAAATTAATTAAAAAAGAGTTTAGTTCAAGAGCAATCGAACTCGCTTTAAACAGGCTAGAAGATTATGGTTATGTCAACGATAAGGAGTTCGCAAAAGCATTTGCTGCCCAAAACTCAAAACTGAGCCGACAAATGATATCTCAAAAGCTCTCAAGTAAAGGCGTTTCAAAAGATATAATAGCTGAGGTTGTTTGTGCTGCAGACCCAGAAAATGAATTTCAAAAAGCTCTCACTGTGGCTGAAAAGTATTTAAAAGGAAAAGATAAAGATTCTGTTCGCGACAAACTGTATATTTCACTTGCTAGAAAGGGTTTTGATGGGCAGACTATTAAAAATGTTATTAATAAATTATATAACACAGACATAGATTATTAAGAGGGAAAAATGGTAGGAATTGATATTGTTGACATAAAAAGAATTGCCGAAGGAAATGTTGATGGCAAAATCGAAAACAGAATTTTATCTGACAAAGAAAAAGAGTATATTTCTAAAAAGAGTAGGAATTTGGTGAAGGGCAGAATTTTTAGTGAATTCGACAATTCACTTGCTGGTTTTTGGGCTGCAAAGGAAGCTGTTCTTAAGGCCTTTGGCATTGGCTTGCATTCAATAAATTTAAAAGATATTCAAATTTTGCATAAACAAAGTGGTGAACCATATGTAGAATTAATGCCCGCTGCCGTGGCCAAAATTGGTGGGAAAAAGCCTAAAAACATCGAAATAAGCATTTCCCACGACGCGGGAATGGCGGTTTCAGTGTGCTTTTTAAACTGATAAACGTCTAAAATGCGTGAAATTGGCAAAAAATCTTAAAATTTTTGAAAAATATTTTTGCAGTTTTTAGCCGTAATTTTAGAGTGAAAACAACAAAATGCTTTTAAAAAACGCAATTTTTATTAAAAATATCACTTAAAAATGTGAAAAATGACATCGAAACTTTTTTGAAAATGGGTATTGACACGGGGTGTCTAGTGTGATAAAATAGCCGTGCAAAACAAAAAACGCAATACTTTTGGAGGGTAAAAGTATGACAAACAAAGAAAAAACAATTAAACAACTCAAAACAACATATCCTAAAATCGCTAGACTTGATGAACTTATTCATGGTCGTAGGACTGCTGTAGGCAAGGAAGAGGTTGCAAATATTGTTGATGAACTTATGTCTGGTTTAATAGAAGAGACTTCTGCTCTTCTTCAGTATTATGACCTTGTTACTAATGACACAACAATGGAAGGCTCAAGCTGGAAAGATGAAACAGTTTTTGCACCTTTACAACTTTCTATTATTGAACTTAAAAAAGCTCTTCTTGAAGCCGGTTCAACAAATGCTTCTCTTGCTGAACAATTAGAAGCAGAAAAAGTTGCACGCAAGGCTCTTGAAAATGAAATTGGCTCAATCCAAGGAATAGACGCTGTTTACGCTGAGCATGCAAGAGAAAATGCTGTTCAACAAGCAAGAAAATGGAAAGCTGCTTACACAAGAGAATTGTATGCAAAAGCTAATGTTATTACTCAAGCTCAATTGTGGAAATTGAGACACGACCTTGCTGTTAAAGAATATGAGCAACAAAGAATGGAAGTAATTCGTTTAACACTTTCAAATGAAAGACTCAGAGAGAAAAACGCAACTCTCAGAGTTCGACTTGCTGAAACTGAAGCTGCTCTTCTTGAAGCATGGGAAAAGAATGAAGAAGATGACAAAACAATCTTGGAACTTAGAGCATCAATTGCCGCTATTGAAGAAGAGAATTCTCTTGCAAGACAACAAATTGAAAACACACAGGGTGTAATGGAACAAAGAGATTCTGCAAATAGAACTGCCGCTGGTCTTAGAACAAAATTAAAGAAAAACAGAGTTCTCCTTGGTGTTGTGGCAGGTGTTCTTGGTGCTGGACTTGTAACTTCTGTTGCATTTAACATTGCTCAAGGGGTTAGCCTTGCTGAGAAAGAAGATACCATCGACAAACAAGGGCAAAAAATTGATGCACTAGAAACAGATTTGAAAAATGCAACAGATGAATATAATAAAAAAATTGCCGAACTTAACACACAACACGAACAAGCAATTGCCACACTTAACGCACAACACGAACAAGCAATTGAAGAACTTAATGCTGAGTGGCAAACAAAAATTAACGAGATCAAAGATAATTACGAAGCCGAAATTGCAAGAATTAGAGCAGAGCACGACGCAAAAGTTGCAGAACTTAATGCTAGACATGCACAAGAAATTGCAGATCTTACCAATGCTCATCAAGCTGAGATTGACGAACTTAACCGTGTGTTTGAAGAAAGAACTGCTGAAATTCAAGCAGAGTTAGACAAAATTACTGCCTATGCACAAGAAACAACAGACGAGTTCTACACATTGGCAGGACTTGATTGGAAAGATGTTGAAGTTGAAAAGAAAAATGATGTAAGCTATGTTACAACATTTGCAGAAGATGCAGAAATGACAGCTGTTGGTGAAGCTCACTATGCACTTGCTATGAACTCAACAGAAGACATCAATCTTACATTTGCAGACTTTACTGTTGATGGAAACGTAGTAATTTGGAATGGTGCTTCAGAAATCATTAAAGATGTTATGAACAACCAAAACGAAAACCAAGATGACGAAACAAAAACTAATGGTGGTGCTGGCGGTGTTTCTGACAACAACGACCCTGCTGGTTCACAAATTGGTGTTGGTGGCGGAGCTCAAACCGATCCAGTTCCTGAAACTGAAGAGCCAGAAGTTGCCCCTGCTGAAGGTGAAGACACAAACAACCCAGCAAATGCTGAAGTTGAAACCTATAATGCTGAGGGCGCTGCAAAGATTTTACACGACCTTCAAGAATTTGAAAGCAAGTTGAATGCTGGAGAATTATACTCAGCTGCTCACTCTCAAGAAGAAATAAGTGCAAAGATTGCTGAAATCAAAACACTCATTAACAATTCAATGTTAATAGAAGATGTTGCCGAAGCAAACCAATTAGTAGAACAAGCTAGTGGCTTGTTTGCAGAGGTTCAATCTTGGATTACACATACTATTGATTATGGCAGAGGAAGATAAAATTATTTAAAACAAAAAGCAACCGAGAGGTTGCTTTTTTTGTGTGAAAATTTGACAAAAAATGTTATGTGATTGTTTTGTTGCGTTAATAATAACTTGATTTGTTTTAATTGTTTCGCTATAATATAATTATGTTAACATTAAATAGGATTGCTTTTAATTTGTGGGGTGTTGATGTCTACTGGTATGGCATTATCATTTCTGTTGCAATTATTGCGTGTGTTTTGTTCGCAATGCTATTTTGCAAACTGAAAAAAATTGACACAAACATGCCACTCGAAATTTTTTTGGCGATTATTCCACTCGGAATTTTGTCCGCTAGATTATTTTCGGTTATTTTTGAACCAGGATTAACACTTGCAGATTATTTTAATTTTCGAACTGGCGGAATGAGCATTATGGGTGCTATTATTGGTGGCGCTGTTGGTGCAACAATTTATAAATTAATTAAGAAGAAACCATTTTTGGAAATTGCAGATGTTATAACCAGTGTTTTGTTGCTTGGTCAGGCAATTGGCAGGTGGGGCAACTATTTTAACGAAGAGGTTTATGGCCTCGAGATAACAAACCCTGCAAACCAATGGTTTCCTCTTGGCGTCAATGTTGATGGAACGTGGTATGAAGCACTGTTTTTCTATGAATCAGTTTTGACGTTTGTTGGGTTTGTTGTGTTTTTAATTATCTATCTTAAAACCAACAAAAGGGGTCTTGTTACTGGGCTTTATTTGACATATTATGGAGTTGTGCGCATAATTTTGGAGAGTCGCAGACAGAGTCAATACATTTTAAAGTGGGGCAGCGTTCCTGTTTCGTCACTAGTGAGTGCCGCATTTATTGCAGCTGGTGTTGGCATTTTGATTTTTGTTATTGTGAAAACTTTGATGCAAAGAAGGGAGAAAAAAGTTGGCTGAGAAGAGATATACTCACAGAGAGTTAGAAGAATATGTGACCAAAATTATGACAGAAAGTGAAATAACTGCCAGTCATCAACGTGAGCGCATTGAAGAACTTAAAAAAGAAAATGAAAGACTTTCTAACGAAATTGCTGTGTTGAAAAAAAAGGAAAAAGCTTCTGCTCGCGCAATAACTCTTGAAGAGCGCAAAAGTAAATATATTCAAGATATAACGAAAAGCCGTTGTGCAATTGAAATTGACAGGCTTTCAAGACTTTCTGCCAGATATAGCGACTTGTTTGACAAACTAGAAACGACAGACCAAGAGCGCCTTGAAGAATTTAATTCTGAACTTAAAGCGGTTATTAATACGCTATCAAATTTGGGAGAATATATTGAAGATCGAAAACCACTATCTGAGGCTGAAAAAAATTATATTTCAGAGAAGGATAGAATTTCTCTCAATGATGCCGTTAAAAGTGATTTAGACAGCAGATTTAACAAACTTGTTAATGAGTTTAAAATTAAAGTTGGAGAAAGCGCAACCAGAAAACGCGGTCGCCCAAAAAAGAGCGAACAGAGCATTATGGTTGAAGTTAACAGGGCAATAACTGAGAAACGAGAAGAGGAACTTACTGAGCAAGAAAAGCAAGAGGTTATTGACAAGATTAATGAGCTATTTTATAATGTTCAACCAACAACTGCTCAACAATCTTCAAAAAAGAAGAAAAAGCAGACTGGAACATTTGACTTTGATGAGGCATTAAACCCAACACAATCGCTTGCGGACATAATGAAAGACATTTAAAAACACACCATAATGGTGTGTTTTTTATCTATATTTTTCTTCGTCGTAAAGACCAGGCTCAATAACAGAACTGATAAATCTGATGTCATCGCGAATACGTTTATTGAGCTCAATTTTTTCGTCTATTGTAATTCCCGAATTTTGAATTTCAACTTCTAAATCTTTTAGCGCAAGTGCAGATTTAATTAAAATTGTTAGTTGGTCTTCATCTTTTATTCTTGGCGCAGAATTAAATTTTTTTCTGTCCTCAATTAGCTTGTTTAAATTTTTGAAATATGAAAGGAAATCTGTCTTGTTGACAAATGTTTTTTCAATATTTGTTATTTTTTGTAACAGTGAGCTATAGGTTTCCATAAACTTATTATATCATAAGTTAGTCACTTGTCAAGGCAGTTTTTTGTTATTGTCCATCTGCTGTTTGACCTTGTTGTTTTTCCGCAACAAGGCACTCGGTGGTAAGCATTGTTGAAACAATGCTTATAGCATTTTCGATTGCTGAAGTAGTAACTTTTGTTGGGTCTATTATTCCACATTCAAACATGTTACAGAATGTGTTGTTGAGTGCGTCATAACCAAAATCAGATGAACCGGTTTCCAAAATGGTTTTGACAATTACACCATCATCTACGCCTGCGTTTTTTGCGATTTGTCTTAGTGGTTTTTCTAGGGCTGTGGCGACAATGTCAACACCAGTTTTTTGGTCGCTGTTTAGTTTGAGAGAAAGGCTCTGAAGTTCTTTTTTGCATTTAAGAAGAGCCACGCCTCCGCCACAAACAATTCCGGCTTTGGTCGCTGCTTTGGTTGCTGACACAGCGTCTTCTATTCTGAGTTTCTTTTCTCTCATTTCAACTTCTGTTGGGGCTCCGACGCTAATGATGGCAACACCCCCAGAGAGCCTTGCTATTCTTTTTTCTAATTCAGAAATTTGGAACTCATCGGTTGCATTTTCTAATTCAGATTTCAAAATCTCAACTTTTGTTTTAATATCGTTTGAAGATGTCGGTTCAATGATTGTTGTTTTATCCGAACAAGATATAACTTTTTGAGCGCTGCCTAAGTCTTCTATTTTGGCAGTTGAAATTGGCATCGATGCGTCATCAGAAAACAATTTGGCACCAGAGAGTAAACATAAATCATCCAAAAAGTTTTTTCTTCTGTCGGCAAAATTTGGTGCTTTTGTTGCAATGACGTTAAGATTGCCTCTCAGTTTGTTAACGACGAGCATGGTGACTACTTCAGTTTCATAATCTTCAGCGATGATCAGCAGGGGCACTGCATTTTTGCTGCACTCTTCTAAAATAGGCAGAATTTGATTAATTGAATTGATTTTGCTGTTTGAAACCAAAATTTTGCAGTTTTTTAGCTCAGCAACCTGTTTTTCTTGGTCAGTCGCCATATATGGAGAAATAAATCCTCGATCATATTCGAGACCTTCGACAATTTTTAGTTCGGTGGAGTTGCTTTTTCCTTCTTCTAAAGAAATTATTCCGTTTGTTCCAACAACTTTCATTGCGTTGCCAATAAGTTCCCCAATGGCTTTGTCGCCAGCAGAAATGGTTGCGACATTGATTATATCGTCAATTGTTGAAACTTGTTTGCTTTGTGATAAAAGTGATTTTTTTACTTGTTCAAGCGCAAGGTTCATTCCATTTTTAAGGAGAATTGGATTTGCTCCTGCCTCTATGTTTTTGATGCCTTCTTTCAAAAGCTCTTCTGCCAAAACGCAAGCGGTTGTGGTTCCATCGCCGGCAACCGTGTTGGTTTTTAAACTAACTTGCTTCAAAAGGTTGGCACCAATGTTTTCGAAAACATCTTCAAGCTCGATTTCTTTTGCAATGGTCACGCCATCGTTAGTGATGAGTGGCAGAGAATATGGCCTGTCTAAAACAACATTTCTGCCTTTTGGGCCAAGCGTAACTTTTACTGCGTCAGCCAGCTTGCCGGCTCCAATTTTCAGTTTTTTTCTAGCTTCTTCGCCGTGAATCATTTGTTTCATTTAGTTTTCTCCTTCTATCTTTGCTAAAATGTCGGTTTGTTTCAATATGACATATTCTTTTCCTTCAAATAATATAGGAAGCCCACCATATTTTCCATATACAATCTTGTCTCCAACGGCAACCTGAAACAATGTCTTTTTTCCTTCGATGTCAGTGTTATCTCCAACTGCAACGACTTTTCCGAAATATGGTTTGTCTTCTGCTGAAATAGGAAGAGTAAGACCGCTGGCTGTTTGCTCCTCTTGATTTTCGGGTTTGATTAAAACCCTGTCGAATAATGGTTTGATTTTCATAATTATTCTCCTAAACTTTGAATATAAATTAATATATACTAGCGAACAATCGCAGATGAAATGGGTTGACTTGCTTTTCTGGTGTGTTTTTGATTTAAAAAATAGAAAAACAAAAAATTATGTCACTTTGATTTTCGCTGCCCATATTTATAGTAAAACGAAAGGGAATTATGAAGAGAAGAAAACTGACAAAAATTTTCGCTATTTTGCTTTTAACGATAGCTGTTTTGGCTGTTGTTCTTTCTTTTAAAACTAGACATGATATTAGCGGAGAAGTGACTTTTTATTTTGTCTATGCAAAAAAATGTAATTCTATTGTTGCGGCAGAAGAACTTTGTAAAGATGTTGCTAACCGAGGAGGTGCGGGTGTGGTTTATTCTGCTGAAAGACAAAACTATGTTATAATAAGTGCATATTTGAATAAAAATGATGCAAATAACGTACAAAATGCAATAAAAAGCACTTATTTAGATTCTGGCATTATAGAGGTTAGAGGGGCAAAACAATCTAAACTTAAAAAGCAGTTTAACAAATGTTCGCTCTATAAAAATTACTATTCGTTAATTGTTGATTTGGTTGGAAGCTGTTATGAACTTGCAAACGCATATGAAACAAACAAAGTTAGTTCTAGTGAAGTCTATAGAAAAACATTATCATTCAGGCAAAGAATAAATGATTTTAAAAATTCTGCGAAAGACAATTCCGACGAGTTAGTTTCAAAGGTCTATGTTAGTGCTTTGGTTATGTCAGAACTGATTGATGATTTTTATTCTTCTGCTTTTGTGTCGTCTTCAATGGTAAAATATTTGCGCAAATTGCTTGTTTTTAGCATAATTGAGTGGCAGCAATTGAACAAAATATAAATAATAATATAAAAAGTGTTTAATTTAATTTGAATATTTTGTATTTTATGATAAAATGTTATTATCAAAAAAGGAGGATAATTTCGTGGGATTGATGAATTGGCTTCTTAAAGGTATTGGCTTTGAAGATGAAGAAGACCAAGAAGCAGAGTCTATAAGACACGAGCGCAAGCTTCAGAAAGAAAGACTCAAAGAAGCGAAAAGAAAAGAAAGAGAAGCTCAAAAGTTAGAAAAAACAAATCAAAAACTTTCAAAACTCGAGAAGAAGAATTCTCAAACAGCACAAATACAACCAAGTGAAACAAAGTCTAGCTATGCGTCAGATCCTGATCAATATAATATTTCTCCAATACATCAGGAAACCGAGCAGGAGAACTATGGTGGCTACGGTTCAGATTATTCTTCGTCTAACAACATGGGTGGATATGGTTCAAAAAACGTTGTGTTCTTTTATCCAAAAAGTTATGAAGAGGTTCAAAAGGTTATTGACTTTTTAAAACAGGGCGAATCTGTTATGTTGAATCTTGATAACATTAGCGATGCAGAGGCTCAACGTATGCTTGATTTTGCGAGTGGAGCAATTTATGCCCTTAATGGTTCTCTGCAAAGAGTTTCAGCAAACATATTTTTGCTGACCCCAGAGGGATTAAACATTATGGTTCCAAAACAATAAAAAACTCCCGAGAAGGAGTTTTTTTATTGTGAAAATAACCAAAAAAAATAATTAAATTACGCATTAAATTAACAATTTTATGTGAATTCACGAGTTATATACCTGAATTTGTAGAAAATCATGTATGTTTCAAGATAAAAATTGTCAAAAACATCGCAAAACTGCAAAATATACTTTATTTATGTTGGTTTTGTGTAATATTTTGCGATTTGTTTGCTTTGATTTGTGATTTTAGCTGATTGTTTTCTTTTTGAAGATAATCTATGTCTTTTTGTTGTGTTTCAATCATTTCTTCTTTTTGTTTGATTAAATCATTGACATTTGATTTATTGTAGCCAAAAAGGCTGGTCTTTATTTTGTTCATATTTGAATTCTCCTTGAGTGTAGTTTGTGCAGCTTGAAAATAATTATTCGTAAAAGTTAGTTGACAATAATCTCTGATTATTGTTAAAATCTAGGGTATAGGGGAGAATAAAATGTATAAAATTCTCTTTGTGTGTGTTGGCGCCACTTGCAGAAGTCCAATGGCGAGTTATTTGTTCAACAAAAAGGTGAAGGATTATAATTTGTCTGGCGTTAATTCTTCTTTTTGTGGACTTAATGTTGAATATGACAGCAAAATTAATTTTAAAAGTGTTGCTGCATTAAAAAAATATGGAATTATTCGCACACGAAAAAAGCCGACACAAATTAGTTTTTCTGATTTAGTCTCAAACAACTTGATTGTTTGTTTGACAGAGGACTATAAAGAGGCATTGATTGTTTCGGCGGGTGACAAATTTAAAGACAAAATATATTGTACTAAAGATTTTTGTGGCTTTGAT
Source organism: Clostridia bacterium (assembly GCA_017467585.1). Taxonomy (GTDB): domain Bacteria; phylum Bacillota; class Clostridia; order Christensenellales; family UBA1242; genus RGIG4790. The sequence continues at coordinate 258,940 of JAFUSR010000004.1, forward strand.
GTGTTAGACCCTTATGGTGGAACACAAGAAGAATATGACAGTTGTTTGCAACAGATTGATGTTGCGATAGAAAAAATAATAGGAGTGTTGGTTGGAAATGGAATTGCAAAACACAAACCAGTTTAAAAAGATTGCTATTGTGGCAGACCATAGGGCAGAAGCCAGCAAGAAATTTGTTATTAAAGCTTTGACTGAACTTGGGGTTGATTATGTTTTGCCTAAATATGATGATTCACCTGACAACGATTATCCTGATCTTGTTGTTGAGGCATATAAGCTTTATGCGACAAAAAAGGTTGATGGACTAATTTTGATGTGTGGAACTGGTGTTGGCATGATGATTGCTGCCAACAAGTGCAAAGGAATTAGGTGCGTTTTGGCAAATGACGAAGCGGTTGCCGCATTTGGAAGAATTCATGAAGACTGCAATGCCCTTGGTCTTGCTGCTGGATATTCAGACGATGCTTATGGTTATGAAGTGAAGGCTTGCAAGAGAAAGATGCAAAGAATTGTTAAAACATTTATAACAACACCTTTTGGCGGTGGAAGGCATGCGCGCAGAGTTGAAAAGTTAAATAACATTAAATAGAGGAATGATGGAAAAGCAATATAAAGCAGGTAAAGACATTTTTTTGACAGCTCTTAGAACTATAATTGTTTTGGTTGGAATTGTAGTTGTTTTTTCGTTGTGCTTTTTTGTTATTAACCCATATGTAAGCGCAAAAGTTTGTTCTGCACTAGGTTTTAAAAATCTAGAAGCAAGTTGCTATGAGCTAATTTATATCAGAACAAAAAATAACAGTGATTTATATAACCTGGTAGTTAAACTTGGTGGAATAAACAAATATGCTAAGCAATCAAAATATATTGAATTGTTGAAAAATGATGCAAATTATGGTGACTTTTGCGCTGAAGCTGATCAGTCTTTTGCGGAAGCTTATAATAACAATCAAATTTCTGCAAAATCCCTCGCTAAACTTTATGGAACAAATGAATATTTGGCTTCAACACATGCAATTAACTATATTTTGCTGAATAACTACGATGAAGCATATAATGTGATTGTTTCAACAAAACAAGCTGCTTCTGGTGCTGCGTTTACTGATAGAGATTATGAACTCGCTGTCTATTATTATGTTGATTATTTGTATTCTAGCGCAGTTACAAATTCGAATTGCAAAAACTATTGTCAAAAACTTGCTAGCACAACAGATGGAAATATGATTGCTTATTTAATTGAGAGACAAGCATCTAATGAATTGTTGCTCTCTAGTGCAACAGAGGGAAGTTATCAAAAGATTGTTGCGCTATATGCCAAGGTGAAGATAACATATTCAAAATTTGTGTTATATAAAATGACTGAGCAGGCTGAACTTGCTAACAACTCTTACGCAGAGTGGCAAAGTGCAGTTGCAGAATATAACGCAGCAACAGTTAATTAAAAAAATAAAACACCGCGAAATGCGGTATTTTTATTATTGACAGAAAAATGTTTAAATGATAAACTAAGCATGTAAGGAAAACCATAATGAAGCTTGGAATACGAAACAGTAGTCATTTTAAAAGGTGTGCTTTTGCTGCGCTTGGCGTGGCAACACTTTTGGGGTGTGGCACATTGTTTTTAAAATCTTCAGGAATGAGTGATGAAAGAAATAGGCAAGTTTCACAAATAGTAGAAAAACTTGGTGCTGATAACGACATAATGTTTGGTCAAGTTTTAAAAGATAATGGGGATGAACCAGTTTATGTTTCTTTCAGTGAAGACTACGATGATTCCACATACGCCGGTTATAAAGAATCTGCAATTTATGCTCTTGACTATGTGTTTGGGGCTGTTGGTGGAATTAATAACAATTATAAATATGAAATAGTCTCTCAAGAAGAGTTAGACAAACCATCATATAAGTCTAAGTCGGTAATACAATTTCATATTGATGATTTGTCTCAAGAAGAGCCAGTAGGTGGAAATTGTTGCAGAATGGATCCTTGGTATATCATTAAAGGAGATTCATTTAGGTTGCAAAACTCTAAGTGGGGAGAAACAGAATTAAATTATGTTTATACTCACGAACTTTTGCATGCATTTGGATTTAAAGATATTTATGAGCATAGAATGAATAATGAAATGTATGCACCAACCATAATGACTCCTAAAGGGTATATGACCAACTTAACTGTGAATGATTATGCTCTTTTGATGGCATATTATTCTCCACAGTTTGATACGCAAGAACAATTAGACGAATTTGTTGATCGTGCTCAAGACAAATTAGCGGAATATCAAGACTATTATTATCAGTCGATGGATGATTTGTTTTCAACCAATAGTTATACTAAATCTCAAATAAAAACGCTTGGAGATATTTCTTTTCCGGGGAATATTTCTTCAATTAAAAATTCTTCAGAGTATGCTACTAATATGGGAAAAGAGCAAATTAGAAATTATGATTATAGCATTGAAGATGAGAAATATGTTTTTACTATAACCGATGAAAATGGCAAAATTTATACACAAAGTCATGGCGATGTTGTTTATACCAAAAACTTTATTCATTTAAAAGACGTTCAAATGCCAGAAGGAATTTCACCCCAGGTTGAAGGATTTAAAGACTCCGCCAGAATTGATAATATTATGATTACAAAATTTGGTGATAGTGTTGCTGTAATTCATCCTTGGAGTATGGATTATAACACATGCAATAATCAAGTGACCTATGCAAACAGCACTGTTGAAAGAGGAATAAAATAAAAGAAACACCGCATTTCGCGGTGTTTCTTTTGATTTTGTTAATTAAAATTCTAATTTTGGGCTCACAAATTTTGCGATGTCTTCAATTTTTATGCGCTCTTGTTTCATTGTGTCGCGATCACGAATTGTAACGCAGTTGTCTTCAAGAGAATCAAAGTCAATGGTTACGCAAAATGGTGTTCCGATTTGGTCTTGACGGCGATAGCGTTTTCCGATTGAACCTGCCTCGTCGTAGGTGCACATAAAGTGTTTGCGAAGAGAATTATAAACTTCTTTTGCCTTTTCGCTTAAGTTCTTTTGAAGAGGAAGAACTGCAACTTTGTATGGTGCAATGGCAGGGTGGAAGTGCATTACAATTCTTGTTTCGTTTTCGAGTTGTTCTTCAGCATAGGCTTCACAAAGGGTTGCAAGCAAAAGTCTGTCGCAACCAATTGAATATTCAACAACACTAGGAATATACTTTTCGTTTGTGATAGGGTCGGTATATTGCATTGACTTTCCTGAAAATTCTTGGTGACGAGAAAGGTCATAGTTTGTTCTGTTGTGAATTCCGTTAAGTTCGCTCCAACCAATAGGGAAGAGATAGTTGATGTCGCAAGCGGCTGCAGCATAGTGAGCAAGTTTGTCGTGGTCTTTAAATTTTAAGTGGTCTTCAGCAAAACCAAGGTCTAGAAGAAAATTCCAAGCTTTTTGTTTGTAAGTTTTGTAATATTCTTCACTTTGGTCAGCGCGGCAAAATTGTTGATGTTCCATTTGCTCAAATTCAATTGTTCTAAAAATGAAATTTCCTGGTGTTATTTCGTTTCTAAAAGCCTTTCCGATTTGTGCAATGCCAAATGGAACCTTTGCTCTTGTTGTTCTTTGAACATTTAAGAAGTTTACAAATTCACCTTGAGCGGTCTCAGGGCGAAGATAAATTTTGCTTTGGTCGTCGCCAATTGTTCCGCGGCTGGTTTCAAACATGAGGTTAAATTGACGAATAGGTGTCCAATTAAAGTTTCCGCATCTTGGGCAACAAACATGATGTTCAGCAATATATTTTTCCATTTCTTCGTTGGTCATAAGGTCAGGTTTTACTGCGCCTTTGCTGTGAGCTTCAATTAGGTTGTCTGCACGATGGCGGGTTTTGCAGCTTTTGCAGTCCATTTTTGGGTCAGAAAAAGATGCTACGTGGCCGCTTGCTTCCCAAACTTTTGGGTTCATAAGAATTGCAGCATCAACACCAAAGCTGTTTTCGTTTTCTTGCACAAAGCGTTTCCACCAAGCGCGTTTAATATTGTTTTTCAGTTCCACACCAATAGGGCCATAGTCCCAAGTGTTAGCGAGGCCATCATAGATGTCTGAGCCTGGATATACAAATCCAGTTGCCTTGCAGTGTGAAACAAGTTTTTCCATTGTAAGATTGTTTTCCATAAATTTCTCCTGTTTTGTTCGCATTGCCGATTATATCACCGCAAAAGTGCGATTGTCAATTTTGTGAGAGTTTTATTTTTCAATTTCTGACTCTTCTTTTTGAATTAAAATATAATCCATATTTTGTTTTTTTGCATATCTTGCATATTTGTCGCAGATGGCGATTGTCTCTTCTGAAATTGGAATTTCACGAGTGTAATAATGTCCTTCTTGTTTTTCATAAAGAATAAGGCTATTATAAGTGAACACAAAAATGTTATCGTAGTGAATGTTATAGTTTGCTATGTGAGATTTGTTCATGAGTGAAGATAAAATTGTTTTTGAATTTAACCTTGGGTTAAGTTCGGTTGCAAACATAAACAAACTGTTTTGGTCAAATTGCTCATAATGTTGCAATTTTTCCAGTTTAGACTCAAACAATTTGGCTATTTGTTTTTTCATTTTTTCACAGCCAACTTTTTCGCCAAGTGAGCGCATTGGAACAACTTTTCCGCTTGCGTTAACCCCAATGGCATTTTGAAGTTCTGGTGGAATTTGTGTTGCAATTTCTTCGATTGTGAGCTTTTTGTGCGACCAAGCCTTTACATATTTTTTTAGTGTAACAAAATATGAGCAGATAAGTCTGGTTACCTCAACGCCATGAGATTTGCCCTTTTTGTTTAGATGAATGTCAGGGCATTCATCATTTTGAGCATAGACAAAGTTTGGGTCATATTCAAGAGCGAGCAGTGCCTTGGCAAACATTTCACTATATGATTTGTCTTTTTCGCGCATTCTGTTTTCGAATAATATTTTGTCCATAGCAAAAGTATATCATGATAAAACTAAAAAAGAAAGGGCTAGGCCACAATTTTATAATAAAATTATAAAGAATAACATTGTGCTTGTAAAAAACGTCAGATTGGGTTATAATAAACCCATGAAAGAAAACAAGTTTAAAATCGTGTCAGACAAAGTGCCAAAGGGCGACCAACCACAGGCAATAGAAAGCATTGTAACTGGCCTTAACGATGGTCTTAGAACACAAATTTTGCAGGGAGTTACCGGAAGTGGCAAGACTTTTACCATGGCGAGTATTATCGAAAAGATGCAACGTCCAACAATTGTCATTGCACACAACAAAACTTTGGCCGCGCAGCTCTGCAACGAGTTTCGCGAACTTTTTCCTAACAACGCAGTTAACTATTTTGTTAGCTATTATGACTATTATCAGCCAGAAGCTTATATTGCTTCTAGTGACACATACATTGAAAAAGAACTTTCAATAAACGACGAAATAGATAAATTGCGCCACTCGGCAACATGCTCGCTGTTTGAGAGAAGAGATGTTATTATTGTTGCGTCGGTTTCGTGCATCTATGGACTGGGCGAGCCAAGTGAATATCACAACATGGCAATATCGCTTAGGCCAGGAATGGAAATTTCTCGCGACAAGGTTATTGAGAGGCTTGTTGCAAACCAATTTAAGAGAAACGATTTTGACTTTGTTCGCGGAACATTTAGGGTTCGGGGAGACGTCCTTGATGTTTTTCCAGCCCAAAATAGTGAGGTTTGTCTGAGAATTGAGTTTTTTGGCGACACGATTGACAGAATTTGTGAAGTTGAAGCAGTTTCTGGAAAGGTGACTGCCACGCTAGAGCATGTTGCGATTTATCCTGCCAGTCACTATGTTGTTGGCAGCGACAAACTTGAAAAGTGCATTCAAAACATAGAAGATGACATGAACAAAGAGGTTCAGGCCTTTTTGGATGCAGACAAGCCACTAGAAGCAGAGCGATTGAAACAACGCACGAGTTATGATATTGAAATGTTAAGAGAAATGGGCTATACCACCGGAATTGAGAATTATAGCCGTTATTTTGACGGCAGAAAGCCTGGTCAGATGCCATATACGCTCTTAGATTATTTCCCAGATGACTATTTGATGTTTATAGATGAAAGCCACATGACAATTCCGCAAATTCGCGCTATGTATAACGGAGACAGGGCAAGAAAAGATAGTCTTGTTGGATATGGCTTTAGACTGAAAAGTGCCTATGACAACCGCCCACTTAAATTTGATGAGTTTGAAAGCAAAATTGGTCAATTAGTGTGTGTTTCTGCAACGCCAGGACCTTATGAACTTGAAAGGGCCGACAACATTGCTGAACAAATAATAAGACCAACGGGCTTGTTAGACCCAATTGTTGAGGTTAAACCAACAAAAAATCAGATTGACGACCTTATTAGCGAAGTCAACAAGGCCATTGAAGATGGCGGAAGAGTTTTGATAACAACACTAACTAAAAAGATGGCGGAAAACTTGTCTGGATATTTAATTGAACACGGAATTAAAACAACTTATCTTCATAGTGAAATTAAAACGATGGAGAGAATTGAAATTCTAGATGCTCTTAGAAGTGGAGAAACCGATGTTATTGTTGGAATTAACCTTCTTCGTGAGGGGCTTGACCTTCCGGAGGTTAGCCTTGTTTGTATTTTGGATGCAGACAAAGAAGGATTTTTGCGTTCGAGTGGTGCACTTATTCAGACTATAGGAAGAGCAGCAAGAAACGCTAATGGCAGAGTTATTATGTATGCTGACACAATAACTGGCAACATGAAAAAAGCCATTGACGATACGGCAAGAAGAAGAAAGTTGCAACAGGAATTTAACAAAAAACACGGCATTGTTCCTAAGACAATTGTTAAGAAGATAAACAACACTCTTCAAATAACCAAAAAAGAAGAAAACAAAAAGAAGATGACTGATGAGGAACTGGAAAAATTTGTAACAGAACTTCGTCTCGAAATGGATAAGGCTGTTGCAGAACTTGATTTCGAAAGAGCCATCGAGTTGCGTGACAGCATAAACGAACTTACTAAAAAAACGAAAAAAAACAAATAAAAACTTGAAAAAAACATTTAGTTTTAACAGAAAAATATATCTTGAAAACTGTTATTAAAGATGCTAAAATTGTGAAAGATTAAAGGAATTATGTTATGGAAGAATTTATTAACATTGTTGGGGCAAAAGAAAACAACCTAAAAAATATCAGCGTAAAAATTCCAAGAAATAAACTTGTTCTTTTTACTGGGCTTTCAGGAAGTGGAAAGTCTAGTTTGGCTTTTGACACAATTTTTGCTGAGGGTCAACGCAGATATATGGAAAGTCTGTCTAGTTATGCCAGACAGTTTTTAGGTCAGATGAAAAAGCCAGATGTTGAGCTCATTGAGGGGCTTTCTCCTGCAATTGCTATCGACCAAAAAGTGACAAGTAGCAACCCTCGTTCTACCGTTGGAACAGTAACGGAAATTTATGACTATTTGAGGCTTTTATATGCACACATAGGCAAGGCATATTGTGTTAATTGCGGAACAGAAATTTCTGCCAACACTGTTGATAGCATTGTCGACAAGGTTATGAAATTTCCAGAAGGCGCAAAAATTATGGTTATCGCCCCAATTGTGCGTGGAAAGAAGGGCGAGTTTGCAAAGCTGTTTGAAGATCTAATCAAACAGGGCTATGTTCGTGGCAAGGTTGATGGAAACATCGTTCTTTTGGATGAACTTCCTAAATTAGACAAAAAGGTTAAGCACACAATCAGTGTGGTTATCGATAGAATTGTTGTAAAAAAAGATGTCGAGAGCAGGCTGGCTAGTTCAATTGAAACAGCTGTTAAGTTGAGCGAAGGTTTGGTTGTTATTGAAAATGAAGGCAGTGAAACGCTTTATAGCACCAAAAATTCGTGCAAGAATTGTGGATATTCTTTTTCAGAAATAACACCAAGACTGTTTAGTTTTAACACTCCATTTGGTGCCTGCCCCGAGTGCTCAGGAATTGGCAACAGGCTTATTATTGACGAAAACATGGTTGTTCGCCACCCAGAGAGAACGCTAAAACAAAATCCATTTGTGGTTATTGGGTTTGGTGATGCTGGTTTTTATCAGGCATACATAAAAGCCATGGCAAAAGAATATGGCTTTTCTTTGGATGTTCCTTATCAAGACTTGCCAAGAGAAGTTAAAGATTTGATTCTCTATGGAAATGGCGGAAAACTGTTAAAGGTAACCTACGAAAGTGCAAACTTTTCTGGTAGTTATGAAAGTGCGTTCGAAGGAATTATTAATAACTTATATCGTCGCTCACGAGAGAGCAAGAGTGAACACGTTAAGGACGAAATTGAAAAACTAATGGTGGCACGTCCATGTGAAAGCTGTCATGGAAAAAGGCTTAATAGAGAGTCTCTTAGCGTTAAAGTTGGTGGCAAAAACATTTTTGAACTTTGCGACATGAGTGTTGAAAAGATAAATGAGTTTTTGAACAATCTGGAACTGACAAAAAAAGAATCTGTTATTGCTGAGAACATTGTTAAAGAAATTCGTGCAAGGCTCAAGTTTTTGATTGATGTTGGTCTTGAATATTTAACACTAACCAGAAGCAGTGGCACTCTTTCTGGTGGCGAAGCACAAAGAATTAGGCTTGCAACCCAAATTGGTAGTGGCCTTGTTGGGGTTCTTTATATCTTGGATGAACCAAGCATTGGTCTTCACCCAAGAGACACACACAGGCTGATTAAAACAATGGAGCGCTTGCGTGATTTGGGCAACACGGTTATTGTTGTTGAACACGACGAAGACACAATCAGGGCTGCGGACTTTGTTGTTGACATTGGCCCTAAGGCCGGTGCCCATGGAGGCAGAGTTGTCGCAACAGGTTCTCCAGAAGAAATAATGAAGGCAGAAGGCTCAATAACTGGACAATATTTAAGTGGGGCAAAGACTATTCCTGTTCCTAAAAAACGCAGAAAGATTACTGACGCAAAACTGCAAGTTATTGGTGCAAGGCAAAACAATCTTAAAAACATTGATGTTGAAATTCCGCTTGGCGTGTTTACGGCGGTTACCGGTGTTTCTGGCAGCGGAAAATCTAGTTTGGTTAATGAAATCATTTATCCTGCACTATCAAACAAAATTAACAAATCTAGTTTGACTGAAGGTGAATATTCACAAATTCTTGGTGCAGAACAACTAGACAAAGTTGTTGTTATCGACCAAAGCCCAATCGGCAGAACTCCTCGCAGCAATCCAGCAACATACACCGGAGTGTTTACTGCAATTAGAGATTTGTTTGCAAGTCTTCCTGAGTCTAACGCAAGGGGCTACACAAGTGGAAGGTTTAGCTTTAATATTCCTGGTGGCAGATGCGAGGCTTGTGGTGGTGATGGTGTTCTTAAAATCGAAATGCACTTTTTGCCAGATGTTTATGTTACCTGCGATGAGTGTGGTGGAAAGAGATATAACAGAGAGACTCTTGAAGTTAAATATAAAGGAAAATCAATAAACGACGTTCTTGAAATGACTGTTGAAGACGCGCTCGACTTCTTTGCAAATTTCACGAGCATTAAAAACAAAATTCAAGCGTTATATGACGTTGGTCTTGGCTATATCAAACTTGGTCAACCGGCAACAACACTTTCTGGTGGAGAAGCTCAAAGAGTAAAACTTGCAACAGAACTCTCTAAGAGACCAACTGGAAAAACTATGTATATTTTGGATGAGCCAACAACCGGTCTTCACACCCATGACGTTTCAAAACTAATTAACATTTTGCAACGACTTGTTGATGGAGGAAACACTGTTCTTGTTATTGAACACAATCTAGACATGATTAAAGTTGCAGACAACATTATAGATATTGGACCAGAGGGTGGCGACAAAGGTGGAAAAATTGTAGCAACTGGCACTCCAGAAGAAATAGCAAAGTACAAAAAAAGTTACACCGGAAAGGCTCTTTTGGGTGTTCTAAATTAAAAATTTAATAAAAAAAGTAACAAAAAGCAGAAAAACAGCATTTTCTGCTTTTTTATTGATAGAAAATAGCCAAAAAACTGCAAAATTTGTCTTATTTTGCCCCATATAAATAAAAATTCATCTAAAACAGATATTAAATATATGAGTATAATGCTGCTTAGAAGTGTTGTCGTTTATGTTTTGACATTTGCCGTTATTCGCCTTATGGGGAAACGTCAAGTTGGAGAAATGCAACCTTTTGAATTTGTTATAACGCTTATTATTGCTGACCTGGCGTGCACACCAATGTCTGAACTTGCTGTGCCACTTGTGCATGGAGTAGTACCAATTTTAGCCCTTTATTTGGTACATTTTTTCATTTGTTTTCTATCTCGAAAATTTATGTGGTTTAGATATGGAATCACTGGTAGGCCTGCCATTGTTATTTCGCCTAGGGGAATAGATTATAACGAACTGAAAAAGTTAAACATGACGTTAGACGATTTAATGGAAGCCCTTCGTGGTTGTTCTTTTTTTGAAATTGATCAAGTTGCTTATGCCATAATTGAAACAAACGGAAAACTGTGCGTTATTCCAAAGTCTAGCAGCGCGCCAGTAACACGTGGCGACCTTAAAATAGAAGGAGAACAAGCGGCATTTCCAATAAACATTATTATGGATGGAAAACTCATGAAGGAAAATATGAAGCTTGCTAAAATTGATGATGACTTTCTGAAAAAATACTACAGACAGACAAAAGTAAAAAGTTATAGACACATTTTGCTCTTTACCATTGACAGCAATGGCAAAGTCTTTATTCAACCTAAAGATGCAAGCAAATATTATGTGTTTGAAAAGCAGACATATAAAGGGGAACAGCCATGATAAAAAAGTGGATAATTGTTGTTTCGATTTTAGCTGCTTTAATTGTTGGTTGTGTTATTGAACACAATTATGTTAATAACACCTTTGACACGATGACGCAAAATTTGCAAGTCTTAAAAGTTTCTCTTGAACAGAACAAAGACAACATAGACTTGCCAGAAATTGAGGAATATTTAAAGTTTTTACACGAAGATTTTCATCAAAAAGAAAAAGTGCTAAAAGCACTTATTTGGCACACTGGTCTTAAAGATGTTGAAGTAGGGATTAGCAGAATTATTGCTTATGCAGAGAATAACAACTTTGTTGAAGCAATGGTTGAAACAAATTCTCTGATTGACTATTGCTCACATTATAGCCAAGATTTCAAGATAACGCTCGAAAACATATTTTAAAAAAAGAATGCCATTTTGGCATTCTTTTAAATGTGAAACAATGGTGTGTGGTCTGATAGATCATGGTCTGCGTGATAATAGATGTCTGAAACAGCTTTGTCGTGTTTGCGCTCTAATTCAAGATACTCTTCGCGAGTTGCAGTTTCTGCTTTTTGAACAAAGTTAATATTTTCTTGAGAGATATAAAATCTGCGCCAGTTTGTTTTATAATCTTTTTTTGTTGCAAACAGCATATTTTGAATTGCCAAAAGATCTTTATTAGAGAAGAAGTTAGATTCTATCATGTTATCTGCCCCAAATGGAAGCTTATATTGATAAATTTCGTAGTCTCCAATGAGCAGTGTAATGCCGTTGTCAAAAACTTGTTTATCTTCGATGAACACTTGAACAAAATTCTTATCGCCAAACTCGCTTGCGTTTTTAAATCTGTTGCCTATTGAAACATGCAATTTCTTTTTTTGATCTCTGCTTATTAACAGTGAAATTACATATTTAATTTCTGCTGATGTGAGTGAAGAAACGTAATTGTGATTAAGTGTGTCCGCAATGATTTCTTTCATATTTTCGATATAAAGTTCGTTGTTGATTTGATTCATTTTAAAATTCTCCTAAAAACGAAACTATTATACAATAATGTTTCTTTAAAATCAATATCAACGGTTGAAAAAATTTTCAAAATTTTAAAAAAAATTGTCCTTGTTGTTGACAATTGAATTTTTTTGTGTATAATAATAGCAGTTAATAGAAAATTAGCAAGCCAAAGACAGTAAGTGAACACAATTTGTTCTTAATATCTTACCTAGGAGTGCAGCAATATGAAAACCTTCACCTTGCGCGCTTTTTGGCGGCAAGGTTTTTTATTAGCGCTTCACGCTTAATAAAAAGGGAGGAATAAAATGTCAGCAAATTTTGAAAACAAAAAAGTAGTTGTTGAAGAAATTAAAAAGCACGCTCAAGAAGCTAAAGCAATTGTTCTTGTTGACTATAAAGGACTTACTGTTGAACAAGTTTCTGAGCTCAGAAAAGCATATAGAGAAGCTGGCGCTGTGTATAAGGTTTATAAAAACCGTTTGATGAAAATTGCTTTTGATGCACTTGGAATCAACTTTAAACCAGAAGACCTTGAAGGCACAACCGCTGTTGCTTTCCATTCAAGTGATGCTGTTGTTCCTGCCAAGATTGCAGTTGATGGAGAAGACAAATATAAAGTAATGAAGGTTAAGGCTGGATATTGCGAAGGCAAATATCAAACCCGCGACGAAGTTGTTGCTTTAAGCAAAGTTCCATCAAAAGAAGTTTTGGTTGCACAGTTGCTTGGATTGCTTACAAATCCTATGCGTTCACTTGCTGTTGCACTTAGCGAAGTTGCAAAGAAAAACGCATAAATGAAAATTAAAAAATAAGGAGAATTATTATGGATAAGAATAAAATTTTAGAAGAAATCAAAAATGCTACAGTTCTTGAACTTAACGAACTTGTTAAAGCAATTGAAGAAGAATTTGGTGTAAGCGCTGCTGCTATGGCAGTTGCTGCTCCTGCTGCCGCTGGTGCTGCTGCTCCTGCTGCAGAAGAGAAAACAGAATTTAATGTTGTTCTCAAAGAAGTTGGTGCTAACAAAATTGGCGTTATTAAAGTTATTAGAGAAATTACAGGTCTTGGTCTTTCAGAATCTAAGGCTCTTGCAGATAACGCTCCTAGCACAATTAAAGAAAACGTTGCAAAAGACGCAGCTAACGAAATGCTTGAAAAATTCAAGGCTGCTGGTGCAACTGCAGAACTTAAATAGTCGAAAATCAAAACAAAGAAATCAATTAAGAGTGAAGAAAAACATAACCAATTTTGGTTATGTTTTTTATTTTGGTTTAACGGTTAAACATTCGGGCTCATTTTTTTGATCTAGTGTTGCAATGGTGATTCCATTTGCTTTACACACACCTTCTTGGTTAAAAAGACAACCTGAAACTTTGCAATCGGCAATGGTCTTTGTTCTGACTGCCTTTTGTTTTATGGTGCTTTTTTCTGTCTTTAAATAGTTCTCGCTGGGGGAGTAACTTGTGCACTCGGCCTGTCGGCCTATGGTTATGTGTTTGGCTGTGCACAGGCAATTTTTGTTAAAGTCACAGCCTTCGCGTTTGCATCTTAAATCATACATATTTATTAGTATTGACCAAAAACAATAGAATTATTCATATAGGCAATGTTATTGTTTGACAATTCTGCTTATTGATTGATAAAATATAGCCAAGGAGAAATTGTATGAAAGTAATTTTAACAGCAGACGTAAAGGCCCAGGGCAAAAAGGGCGATGTTATTAATGTGAGTGACGGATATGCAACCAACTTCTTGTTTAAAAACAATTTGGCTGTTCCTGCAAATGCTGGGAATGTGAGTGTGAACAATGCTCGCAAAAAGGCAGAGGCAGAGAGAATTGCTGCAGAAACAGCTGCGGCAAAAGAGCTTGCAAAAAAGATATCTAACATTGAACTTGAGATGAATCTTGAAATTGGAGCAAATGGAAAAGCTTTTGGAAGTATCACCGGAAAAGAAATTAGCGATGAGCTTGCAAAGCGCGGAATAGAGGTTGATAGAAAGAAGATTGAAATTAACACAATAAAAACAGTTGGAACTTTTGTTGCAGAACTTAAATTATATAAGGGCGTTTCTGCAAAACTGAAAGTTAATGTAACGGAAAGAAAAAACGGTTAAAATGTAAATAATGAGCAAAATTTGAATTTTAATTTCAATATTGCTCATTTTTTTATGCGCAAAATAGGCCAATTTTTGTGACTCATAAACTTTGTGATGGCAACATAAAATTTTTGTATGAGAAAGTTTTTAAAGGCAACGCTAATTGTTACTATTTTTTCTGTGGCAACGCGCGCATTTGGTTTTTTGCTCAGGATAATTTTATCGCGAACAATGGGAGCAGAAATGCTTGGTGCATATCAAATTTCAATGAGCATTTTTGGTGTTCTTATGACAATAATTGCAACAGGTTTGCCGCTAATTGTTTCTAGAAGTGTTGCTTTTTATAATGGCAAAAATAAGCACAAGCAGGCCAAAATTATTTCTGCTGGTCTTGTTGTTGTTCTATGTTTAAGTTTGATTATATGTTTGATTTTTTTGGCTTTAAAAAATGTTTTGACATTTGCTATAAATGATCAAAGTGTTAACATTATGTTAATATTGCTACCTAGTTTAATTGCAAGCGGAATCTATGTTGTGTTGCGCGGTGGGCTTTGGGGGCAAAACAGGTTTTTTACAATCTCGTTTACAGAGTTTTTTGAACAAGTTGTAAGAATTGCATTGCTCTTTGTTTTGTTAAGTTTGCCAATCGGCATGTCTGCTGGCGAGAGGAGTGCGCTAAGTCTTACACTTTCTACTTTTGCATCTTGTGCCCTTGTTGTGATTTTGTATTTCGTTTATGGAGAAAAACTATCTAACCCCAAAGGTGAGATTATTCCTATTTTGAAAACCGGCACGCCCATAACACTTGTCAAAACCATAAGCTCGCTAATAGGCTCTGTGATTGCAATCATTTTGCCAGCAAGATTGATGTTGTTTGGTTACAGCAGGTCCGAAGCTCTGGCTATTTTTGGTGTATACATGGGTATGACCCTGCCTCTTTTGATGGTTCCAAGCACATTTATCAGTAGTATAGCTGTTGCACTTGTTCCTGAGCTTTCTAAAGAAACAAACAATATTGATGGTGCATCAGCAGTTGTCAAAAACAGACTGAAGGGCAAAATTATGATGGCATTAAAATCTACCATGGCCATTAGTTTTGTTTTGCTCCCTGTTTTTGTTGGTGTTGGTGGGCCAATTTGTAGTGTGTTGTTCAAAAATGCAGATGCGGGGAAATATCTTGTTGCAAGTTCGGTTTTAATGATTCCAATGGGGATTAATCAAATATGTTCTAGCATTTTAAATGCAATCGGACTTGAAAAGAGAGAACTTTTGAACTATGCAATAGGGGCATTGGCGCTGGTTGGTTGTGTATTTTTTTTGCCACAATATCTTGGAGGAATATCAATTCCAATTGCAATGCTAATAATGCATGTCTTGTCTGCAATTTTAAGTTTAATCACTCTAAACAACAAAAAATTGTTAGATTGGTCATTTTTAAAATATTTTGCCATATGCGGTCTTATATTGGCCCCGTCATCGCTTTTAGGTCACTTGAGTTATAATTTGTTTGCCAAGGTCTTGCCACAGTTTTTTGCCACTGTTTTTAGCTGCATGTTAGCATTGTTATTTACTGTGCTGTTAATGTTTGTGTTTAATTTTGCAAATGTAAAATTTGCAGTCATGAAACACAGAGAAAAAAGAAAAAATGTCAAACAAAAAACCACTGCATAGAGTGGTTTTTTTGTTAGTTATTGAATTCCGCCTTCAGACTTTGTTTTGTCTTCAGTGGCTATTTCTTTTGCTGGTCCCTTTTTGCGTTTGCGTTTAACAATGATTGCAACAAGTGCTACAACAAGTGAGCCAACCAGTAAGATAGAAGAGAGAACATAGAAGAACAGTTGCCAACTGAAATTGCTTTGAGATGAAGCATCGCTTGAGCTATCATCAGAAGTTTCTTCTTTAGCGAGACTCTTTATTGCCACAGTTTTGTCTTCTGAAATGCCTTCAGCTGTTGTTGCAGTGTTATATTCATCTTCGGTTAATTCAACAATTTTCATGTTAGAAAGCATGGCCCAGCCAGTGTAGCCATTTTCTTCACGACCGAGGGCGAAGTTGAGGGCAAATGTTCCGATGCTTGTTTCACCAGTTCTAAGATAGAATGTATATGTCTTCCAACCTGTGCTTTCAGAAATGTTGTCGATTTCAACATCAAATCCGTTTGCAAAAATTGTAAGGCCTTTATCTTCTCCCATGTCGCTTGTTAGAACATCGATGGTTACTTTTACACATTTTTTATTGCTGATTGTGTTGTCAAACACACTGTTAACAGCGGTGAAATCGGTTGTGTCGTTGTTGATAATAACTAGGGCAGTTGTTGCTGCTGTGTTAGGATTAAGAACAGCGCCAGTTGCTGCTGTTTCGTTGTAGGTGAAGCCTTTATTAAGGTCTACAACACCAACTTGACCTTGAGTGTAAGATGCGCTTTCTGAAATTGTTTCAAGAGCATATCCATAAGCCTCAAAAATTCCATTTTCGTCAGCTTTTGCAGAGTGGTTAGAGAAGTTGTTGTTTTTGAGGTCAACAAATCTTGTTACTCTAACTTCACCAGAAACAACACTGTCAAATCCGTTGACACATGCGTTGTTGAATTCTTCGTCGTATTGATCGTCAATTGAAACTTTTACATTTCCATAAGTTTTTTCAGAAAGTTCAACATAGTCTACTTTTTGAACAAACATTGTGCCCTTGCTGTTTTCAGAGCCGAGAAGGAGGGGCATTCCAACGCTTTCGTTGCCTGTTCTAACAAAAACTGTAAATGTCTGCCATGTTCCTTCGGTTGCAGTTTCCGTGGTGCCATCTACTTTTAAGTTGATGGATGCAATTGTTTTTGCATCATCAGAAGTTCCGTTGGTAAGGCGCGCAACAAATTTTCCATCGAAATTTGTTCCAAACCAAACTTGGAATGTGAGTTTATAGAGTTTGTTGGCAGAGAAGTTTATTGAGCTAGAACGCATTAAGAACTTAGATTGTTCTTCATCGCCTGTGTCTGGAAGAGAAACGGCGTAAACGTTTTCGCGTGTGAGCTCAACATCTGTTCCGTTAACATCAATCACTGTTTTAGGAACAGTTTGGTTTCCGAATAATTTTTTAACAGTTGTTGCTCTGACATATTTGCCGGCAAAATCTTTAAGATAGTTCACGCCATATTCTAAAGTAATAACTGTGTCATCTTCTTCAGTATATTTTTCAACACCACCATCAATGAAAATTCTTTCTTGATCTAAATATTCAATGTTTCCGTCTTTATCGCGGGCAGGAACAACTTTTTCATAGTTGTTGTCATCGGTTGAAATTACGCCACGAACAACGCCAGTTGATGTGCTGTTAGAAATGATTGTCCAAGAGTCTGCAGTGTAAGGGTAGGTTGCTGTGTCGTCTTCTGCTGTTATAGAGAAAGAGTTGAAGTTTCCGTTTGTGATGTTGCTAGTAAGAATTCCATAGCTAGACAAATCAATGCCACTTGAAGAAACAAAAGAACTAGATGTGATTGATTCAACTTTGATGTTATCAAAATAAACAGTTGTGTTTTTGCTTGCAAGAAGTGTTAAATATACAAATTGAGATGCAACTGGATTGCCTTTAACATAAAGAACAATTTCTTTCCAGCCATTTGTGCTGTTGCTGTTGTATTCAAAGTCAGTTGCTGTGTTAGATGCGGTGATAAGTTGTCCATAAACTGAGGCAGACTTTGTCTTTATTGCAGAGAATAGTCTTGCTGTTGCAGTTGCTTCTGAATCTTCAGAATAAGCCCAAACAGAAACACGATAAACCGCTGCAGTTGGAACAAACAGGGCGCAACTTACAACGCCAAGGTCGTATGAACTTGTGTTTTTAAGCTCCAAAATTTCGTTGTTTTCGCCAAATGTGTTGTTTCGAACTGTTTCTTTTTTGTCTACTTTTTGAGTTTGTTCGTCAACGATTTGCTCTTCTTGAACAACATTGCCAAGTTCGTCTAAAACAACTCTCTCATATTCTGGGAAGGTTTCAGCTTCTTTAACAACTTTTGCTGTAAGTGAGCCGTTTGCATATAGATTGCGATATACAGCCTTTTCTGCGTCGGTGAGCCATGTTGTGCCAGCAGAATATCTTGGCATGTAATAGCTGAAAGGATAGGCATTATTAGAAAGGTATGTGTCGAAATTTAAAGAGTCTATTTCAGCTTCGCCAGCTTCATAAACAAGGTCGTCTGTTTCTTGGTCAGCAAGTGATTGAAGGGTTGGGTCGAATGTTGGGTTAACCCAGTTTGTTGCGCCAAAGCGGTCAACGTAAGTGTCAACAACAGAAAGTTCTGCGTCATTGTTATAGGTTGAATAGGTGTAGTGATCGAGAGAAACAACTTCTTTTTCGTCGATTATTTCTGTTTTTAGAACGGCTTGCTTATTGTTTTGAATTGTTGTTATGTCGCTGATTGTTGATGCGATATATTTTTTTGCTATTGCGTTTGGAGCAAAACCATTTATTGTTTGATTAATAAAATCAGTATAGTTGATTGTGTAGAGGTTGAGGTTGTCAAAGAATACGGCGCCACTTAAGCGATTTGCAAGATAATGATTTTCTTCTGAACCATAGTCAGACATCTTTTTATTTTTTCCGGTTACGCCATAAGTGTCTCCATAATAAAGGCGGATGTTAACACTTGTAGCATCCTGTGGTCTTGTTGCGATAAACAAATAATATTGAACCCATTTTCCTTCAGTTGAAATTCCACTTACAACTGCATCAAAGTTTGTTCCTGTGAGTTCAAGTGTTGCGGTTGCATCACCAGCTGTGTAAACCCAAACAGAAACAGCATAATAACTATTGTTTGTGAGAGATAGGGTTGATGTTCCTGAAGATTTTGTTGATGTGTAGAGATAAAGTTTGTTTTCTTCCCATTCATAATCTCTTTTGAAATAGAGAGAATATTTTGTGATATCAAACTCTGCAAGTGATTCTTCTGCTGTAACAGGGTCACTTGATGCTTCGGTTTTGATTGAAGAATAGTCTTCTGTGTCGGTTCCGATGTATGTGTAGTCTGAGCCATCATAGGTTGACTCGTGTTGGTTGATAACTGCATAGCGAAGGTTGGTAGATGTGTAGCCAAGAACCTCGTTAAGCTTTGCAACTTTTGTTTTAAGCTCAGCAATTTTTTCAAGATGTTCTGCTTCTGTGTTAGAACCTTGAGTAATTAAAAGGTAAACGACATTGAGTTCTTCGTCGTCTTTAACAACTGTGTTATATGTGCTCTTATAGTTCTTTTTAGCAACTCTATAATCGTTTGTGACAATCATGCCACCAAAGTTGTCGGCAGTGTCGATATCTGAAAGGTTATCGATGTTGTCGCGTTCTTCTTTTTGTAGAGTAATTCCATTGAACTTAACAATAGGATAGTAAATTTTGCTATCCTTGTTATTTGTTACATAACTAATCAAGTCCTGACGAGCAGAAATGTCAACTTTTCCACTATTTATTGAAGAACTTGTGTCGCTGTTGCTTATGCTAAACTGGTTGGTTGAAAATTCATATTGGTCAACCTCTGCCTTGTAAGTATAAGTTGTCTCTTCAGATGAAGAGTCTGCTGCAAATGAAACATTGTTTGCTAGAGAATAAGCAAATGGAAAGTTAAATGAAAGTAACATTGCAATTGCAAGCACCAAACTGAAAAAATTAAATTTTGATTTGTGATTAGTTTTTTTGATTGTCATGATTTCACCTTGTTTTAAATTTTAGTTACAAAAGATATTCTAACATTGACTGACGAAAAAATCAAGTTTTTATTTGTTATTTATATAAATAATTAACATAACCTTTCAATAATAAAAGGGCCAACAAATAATATTGGGTAGTGTTGCAGATAATAGAATTATGAAGAGGAAAAAAAAGAATTGGCTGCTTGCGGCGTGTGGATTAATTGTTGGTGCGGTGAATGGACTATTTGGGGCTGGTGGCGGAATGCTTGTGGTTCCAGTGTTTTCAATTGTTGAAAAATTGGAACAGAAAAAAAGCCACGCAACTGCGGTTATAACCATGTTGCCCATTTGCTTGTTTTCGTCCATTGGTTATTTAGCTAGTGGAGTGGTTGAATTTAAACCGCTAATTTTTGTGATGATGGGGAGCATTGTTGGTGGTCTTGTTGGGGCGTTTGCGTTGTGTAAAATAAAAAACGATTTTCTGGTGATAATTTTTTATATTTTGATGATTTTTGCAGGAGTTTTTTCGATTTTGAAGCAATATAACGTAATTTGATTGAAATATTGCAGTTTTTGTATGGTTTTATGATTTAAGAACATAAAATTGCGGCAAAAAATCGCAAAAAACACAATATAACATTTAAATGGAGCTAAAATGCAGGTTGTTTGGTTGATAATTGCTGGTTTTTGTGGTGGAATTATCGCAGGAATGGGTATGGGCGGGGGCACATTGTTAATTCCCGTTTTGACCTTATTTTTTGGGTTTTCTCAAAAACTTTCTCAGGCGATAAACTTGATAGTTTTTTTGCCGGTTTCGATTGTTTCTATTTTTATTTATGCCAAGAAGAGGCTTATAGATTTCACTGTGTGGTGGAAGGTGACTCTTCCTGCTTCGCTTGTTGCTGTGGTACTTTCTTTTTTTGCGGCTCAAGTTTCGTCTAGTTTTTTGCGTGTTGCATTCGCAGTATTTTTGATTTTGATTGCTGTTGTTCAAATTGTAATTTTTTGTTATAAAAAACTAAAAAATGGCAATTCAGGTAGAAATAATTCAAAATAAATTAATTTATTTTAAATAGTGTTCAATTTTGTTTTACTTTCATCTTTAATTTTTGTTAAAATAGTTATATCAAAAATGGAGAGTGAAAAGTGGCTATTAACTTACTAAGTGGTGTTAACTTGCGTATGACTAAAGATGACACCCACATTAACGACATTATTGAAATTCGTCCACCAGAATTGTATTCTGTTCCTGTTGTTTGCACAAATGGCTATCCTGTTACTGTGACTGTAAAGGTGGGTGACAAAGTTAAAGAGGGAACTTTGATTGCAAAACCATCGCAAAGCAAGGGTGTGTTTGTGTATAGTCCTACCAGCGGAACCGTTGTTTCGATTGTGGAGAAATTTACACCAACTGGCATGAAGTGTAAGCATGTTGTCATCAAAAATGACAATCTTTTGCAAGAGCACAATTTTCCTGAAATGACCGACAAATCTCCTAAAGAACTTTTAAAGCGTCTTGCTATTAGTGGAATTGTTGACGCCAACTTTGGTGGTTCTCCAACATACTTGCGATATACTTTAAATGCAATTGAAAAAAAGTTTAATTTGTATGTAACCATGAGCAATACAGACCCATATTTAACTGCGAACGAGTGTCTAACTCTCAACAGAACGGCAGAGGTTGTTGGTGGAGCAAAATACTTTGCGTCGCTTTTGGCAAGTGAGTTTATTGTGTTTGTGTTTACTGCTCGTGCAAGACAGGCTAAAAAACACTTGATTCAATTTTTAAAAAAACATGAGCCAAATCTTAAATATAAAATCAAAACCATTTCTAACAACTATCCTAGTGACAACATTCATTTGCTTAACGAAAAGTTTAAAGAATCTCGAAACATGTTTGTTGAAACATATGGAAAAAAAGCATTTGTTGAAGATGCGATAACATGTTTCAGCTTTTTTAACAGCGTTGAATATGGTAAGCCAAACATGTATAGAGTTATTACCATTTCTGGAAACAACATTATCAGAAAGGGCAACTACATTGTTAAGAGTGGAACAACTTTTCAACATGTTTTAGAAGTTGTTGGTGTTAAAACTCCAGACAAGCCATTTAAAATTTTAAATGGAGGAATCATGGGCGGTCTTGCTGAATATTCTACTGATATTTCTTGCAATCTAGAAACACTTAGTGTTACCTTTGTTGACAACACTGAATATTCCGAAGCAAAAGAATCACCTTGCATCAATTGTGGCAAGTGTGTTGCAGCATGTCCAATGAATTTGCTGCCTAACGTTCTTGATGACTATTGCCTTAGAAGAAAGACTTTTGATGCTGAAAGATATGGTGTTAAGAGTTGCATTGAGTGTGGTTGCTGCAGCTATGTGTGCCCAGCAAGAAGATATTTAGCTCAAAGAATAGGGCTAGTAAAAAGGCAGGTTTCTAGAAGAAAAGGAGGAAGTAAATAATGAAATTATTGGTTTCTCCAGCTCCTCATAAAATTTCTAGTCAAAGCGTCAACGATATGTATATAACCATTAGCATTGCTTTGTTTGCGTGCCTATCGGTTGGCTTTATTAATTATGGGGTTAATGTGTTATTGATTGTGGCAACTGCTGTTTTGTCGGCGCTTGCCTCAGAAATTTTGTTTAATTTGATCAAAACAAGACAATTTGATTTTCCTAATCTTTCTTGCATTGTTACCGGACTTGTTGTTGCGTGTATTTCGCCAATAAACATGCCGTGGTATTTTGCGGCAGTTGCCTCTGTTATTGCGATTGGAAGCAAATATCTTTTTGGTGGAATAGGTAATAATTTGTTTAACCCTTCTGCGCTCGCCAGAAGTGTGCTCGGTTGCTTGGCTCTTGGCTTCAGTTTTGATTATTTTGGTGAAGGAAACACTGCTCTTAAACTCATTTTAACTGGAGAAAAGGGCAGCCTTGAACTTGCCAAATTGTTTACTGGAGAAGTTGCTGGTGCAATTGGAACAACATGCATCATTATTATTTTGATTGCAATGGTAGCTCTCATTGTGTTAAAGGTGATACGCTTAGAAAGTGTTGCATTTGCACTGCTTTCTTTCTGTGCTGTTATTTGGATAGCAATGGGGTTTGAAAACATTTTGCCAATGCTTTTAAGTGGTTCGTTTTTGTTTGTTGTTGTGTTCATGCTTGGCGACCCAACAACATCGTCGTATTCATTTTCAGGCAGATGCGTTTATGCCATTGTGTTTGGTGTGATTGCGGCGCTTACAATGAGTCACAATGTGTTTGGAGAATCTGCAGTGTTCTTTGCGCTTCTCATAGCCAACTTGTTTGCTCCAATGGCTGACAGAGTTTTTTCAATTTTCCACAGAGGGGTGAAGTTAAATGATTAGAGAACAATCACGTTTTACCATAAACCCATTATATGTTGTTGCGGTTGCCATGTGCACAATATGTCAATATGTTAACACTCTGCAACAAGGCCTTTTGTTTGGGCTTTTAACGGCTGTCATTTGTTTGCTTTGCACAAATCTTGTGAGCCTGGTTGAAAAGATTGCAGACAAAAACCTTCGTGCATTTTTAATCACCATGTTAACGGCGGTTATTATTGTAATTTTAGAATATGTTTTTGAGCTTTTAAATTGGGAAATATTAACCGAGAATTTAGATTCAATTAAGTGGATTATCATTGCTGTTACCGCACTTAGCATTGTGCCAACATATTTTGAGACAAGACTGACCACAAGACACTATTTTATCAATATGTTCTTTTCGGTTATCTCATTCTTTGTTTTGATTGTTGTTTATTCAGTCATCATTGAAGTTCTTGGTTTTGGCTCAATTTTTGGCTATGCACTATTTGGAAACTTTGGTGGTTTTGTGTTTGCAGGGCAACTATACTTTAAGTTGTTTGTCATTGCGCTGCTCATAATTTTAACAAACTTTATTTATCAGGCAGTGGAAGACAGAAAAATGAGATTTGACTTGCTTGTTGAAAAATACAAACTTAACATTAAGCAAGTTTTAAACGAAAGAGATGGAAAAGGGGGAACATTATAATATGGCAAACGGACTTTTGTGTTTAACCCTTTTAGTGACGTCAAATGTCATGTTAACAAATGGCTTTGGAGCGCTAGGTCTTCAACGCAACAAGAGCAATTTGTGGTTTGTGCTCTATAACACATTTACCATGATTTTGGTTATTTTGGCCTGCAGTTCTCTATATGCTCTTGCATATGTTTATCTGTTGATTCCTTATAACCTTGAAAGGCTTGGAATTTTAATTATAGTGATGTTTTCTGCGATCAGCAACTTTGGTGTGCTCGAAATAACAAAACTTGTGAACAAGGAAATGTATTACTATTATGATGCGACCTATAGCTTTGTTGTTAACATGGGTCTGACCATCGGAATTATGTTTGTGATTGACTATTCTGGATCATTCGGTGAATCAATGGTTTATGCATGCTTGGTTTCTGCGGCCTATGCGGTTGCAACGCTTTTGTTTGCATTTGCATATTCAAGAATGCACAATCAAAAGATTTCAAGAATTTTCAGGCCTGTGCCTATAACAATTTTAACAATGAGCATAATGGCCATGATAATTTATGCGATTTCTATTTCAATTTAAACAAATGAAGAGGTGTTTATGTTAACGACAATTTTAATTGCAATTGGTGTTGTTGTTGGTGTGGTAGGGTTTACCTTGCTCATCAGTTTTTTCATTAACAAAAGCAAGAGGCTTAACAGCAAAGAAACTTTCGTCCACAGCCTTTTGCCTGAACTAGATTGTGGAAAGTGTGGATGCCCAAACTGTGAGGCCTTTTCTAAGGAAGTTGCGGACGAAAGACAAGACATTTCGGCATGTCCATATATTTTGAAGGCTAACTTATCTAAGGCTAACAGGGTTTTGAAAAAGGGCTACGTTAATAATAGCAACATGATTGCTTGCATTAAGTGTAAAGGCGGAAAAGATTGTAAAAACAAATTTGAATATCAAGGCCAACAATATTGCTGGTGTATGGACAGTTTGCATAGTGGTGCAAAGATGTGCGATAGGGCTTGTCTTGGTTGTGGCGACTGTGTTCGCGTTTGCCGTTATGGTGCAATCTTTATTAATGAAAAAGGCGTTGCGGAAGTTGATAGGGCAAAATGCACAGGATGCGGAGCATGCACTTATGTTTGTCCAAACAAACTCATAGAAAGAATACCAGCTAGCAAACAGGTTGAATTTATTTGTAGCAACAACACTGACAAAATGGGTGTTACTGCAAAGTGTAAAGTTGGTTGCACTGGTTGTGGACTTTGTGCTAAAATTTGCCCACATGGTGCAATCGAAATGAAAAATGGAAATCCTGTTATTGATGAGAAGAAATGCACAAAGTGTAACAAATGCATTGGAGCTTGCCCGAATAGTTGTATTTCTAGATTATAAAAAAGACACCTCACCACGAGGTGTTTTTGATTGTAAAAGATATAAGTTCTATTAATAAATAATAATTATAAAAATACAAAATTTTTGTGGATTAAATATATACAAAAAAAACTTTGTGTGCTATAATCGTAGTGTAAAACGAAAACAAGGGAGATTTTTATTTTGGAAAAAATTGCAGTTATTACTATTGACACTTATTCTGCCAAACTAATTATCGCAGGCTCAGAAAAACCAGAAACATTTTCTTTGCTAGATAGCGAAGTTGAGCAAGTTAACTTAGGTCTTGATCAAGAAGACCATTTTTTGAAAAAACCACAAATTGATGAGTGTATTCGCGTGTTGAAAGACTTTAGAAGAATTTGTGAAATGCACTCTGTTAAAAAAAGTTTTGCAATTGCAAACTTTGATGAAGAAATGAAACCAAAAAATCTTTATAGTTTTTTTGATGAGGTGTTTGCAACATGTGGCTTTAGGTTTGAGGCGCTTAGTCCAGAAGAACAAAACAATTATATTTATTCTGGAATTATTAACACTTATGATTTGCCAAAAGGCTTAATTTCTTGCATTACACCAAATTCTGTTCATTTGATAGAATATAACAGAAGAAATGTTGTTAATTCTGTTAAAATGTCTTTTGGCCCAATAACACTTCTTAAAATGTATCCACTTGAAACACTTGGTGCTGAAAAGGCATTTGCAAAAATTGAAAAATATGTTGAAACCCAGCTTTCTGATGCGCCATGGCTATCTGCCGTTGACCCAGAATTTGCTTTTATTGGCAGTGGACTTTATTATACTGATCTTGCTAAAATGGCAAGAAAACTTTTAAAATATCCACTCGACAGGGACGATTGCTTTGCCGTGTCTAAAGATGATGCCACAAAAATTTATTCTCAACTTAAATCTATGGATATTTCTAGTGGTAAAAAACTTAAAGGAATTGAAGAAAACAGAGCAGATGTGTTTGTTGCGGGTCTTGCAATTATATGTGGTGTGTTTGCGGCAGCTAAGAGGGAAAAAATAACAATTGCATCTCGTGGAATGGTTGAAGGTGTAATTCTCTCTGAATTTGTTCCTGCGACCGCTGAAAAACCAATTTCTGACGTCGTTGGATTTGGGCTTGCTAATAACATTGTTTCACTTAGTGACCTAGAAAAAACTCATAGTGACAACGTTTATAATTTATCTATGCTTTTGTTTAAGCAACTTAGGGTTCTTCATAAGTTGCCAAGAGGCTATGTTAAAATTTTAAGAATTGCATCTGTTTTGCATGATGCCGGCAAAAGGGTTAATTATTTAAATTACTTTAAATATTCTTACGATGTTGTGCTTGGCCTAGATATCTTCGGAGCAGATCACAGAGAGCTTGTTCTTGCAGCGTTTGTTACATCTCTTGTTGGTGGCGGAGACATTTCAGTTGAAAAATGGGTTAAATATAAAGACCTTTTAAGCGAAGAAGATTTAGATGCTGTTAAAAAACTAGGAGTTATTGTTTCTTTGGCAGAGAGTTTTGATAGAACCAAAAACGGTGTTGTTGTTGACATTAATTGCGACATATTGGGTGACAGTGTTATCATGAAGACTGTTGCTGTTGGCGAATCAGAATATCTAATTAGAAAGGCTCTTGAATGTGGAAAAGAGTTTGAAAAGAATTTTCACAAGAAACTCGAAATTTTATAATTATTTCAAGCAAGAAAAAAGCAGGAAATTTCCTGCTTTTTTGTTGTGTTTTTTTTTGTTTTGTTTTAGTTTGCTAAAACAATCTTTTTTAAAAGAAGTGGGTCGTCAATTAATTTTCCTGCTCCCCAGATGTCTGTTCTGGCAATTTCTGAAACATGAATTTGCATGCCGAGTCTATTTCTTAAATATTTTTCAAGGCCAGGGAAAACAACTTGACTTCCTCCGAAATATCCACCTTCTTTGTAAACATCGTTTACAATGTCTGGCGGGCAAGAACTGATTACGGTTTCAATTGCGTCGCAAATCTTTCCAAAATAGAAATCCATAATAGGATATAATTCTGAACTTGTTAAAGTGATAAGTTTTGCCTCTTTGCTCGAATTGTCAACACCTTCAATGTCGACTGTTGAAGAATAGGTTGGAATAAGGCTTGCAATGTCTTGTTTGATTTTTTCACTGGTTTGTTGGCTTATGCTGAGGTTATATTTGTCAAGCACGTATTGTTCTATTGCCGTGTTAATTTTTTTGCCACCGATGTTGAGTGAAACTCCTTGAACAATTGAGTTTTGAGCAAGAACGGCGATGTTTGTGCATCCACCACCAATGTTTACAAACAATTTTCCAAACTTGTTTTCAATGTTTGTGTCGAGACCAATTGCATTGCAGATGATTGCAGGCAAAATTGTTACGTCTGTTATTCCTGCAGAGTAGCAAACTTTTTGAAATGTTTTTTTGTCTTCTGCAGTAATTCCGAGTGGAACACAGAGAAGAGCTCGAATGTTTGGTCTAAAAAGTCTGTCAGGACAAACTTTTCTGATGAAACCACGCAACATTAATGTTGCAAGTTCACTGTTGTTAACAAGGCCATCAACAATTGGAGAAACGACACTAATTCCGTAAGAGTGTCTTCCCTGAAGATTTCGGGCTTCATATCCAATTGCTCTAATTTCGCGACTTTTAACCGCTGAACCAGAAATTGCAATCAAGCTTGGCTCCTTTAAAACAAGTCCGTCGCCTTGGCGATAAATGGTTGTTGTGGTTGAACCGATTTTTATTGCGAGATAGATTGATGACATTATTGTTTCCCCCAATTTTTATATATTCAAATATATTATAACTTTCAGTGATGCAAAAAGACAACTGTTTTTTTGCAAGTTTATTCGGTTTTCTTTTTTAAAAACATACAAAATGCGATTTTTTTTGAGCCTTTTCTTTTTCTTGGCAATTGTTGTTATGTTGTATTATTTGTTTAGAAAGTTATGGGAAGAAAAATTTTAGTAACAAGTGGAAAGGGCGGAGTTGGAAAAACAACTGTTGTTGCGGGTTTGGCAAGGGCACTTGCTAGCATCAATGCAACTGTTTGTGTTGTTGATGGTGACATAGGGTTGAACAACTTAGATTTGTTGATGGGGGCTGAAAATAAAGTTGTTTATGACATTGTTGACTGCATGAGTGGAAAATGTCAAATTAAACAAGCTATTATTAAAGACTCTTTTTTGGATAATCTGTTTATAATGCCAGCGGGCAAAAATTGGCCCTCTAAGCAAATTTTTTCATTTGACTGCATTGTTGATAAGCTTGCTTCAATTTTTGACTTTGTTGTTGTGGATAGTCCAGCCGGCATAGATAGTGGTTATTCTGCTGCAAGCAAACCATGCAGAGAGGCTATTGTTGTTGTTACTCCTCATATTTCTTCAATCAGAGATGCGAGCAAAATGCTTTCTATTTTGTCTGCCGACAATTCAAAAATTTCAGTTAAAATTGTTGTTAACAGAATAAGGGGTGATTTGGTGGCAAGTGGCGAGATGATGAGTCATCGCGACATCAGTGGACTGCTTAATGCTGATCTTTTGGGTGTGTTGCCAGAGAGTGACAGATATAATTTGTCTTCTTCTTTTGATTTTGCCTTTGGTTCGAAAGATGAGCTATCAGCCGCTTTTAAGATTCTTGCGCAAAACATCGTTGATGACAAACAGGTTGAATTTGATTATCTTTCAAGATATAAAGGGTTTGCCGGCTTAATTCGCCGAAGATTAAAGAGGCTATGAAATATAAAGATATAACAAAAAACAGAACAAAAAAAGTTTTGTTTATTGACAAACTTGAAAATCCCGCCAATTTTATGCAAACACTCAAACTTGAAGTATACTCATCATTTCGTGAATTTATGGATTTGAAGGCAGAAGACATTGTTATGAATGTGAGTATTGACGAATGTGGGGAATATAAAATTGAGATCGTGGTTAAAACAAAAAATATAAAACCAGTTGGTGTTGTTTTAAAATAAATTTTGATTGCATATATTTTAGCATGTACTACAGCAATGTAAACCAGGTTAAAAGTTCAAGCAAAACGACACGTGTTACAACCAGAAAAAAGCAACATTTTTTGGCCAGCTTTGTGTTGTGCTTGCTTGTGGTTTCTGGTTTTGGTTTAACAATAAACAGTGAGCATAAACTGTCAACATATTTAAAACGAATCACAAACAGGTGGGTGCCCAAGGAGGAAGATATTGGCAAAATAAAATTTGTCAATTTTTCATTTGTTGAAAATGAGGCGCAAAATGGTGTGTTTATTGTTTCGAGCCCATTCAAAAATTATTATGCAAACAACATAACAAAAACCAGTCTAGAAGTGTTTGGTCTTGGAGACCCAATTGTTATCTCGCCAATAGATGGAGTTCTTCAAAAGGTAGAGCTTAAAAATAACAAATATGACATATGCTTGTGTAATAATGATGTTAAAGTCTTTATTAAAGATGTAGATTTTGTTTGCGCGAACGAGGGTGATAACTTGACAAAAGGGCAGCAACTTGCCGTTAGTTCTGCCAGCAGAATTATCTTTGAATTGCAATTTAAATCAGAGAGTGTAGAATTGCCTGCTGCTGGTGCAAATGACACATTTTTTGAGTAAAAATACCTTAAGTGCTCACAATAATTGCGATAAATTGCTTTAAAATATTAATATAAATGGTCAGTATGCGTCAAAAAATGCAAAATAAAATAAATATATGGTTGAAAAACATTAAAAACAACCACAACAACGGCGACGCCACGAAAATTTTTATTCATCCAATCACTTTTGTGTTTGTTGTGCTAAGCTTGTTTGTTGGTTTGTTTTGGCTGTGTCTAGTGTATTTTTTAAGTCTTCTTTTGCACGAATATTGTCATGCTGTTGTAGCAAAAAGGTTAGGGTATCGTGCGAGTAAAATTGTGCTTTATCCAATTGGAGCATTGCTTTTTGGTGAGACCGATGAGTTTTATTTTAAAGATGAAATTCTTGTTGCGTTTGCTGGGCCATTAGCTAACCTTTCAGTTGTCATTTTGGTCGTTTTTTTGTGGTGGCTATTTCCTGAATTATATAATTTCACTGGAGATTTAGTTGTCGCAAATTTAAGTTTGGCGCTTTTTAATATGCTTCCTGTTTATCCCATGGATGGTGGAAGAATTTTGCTTGCGTTGCTTTCTCGAGAACGGTCACGAAAAGAAGCATGCAAAATTGTTAAACTGGTTTCAATAATTTTTTCGCTGTCTCTTTTTGTTGTGTTTGTTTTGTCTTGTTTTTTTGAGTTTAGCTTGAATATTGGCGTTATGTCTATTGTGATGTTTATATCGGCCGTTACTGAAGACAAAAACTTGGTCTATAAAAGGTTTAGTAGAACTGACACTAAAAAAAGACGCTTAAGCCATGGACTTAAAAAGGTTGTTCTTGCTTTTTCTGACGAGACAAAGCTGTCGAAAGTTTTTTCAAAAATAGATAATTTCGCCATTTATGAAATTGAAGTTTATGATAAAAATTTACAACGGATTAAAACACTTGGAGAAAAAGAAATAGAAACTTTTGCTCTGAGGTTTGGGCTTGATGCAAAACTAAAAGAAATTTGCGGGCGATATATATAAATATAAAATATTATTGACATTTTGTTTTTTGTGTGTTAATATTCTAAGCGTGCCACACGTAACGGGCAAACAAGACAACACTTTGGGTGTTGCGCCTAAGAAATAAGCGGTGAGACTGGAGAAGAGGAGGAAAACACATAATGTACGCAATTGTATTAACTGGTGGAAAACAATATAAAGTTGAAGCTGGCAAATATTTTTTGGCTGAAAAGGTTGATGCAGCTGTTGGTGAAAAAGTTGAGCTCGACTGTTTGCTTGTTTGCGATGACAAGGGCAAAGTAACTGTTGGAAAACCATTCACCGGCAAAAAGGCTGTATGCGAAGTTTTGGAACATGGCAAAGAGAAGAAAGTTATTGCATTTAGATATCATGCAAAGAAAAATGTTCGCAAACGTCAAGGTCATCGTCAACCATATAGCAAATTGAAAGTTATTTCTATTGGCTAGAAAAGCAAGGGTAACGAGATGACAAAAGTTACAATAACAAAAAAGAGAAACTATATCACCACAGTTGAGTGTGATGGTCACACAAACTATGGTGAAGCAGGCGAAGACATTGTTTGTGCCGCGCTTTCTAGCGTTGTTCAAACAGCATTACTTGGGCTTCTCGCTGTTGTAGGCGTTAATGTTCAGGTTAAGCGTAATGATAAAAAAGGTTATTTAAAGTTTTCGCTTCCAGAGAACCTTTCAAGTGAAGAACAAGAAAAGTGTGAACTTATTTTACAAACCATGTTATGTGGGGTGTCTGACTTGAACATTGGTTACTCAGATTTTATTGAATTGGAGGTTAAATAATAATGAAAATGTTTATTAATATCCAACTTTTCGCTCACCACAAAGGTGGCGGTTCAACCAAAAACGGCCGTGATAGTAACGCTCAAAGACTTGGCGTTAAAAAATATGATGGAGAAAAAGTTCTTGGCGGAAACATTATTGTTCGTCAACGTGGAACAAAAATTCATCCAGGCGAAAACGTAGGCATTGGTGATGATGATACACTTTATGCTAAAGTTTCTGGAACCGTAAAGTTCGAAAGAGTGGGAAAAGATAAAAAGAAAGTTAGCGTTGTTGCTGACTAATTAATATCAAAAATAATAAAACACCGAATTGTCGGTGTTTTTTTTATTTTCTCTTTGCTTTTTTGTTTATCATTCTATTGATTTTTAGCTTATAAAATGGACCAAATTCTTTTCGAGCCATATCGTCGGCAGCCTCAAGACGATAGGCGTTAGTGTGCATTGTTGTTTCCCATGCATCATCCCCGCGGTATTTTCGATCTAGTTTTGACATTTGCTTGTAGGCGTATTTTTGTGCGTCTTGTTCAACAGATTGATTATTATATGCAGCAGAACTTTCTGCGCTAGGAATATATCCCTGCCAATTTTTGCGCCAGCGTTTAGCACGAAAAGCATACCATGGCAATTTTTTGTTGATGGTTTCATATTGATAAGCGTGGCGACCCTCATGAAAAATTGTTTCCATTCCGTGGAAACGCATTTTAGGGTCGGTGATAAGGTCGTCCCTGAGATATATCAACTTTTTTCCGCCTGCGGTGGTAAACATGCCAAGAGGTTTCCAGTTGTCGTCTGGGTGAATAACAACAGGCAACGGTTCACGGTTTTGTTTTTTTGCGAACTTTTTTTCGAGTGCATTATAAACTTCGAGTCTCTTTTGAGTTGAGAGCCTCAGCCATTTTCTGTGTTTAAATTTTCCAAATATAAATAACATACTTAAATTATGCACAAAACAGTTTGACATGGCAACTAATTTTTAACAATTGCTTTAGTGGTCGAAATATGATATAATTTGAATTATGAAATATAAAGTATATGATAGTAGTATAGAAATAACAGAGCCAACATGCTTTAATCCGAAGCATATATGCGAGTGTGGGCAGATGTTTAGATTTGCTTGTCAAGATGATGGAAGCTATTTTGTGTGCAGTGGCGAGAACCGTGCAAAAATCGCAAAAACTGGTGAAAAATATGTAATATTCACTAAAAATCCCGAATATTTTGTCAAATTTTTTGACTTGAACTACGATTACGACAAGGCGAAAAAACAACTTTCAACAAACTTGTTATTAAAAGACGCAATATCTTATGGCGATGGAATTAGAATTGCCAAAGCGGACGAAATTGAGGCCATTGTTGAGTTTATAATTTCAGCTAATAACAACATCAAGCGAATTCAAAAAATTGTCGAAAAGCTGTGTGAGGTTGGTGAGCAAAAGCAAGATGAATTTGGAAAATATTTTGCTTTTCCAAGTGTTAAAGTTTTGGCCAAGCAGGGCGATGAGTGGTTTAATTCGCTTGGTGCTGGTTATCGTGCACCATATTTAAAAGAAACGGTTAATTTGCTTGCAAAGACAAACATTGAAGATATAAAAAAACTAAGTTCGAGCGAACTTTATAAGTGGCTGTTGTCTCTTAAAGGGGTTGGCCCAAAAGTTGCAAGTTGCATTTTGCTTTTTGGTTTCGGAAGAAAAGAATACTTTCCGGTTGACACTTGGGTTGAACAAGTTTATTACAATCATTTTAGCAACGAAAAGCGAACGAGAACCCAAATTCAAAAATATTTTGAAAACATGTTTGGAGAATATTCTGGTCTCGCTCAGCAATATTTGTTTTATGCAGAAAGGGGATAGAAAAAAGACTTGGGCGAAACAAGTCTTTTTTTTTGTGCAAAAAAAGCCAAATAATTACAAAAATGGCTACATTATGTAACACAAATTGTAGTGGGTTTTGTGCTACAATTTGAGTCATGAAAAAGTTTAAAATCGTCTCAAGCAAAAGACAAAGCGTTGTGAGAAGCATTAGATTTGATGCTGTGCTTTTTGAGCGACTCGTGGTTGCGAGCAGGGCAAGTGGAATCAGCTTTAACAAACTTATTTCTAAGTGCGCAGAATATGCCTTGGAAAATATGTAAAAAAATTTAAAAATTTTAAAGGGAAATTTTTTTTGTTATCGAAATTCAATATTAGTATATTTTTTTCAAAGGATAAAAATGGCAGATAACAGAGTTTGGCAAAACTTTATTGAAGAACTTAAACAAAAAAACGATTTGGTTTCTGTTGCCGCAAAATATTGTACTCTGCAACATAAGGGCAGATATTATTGGGCGCGTTGCCCATTTCATGGCGAAAAAACTCCATCTCTTTGCATTAACGAATATGATGGTTTTTATTATTGCTATGGCTGTCACACCGGTGGTGATGTTATAACTTGGGTTAAAAACATTGAATCGCTTAGTTATATGGAGGCTGTTCAGCTGCTTGCTAGTTGGGCAAACATTGAAGTTCCACAAGTTAACGGAAAGACCGACACAGAAGAGATTGAAAAGAAAAAGAAACATAAAGAAAGATTGCTGAATCTTGTTAGAGATGCGGCTATTTATTATCGCAATAACTTGAAACTTCCTGAGGCAAAAGTTGCGTGGGACTATATTAAAAAAAGACAGCTTCAAAGCGAAATCGTGTCAAAATTTGGGCTTGGCTATTCGCTTGGATTTAATCAATTGGTTGAGTATTTATATTCTAAAGGTTACACAAAGGAAGAACTGCTCGAAAGTGGTGTTTGCAAGGCCAAGGATGGCAGGCTCTACGATGCTGAAGCAACGAGATTAATCTTTCCGATTATTGATGTTTATGGCCAAGTTATTGCCTTTTGTGGAAGGACCTTAGAAAGCAACCCAGAATTTGCTAAATATTTAAACACGGCAGACACACCGCTGTTTAACAAACGAAAAACGCTTTATGGAATAAACTATTTAAAAAAGAAGAGGCAATCTTCTGAAAAAATAGAGTATGTAATTCTTTGTGAGGGGCAGATGGACGTTGTCAGCCTGCATAAAGCAGGATTTGACACTGCTGTTGCCAGCATGGGAACGGCTCTCACTGTTGAGCAGGCAAAACTTATTAAAAGGTTTTCAGACATTGTTTACATTTGCTACGACGGAGATAAGGCTGGTCAGAGCGCAACTCTTCGTGGACTTGATATTTTGCAAGACAACAATCTTGTTGTTAAAGTTGTCAGCCTTCCTGGTGGACTCGACCCTGACGATATGATTAAAAAATATGGTGCAGAGGGCTATCAAAAATGTTTAGACATGGCTTTGCCACTGACTGAATATAAAATTGCATACCTTAAAAAACAAAACGACATGACAACGGCTGATGGAAAAACAAAATTTTTAAATGATGCGTTAGACCTTGTTGCGCAAATGCCAGACCAAATTGCACAAGATGTTTATTTGAGTTTGGTTGCAAAACATGCCGACATGAACAAAGATTTTTTGAGAAGAGAACTAGAATCTAAAGTTGTTATCTGGAAAGAAAAGAAGCAAAAGATGCTAGATGAAGCTCGTGAACAAGAACAGGCCAAAAAACTTAGTGATAAAGAAAAACTTCAAGCGTTTGTTGATGAATATGGTGCTGTTGGCGACGACAACTTGGTTGCTCCAGAAGAAGAGGTTCAACAAAAGGTGTTTGAAAAAGTTGATGACAAAATTGACAGCGCTGAAAAATATCTTTTGTGTTCTATGGTTAACATGAGGCCTTATGCATTTATTAAAGAAGATATTACCAGTTGGTTTGGCAATAATTATCGTGAGATTTATGAATATTATTACCAAAACCGTGATTCTGCCACAGAAAACTTCGCACTAGAGGTCTATGATCATTTTGTGAGAAGATATGGCAGTGTGATTGCTGAAATTATTAATTATTATGCCAAGACTGACGACGAAGAGTTTGATGCGCAATGTTTTAGAGATTGTTTGCTTATTTTGAGAAACAAAAAATTAGAGGAGAGACAGAAAGAACTGACTGAAAAGCTTTCTCTTGAGGCAGACACAAACAAACGCAAAGAAATTCTTGAGGAAATTGGAAAAATTGTTCAAGAACTCAAAACAAAAAAGGTGGATATATAATGAACAGAGAAAAATTTGAGCAAAAGTTAGAAAAACTTATTGCAAAAGGCAAGAAAAAGGGAACGCTCACCACAGAAGAGGTTTCAGACAAACTTGCAACTTTTAGCCCTGAAGAAATCGATGAGGTAATGGAAAGACTTCAGGCGGAAAAAATTAAAATTGTCGACACAATTGTTGCGTCTAACGATTTAGAACTTGAAAAATTGATGAATCAAGCCAACATCGATGACCCAGTTAAAATGTACCTTAAAGATATTGGCAAAGTTCCACTTTTGTCGCCAGAAGAAGAAATTGAACTCGCAAAACGCATGGCAGAAGGAGACGAGGAGGCTAAGCATCGTTTGAGCGAGGCAAACCTTAGACTTGTTGTTAGCATTGCAAAACGTTATGTCGGAAGAGGACTTTTGTTCCTGGATTTGATTCAAGAAGGAAACTTCGGTTTGATGAAGGCCGTTGAAAAATTCGACTATACAAAAGGTTTTAAATTCAGCACATATTCAACTTGGTGGATTAAGCAATCTATCACACGTGCCATTGCCGACCAAGCAAGAACAATAAGAATTCCTGTTCATATGGTTGAAACCATAAACAAACTCACACGTGTAACACGACAATTAACCCAAAAATTAGGCCGCGAACCTGGCGTTGACGAAATTGCTAAAGAAATGAATATCACAGAAGATAAAGTTCGTGAAATCATGAAAATTAGCCAAGATACTGTTTCTCTCGACACACCTGTTGGAGAAGAGGAAGACAGCAACCTTGGAACATTTATTCAAGACGAAACTGCAATTTCTCCACAAGAGTCTGCAGCGCAGGTTATGCTTAAAGAACAACTGTTAGAAGTTTTAAACACCCTAACTCCTCGTGAACAAAAGGTTATCATGCTTAGATATGGCATCGAAGATGGTCACCCAAGAACACTTGAAGATGTTGGTAAAGAGTTTAATGTTACTCGTGAAAGAATTCGTCAAATAGAAGCAAAGGCACTCAAAAAACTGCGTCAACCAAGCAGGAGCAAAAAGTTGAAGGACTTTTTGGATTAATGAATAAGTTTGGAATAAACTTGCCAAAAGCCTATAGGCGATTGGAGCAACTATATGACGAGACTGTTGAGCTCGCAAGTGAAGATGACATTATTGCTGATGTTGGAACCGATCACGGATATCTTGCTGTTATGCTAGCAAAAAATCATGTTGGCTTAAAGATTATTGCAACAGACATTAGCGAGCCAAGTTTGAAAAAGGCTGAGAGCTTAGCCAGGTCACAAAATGCTCAACTCGAGTGTAGGGTTGGAGATGGCCTTGCTCCAGCAAACGAAGCAACGCTTGCATGCATTTGTGGAATTGGCGGAAACGAAATCATTAAAATTCTGGAAGACTCTAAGTTTTGTGGAAAACTAATTCTGCAACCAGTTCCAACAGAAAAAGATCTTAGAAATTATTTGTTGAAAGCAGGTTATTTCATAAAAAAAGATTATGTGATTTTAGATGAAGGAAAATTCTATTTTGTGTTTGTTGTTGATGGCAAAAAACACAAGAATCACTACTCAAAAAAGGACAAAATGTTTGGAAAAACTAATCTAAAACATATAACACCTGATTTTCAAGAATATTTGAAAAATCAAATAAATAAGTTGAAATTTTTAGAAAACTTTGATATAACAAGTTTGTCAAAAGAATCTAAAAAAGATATTAAACAAAAACAACAATACCTTAAAATGTGTAAAAAGCTTTTGAAGAGAGGATAAACATGACACAAGAAATTTTAAAATATCAAGAGATTGACGGAAAGCTTTTAAAGCTTGAAAAAGCACTTAAAGAAATGCCTGAACGTCAAAAAGAAGAAGACATGAGAAATGTTTTGAGAAACAGTCAAAGCAGAATTTCTCTTATTGAAAAAAATGCTCAAAAGACAACAGAGAACTTTGCAAGAGCAAAAGCTTACTATGAAGATTTAGTAATTAAAATTGAAACCCTTTCTAAAACAGTTGATGAAATGGATTACAACAAGATTAAAGAGACGCAACAGGCTAAAAATAGTTTTTATCAAATGTTGGAAAAACTTGAAAAAGAAATTGTAAAAATTAATGCACAGCTTACTGCCGTGAATAATGAATATGTTTCAGTAATTAAGAATGCAAAAAATGCAAAGCAAAATTTGGAAATTTATCGTGCTCGTCTTGCTGAGGCCGATGGTAAATATGCTCCACAGGTTGCTGAGTTAAAGAAAGAACTTGCCGAACAAGAAAAGTTGGTTGACAAAAAAATATTGGAAAGATATAAAGCTAAAAGGGAGAGCAGGTTTCCTGTTATTGTTAAAGTTGTTAATGGAACATGTGGGGGTTGCAGAATGGCTATCTCTGCAAGCAAGATGCAAGACTTTGACAAAAAAGGTTATGTTGAGTGTGAAAATTGCGGACGCATAATCACAAAACAATAAGAAAATAATTACAACAAAAAGTTGCCATGTGTGGCGACTTTTTTTGTGCGCTTTTTGCTCTAAAAAGAGTCTGTGGAACATATAATTTAGCATGAAAGTGTTAAGCGTGTTGTTTTATATTTTTTCAATTCTCGGAGCAATTGTTGGTGCTGGATTTATGTCTGGAGCTGAAATTTATTCGTTTTTTTCAAGATTTGGGGCGATTGGGTACATAGGAATTGCGGTAAATTGTGTATTATACTCGCTATGTATGGTGATATATCATCTAAAAAACGCAAAATCATATAATTTAGTTCTTAAAAGTGAGCAAAAACCTACAATTTTATCAGTTTGCCAATTGTGTATGTGTGCCTCGATGGTTGCTGGTTTAACTGAACTATTTGCTGAATTTGGAATTAGCAAAGTTTTGGTTGCGTTTGTGGTTTTATTTTTATTGTTTGTTGCTTTATGCTTTGGGGTGAGAGGTGCTAATGTCTTTAATGTTTTTGTGTCTGCTTGTTTAATTCTTTCCATTCCGTTCGTTGTTTATGATGGTGGATTTCGATTTCTTCCACACTTAGACTCCTCTTTGTTTGCTGTTGTTGCAATGTCGATAAGCTATGTTGCAATGAACATGGTTTCTAGTTTGCCAATAATCCGACATGTGTGCGAAAAAAACTCAACTAAAAACGTTATTGTTATTTCTGTGGCTCTTGGTTTTTTAATGTTTTTGATTCTAACATTATTTGCTGGCTTTTGCGGGAGTGATTCTTCTATGCCAATATTAAATGTGATTCAAAAGCCATGGTTTAAAACAACATATTCGGTTTTGGTGTCGCTGGCAATGGTTTCAACGCTGCTTTCTAGTGGGGTTGGTGCGAAATTGACCTTTTCAAAGTTTGGTAATTTGATTTCAAGTTTTTTTGTAAGTGTGTTATCTGTTTTGTTTTCGTTTGTTGGGTTTAAAAATATAATTACATATGTTTACCCGGTCATTGGTGGTGTGGTGTTGATTAGGTTTGTTGTGATAATTTGTTGCGATTTGTTTTGCAAAAAGCAGAAAACTATTTTTTAATTAGTTTAATCTATAAGAATTTGCGTAAAATTCCAACAAAAACTGACAATTTGCTTAAAACTAATTGGTTTAGCGCAAAAATTTTTATATTGCGGGTGATACTGGCGAAAAAATTGCGTAAATTTTATGACGATAAAAATTTTATGTTGCAAAAAATGTCAAAATTATGGCATTTTTTTGCATTTTAAAAAATATAAAAAGTTGCTGAAAATGAGTGAAAATGTTTGTTAAATTATATTTGTTTTTGTTATACTATATTTAGTTATAAATATAGGGTGGTAAGACTTTTATGGCAAAACTGAAACTATGGGTAAGAAACTTAATTATTTCGCTGGTTCTTGTGGCCAGCCTTTCTGGTGTGGGAGTTGGTCTATACTTTTTGTGCAGACCAAAACCAGAGCAGGTTGCTCCAAGAGAATTAACTCCGGCGCAGAAAGAATTTGTTAATGTTGTCAGTCAATCTGAACAGAAAGATGTTGAGCACACCGTTTATGATGGCATCGTTTTGTCTGACGGAACAACCACCTCAACCATAGCTTTACAAGACATCGTTGGGCAAAAGGGCGACTATGTTGTTGTTTCAAACACCAACAACGGAAATCAAGTTGAAATTTATCAATTTGTAACTTCTAACGCTAACAGCACTTCAGCTGCCGCCCAAAACAGTTTGACCTTATCTCGAGTTGCTGCCACCGCAGAGTTTGATGACGTTCTTTATGATTCAAATGGTTCACTTGCCATTGGCGGACACTTTGCAAAAGTCCAAAAAGATGGCAACGAGTTTATTATTGATCTTGCAACTGGCGCAACTGTTATGCAGAAGAGTGATTATGAAGAGACCTATGAAGACCCTGGCTATGTTGGCTCTTATGTGCGCTCGCTCGCATATTTTGGCAACAACATTTTGATTGTTAGTGAATATGGTTGCACGTCATATACATCTCTAGAAGACTTTACAATGGAGAGAAAATATGTTGTTTATAATTTGGAAAACAAATTAAAGCCACTTATTTTCAACGACGAAAACGGCTATCTTGTTGATTACGCAGTAGATGAAAGCCATGCCGTGTTTATTTCAACCCAAAACACAACGGCATATTCAACATCAATGGAAGATGGTGAGTGGCAAACAATTTTCGA
Source organism: Clostridia bacterium (assembly GCA_017467585.1). GTDB lineage: Bacteria > Bacillota > Clostridia > Christensenellales > UBA1242 > RGIG4790. The sequence goes on from JAFUSR010000004.1 coordinate 299,067, forward strand.
CCCAATTTCAAACGTTTTTGAAGAAGCGGCAGAAAATGACGAAATTTTGATTAACTCAGTTTATGGAGCCTACAAAAGGGCAGAATTTTCAACATTAGAGTTTGTTCCAAATTCTGATTATGTGGTTGTTTCTAAAAACACCATCACAACAGAAGATAGAGTGAGCGAAGATAATCAAAATCGTGAGGTTTATGATGTTGCACACTACGATTCTGTTTGGAATGTAGACGTGCTCGTTGGAACAAACAATCGTTTGTGGAACTATGTTGAGAACACAAATGCTAACATAGCCTTTTATGGATTGGTAGAAGCAAAAGAGAGCAACATTGCCGGCTACTTTGAGTTTGTTGTTAAAAGAATTTCTCAATTTAATTATGATTCTGCTGCATGCTCTCCTTATGCAACATATTATGACACAGACTTTAATCACATTGTAACATATGACTATGATGCTTCTGGCGACATCATTGGTGTTGTGGGAGATGTGTTTGTTTCAGGAAATGGCGATGCTTCATATTTTATTAACACATTTGGCGAACTTAGTCGCACACTTTCTGGTTATCACTCGGTTTCAACAACAATGTATAACAGTACAATTGTTTTGCAGCGCATTGGGGCAGACCTCTTTTATTTGAAAGATCTTGCTAGCGACACCCTTTTTGGTGCCGAAGAAAATTATGCCCTTATGACTGAAATAACAGGCGGAAAGGTTGTTGCTTACGCAAAAAATAAAGGTTTTTATGAAATAAATTTAGACACAATGGTTGCAAAGCCAATCTATAATTTTGACATTGGCTGCATTAATCTTGTGGTGGCTTCTGCCGGTCTTTATTTAACACACGACGTTGTTGAAAGTGAATATACATTGTTTTTCACAAACGGAACAAAATATCAACACATAAAGAGTTATTCGTTTAGACAAATCGACGAATATGTTTATGTTGAACTTGTTTACACAGACGATTCAACAGAGCTGTTGCGAACAAAGGCCATGGGCAAACTTGGAACATACACAACTGAACAAGCCAACGAAAAATTTGTTATAACCATTGTTGAGCCAGAAGACGCTTCTTCTGGCGCAAGTGCCACAGCTGGTGCTCAAATTAGTCAGTCAAATGCAAACAAAGATGCAACTCACTTTGTTAATGGAATTGACGATGGTGGCGATGGCAGAGATGAGATTTTAACATATTTGACCGGTGATGGTTCTTCAATAGCGAGAGCGAGTGCCTCTTATTTGGATGGCTCACTAAACATGACAAGTTTTTCTTATTTAAGCACCGTTAGTTTAACTGCAAATGCCACGGCTGATGATTGTTATCCTACTTACACATTTTCACTCAACATTGGCGATATTATGGATAAAGTTAGACAAGGAACTTCAATTTATGCCATCAACTATTATAGCCAACTATACGGACTTAAAGTTGCGGTAATGAATAGAGTTGATGTCACCTGTGATATTAAAGATGCAAGTGGCAAAGTAGTGGGAACAGAAAATAGAAGTGCGGGAAGATTCCTTCAAACGATTGACCCAAATGTTGATAGGACACTGCTTAATGAAGTTAATGAGGGAAATAATCCAATGCCATATTATTTGGTGATGTATTGTCCTTATGCATTTATAATGTTTGAAATGAACAGTGTGCACGACTCAGATGGTGGATACAATCAAAGAAATTTCTACATGGGTTTCCGAAAAGATTGTTTTGTTAGCGACATGAGCGGTTGGGGTAGTTGTTACAACAACGCGCCAAACCCAGCGCCAGGTCGTTACTATTCTAATGGTGATGAGATTATTCCAACAAACGATTTGTTTGCTTATAAGGGTAACTCATCTATGAAATATGGTTATTTAAATTCACGCAGCAAAGATAGTGACTGGGTTATTGGTCAAACATGCTTAAGTGTTGAAGACTCGTGGTGGCACTATAAAACTGATTACACAGTTAAATTCACTGTGTCCCCATATAGTAAAGAAATTAAAAGGTATTATCTTGGGTTATATCAAGAGGGTAGTTATTATTCTTCTAATTTCTTTGACCCTATGGCTAAGGGAATAGATTTGATGTCTGGAGATAGCATGCTCAAGTTCTATGTTTCAGAGGAGGGATTGCCAGTTACGGGGGAAAACAACCAAAAGAAAGAATATAGTAACGCTATTGACCTTAAGCTGCGTGATAGCAATCTAGAAAACACCAAAATTTCAAATGGTGAGAACAATTCAACACCAAGTGATACATATAAAATTACCAAGTGGGAATGGAAGGTCAGGGCACATGATGAAATCGACTGGGAAGCGCCAATTAATACCGTGCTTTGGACGCAGGACTCTGGCCCAACTGTTCAAGAGGCTTCTATTGAGCATGATGGTATTACTCGTGATGCAAAGGGAGCGCGCTATTATGATGATGCTTCGAATTTAACGGGTCTTGGGTTTTATGATGCATGTTGTGGTTGGTGGATGGGCTTTTTGGGTGCTGGAAGTAGAGTTTTATATGGAAAATATGACTGCTTTTATTATCTAAAAATCACACTTGAAAATAAGCTTAATGTTGCAATGTTTGACATTTATAGGCCAAATGCAACAACAGAATCTGGCAAAACAAGTAAAGAAGAGTTGACCGACACATCCACACCTGCCGGTAAAGTTTTGGTGGCAAACTTGGGCCCAAATGGCTACATTAAATATGGATTTACCACAAATAACACATATTATAACAACTACATGAATAGTTATGTTGGCGAACCTAGAAAAGATTTTTCAAATTATACCAAGAATGATAGGTATAACGTTTCTGATCACACATTTGGCTATTGGCTCGATGGCTATGGCACAATAACCACCACAACAACCATTACATCTACGATTACTGCCCTTGGTTCTACCCCTCAGTTAACTACTTCAACATCCACGAGTTTTGGTACAGATACTATTATAACGACTGATGGAAAGTGGAAAAATGAAAATAATCCGTTGTTGTATCTTGCTTCTAGCACTGAAACGACATCTTCTGGAAGCATCCTCGGTGATTTTCCATATACCAGTACGGGTACAAGAAATTATGTTTCTGCAATTTATCCAAGACAATCGCCACACCAATATAAAGTGACATACCATTATATTAACAGCAGTTATAATGGGGACATATTGTTGCCAACAGCTGAGGCGGAAACAATAAATTCTGCATATACTAGCCTTGGACAAGCAGCTAAAACCGAATCTAGGAATTATACATATAATGGTGAACAAATAGATTTCTGGCAAATGATTGATAATGGAGGAAGTGCGTCAGAAAACAATGTTATGCTCCCTAGGGGTTATGGCTTTGCTGAGTGGTATTCTCCAAGTGTTACAAACACCACTTATTTTTCATCAACTGTTAAGTTAACAACGGCTAACTCTGGTTATAAATTTGGTTATTATAATTCTGCTCCTTATGGTGCTCCATCTATTTCTTCCTTTGATGCAATTGGTGCAAGAGGTACATCAAATGGAACAAAATCTGAGACCGGCCGTGTTAAACCAAGCAACGACTCATTTAGATTTGCTATCGACCTTTATGCAATTTATACACCAAGAACATATAATGTGCAAATCAACTTGACAGAATCTTCTAATTCGGTTGATATTGATTGTTTGAATAGGTGGAGTAATTACACTTTTCTTGAAGAATCTAGCAAGTCATACACTATTGGCAATGTTCAACTTGGTCAAAAATATGACCAGAACAATAAATTGTTGTTGCCAACCATGTATGCTTCAAAAAATAGTAAGTTCTATTACGACTTAACTCTTGTTGCAACAAGCGGAAAGTCTGCGGTTGAACGCGAAGACAAGAATTTGTCTGGCGGAAAATCAACTGAGAGAATGTTCGCCTGGACGGCCGATAAAGATACTTTGAACAACACGCTAACGTTTTCAACACTTGCGGCATATTCGATGCCGAACGGAAGTCATTCATTCTTCACCGGAATTGATGGCTCAAACAATACAACAATCGTTTTGAATGTTCAAGCAACACCAATGCAATATGCCGTTGGGTTTAAAGCAGAATTGCCAAATAACCATGCATATAACGACTCAACTGATGATGCAATTAACTCAACACTTAGAGAATTGTCGGTTGAGCTTGGTGGAGAAGACTCAACAACTACAATTCCTTCAGAACACCACGATTGGGGATATAACGCACAAACAAGTTGGAAGTCTGCGGGTTCCTACACCGTGACTTACAATAATTTCTTCCCTGGTTATAAACTAGATTTGGGTTTTGTTTATGTGGATATATATGGCGATCAGCGTATGATTAACGCCCATTATTACGACGATGAAAACAATCAAAATGGAGTTTATTATGGCACATATGATAACTCGACCGACTCAACTCATGGCGATGTTATTACCTTTGAAAAAAGTGGGACAAGTTTGGTTGTTACTTTTGGTCCACTCGGCTTTTGCGACTTTTGGGCTGTTGACACGGGCAACGAACTGCATGGTGCGCTTACACCACTCAGCACAGATGTGACTTCTGATTCAAGTCACGATTATAACATTTATATCATATCTAATATTTCAACTCAGCCATATCAACTTGCTCTTCAAATTGGAACTGGCGAAAGTGCGGAAACGGTTGATTTGACTAATGAAGAAGGCAAGCCAACTGGCACAATTTCTGGCAATAACTCGGTTTCTGAATATATTAATGGAAGGGTAACTCTAAATGGCATAACTTCTGAAATTGCTGGTTATGGTTCAACCGTTATTCTTTCTACAAACAGTGCAATGTATAAAATTTTGCACACAAGATATTATGTTCCTAACCAATATATTTCTGGATTTAAAATCAATTATAACGAAACGGAAATTTTGTCTACGCCAAGCGGCACTATAACGGTTGGCGAGGAGACTTATAACAGTTTTGCCGATTATATGACAAAATTGTTTATCACAATGGGTGAAACAAAAACTGCAGACCCTGATCTTGGAATTTTTAAATATGACAACAAATCTAAGTATAATTTGAAAGCTATTGATGGAACCACACTTGTTGTCAATGGAGATGCCAATGGAGATGCCAAACTCGACGCGGTTTTGCGCTTGCTCTATGGTCTTAAGAGCGATGGCGTTAACCAAGTTTTGACACTCACAACCCCTGGCGGCACCGCTTCAGAGTATAGCGATGACGTTTTGATTGGTGATAGCAAATATTTTGTTTATTCGCTTATTCCAATAAAAGATGGTAGCGGACAAACAAAGGCATATTTGATTGTTTGCAAATATGACGATGAAAGTGTTACAGATAACGACCTTCGTCAGCGCTTCGGAATTAAAACCGGCATTATGTTTAATATTGATGGCGATTGGTCTTCTGCTTCGCTAAATAAATATACTGCTGTTGTTGAAACAACAGAATATCAAAGCACACTCGGCTGGAAGGTTTCTTCAGATGATAGTGTCGATGGAGAACATGCAACAATTTCGTTAAATGCAAATGAAAGCCATGTTGGTTATTTTGCTGGTCAAGACCATAATGAATACACATTTAACGGACAAACCAGCAAATATCATGGAATTGAACCATATGACGTTGGTGATGGCTATGTTGGTTATGGCATGCACGCTGGTGAAACAGATTTTGGTGACCAAGATGTTATTGTTGCTCCAGCAGACTATTTTGTGTTTAATTTTAACGCAGAAAAGGGCTATTACTTTAAAGAAATTTCAATTATTCATAATGAAACGACATATGTTTTAACCTTTGTTGGTTTCAACATGGTTGGTGGTGCACAACTTAAGCCTGTTTATAAGTTGAATTCTTCTGGAGAAGGAGAAACATTTGTGTTTGCCGACAATGATGTAACAAAAGTAATTGTTTTGGATGATCTTTTGTTGCAACTAGAGGTTAATCAGTTTGCTGCAACAGAAGGCTCTTCACTTATTCTTAAAGTTGGCTTTGTTCATAACGCCCCTGGCGAACTTTCAGGAAATTGCCGAATTAACGCTAGTTATGCTGCATACACACTAATGCGAATTGAAGCTAGCTTTGAGACAAGAATTATTGTTGGAGACAGTGTTCCAGAAAATATTATCGAGAGTAATTTGATTTATTACGAAAAAATTGGAACAAAACTGATTGTTAAAAAGAATTATCAAAATAACGGCACAACCTACAATCCACAAATTGCAGAAATTAGATTGCCTGCAGAATTAGATATTATCTCTGTTGGCATAATGGGTGATTCAGGAACATCTGAGGCAGGAACTTCGATTGAAAATCGTGCCGAAATTATATATTTGTTCTTTGAAAGTTTCAAGATTGATTCACTTTTAAATAAAATTGAATTAGAAAGTTATCTTGCTGCCAATATTAGTTATGAATTGGTTCAAAATGCAATAGCTGATGGTGCAGGCAACCCAACTTATAAGACAAACACTGCAATATGGCAACAAGAAAATAAAGATCTTGCGCGCACACGCCAAGATGTTGTTTCAACTGTTAGTGAACAAGGCAACACAAATAATGTTATATCAGTTAGTGTGTCTCCAATATCCATTAACAATATCATTACTTCAGCTGTTGACTTTGATGGAAAACAAGATACAGAAACATATTATGAAGAAACTCTTAATGAAGTTGAAAGTACTTTAAATAATCTAGAAGATATTGGTTTGTATTACACCAATCCAGAAGAGTATTCTGACACAAAAACTACTTATGCTGGACAGATTGTCTCTGGTGGAACACAACTTAATTTTGCTGGAACGAACCAAGCAAGTGCAACTGATAATGGATATTATCAATATGGAATTGAATATTCAGCTTATGGAAATTCAATTGAACTTAAAATTCACACTGCCTATGGTTATGAGTTTGCAGGAATAGACTTCCGTGTTAAATTTAGAAGCGACAGTACAAAACTTTATCGCATGATATTTAGTTATGCTACACTTCGTGAAGCTAGCGAGGGCAATATTGTTCTCAATGTTACAGAAGTTGGTGACTTAGAAGAACCAGAAACGAGAGTTATTGGCACATATAAATTTACTGAACAAGATGGTTATTATTCATTCATTATAACCATAACTAACTTTGATAGTACAGAATTTGGTATCAAGATTAATTATTTGGCAAAGACATTTGACGTTGTTTATGACACAAACGCTACGTTTGGAACTTCGGCAATAGCAGAAGAACAACAAACTCGCAAATTTGTTTATAATGTTAAATCAGAAATCAACGCAGGAACATCAGGGCTTGAAAGTGGAGAAGCAGTAAGCTACACCCGTGATGGCTACAACCAGGTTGGTTGGTCGTTTGCGACGAACGATGGAACAGACGAAAGATTTGAAAAAACCGCGGACGGAAAAACTCCTAACATAAGCAATTATGCAAATGGTGCTAGCGAAGGTAGTGAACTTTCTGTTGATTATGCAACATTATTATATAGGGTTGGACTTGTTTCTAACGGAACAGATGCACAAAACTTCGCTGCAAACGATGCTGGATATGCTTGGTATTTGTCGCTTGGTGAAGGCAATGCTGACGTGTTTGGAACAACAAATGCTGGGGTAGTTAAGTTATATGCAATTTGGAACGCAAAGACATATAAAATTAACTTGACTTACAACGACGAGGGCGACGGCAAAGGCTCTTCAACAGCAACCAAATTTACCGTTTCTTGGGTGTTTGATGCAAAAATTGTTGTAAAAGATGCCACTGTTGGAGAACTAAACTTTGAAGCAGCAAGCACAAGCCTTGCTGAGAATTCGTTTATTAACACTTATCGTTTGGGCTACACATTTGATGGCTGGTATTTTGTTGATGGAACATTCAGCACTAATGATGGATGGGATGTTTCTAACAGAGTTTTTGATAACACAAACAAAACAGCTTTAAGTCTTGAGTCTAACACACTCGTTAACACAGCAATTAGTGATGTGAAACTTAATGCTGCAGCCAAACTTAGAATGCTTTCTGCTTGGGAAGAAGGAGAAAATGAATATACTGAAACACTAAGTGGTGATTCAGTCGTTTGCCGAACAGTTTATCCTAGAAATGGAGATTTGATTAATTTCTATGCTAAGTGGACAGCCAACCAATATTCATTTATATTTGACGCAAATGGTGCAGAAACAAGAAATAATATTGAAAGCGTTAGATATCAATACGACCAAGTAAATCCATCTGAAAATGGTTATAGTGTTGAAACAACATCACCAGTAACTATTGCGGAAACAAATGCTGGAAATGGCGAAATTGTTGTTACCTTTGATCAAGATATTCCTCTTGTGTTTAATACTTATGCATATCGTTATGGTTATAGATTCACCGGTTGGTATGCAACAAGACTAGATGGCGGCGATGAAGATCCAAGAACCCTTGTTGAAGGAAGCACATTTGATGTTGATTTCTTAATGCAGTTGCAAACATGCTACACAATTGCTAGTCAATATAATAGAGGCAATAAAACTCAATTAGAATTGCTAAAAGTTAAACGTGTTCAAGGTGTTGTGGTTGAAGAAGGTGGGGTTCAAAAAGTTGTGGACTTTGAAAATTCTAACCTTGTTGAAACACAATCTGTCACACCTTCAACAATAACAAGAGAATATAAGGGTGGAGCAGAAAGAGTTGAAACTCAGTCTTACACTTATGGAAACCTTGTTTTGCTTCATGCAAGATGGGAGGCTTTGACATATACTATTTATATTGATTTAAACAACTGGAACCACAGAGACTATGAGTGGACAGATGCTGACTATATGGTTGCTGGCGATGAAAATACAGATTCTGTTAATGGCAATGTTGTTTATGACACCAAACTCAAGTTTGAAATTGTGTTTGATGAATTGTTTGAAACAGGCAAACTTTATTTAAACGGTGTTGAACAAACAGGACAAATCACTTATTCACTTTATGGAACACAGTATACAACAACAAGCACAAATGCTTTTGATAAAATGTGTGAGATTTTGTATGCCTATGGTTATGATTTGGGTGTTGAATTTGGCAGAGAAGTTTATGCATTCTCTGAGCATTCGAGCGATGGAAATGGATTTGAGAACACAGATAAAAATGGCAAAGACCTTGGAATTAACAAAAATGTTCACTTTGATTATAGCCATTTAGAAGATGCAAAACTTGCGCAGACTTTCGATGGTGAAAAATATGAGTTTGTAAAACTTCTTCGTGGTGAAACAGTTTCAACATTGCTTTTGACAAACATAGACAAGTCTGGTGGTGACGGACACGTTGGTGACATGCATAATGAAGAAACCGACGACCAATCTTTTGGAACAAGAACATTTACACTGTTCGCTCTTTGGACTGCAAAAGAATTTGACATTCTCAACAATGTTGAAGGTTCTAGCAAAGAGGTTTATTTAAATAATCTTGGAGTAGACTATACACAAGAAATTGACAGAGACACAACTATCATAGGAATTACCAAACCTGTTTATAACACAAACATAAACAATTTGACAGAGCCTGTTAACACAACTTTTAGTTATTTCGCTCCAACTGGTCAATATGCTAAGAAAATCACTCTATACGTGACTAACGACAGAAATGTTATTGTTGCATATGTTATTATTGAATTTGGTTGGGATTCTGTTAACCACAGAACATATTTAGAAAAAGTTTCTGTTGAATATCCTGAAAATATTGTGGAAATTGGAAGTGACATTATTACAACTGACAACACAACAACATATGATGTGACATATTCTAACACCGCATGGTTGCAACATGTTGCTGAGCAGCTTAAAATTGAAATGAGTGAATATAAACAAAAGGTTGTCGTTGGTGAAAATGCATATAATTCGTTCGGCAACATTTGGAATAATTCTCACGATGTTAACGCAGTTGGCAACAACATAAGCACAATGAATTATTCTGAATATGCGAGAAATTCACTTAGTAATTTTGATATCAATGTAATTAAATTTACATTTACTGACCTTAAGAGCAATATTAAACTTGTTGCTGTTAACGAAGCTCAAACATATGATGTGGATTATTATAGATTGATTAGACCAACAGAAGGTTATCAAACACACTATGGCGAAGATTCAACAGATGAAGCTACTTACGGACATGAGCTTTGGGATAGTGAATTCTTAAACGATTGGAATCAATATGAAGTTTATCGCACCGAAACATATCGTTATGGAGAGTATGCAAGCACAACCTATGGCTACGCAAGCAACTTTGGCTTTGATAACTGGTATTATTATGAAGGACATATTGCCAATGAAAATTATAACGAATATGAGCATTATTCAGAGGCCGGAAAAATTTATGTTGTAAGCAACAGCGACTCAATTCCTTCTGAAGAATATAATCATTTGTTTGATTATCTCGGACATTGGACGGCTTATGCTTATACATGGGACGACGCCGAGGGCTACTATAAATATCAAGATGAAGATGGAAATGTGTTTACACTTTCTTACGACCAAGCAATGAGAGACCGCATTGCGGCGCTCAATGGTGGAGATAGCACACTTATTGTTCATGTTTATACTTATGACACCTACAATGACAATGGAACTCCAAGATTAATTAAAGATGATTATAGGTTCAATCGCAAGCCTGTTGCCGGAAACATGAGTATTGTTGGACTTTATGTTCCTGCGGCAACACACAACATTAAATATTTTGTTTGGAACGGATCTGAATATGCAGAACGTGTTGACTCTTCAAATGAATATATTCTTGGTTCTAAGCGTGTTGCTGCGGTTAAAAACACAGCAGGTGCTGCTGGTTTAAACACAACATATAACCATGTTGAATATTGGGAACTCGGAACTAACACAGAATATTATTATGTTGGTTTCTCTGGCTTTAACAGAATTGAAGGTGAAAACCCAACAGAAATGGCTGCTGTTGCCTTCTTGCTTCAATTTGTAAACAAAAACAATTATAATAGCTATAACCTTGTTAATAACAAACTAACAATAGAGTGGTCTGACTTAAAAGCAATCATTGCAAACGGAATTGTGTTTAACGGAAAGACATATGTTTCTGACAAAACCACAGCGGTTGAACTTGCAAAAGACTTGCTGAGAAAACTTGTTAGAAACTATTCGTCTCGAGTTCCAACTGGCGAAACACACTCAACCAACAGAATTTATGGTACAAACGCAACATATCTTTACGATTTGAGCGTTCTTGAGAATATGTCTTTCTATGATGTTATTAAACCAATCATCGACAAGATTGAAATTCCTGCCCAAACGGGTGATGAAATTGTTTATGAAAACAAAACCATGAGCTATAGTGCTGCTGTTGAACTCTATAACAAATATGTTTTCAATCTTGTTTATTTGTATCATAAGTCTACAGAAATTAGCACAGAGGCAATTGAAGAAGAATTTAATCAATTGAAAGCGGCAAATGAATTGGTTGATCCTCTATATGAAAATTCAAACAAGGTTCAAATATATGCTGACGAAATTGTTCAAAGAATGACAGTGGCAGATTTAAATGTTCTTTTGGACAGCATCGCCACAGACTATTTCGGATTTGTTTATAAAAACCCAACCGATGTAATTAGTGACTGGCCAGATGATGCATATTTTGCTGGCTGGTATAGAATTGATGCAATTTTATTTGAGTCGTTAATGGATGGCGACAACAAAGGTTCTGTTTTAACTTATAACAGCGACACATGGGGAGAGTCTTCACCAAATTGCGTCGATATTGTTGGTGAAAATGTTGACGAAAACGGCAATGTTACTTACATTCTTGATGGCGGATTTGAAGTTACAAGATTTAACACCATAAACCAAATTACTGGTGATATTGATGTTCTTAGCCGTGTTGATAATGAGATTCTTGTGTTTGCTGCATTTAACAAATATAAGTTTGAGTTTGAGGCTGGAGTTATTGCTGAATATGATAATAATGGGAAAAAGGTGACAAACAAAAACAAACTTTCTGGTTTTAACTTTGGAATGGACAAAAACAGCATTCAATGGGGTAAGAAAGAAGTTCGCGACATCGATGGCAACCCATATCAATATTCAATTAACGATGTTAAATTTGTTGCGCTAGAAAAGAACTATTATGATGGAAATGCAGAAACCACATTTGTTGATCTTTATAAAATCAACAAAAACTTGCCAACATCACTCGAAACAACAATGAAGAGAAATAATATAAATAGCGTTTATAATGATTTGACAAGTTTGTATGAAGAGATTGGCTCTTCTGGTAATGAGTATTATGTGTTCGCATTTGTTTACGACATCAAAGAGATATCAATCATCAAGAATGCAGATGGCGAAGCTACTGTCAAAAAGGTGTTTGATGATGGAGAAGACTTTAAGATTAACATTGTTTCTTCAAACGGATTACGCTTAAATAAAGATAAATTTGACAAATATTTTGCTTCGGGAACGCAGGTCTTTGAAGACCTTCCTGTAGAACAACAAACGTTAGAGCCTTAACCAAGTTAGGGTTCTAACATTAAAATTCATTTGATTTTTAACTTACAAACAAATATAATAAAAAGGCAAAGGAAAAATATTTATGAAAAAATTAAAATATATTCTCACATCATTTGTTTTAGCATTAGTGCTTATTGTTCCTGCACTTGCCCTTGTTGGCTGTGCAAAGCATTTTAAAATTTCTATTTCAATTGCGGCAGGTGTTGGGGATGTAACAACAGTTAACCAATTAACACATGTTAAAAAGAGTCTTGTTGGAACAAACGACGTTGAAGAGGGCAGCAAATTTGAATATTCTGTTGTTCCACAAACAGGTTATGAAATTGACTATATTAAAGTTGACGGAAACACTCTTGAAAAGGGCACTGATTATTCAATTTCAGATTTAAGCGTTGACAAAACTTATGGCATTGCAAGATTGCTTCTTTCTGAAAGTGTAAACGCCGACCACACAATTGTTGTTGCATTTAAACTCAGAGAGTATTATTTGATTTCTTATGAGTATTATGACGCCACAGAAGAGGTCTATAAGCCACTTTTAAAAGCTGATGGAAGTGTTTACACTAAAACTGTTGAAAGAGACGAGGAAAACCGTTATACCTTTGATACAACAGGTTATAACGCTTTTGGAATGAGATATTTAGATCACGAACTTTCAAAAGAGGGCAGCCCTGTTTATACGGCGGTTGAAGATAACGCTGCCACACCAATCGGCTATGACACAGTTTATCGCACAGACAAAACAGAGGCAGAACTTAAAACCTTTTTAGGACTATAAAAAACGCAATAAAAAAACACGGATTGTTCCGTGTTTTTTTTGTTTGCTTTTATATTCCAAACAACATCATGGCATAGCCAGTTATTATTCCAATTGCTGCCATAATTCCGATGATTGCAAAGTTTGCTTTTTGGTTCTTGTTTTGCTTAAACAAAACTAGATATGCAATTCCTGCGTTGACAATCAGTCCTGCAAGACAAGCTGAAAAGCTGAGTCCGCCAATAAGCATTAAGTTGGTTAGAACAACACTACTTGCACAGTTAGGAATAAGGCCAATTAAGCAGGCGACGAGTGGGGTGAAATATTTAGCGCTAGTCAAAAACTCTGCAATTCGCTCTTCACCGACAAAGTAGATGAGAAGCCCAAACAAAACATTTACAACCAAAATGTATGCAAAGATTTTTAGTGTGTGAATAAGTGGGTGCAAAACATATTGTTTTGCTGGGTGAACATGGTCTTCTTCTATGTCGTGTCCGCAGCAACCTTTGTGAACAACCTCTTGGTTTTGTTCTTCAAGGTTTGCGTGGTCATGGTTGTGCTCCTCAGAAGCCTCTTCTTGTGGCAATACTTCTGCTGAAACAATTGGCTTTGTTTTAACGATTTTAGAGTTGATAAAATCAATTAAATAGCCAGCAACAACACCAATAACAAGTTTGCATGCAATTAAGGCAAGCAACATGTAGAGAACTTTAAGACTGTTCATGTTGCTGAGAAGTATTGGAACGGCTTCGTCGCTAGTGCTGATAAAAATTGCAATGAGTGTTCCGACAGTTATTTTTTGTCTGCTATAAAGGTCGGTTGCGACAACACTAAATCCGCATTGCGGAATCATTCCGAAGCTTGAACCAACAAGTGGAGCCCACCTTCCTTTATAAAATTTTTCTGAGCCAACCCTTTTGCTTAGTAGTGTTTCTAGAAATTCAATCAAAACATAGGCAATAAACAAAAATGGCAGAAGTTTTAATGAATCTAACAGGGCATCTAAAAGCCAATCCCATTCCATAAAATTCTCCTTAAAAACGAGTGAATTGTAACATAATTTTTGAGCTTTGTCAAAATATTTGTTTATTAACTAAAACATATTTTAATTGTTTGGCGGTTAGCTTGTGGTTATGTTATAATATTTTTGTCTAAATTTTAGGTGGAGAAGACAATGGATAAAAGAGAAATCAACCTTTTGCATAGAGAATACATCGAAAAGTGGGGCTATGCGCCAAAGCAGGCTGACTTTTTGTGCTCTCCATCGGAATATGTTGTTGCATTAAAAAAAGCTTTAAGTTCTGGGGTTAAAATTGAAACACTTTTAAAGACAAACCCAAATAGAATTAAAAATCAACGCTTGATTAGCAGTTTAAATCAAACAACGAGCACATCGGAAAAAATTAGCAGTGCACAGCACCAAGTTAAAACCAGACAAGACGAGAGGGCAACTTCTAACATTGCTAAAATTAAACATGGTGGGGCTGTTGAAGAATCAATTCAGACGCAAGAATTGCGCACTGTTCAGAGCAACAAAAATTTAAAAAAGACAAGACGTGCGGTTATTGTGCGTGACAACAGAGAGCATTTGCCAAGAACAATACTTGCAAAAACAGCAAACTTTATGAGTTTTGTGGCTGTTGCATTGGTGGGAATAGTTCTTGGAATCTTTGTTGGAAACATGTTTGTTGCAAAGAGCACACTCGTTGATTATTCTAGTGTTGTTGAGGCAGATTATTTGCCGGCTTATGCAGACGTTTATGCTGCAAACAAAACAGCAAGCAAAGGGTCGGTTAACCCAGCAAATGCTTATGTTATGGCTGAATGGCAACTTTTGCAACAATCTGGAATTATTGAAAGTTATTCAATTGTGGGAACTGGAACGGTTAAGGCCAATGTCTCGGGAATAACTCAAACTCAAAGAGTGAAAAAAACTGTTGAAAAAACAGCGGACACAATGACCGTCAATAACATTACAAAGGGACTTATTTCAACCGCAGAAAAAACAATTCAAAACATAGGCGAACAGACGCTAGAAAGCTATGTAACAAAGAGTGTAAACGACAATCTTGAACCTGGCTATAGCTCAACACCAACAAAGGTTTATGACCTTGAAACACAATATGATGACTATCGAAAAGAATATGGCATAACACCATATGCATTTTTCCCATATCTTGTTAGCATAAAAACTGTTGAAAAAGGGGAATATCTTGGTGAACAAGATGGAGGCTATGCTTACAAAATAAAGTTAAATAACATAGCTGGCGTGGTTAACTATGTTCAATATATGGCTCACACCAGTGGACTTACTAGGCTTCCTACTTTCTATAATTTGACAATCAAATTTGTGGTTGATGAAAATTATAGATTTTTGAAGGTAGATTTGGAAGAAAGCTATCAGGTTTATTATCTTGGCCTTCCTGCAGAAACTGAATCTACAACAACCTTTGTCTTTAATTATTAAGGAGAACACAATGTCAGAACAAATTCTTGAGAATTTAGAAGAATATTATGGAAATTGGTTTCAACACAACCAGGCTCCACAAATGACTAGTGAACTTTATCCTTACACGAGTTTGTTTAGTCCAATAACAATTAATAGGTGTGAAATTAAAAACCGAATTGTTATGGGGCCAATGGGAAATATCAACATGGCCGACGAACACGGCAAGCCAACTGAAAAAATGATAAAATATTTTGTTGAGCGAGCCAAGGGAAATGTTGGTCTTATTACTACTGGCTTAATTCCAACTAGTTTTGGTGTTGATCCATCACTTTTTGAGGGCGACAAACTATCATATTTCCCTCGAATTGATCGCAGCCGAACAAACATTAGTGGATGGCGCGATTTGGCTTATGGCGTTCATAGCTTTGGTAGCAAAATTTTTATTCAGCTAACAGCAGGTCTTGGAAGGGTGGGTAATCCGGAGTGTTTGGTTAAACAACTAAAATTGCCTGTTTCTGCAAGTTGGAATCCAAACTATTATATTCCGGCAATTCCTTGCAAAAGGTTGAGCGACCACGCAATTAAAAAGATAGTTAAAAACACCGCACAGGCGGCTTGTGATGCGCAGGTTGCTGGCCTCGATGGTGTTTATCTTCATGGTCACGAAGGCTATTTAATGGAGCAACTTTCTAACACCGCTTTTAACCGCAGGAAATTGGGGAGATACTCCAATTTCATGCAATTCGGGTTAGATATGGTCGAGGCGATTCGCTCTCGTTGTGGAGCTAATTTTCCGATTATGTATCGAATTGATTTGTCTCTTGCGCTTGGTAGCACTTATGGCGACAAAATGAACAAGGTTAATTCTCTCAAAAAATTTAAGAAAGAGAGAACAATTGAAGAGACTCTTGAATATATGGATAAGCTTGTTAAGGCTGGGGTTGATATGTTTGATGTTGACCTTGGTTGCTACGATAACTGGTGGCTGCCTCATCCTCCTGCAACAATGCCAAGTGGCTGTTATGTTGATATCGCGGAGATTGCAAAAAAACATTTTGAAGAAAATGGGATGAAGACAAATGCGGGCCAACCTGTTGCGGTTGTTGCCGTTGGAAAACTTGGCTATCCAGATCTTGCCGAAAAAGTGTTAAGGCAAAATAAGGCAGACATGGTTATGCTTGCACGTCCGCTTTTGGCAGATCCATTTTGGGCTCAAAAAGCTTATGAAGGAAGAGTTGAAGAAATAACACCTTGCATTGGGTGTCACGAAGCTTGCATAAAAGAATTTTTAGAGGGTGGACACCCACAGTGTGCGGTGTGTCCGAGAACTGGGTTTGAAGATGTTGACATTGATAGTCCAACAACAAAACAAAAAAGAGTTGCTGTTGTTGGGGCAGGTCCTGCTGGAGTTGTTGCGGCTGCCACTTTGTCAAAGCGCGGCCACGCTGTAGACCTTTATGAAAGGTCGTCAGAAATTGGCGGAACGTTAAAAATTGCAAGTGTTGCAAAAAATAAATACGAGTTAAAAAACTATGTGAAATATTTGCAATTGTTGGTTAAAAAACTGCAAAACGAAGGCAAAATCAATGTATTTTTAGGTAAAAATGTAAAAAATGAAGAACTTGAAGCAAAAAATTATGACGCAATTATTTATGCTACGGGTTCTTTTTGCACAGGGCTGAATATCGATGGCGCAGTTCTGCCTCATGTTCACACTGTCACAGAAGCGCTTGAAAATTTATCGGTTTTTGACAACGCCTCTTCCGTGGCGATTATTGGCGGTGGAGACTCTGGATGTGAACTTGCATATATGCTTTCATATGAGATGGGCAAAAAAGTTACCATCTTAGAGAGTGGAAGCGCGCTTATGCGCACTTCTTGCACAGCAAATCGTGGTCACATTTTGCACTATCTTGAAAAGGCTGGGGTTAAAACTTACAACTGTTGCAAGGTTCAAAGAATAGAAGAGGGGTATGTTGACATTTTGGCCAATATTCATAAAAGTGTTCCAAACCCTTATAACACTTGGCAACCAATTTTGCCAGACAATGTGGTTAATCCACTTGCCAAAAAGATAAAACAAAAATTAAAAGCTGTTGCAGTTGATGCCGATGTTGTTATTTTTGCAGCAGGCACTCGCAGCGAAAACAGATTATATAAAGAGGCCTATGAAAAGCATATCGCCCCAGAAATTTATGCGGTTGGTGATGCTCAAAAATGTGGAAAAGTTTTTGTTGCAACCAAGCAGGCATATAATTTAGCGAGAAGCATTTAAGGGAAAATAAATGAAGATAATTTATGTTCATCACGCTCACAGAGACAAAGGAAATCCTCCAAGCAAACACGACAACATAACAGCACTTGGTGAAGAGGATGCTGCTCTCACTGGCAAGATTTTAGAAATTGAAGTTGAAAGATATAAAACGCCAATTAAAGAAATCTATTCGTCGCCATATTTTCGTTGCAAAAAGACAACTGAAATAATCAACAAAAGTTTGAATTTGCCAATAATTTTTGATGAGCGACTTAATGAAATGGCTAGGGACGATGGCGAAACTTGGGTTCAAATGCAAGAAAGAATGCATGAAATGATTAAAGAAATTGTTTTTTCTCACAAAGATTCAGATGCTGTTGTTATTGTGACAAGTGGGGTAAATGTTGTTGCGTTTATGAATATTTGTTACAGACTCAAGCCAAGCGAAAACGCACCAATAATTTTTATTCCCAGCTGTTCACCACTAATATTTAACATAAGCAAAGAAAATTTTTGTAGTTAATTCAAAATTTGGTTTTTGATTGAATTTGTTTGCTTGAGCGTTTATTTTATTGACTTTCAATAATAATAAATATATAATAATGGCATGAAAACAATAATCTGTTGCTCAAAATAGTTTATTTATGGTTTTAGCGACTGTTGTTTATTCATGATTTTTGATTAGCAAGTGGTCGCCACTTGCTATTTTATTTTTTTATTAGGAGTTTTTATGGCATTAAAAATTTATAACTCACTCACAAAAACGAAACAAGAATTTGTTCCAATTGAAAAGGGACATGTTGGAATGTATGTGTGCGGACCAACGGTTTATGGCCCATCTCATGTTGGCCACGCAAGAACATATGTCAACTTCGACACCATAAGAAGATATCTTATGGCCTCTGGCTATGCTGTTAAGTTTGTTGAAAACATAACTGATGTTGGCCACCTTGTTGGCGATGGAGACAATGGCGAAGACAAAATTGCAAAGCAGGCACTAAAAGAAAACTTAGACCCATATGCAATTGCTTATAAATATGAGTGTATGTTTTTTGATTGCATGGACAAGCTGAACATTTTGCGTCCAAGCATATCTTGCAGAGCTACTGGCTTTATTCCAGAAATGATAGACATGGTTCAAACAATTTTAGACAAGGGCTATGGTTATGTTACTCCAGCTGGAAATGTATATTTTCGCGTGAGAGATTATCACAAATATGGTCAACTTTCTAACCGCAAGTTAGACCAAGCAAAAAGCGGGGAGCGAATTGAGGTTGCAGACGACAAAGAAAATCCAGAAGATTTTGCACTTTGGAAAACAGCAGAGGGTGGGCACATTATGAAGTGGAAATCTCCATGGGGCGTTGGATATCCTGGTTGGCACCTTGAGTGCTCGGTTATGAGCAGAAAATTTTTGGGCGACACATTTGATATCCATGGTGGTGGACTGGATAACATTTTCCCTCATCACGAAAGTGAGTTTGCCCAAAGTGAAGTTACTACTGGCAAACCTTTTGTGCACTATTTTATGCACAATAACTTGGTTACTGTTAATGGAACAAAAATGGGTAAGAGTCTCGGAAACTTTATCACTCTAGACGATTTGTTCACTCGTCACAGCCCAATGGCAGTTAGATATTTCATTTTAAACTATCATTATCGCAGCCCACTAGATTTTAATGAAACCGAAATTACAAAAGCTGAGGAACAACTTTCTAAAATTTTAGAAACATATCAAAAAATCGCAAAAACCAACTCAAATGGCGCAAAAAACGCCCAAATTGATCAAATTTATGCTGATTTTGTTGCTGCAATGGATGAAGATTTTAACACGCCTCTTGCAATTAGTGAACTTCTTAAACTCACAAAACTTGCCAATTCTGCGATTGCTGCAGGAGAGAACCTGGCTGGCTATAAAGAAGTTTTCGACAAAATGTTTTATGTGCTTGGAATTGATGTAAATGTTGTTGAAGACAAAAATAATGATAACGAAGAAAAACTTCTCGGATTAATTTCTGAAATTCGAAATGAACTTCGTGCAGAAAAAAATTATGCACTTTCAGATAAAATCAGAGACAGTCTTTCAGTGCTGGGAATAGAAAGCAAAGATAGGAAAATCTAAAATTATAATTGCTTTTACAGCATGAATAATTGAGGAATAGATTAGAAAAAATAAAACAAAAAGCAGGAATTTCTTCCTACTTTTTTTGGTGCCGGTGGTCGGACTCGAACCGACACGAAGTTTCCCTCGACAGATTTTGAGGGTGATGACTGCAAATCTTGGCACACTTCAACATAATAGATTGGTGTCAATTTAGTTCAAACGGACAATTCAAAAATTCTCATATTTACACGAATACATCAACTAATTAGTGATATTCCGTGTCATTTGTTTAGATACAAGTTAAATCAGGTGTTAAACCCATTAACTTGTATTTTTTTGTAAATTCCTCACAACTTTGAGGAACAAGCAAGTTTAACGCCTATCAAAAATCAATTTATATAGGAGTTAATATTATTATATGCAAAACGAACATTTTTATAAGTTAAGGCAAAATCAAGTGTTTAATGATAACTTAATATGTTATGGAACACGAAAGACAAATGAAAAGAATGTAGACAATGAAATAATACTTCATTCTCCCAATAAAGAATTTCTATTAATGTTGAGCGAAAATAATTGTGTGAAGTCGTCTAATTTAATATTCCTAACAATGGTCTTATCAAAGATGACTGAAAAAGGAATCAAAAGATATTATGATGAAGAATTTACAATGACATTAAAAGAATATACAAATTATAGACAAATTTCTGCAAACAAAGCAAGAGACAAAATTAAGGAAGACTTGAAAGTTCTGTTTGATATGTGCATTAGGATAAATACAAAAAATAGCCAAACAGATTTTAGAATAATTAGTGTAAAGAGTGTTATAAAAAACAACACTATCAAAATTTGGTTTACTAAAAAATTTTTAGACTATTATTCGTCAATTCAATATTTTATGAACTTGCCAAAAGAATTATTTAGGATTGATGTAAGATATCACCCAAATACTTTTGGTATGCTATGGAAATTGCTTTATCACTACAATATTAATGAAAACAAAGGCAATAAAAGTAGTGATTGCTTATCTGTTATAAAATTACTTGAATATTGTCCTACTATTCCACATTATGATGATAAATTAAAAGCACAAGGTGGACTAAATCAGCGAATTATACAACCATTTATTAGAGATTTGAACGCAATCGACATAATAGATTGGTACTTTTTAGATGAGCAAAATAACATTGTCGCAAAAGATTGCATTAAAACTTATGCAGATTTTGAATTGTTAAAGATAAAATTTAAGTGGACTAATGGTTATATGGTCGAGAAAAGCAAAAATAAGGACTTATCTCTTATGTAAAAGAGCCTTATCTCTTATGTAATAGAAAGTTATCTCTTATGTGAGAGAGCCTTATCTCTTATGTGAGAGGTTGAGAAAACTCCCTATTTATAAGGTATTTAGAGGGGTTGAGAAAATTCAATATATTTAAAATATTTAAAATATTTAATGCGAATTGGCTCATTTTTAAAGTTTGAGCCATTCGCAAATTAAATTAAATCAATAATAAAAAACAATATTAAAGGAGATTGAAAAAATGAATTTAGATAGAAAGAAGATTACAGATGATGAAATTGAAAGAGTTAAAGAACATATTGAAGATTATATGAGAGAAAAAGGATTACCTTTTAATAAACATTTTCATTGTATTTTAAAAGATCATAAAGATGAAGACCCATCTATGAGATATGACAAGGAATATCATATTTTAAAGTGTTTTGGTTGTGGTGAAGCCCTTGACATTTTTGATTTAGTTGCTTTAGATAAAAATTTAAATAAAAAACAGGCATTTATCGAAACAATTAAGATGTATGAACCAAGATTATTAGATTACACCGAAACAAAAACAAATAAAAATGAAACAAATTTGCTCAAAATGTGGCAAGAGGCAGTTTTTAACAGTAAAGAGGCACTTGATTATCTTCATAGTCGTGGACTAAGTGATGAAACAATCAAAAAATATGGACTTGGTTATAACTCATCATTTTATGCAAAAGCAGATGATAAAACCTACACTTTCCCAGCAATCATAATTCCAAGAGAAGAAAACTGCTACACAGCAAGAAATATTAGTTGGAAACCAACAGACAATAAAGACCTAAGAATTAGAAAAATTGGAGCAAGCACAATTTACAATCTCAACCAATCTAATAACTCAGACAAAAGCTATTGCTTTATAGCCGAGGGCGAGTTTGATTGTTTGTCATTTTTAGAATTAGGCTATAATGCAATAGGTTTAGGCAGTTGCTCTAACTTCAATAAACTATTCAATTCCAATCTTGACACATCAAAAACATACATATTATCACTAGACAATGACGAGGCTGGAAAAGAAACAGCAGATAAAATCGCAAATGAATTTAAAGTGCGAAATATTAAGTTTATCACATTTAATTACGGTGGGCTTATAAAAGACCCTAACGAAGCCTTAACAACCGATAAACAAGCATTTATCACGGGAATACAAGGTGTTTTAGACAATATGCAAGAATTGTTGAGCAATACCGAGAATGAAGAAAAAGAAAAATATAATAATTGCAGTAATTTAGGAATGCTATCCAAACTTGAAAAATTTATTGAAGATACAAAAGACTTCATTCCTTATTCTACTGGTTTTAAGAACTTAGACACTTGCTTATGTGGTGGATTGTTTCCTGGATTAACGGTTTTAGGTGCTCCGTCTTCCACTGGTAAAACAACTTTCGCTTTACAATTAGCAGATAATATGGCTAAAATTGGCAAAGATGTGATGTTCTTCTCTCTTGAAATGTCGGAATTAGAGTTGCTTTGTAAGAGTCTATCAAGAATAACTTTTGAGAATGATGTAACGAGGAGAACGACAGCAAAAAGCACGAATGAAATACTATATGGATTTCAATATAACCATTATAGAGATGATGAAATAGAGGCGATAAACAAAGCAAAAGAAGAATATTCCACTTATGCCAATAACCTATTCTTTTTTGAAAGCCCCGCATTAAATGTTCATCAAATAGATTCATTAATTGAAAAACACATAAGTTTAAGAGCGAAAAATCCAGTAGTATTTGTTGACTACTTGCAGATATTAGCACCAGTTGAAAAAAACAGCGATGTAAAACAAATTATTGACTACAACATAAGCGAATTAAAAAGAATAGCGAGAAAATATTTTATCCCTATTGTTGTTATTAGTTCAGTTAATAGGCAAAGTTATGATGACAAAATGGAAATGACAGCATTCAAAAGTAGTGGTGGTATTGAATTTGGAGCAGATGTTTTATTTGGATTACAATTTACCTCTATAACAAAGCCAACTTATAATAGCAATGGAAAGAAGTCAAAAGTAAACATTGAAGAAGAAAAATCAAAACCAATAAGAGAGATTTCACTAGATATAATAAAAAATAGAAATGGTGAAACTTGTAAACTTATTGACTTTGAGTATAAAGCGAAATTTAACTTTTTCAAGGAGACCGATAGCGAAATAAGAACAAGTGCAAGGAATTTAGATGTTTTTTAGAGCGAGCAAGTGTTCGTGTAACGGAAATGACTAGTGGCTATAATTTATGTAATAACAAGCAAAGAAACTGAGTTGAGGTGTTATGGAAGTTACAGCACGAAGAAGATTTGTAGAGTTTACATACATAAATAGTTTAGATGACAAAACGGAGCAAACTTGTTTATTTAACTTAGATAATCTCAATGAAAAAGAACTTAAAAGGAAGTTAGATAAATGGGATAAAGTCGCACCTAACAGAATAATCACAAATGTGGAGATATTGTATTCAATAAAAAATAAAGAGTGATGAGAATTTTCACCACTCTTTTTTTCTGCCAAAATTAATATAGTTCTTTTTCTTTCTTATTGCCATTTCAAAAGATTTGCACGCTCCACTCCAAGACCTGTCTATGTAGAAAAAGATGTAGTCAGATTGATTAACTATCCATTCGTTTCGTTTAGAAATTGCAAAGCGTAAAGGCACATTTTCAAGTGGTGGAAATATAGTTCCGTCAAATGTTTCTTTAATATATCTTTTGTCGTACTCGTCTTGCTTTCTGTCAAGATATGGAATGATGAGATATGATTTAATGTGTGGATAGAGTTCTTTTAGTTCCTTGATATATCTTGCACAGCAATAGTCATAAGTCCCATAACCACCGAGGTAAAATGTGTCAATTCCTCTGTTTTCTATGCTATCAATAATTTCACTTTTTATGCGACATTTCAAGTCGTCAGTTTCGTTAAAATCTCCGTGTCCGAAAAAACTCGCAATTTTCATAATATTTTGCTCCTTGGTTAATAATAATTATAGCAAAGAGTTGTTGCTGTAGCAACTAAATTGTTGCTATGGCGATAACTAATGAGACCTTGCTACTGGTAAAATTATACATAGTAAGGAGAGAATGTCTTATGAAAGCACAAGAAGCAGTTAGACAAAGAATAATTGAGATTGCACAATCTAAAAATCTATCAATAAATAAGGTTGCAAGTAATTGTTATATAAACACTTCAACAATTACAAGTTTATTGAATGGGCATAGTAAAAAGAGCGAGATTGCAACAATCTCTCGTATTTGTTATGGCTTAGGTGTAACTATTAGAGAATTTTTCAACTCACCGTTATTTGATGATATCAATGATATTGAAGATTAAGGTTAATAAATATGGAGT
Organism: Clostridia bacterium; assembly: GCA_017467585.1. GTDB lineage: Bacteria > Bacillota > Clostridia > Christensenellales > UBA1242 > RGIG4790. The sequence continues at coordinate 323,746 of JAFUSR010000004.1, forward strand.
ATAATGTGATATATATTCTCCAAATAATTGATTTTATCGCCTCAATTTGTTATACTTTTAAATATGAGAAGTCTAACAAATGAAAAACATATATTAAGTGGACAAGAGAAAGAAGAAGTTAAAGACGCATTTGATAAATACAAAAGTGATGAGCAAAGTGATGAGCAAAGTGATGAGCCAAGAGAAAATATTTGGATAGAATGCCACTCTCATTTTTGTAATTTAAAAAGACAAGACAAAAAATTGTTAAAGCAAGATGAATTCAGATTTTCGTGCCTTTTACTTGCAAACTATCTTGCTGTTTGGGGAATGCAAAGAAATTCATTCTTAATGGAAAATGATTATCATATTTTTGAAAATGTGGTTAAAGTAATACTCAAAGATGATTATAACCTGCTTTGGAATACAAGTTATGATTCTTTGAATGACAAAAAAGAAGATTTTTTCAAAAAGCTTATTGCGATAAGAGATGATATTAACAATACCTTTAAGCAATACTTGAATAGGGATAAAAATATAAGTCAAACATTGATAACAAAAATTTTATTGGGAACTATTTCTTGCTGTCCTGCATATGACACAAACTTCTGCAAAGGAATACCACAAGGCAAAGATTTCTATAGTGATAACAGCGTGAGAAAGTTAATTGATTTAGTTTGTGATAATGATATATTTCATAAACTTGCAGAGGAAAGTCATCTACCAATAATGAAAGTTGTAGATATGGTATATTTTAAGATAGGAGAAAATAAAAAATGAGAGGGATTTAATTTTCGCTCTCTTATTTTTTAACCTTTTTAAGCATTGTGATTATGGCTTGTTTAATATCTTCATCAACCGTTGATAACAAGTCGATTATTTCTTTATCCTTTTTATATTGACTTGGGCTGTCATAGAAAAATTCAGCTGGTGTTGTCTTGCAAATGCCAAGTATATCAAACAATGTGTCTATTGTAGGGAGAAAGTCTTTCTCAGATTCCAACTTGTTGATATATCCAGGATTCTTACCTATTGCAAGTGATAGTTTTCTTGCTGACAAATTGTTATCAACTCTCAATTTAGAAATTCTTTCAATAAATATATGTCTTTCTTCTTTTTCCATAGCGTGTCCTCCAACTTACGCTAATAATTATACTTGATTTAGTCTTTTTGGTAGTGGAGGCTTTGTGTGTAATTATTTGTTATAAACGAGATTTTATCTTTTATTTGCGATATTGTTGTATAATTTGAAAAAATATGCTATACTTTATGCACGAGAGGTATATCTAATGAAAAAAGTTGTAAAGTATTTTAGCGTTTGCTTACTAGCAATAATCAGTTGTTGCTTATTTTCTGCTTGTGGCTCAAACATAAAATTAAAAATTAATTTTGATAGTAATGGTGGTACAAATTGCTCTGCCATATATTACGAGGTTGGCAAAAATTTTAATATGCCAAGCGACCCAACAAAAGAAAATTACATATTCGATGGCTGGTATGAAGATAATGGCACATGGGAGAAACCTTTTACAACAAATACCGTTTTAAATTATCCGTTGAATAAAAATATGGAAATTACTGTGTATGCACACTGGCTTAATAAAATTCACATTTCGTTTAACAGTAATGGTGGGTCTGAATGTGATAATATTTATCTTGATAGTAAAAACAAAACTCTTCCTACTCCAACCAAACAATTTTATGTATTTGATGGCTGGTATCTTGATAATGGAACATTCAAAAATGAATATACATTATCAACAGATGTTACTCCTGATGAAAATAATTCAATAGTTGTTTACGCAAAATGGAAACTTGAAAATGAAGAAATTAAAATTAAGACTGTGTATTATCAAAGTAATTTTGATTTAGAAAAAAATTATGATACTTTTCTTGAAAGCCTCACATTATATCAGCCTAATATTTTAGGTCAAGACTTTAAGGGTTGGTATTATGATTCAATGTTGACACATAAAGCACCTGATGTATTTACTAATGAAATGGTTTCAAGCTCAAATAATTATATCGTGCTGTATGCTAGTTTCCAAGAAAAAGAAGTTGAACAAATTTCTATACTCGGCAATCCACAAACTGAATATCAATATGGCGAAAAGTTTAATGCTAATAATGCTAAAATTTTGATTAATTATAAAGATAAAAACTTTGAAGATGATGTTATTGATTTAACAGAAGAACGAATAAATGGATTTTATACTACTGACGAATATTTTAAAATAAATCGATCAGATTCTTATGATTCAGTAAAAATGAGTTTTACTGTGAGCATAAATAATTCTTCCACATCGGTATATTATATTGTCCATAGTGATATTGATGACTTTTATATTGATGAAAGCGAATTAATATTTGTGAATGGCGGAGACACAAGTTTTAGGAATAAAAACATTGTGGCTTGTTGGACTGATAAAAATGGTGAAACAGGAACAACAAGATTGACTGAAACACCCGACTATAAGGTGAACTACTATATTTCTAATACACAACCAACTAATACTTTGTGGTATATTGAACTTAATTATCCTATAATAGGAATTGGAAACAACTATAGAAATAATAATTTAAGCGTTGACTCCTGTGGGACATTCACGGCTTATTTAAGATATCATTTTAAGACAATTGAAGTAACTTACACCGTTCTTCCAAATGAAAATGTGGTAAGTGGTAGATTTGATGAAAATATCTACCTTAATGACTATTATAGCCTTGCAAATAGACAAATCTATTTGTATGACTCAGTCAATCGCAATTATATAGGATTTAGAGCCAGCTATGAAGATATTATAGAAGATGTTGACACTAGCTCCTCTGGAGAAAAGGTTGCAAAGGTTATATACAATAATAAAGAACTTGAAATAACTTACTATGTTATTGACTTAAATGAAGTTGAATCAGTTGAATGTGATGACTTTTACTATAATATAACATTGGGTCAAGAGCCATATAATGGATTTAGAGTGATGTTTAAATTAAGTAATGGGAAAAAATTTACTGAATATATTGCTAACGATTTTATAACTGTTCCAATTGATACCTCTTCATTGGGTAAAAAATATGCCAAGTTCACATTCCAAGGCATTGAATTTGAAGCTGAATATGTAGTTAGTTTATAACAATTATCTCATCTTTAAATATAAAGGAGTTTTCAAATGATTGATTATGATAAATTGTTGATTGTTGGCAAAAGAATACTAAAAGAGCAAAAAGCTAGTATTAGTATGTTGCAGAGATTGTATAGATTTGATTATCCAAAAGCCAAAGAATACATAGATAAACTTTGCGAACTTAATGTTATTAAAAAGCGAAAAGAAAGATATAAAGTAATTTTATCGCCAGAAGATAAAGATTTGCTTTATAATAATATTTTTGTTAATAAATACAAGATGATATCAAGATGTGATATTAAAGACAACAGCCAACAAGAAATAGGAATGGCACAGACACAATATGGTTTTCGAAGAAGTAAAATTGAGCCATATTATGACCGATTTTTCAAAGACCTGAGAAAATTTAACAGATTAAAAAGAGACTATTGTCCTTATTGTGAAGATAAAATTCGTGGCAGAGTTTTTTCATCACATACTTGCACAATGGCATTGCAAGTTTATGAAGACAAATGTGAATCTTTTAAAGAACAATTTGGGCAGTTTGGTATAGAAAAAAGCGATTTAATTGTTTGCCCAAAATGTGGTCGTACATGGCACAATATGACTTTTAAATCAAACCCTAAAATGAATAAGTTTTATATATTTGATGCCAAGGGTTGCAAGGGAGAAGAAATGTTTGAAGTTCCTTATGTAGAGGCTCTGTTCAAAGATGACCCAACAAGAAAAGAGTTAAGTGATTCAGATGTATTAACAGCAGAAGATGGTTTGCCTTTCTAATCCTTTCAATCTCATTAGTTTTTTGTTTTCTAGTATAAATTATTAACTCTATTGTTCTCCACCGCTTAAAACCAAAATCTCAGGGTTTAAATAATAAGATAGCAATTATTCGTTGCTATCTTTTTTCATTTTATTTTGTTTTTCACTTGGCACTAATTCTTTAACATAATATGTTGAATATAGTTTGCTAAACTCATTATTTACTCTATTTACTAAATTATAAATTGATTTTTGTATCTTAAATTCAGCAAATTCCAAATCTAACTGTTCATTGTGTTTTGCTTGTTGCTTAATTATATCCTGCTGTTCTTTGATTTCAATTAGTAAATCGCTAAATTCTTTACATTCAAATAAAAAATTTAATAATGGTGAAAGTTCTATATTGTATAACAGCTTTATTGTTTCAATGCTTTTTTGTGATAAATCAACTCCGTTAAGTGGTGCATTGTGTATCTGCTTTGATTCTCCAAATAGCCAATCAGCATTTAAAGTAGAATCATATTTATTCGCCCAATTTAAAATTAGTTGAGATTTTTTATCTGAAACCGTTTTGTTCTTACCTTTCAAATAATTATTAAGTAGTTGTTTGGATATACCTATTTCTTTTGCAATTTTTATATAAGATTTGCCATTACAATATTTTCTTATTAAATCCATTAAGTTGCTTGAAAAAGTACTCATATCTGTCAACCTCACTTTTTACATTATATAATTATTTTGCAGTTATGTCAATTATAAAATTTATTTTTTAAAAAGTTGTAAATAAAGTATTTACTTTTTTTTGCTTTTATGAATATAATTCAAATGTAAGATGTAAATCTTGCTCAAAAGATAACACCCTTTTAGACTTTTGGTTTTACTAAATTGGGAAGCTTGTCAAGTGGACAGGCATTTAAAACCAAATATACTAAAAAAGGGGGTGATTAAATTGGTCAGTCATTCAAGCAAGTCAAATGATTATTTTGATAATAAATCAGAAGAATTATTTTCTGCTTTATCTAGTTTAATTGGTAATCTTCGAGACTTAAATCGAGATGAACTTTTAGATAAACTTATTGATTGTGTGAATTACTTAGTTGAATTTACGCAACCAGACTACTCATACAATGACGATGAATTGCCATTCTAGTTGAGATTGTTATTAAATTTATAAAGGAGAATTATTATGGAGGCAAACAACAATAAAGTTTATGAGGATTATACAAGAGACGACTATAAAGCAATATTAACGCCAATTTTAGAGGTTTATATTAATAAACTTGTAATGTTTGAGATGTTTGATGAATTGCGAAGTTTAGTAAATAAACTCATGAAGAAAATTGTAGCACTTTCAGAAGAATATTTTTAATATTTAAAAGTTTTTAAAAAATGGTGGCTATTTTTTATGATGGTACTTATTATAATTAAACATTATCAAATTGGTAGTGTAAATAATCAAACATAATAAGGAGATAAAAAATGAACATCAATTCAAGGAACAAAAGATTAAACACTTTAAAGTGTCAACTGGATAATTTAGTTAAGGAGCATAAAGAAATTATGGATGAAACGCAAATGTTTTTAAATTACCCAGACATTTTAACTGGGGAGCAAGTCCAAGAGATACTTGGCATTAAGAGGACTACATATTATAGTCTTATTGATACAGAGGCAAATAAAGACGCCACATATATTAAAATTCCAGTTTTTAGGATTGGTACTAAGGTTAAAGTCCTAAAAAGAGATTTAATCCAGTTTGTTTTGGATTCTAGAGGTGGTCAAAATGGCAACACAGAAGCAGAATAATTTTGGAATCAAAAACACAGCCATAAAAAATGGCAAAGTTTGTATTGTCGTTAACTATTATGATGATAATGGCAAACGAAAGCAGTTCTGCAAAACTACCGATATTCCCGCAAAGGATGTCGGTAGAGGCAGAAAAAAAGAAGTTGAAAAACTTCGAGATGAAATTGTTGAGCAATTTTATAAGGATAAAGAAGAAAAAGACCTTATAAAAAAGATGAGTAAAGAAAACCCTTTTTATCAATACAAGGAAATGACTTTTTTGGAATTGTTAAATGCATATCTTGATTATAAACAAAGTCGCAATAAACATACGATTTTAACAAGGGATAATTATTTAAACTTTTTAAATGTTATAAAACAATATTTGTTAACAAACAATATTGAAAATATAAAGATGAAAGACATAACTACAGACTTTCTGGAAAACTTTTATAGTAACTATCTGCCAAAAAGAGTAACAAATAAAGGAACAACACTAAGTGCAAATACAATAATACATTATATGAACTTTATAAATCCTGCTTTACAATGGGCATACAAAAAAGATTGGATAGAAAAAGACCCAACTAAGACAATCGAAAAACCTCAAATAATTCAAAAAGAAAGAAACGCATTAAGCAAAGATGAGGCTGTGAAATTATTCAAGTATTTAGATGACAAAGAAATGGGTTTTGCAATTCAAATTGGAATGATGTTGGGTTTGAGAAGGTCTGAAATTTTAGGTATCAAGACAAATGCTATTGACCTAATCAATAATAATGTCGCAATTCATGATAAATTGTTATACAAAAGTGGTTTATATATTACAAGTGAAAATGATACTAAATCAAATAAAAATAATGAAAGCAAAGGTTTAATGCCTCTAATGACTGTTTTAAATAGTATTATTTCAAAACAATTAGCAAGAATTGAGTATAATAAATCGGTGCTAGGAAGTCATTATAATAAAGAATTTGAGGACTACTTGTGCGTGGATAATGAGGGCAACATTTATAAGCCAGATAGACTTACAAGAACTGCAGAAAGATATGCCAAAGAATGCTTGGGTAAAAAATATATTCTTCATGAAATATGCAGACACACTTGTGCTACCTTATTGGTAAGTGATGATACGACATTATCAGAAGTGCAACACTTTTTAAGACATTCTAGCATTAATACCACAAGTGCATTTTACACTCATTTAGCATTTTCAGATAGGATTCCATCAGCAAACAAAATTGAAGAAATACTAACAGGCAAAAAAGAACAACAAAAATCAGAAGAAGAAAAAATTGAAAAAACAGAAAGGAATTGAGGAAAATTTGAGGAAATCTCAATCAAATACGAAAAAATAATAAAGCAACTGTTGTTGCAAAAATCTGTACAATAACAATTAAATAACTTGTATCAAAAACAAAAATTGAGGAAACTCTGAAGAGCAAAAAAAGTTTGGGCAATTTAATTATCGGCATAAAAAAATACCAAACTGATATTGTTTGGTATTACTTTGGTCGGGGTGAAGGGACTTGAACCCTTACTCAGTTGCCCGAAACAGATTTTGAGTCTGTCGCGTCTGCCATTCCGCCACACCCCGATGATGGGCTTATATTAAATTATATTGTTGATATGGTTCAGTATAGCCCAAATAAGATTTTGAGTCTGTTGCGTCTGCCAGTTTCACCACACCGGCTCAATTCTTGATTTGCACCAAGTGTTTGTATTCTATCATAACAAGCGCAAAAAATCAAGTAATTTTTAAAAGCATATACTTAACTGAATAACATATATTGTTTTGGGGCAAACTAGTTGTGGAGAAAAATTTATGAAAAATAAAATCTTTACAATTGTTTTCGCCCTTGTTTTGGTTTCTGCTGGAATTGTGCTTGCGGCGTGTGGAGAGAAGGAGTGCAAAGAACTTCAACTTATGGGGGCTGGTGACAGAATTCATGACAGCTACACCTTTGCAAATACTGGGGTTACGCTATCTAAACTAGAAGAAAATAAGTTTGAAATTTCTGGTTCTGTTGATTATTTATCTTCCACAAAAGTTAAAGAAGAATTTAACATTGCAGACGATGTTAACCATGTTGTTGCACTTAAACTTCGCAATTGTTTGAGTGGAACTACGGTTAAAGATGAGGTTCAAATTGCCGTTGATGGGGTAAGAAATTATGATGCAGAGCACTTAAATGGAGATGACTACACATTTATTATTTTGGAGGCTGCGCCATCTAGAACGGTTACTATTTCTGTTAAGTGGAGCGCAAAAATGGAGGAGCAGACTTACACAATTTTAATGAGTGAAAATCTTACGTTGAAGCCTCAAGTTTAGGACATTTGGTGAGCAGTTAATGTTTTTGTTTGTATAACAGTTTTGGTTTATGATATAATTTTATTATACAAATAAAAAAGTAGGTGAATCATGGCTAACAAACTTGTTGTTATTGATGGAAACAGTTTATTCTATCGTTCATTCTTCGCGCTTCCACTGTTATCTAACGCAAATGGTGAATATTCTAATGCTGTTTATGGCTTTGCGGTGCAAATAACAAAGATTATTGAGGTGTTAAAACCAACTCACATTGTTGTTGCTTTTGACGCGGGCAAACACACATTTAGAAATGATATGTATGATGGTTATAAGGCAACAAGAAAACCAATGCCAAGTGAACTAAAGTGTCAAATTGAGCCACTCAAAAAAATGCTTAAAATTATGAATATAGACTATCAAGAACTCGCAGGCTTTGAGGGAGACGACGTTGTTGGAACACTAGCTAAACGTTTTTCTGACACAGAAACAATTATTGTTACTGCCGACAGAGATACACTTCAACTTATTGATGACACAACCAAAGTCTATTTCACCAAAAAGGGAACCAGCGACCTTTATGAGGTAGATCGTGATGTTCTTATGAATGACTATGGTGTTGAGCCAAAACAGATTATTGATTTAAAGGCTCTGCAGGGCGATTCTTCAGACAATATTCCTGGTGTTGCCGGCATTGGAGAAAAAACAGCGGTTAAACTTTTGCAAGAGTTTGGAACGGTAGAAAATGTTTATGAGAATTTAGATAAAATTAATGGCAAAGTGAAAGAGAAACTAGAAGCAAACAGGGACAATGCTTTTTTGAGCAAAAAACTTGCAACAATAAAAACTGACATTCCTCTTGAGTGTAATCTTGAAGATTGTAAATATGTTTACCCGTTTTCTAGTGAGGTTAAAGAGTTTTTCAAACACTATGAATTTAAATCTTTGCTTCGCAGAGAAGAGCTGTTTTCTGATGAAGAGGCAAACTCAACAGGTGCTCAAACAGAGGAAAGACAAAAAGCAATCGACCATATTGATTCAGACGAAAAACTGCAAAATTTGCAAGAAATTTTGCAAAAAACAAGCGAATTTGCGTTTTTTTATGATGAAAACAGTTTATATTTCAGTGACGGAAAAATTGAATTTGTTGTCGATTTGTTTCTGTTTAGAGCCGATATAATGTCAAAATTTTTGACGGATGTTTTTTCAACCTCATCAGAGAAAATTCTGTTTGACACAAAACAAACGAGACACTATTTAGACAAAACAAATGTTACGTTCAACTCTATTTTTTTTGACATTTCAATTGCAAAGCACTTGATTGACGGCAGCAGTGTTAAAGGTCCTGATAGTGTTTTCCTAGACAATGAAGACAAGAAAACTCCGGCGACAATTTTGTTTGAACTCAAAAGAGAATATCTTAGCAAGCTTGAAGCTCTTGGCATGTATGGGCTATACCGAGATGTTGAACTTCCAATGACAACAGTTTTATATAACATGGAAGTTGCAGGTTTTAAAATTGATATAGATGTGTTGAATGAACTTTCTCTCAAATATAAAAATGAATTGTCTGAACTTGAAAAACAGATTTATGAGCTTGTTGGCAGTGAGTTTAATATTAACAGTCCAAAGCAATTGGCGGAGGTGCTTTATCAAAAACTCGGTTTAAAGCATGGCAAAAAACAGAGCACTTCAGCAGACAAACTTGAAGCCCTTGCAGATGCTCATCCAGTTATTCCGCTGATTTTGCGCTATCGAAAAATTGCTAAACTAAACAGCACTTATATTGAAGGATTTCGTCCTCATTTAGACAGTGATGGTCTTGTTCACACAACATTTAAACAAACACTCACAAACACCGGAAGATTGTCTTCCACTGAGCCAAATCTTCAAAATATTCCAGTTCGTAGTGAAGAAGGAAGGGTTGTGCGTTCAATGTTTGTTGCAAGAAGCAAGAATAATGTTTTGATTGATGCAGACTACAGCCAAATTGAACTTAGATTGCTTGCGCATCTCACCGGTGATGAATATTTTATTGATTCATTTAACAACAACGAAGATATTCATACACGAACAGCCAGCCTTGTGTTTAAAGTTCCAATGAGTGAAGTAACTAAAGAAATGAGAAGAGTTGCCAAGGTTGTGAACTTTGGAATCATTTATGGAATTAGCGAATTTGGCCTTGCTGGTGACCTTGGTATTAAGCCTTGGGAAGCTAAAGACCTAATTGAAAACTTTTATAGCCAACATCCAAAGGTTAAAAACTACATGGAATCGCAAGTTCGCTTGGCGAGAGAAACGGGAAGGGTGAGAACACTTCTTGGAAGAACTAGAAACATGCAAGAAATAAATAGCACAAACTATATGGTTCGATCAATGGCTGAAAGGGCGAGCCAAAATATGCCACTTCAGGGCTCAGCTGCAGACATTGTTAAACTCGCAATGGTGAAGGTGTCTAAAGCATTAAAAGAAAACAAGCTGAAGGCAAAATTGATTTTGCAGGTTCATGACGAACTGATTGTTGATGCTCCAAAAGATGAAGCTGAAAAAGTTAAACAGCTTTTGAAAACCAGCATGGAAAATGCTTATAAGTTAAAAGTTCCACTAACTGTTGACGTTACTGAAAGTTATCGTTGGAGTGAGGGACACTAAAAAGCGCCAAAAGGCGCTTATTTTTGTGCAATAACACGGTGTTATGTGTGGCATAATACCCCGAAATGTCTGGTGAAAACGCAAATTTGTGCCAAAAAACGCAAAATTTGAATTGCGATGTTAAAATAGTTTAAAAGACAGGCAATAATTAAAAAAATGAAAAAAATTATTGCGATTTTTATTGTTGTTTTTTCAGTTGTGATGTTTGTGCTTTTGATGTTGGAATTTTATGTTATATTTCCGATTAATTACACAAGTGCAATCAAAAAGCACTCTTTAAACTATGGATTAAACCCTGCCTTAGTGGCATCAATAATTTGCACAGAGAGCAAGTTTAATGCTGGTGCTAAATCGGCAAAGGGTGCCGCAGGGCTTATGCAACTTATGCCGTCGACTTTTAATTGGGTTGCTGATGAGCTTGGCGAAGATGTTAATTCAACTAACATTTTTGATGCAGAAACAAACATAAAATATGGTTGCTTTTATTTGAATTATCTTTTTAAAAAATATCAAAACGAAATTTTTGTGCTTGCGTGTTACAATGCGGGCGAGGGTGTTGTGTGTTCCTGGGGCTCTGCAGATAACTTTTCTATTGAATTAATTCGCTATGCCGAAACTAGAGCATATGTTAACAAGGTAGAGAGTTTAAAAAGATTTTATGCGAGTAGAATTGAATAGTGTTGACAATTTTTTGTTTTGAATTTATACTATATTCGGTAGGTAATTATGGAAGATTTTGTTATAAGCATTTCTGATGGTTATTATTCAAAATTGGAAAGTGATAACGCAAGAGATATCATTTTGGTTAATAATTTGCGCGTTCAAAAATATAAACAAGGCAATAGGCTTGTTGTTTTGAATGAGCAGACTCAAGAGTCTTTTGAAATCATTGTCAAAAACATGCTTTATTTTGAAAATATAACCGATGCCATTGCGTTTGTTGGAAAAAAGTATCTTGGATTTTCAAATGCGACAACTCCGACAAAAATTGAAGATGAATTGCTTGTTCGCTATAAAGCTCAAGATGTTGATAAATATGGCGTTGTTGTTATTGAATATGACAAAATTTAAAAACTGACATAAAATTTAAAAATTGACTTTACATTTTTTGTTATTTGTATTATACTACTAGCAGTTTCTCTCCGATGAGGAAAAATGATGTATGCGGATGTGGCGAAATTGGCACACGCGCAAGACTAAGGATCTTGTGCCGATACACTGGCTTGCAGGTTCAAGTCCTGTCATCCGCACCAAGAATTGTCAGGAAATTCCTGACGGAATGGCACTTTTAATGAGTGCCATTTTTTGTGCCCTAAATTTCAATTTTACCGAAATTTTTTGGGTCAAATTTTGGGTCAAAATTTAGGGTATAAATTATTGTATAATTTAAGAATGTCATTTTTTGTGATTGTAGGGTCAATGTGAGTATAAATATCATTTGTCATGACAATGGATGAATGACCCATATATGATTGCCTAAGCTTGTCTGGAACGCCAAGATAAAAAAGGTTTGTGTTGAATGTATGACGCAAATCATAAAGTGTTTTGTTTTTGATGCCGAGCAACTTCATATATTTTTGAAATTGCTTAGACAAATAAGTTCGGTCTCTTTTAAACATTTTTTCAAAATTGTTCTTTAAAAATTTTGAAAAAGTCTCTGAAATTGGAATCCAGCGTTTTGAAGCTTTTGTTTTTGTTCCTGGAACATAGATTATGTTTTTATCAAAATTTATGTCTTTTTTGGTTATTAGCAGTGCCTCACTTGGCCTGCAGCCTGTCAAGACATAAAAGAGTAGTTCGTTTTTGATTTCTGTTTTATCTAAGTTTGCCAAAAACAGCTTTTGTTCTTCCAGATTTAAGTTTGTTCCAATCTCACCTTGTTTCTTTGGAGCTTGCAGAAATTGACTTATATCTTTTTTGATAATGTCCAATTGTAGGGCATATTTGAAAACATTTTTTATGATTTGATAGCAATAGCGTGCTTTTCTATGATAAATAGATAACTTATTTAACCAGTTCTGCAACTCTGGCAGTTCAATTTTTCTTATATCTAGCAGGAAAATGCCTTTGCTCATGTCATTGTTGATAATTTGCAAATAGTTTTGTTCGCTGACAATTTTGCCTTTTTTGAATAATTCAAACCATGTTTTTGCAAGGTCAAAGAAAGATTTCTTTGTGGTTTGTTGACTTGTTATTGATAATCTTTGGCGTTTAAATTGAGCAAGTTCATGCACAACTTCTTCTTTTGTTTTTTTGATGATGGAATATTGTGTTCCATTAATCATTTTTCGGAACTCCCAGCGTCCATCAACGCGTTTTCTGATATTTTTCATGAGTTCAAATCCCCCTTTAAAACTGTTTGGTGGTTTAAACTCTGATTTTTGACCGTCAATTAACCCTTTTAGAAATTCACCAACTGCAATATTCATTTTTTGTGAAGTAGAGAGCAGGCTAGTGATATCTTTTAGGTTGTTGTCGTTTTGTAAAGTTACATTATATAAAAATAACTTAGAATTTCCTCATTCATTTTCATATAATCCTTTGTTTTTTAGTCTAAATTTAGTTTAAGTTTTTTAACTTTGAACTGTGAGTAGGCCAGCAACATATGCGCTGGTTTTTATTTTGCCGATTTCGTCAAGTTGGCCATAAAGCTTTAAAAATGCTCTGTCTTGTTCTGAAAGATAACCAATATCACCAGCTGTTTTTCTTCCAACAAGATAATCAATTGTGACATGATATAGGTCTGCAAGTTTTGTTAAAACTTCTATGCCTGGTTCAATTAATCCAACCTCGTATTTTTGATAACCGCCTTGTTTCATGCCGAGATATTCAGCAACTTCTGTTTGAGTTCTTTTGGTTTCTTTTCTCAATGAGCGCAAAATTTCTCCCATAATAAAACACCTCCCTTGTTTTATTTATACATATATAGTATAAATAATAATAAAAAAAATCAACACGATTTAAGAAAAAATAAAAAATATTCCAAAAATGTTTTTTTATTTGTTGACAAATACAGCAAAATGGATTAATATTAAAATTAGAAAACGCGAATAAGGGGTATAAATATGGCTAAAACGAATAGTTCTATCGGTGCATCACTTTGGCGAACACTTGGCGTCATTATGCTTGTGGCATGTGTTGCATGGGTTTGGAACTATTTTTTTGTTGATCGTCCACAGACTGTTGGTTCAACCGTTGTTAACTCTCTAGATTCAAAAGATTCGCAGATGGAAGATGCAACAACATTTTTAAATGTTAACTATTGGAAAAACAGTGACGAGAGTGGAAAAGAGCTGTTGGAAGTTGGTTTTACTAGTTACGCAACACCAACTAGCACTGTAACAGTGACGCAAGGCTTGCAGTGTTATGATGGCGTTAATGTGTTAGACACCAGCAATTCAGTTGGCAATCCAAACTATATTTACAGCACAGCACTTCAATATACTTCGTTTTATAGAACATTAAAGAAAAAATATTTTAGTCAAACAGTAACAAATCTTTCATATTTTGACATAACCCAAATCGACGAAGATCACTCAACGGCTATGATTAGCACTAGCAACAGTAAGACACTAAATAAAACAAACTTTATTTTGTCGACTGAGCAAGAAGTTAAAACTACACAAAATGGTGTTGAGCAAACAACTAAAAAGATAACACCAATTAGCTTGCAATTTAAAAGAGAGTCATCAAATCTTTACAAATATTCAGATTATACCTGGGCTTTAATTTCAATGCACACTAACGAATATTACGATTACGCAGGAATTGACAACTTCATGTTGGCTGTAGAAAAATCTGTTAAAAGTTTAGATGCAGGAACACATTACATTTACATTGATTTGGCTGACTGGTTTAATGTTTATCTTTACAACAGTGAAAAACAAGATTACTCAATTTTAACAGCTGATTTGCAATATACATATGTTTTGATGAAAGTGACAGTGCAAAACCAAGGTGTTACTCGTGACAGTCAATCAATGTTTGGAAAGATTGCGAAAGAAGATGGTCAATTTGATTTTAGTCAATCAGACAGCACACCATTTTGGAAATTTGTTAACAATTACACATTAACAAATGACGACTTTACAACTGTTGATTATGGAACTGGAAAAATGTTGGTTCTTGATGGTGAAACATTAGATTATTTGTCAAACTTTAAAAATTTGAAAGTTTCAATTGAAATTGATTTAGACAAATTTGAAAACGCAATTGCCATAAACGCTTTATCACTTGGAAACATTAGTTATAAAAATATAACAATAACAGGTTCTGGAACAGCCGAATTCACATTTAAATATGCTTTGAATTTGCACGCTGATTCAATTAAAGCATCTTCTGGAATAACTGTTACTCTTGAAAACAGCAATATAACAGTAGGGGTGGTGTAACATGAAAACAAAAGAATTTTTCTTCTGGTTAATTATCATTTGTTGCGGCCTGCTAGCTTGTTTCTGGCTGTTTCAGAATATAAACAGAAGTGGCTATAACTATGGTGATTTTGCAAGCAATTATTCAGACAATTTGCGATTTAATTTATATCAAGACTCTGTGTTATTGAGTCCAAGTGCAACCGATTCAAATAAATATGAATATAGTTCAAAATTTAGTTCTGCATTTCAAGTTGATCCAAATTTTAATGCTGAAGAAAAAGAATATTTGCTTGAACTAAACGGTGAGTGCTTTGCAACAACAAATATTCACCATGGCGTGGCAGAACTAGAATTAGATTTTACTTTTTTAAACACACATGGCGAAGAAATTTTAACTGACACACTGCACATGGAGCTCAACTTCATGTTAGGCTCAACACAATTAGAAATGTGGACAGACGGTGGCTATGATGCCGTAAGGTGCTGGAATTATTTCTTTGATTCAATGCACTTCAATTTAAGGGTTTATGAAGTAGGCGAGAAAGATATTTTGCCAACTTCCGTAAATACACCAACAAGGGTAACACTCAATAATGACATGACGACTTCAGCGCAAGCTGTTTCGTAAATAAATATAAGGAGTGAAAACAAATGGCTAAAAAAGGTTCATTTAACTGGGGCGCCTTCATTGGTTGGTGTCTAGCTATAGCACTTTTGGTTCTTATCGTGATGTATTTCGTTTGGCCAGCTTTTAGAACTGCCGTTGGCGGAGCAGAAGATGCCGTAAGAGACAAAATTGCTAACTCTGGCACCGGTGGTGAAGAGGCTGCCACAGAAGCAGTAAGAATGTTGATTAGATAATCAATAAAGTGAGGGTAAAACTATGAAAAACATTGAAGAATTAAAAAAAGATCCCAATTTAAAATCACAATTAGTGAAAACTGAAGATGGGTATATTATTCAATTATTTAGGCTGAACCCATAGTGCTAAGGCCTAGAGTATTACCCCAAGGGTTGCTCCCGTAAAAAGCATGGTCTTATTGGGGCTCACAAAATAGAACCCCATGCCAGTAGTTGTGTCTTGTCCGACGCAACTCCACCATAGCAAACCGATGACTGTTTTTGGAACTCGGCAGTTATGTTTGCGAAAAATAAAAACGTTGAGTAAATTTCTTTAAAAAAATTTCCTGAAAATTTTTAGTTAGACATAATTAATAGCACTCAAACACCTCCTTTGATTTGAGTAGTGCAAAAACCATTTAGAGTTCCAATTTATGCCAAAAAGAGTATTAGCTGGTGCAACTCCAGCGTTGGTAAAAGTGAGGGTAAATACATGGAAAAAATCAATGATGATTATTACAAGGCAATTAAGGAACATTTGATGACAGTTCCGCAGGAATATGTTGTTGACCTGTATATTGAGACCATAAGAAAAACAACAACAATAAAAAAATAGGAGTTATTTTATGGCAAAGAAAAACAAAGCAAAAGGCAAAGTGGTTGCAGGAGTTGCAATTGCAGCAGTCGCAGTAGCAGGTGCAGGGGTTGCTGCATACGCAATCCCAAAAGGTTATGCAGACCCAAACACTGGTAAAACAACCCAACAAGAGCAACCAGCAAATCAAGAGCAAACAGAAGACGCTCTTGTTTTGCGAACTCAGTTAAATAAAGCTCTTGAGGACCTGGAAACCGCAGAGGCAAACATTGAAACACTAACAAGCGAAAAAACAGCTCTTGAGTCAAAACTCTCAACTGCAAACTCAGAGAAAACAACTCTGCAAGGACAGTTGGAAGAGAAGACAACTCAGCTTGCAACAGCCAACCAAACAGTTGAAACACTCACAGGTCAAAAGCAAACACTTGAGACTCAGCTTGCTGCAGCAAATGAAAATGTAGAGACATTGACTACACAAAAAACAAATTTAGAGTCGCAACTTGCAACAGCAACTTCAGATAACGCAGAATTGCAAGAAGAGTTAGACGGTGTAAACGAACAACTAACCGCAGCTCAAGGAACAGTGGCAACTCTCACTGAGCAAAAAACAGGTTTAGAGACACAACTTGCTGCTGCAAATCAAACGGTTGAAACATTAACAAGCGAGAAGACAACTCTTGAAAGTCAACTTGCAACTGCTAACGCAAGTATTGAAACATTGACATCTCAAAAAGAATCATTAGAGAGTCAACTTGCAACTGCAAACGCAAGCATTGAAACGTTGCAGGGTCAAATTGCTGACTTGCAAACCCAGGTTGCTGAATTGCAGGAACAATTAGAAAACCAGGGTTCTTCAGAACGAGATGACACAGCTTTAATCAATCTTTTAAACGACCTTGGCCAGCAAAAATATGCAATTTCTGAAAATGAAAAAATTATTGCTGTTTGGTCACAAGAGATAAACGGCTTAAATGTCTATTACACCAACACAGCAACAAAGCGCTGCGTTAAATATGAAAGTGCAAACAGAATAATGGCTGCAGGCCAAGTTGGAGACACTGTTTTCTTAACTGGTCAAAGTGAAGAGAATGTTGATTTAAACAATTGGACTGGCACAAACTTATTTAAAGTTGTTGTTTCAAACGGAGAAATGAGTCTTGTTGAAAAAACAATCAACAACGCAACAGAATATTCCATTGGTGGTGTTGACGGTGAAACATGTGTTGTGGCAGATGGCACATCTTATGCTTATGATTCGGTTAATGATACATTTGCAGAATTTATTCAACCACACATGATTGGATTGCCGAAAATAAATAATGAGATAACAGCAAACGAAGAATTTTCTTTTGCCGATGAAGTATATTCGCCATTTATGACTGTGCAACAATTTATGAATAAAATGTCAACGCTATATCATTCAGAGGTTAACATTTCTGACTATGTAGAGTTGAGAGTTTACAATTTATCACTTGACGGTGTTCGTGACAATATTGCAAATCTTGACACTTTAAACTATGTAATAGTTAACTCACTATCTGACAAATTAATAGATTACATGCAAAGTGGTGACACATGTTTTGTTTTTGTCTATGAGCAATCTGAAACTATTGAGTTTGAGGCACGAACCATCGATATGGAAAACGGTTATGAACTGCAATATAACTATATAACAAATTCAAACACTGGCTCTGCAGGAGACGTTCAACCAGGTTTAAGATATGTTAACAAAGCCGACCCAGAAGATGTGACAGAAATCACACCATATGGCTATGGATTTTATAGAAGAGACTTAGGCAATGGTAAAATTTTAATTTCTTCTGCGATAACACAGGCAGACGCTAATGGTGTTAATTACACAGACACAGGATTAATTCTTTTCGACACAAACACGAAAAGGTCTAGTGTTCTTATTGACGACGGCTCAAAATATCCAATTACGTCTGAAGGTTATTTTGCTGAATCACACAATGGTCAACTTTTGTGGTTTATTCCATACAACTATAATTATTCAACTGGTGAATTTTTAAACAAAAAAGGATTAGTGCAGTACGACACGCAAAACAACCGAGTTATTCAAACATATAACACTATGAGTTTCAAAAACTTTTATAATTTTATGGATAAGACTTTGTTAGTTCCATGCGCAGAAATAGAAACTGACTCGAATTTTGACGACAACTACTATAGAATTTATGAAATAGCAAATGATGGACCAAGTAACTTCTTTAAACTCCAGGTTGGTGATACTATTGAAGACATGTATAGTGACGTCATTAAAATTAGACGAAATGGCGAAGATAAATACTATGTTTATGCAGATGGCGCTTTAACGCTATCTGAAAACCTTGTTGAAAAAACTATTACATATGGCAAAGACCCAACAACATTTATAATTCCAGCAGAAAGCCAGGAGACAATCGGTGAGTTTATTGAACGAGTTGCTAGACAACTTGGAACATTTACAAACATTTATGACGAAGACACAGGAACATTGTTGGTTGACACAAACGACGCAAATTATGATTCTTCAGCTTCTGCACTTGAGGTGTTGACAGCAACAAATCTTCGCATCGAATATGTAGAGGCCGAAAAAGATAAAGACAAAGAATAGGAGAATAAAAAATTATGTCTAAAACAGCAAGGATTGTCATTTCTATAATTGTTTTAGGTGTTGTTGCGGCAGCAATTGCAATATTCTTTCCAACTCTAAAAAACCTTGCAAGTGGTGCTCAATTATACACAGCATCAGAAGTTCAGCAAGCACATGATGACGGCTATGAAGAGGCCAAAACAAATGAAAATGCTTATAAACAATTAATAAATGAACTTAATACAACAATAAATACTTTGCAATCAACTGTGGAAAGATTGACAGTTGAAAAAGATGCGCTTGCGGCATCAGATAGTTCCAAATCTCAAACTATATCAGAGAAAGAACAAACAATTGAAACACTGCAGGCTCAAATAACGCAACTTCAATCACAGATTGCACAGTTGCAAGCCCAAATAACTTCATATGAAGAGATAATTGAAAGTTTGAGAAAATCCGAACAAATCAAGATTACATTTGTTGACAGTGATGATTCTTTGATTGACATTAAATATGTTGACAGTGACGAAACTGTTTCAATTGAAGATCCAGCCTCAAATGAGCATAAACAATTTTATAGATGGCTGAATAATGGTGTTGCGGTTGACTTAACAAATGCAACATTTAATACTGACACTACACTAAAAGCACAATATAAATATCTTGTTTACCTTGATTTGAGTATTTCAAATAATAACGAATATTCTTATGGCAGCACATACCATCAAACAATGATGGTTGTTGAGGGCACTGACCTTGATTTAACAGAGTTTGTTCCTGCCATAGGAAGTATTGGATATTATGACAACGGAACAAGAGCTGTTAAAGTTAGAGAATATTCATTCTATGAAGATTTCACCAGTCAAAATGTAACAAACATTGATGATATATCACATGTAACAGTGGACGAACCTAAATATATAAAACAACAAATCTATTCTTTGCGTGGTGTTCAATTTGTAAAATATTTAGATAGAGCAACAACCCCGGAAACTTTAGCTTTGGTTGGTTCTGTAACATTTTATGAACCAGACGGAACAATAGTTGTTCCTGAAGTATTGTCTGATTGTAATGCTTATAAAGAACTTGATGTTGTTACAAACGGTGCAGAGTATGACGTGTCATATGCAATTGATGGTGTTACCAATCATTATAACGAAAACGGTATCCAAGACATAAATGCTTATCACCCAACAAAGGGTTATGTGTTGATTTTGGCATATTATGCTGCGGAAATCGACTATGGGAGATAATAAAAAATGTTAGTAACAGTTTTACTTATAGCTTCCATTGTTTTACTTTGTTTGTCTAAATGGATTGGTCCATGGTTTGGGCAGGCTTTACACGCACTTGCCAACATGCCATTTTTCGCAACACTCATAATGATTTTAGTTGCAATAGCAATTGTTGTTTCAATTGTAGCAATTAAAAATAGCTCGCTCACAAAAAATATCTCAAATTCTTTTAGGAATATATCACGAAAGAGAAAAGAGCGAGCAAGGGAAAAATCAAAAGAAAAAACAAATTAGAGGGGTAACACATGGTTAGTCAATTATTACAATTCAATCTTGGCTCGTTTTTGTTTCAACACTGGTGGCAAATCGGCATCATAATATTAGTTATTTTGCTGTTGATTTTTGTTAAACCATTGTGGCGAATATTGCTTTGGATTCTTAAATCAATTTGGAAATTGTTGAAGTTGATCTTCAGTCCACTTATAAATGGATTCAAAGCAATAAAAGAGGCCAAGGGCGAAAACAAGAAACCGCGTGAATAAGAATTTTTTGTTGATTGGTCGGCCAAAAGAATGGGCTGTCTGGAAACTGTTTTATTGGAAATGGTGGACAGAACGAAATCAACGAAGAAACCCCCAAAACCTAAGACTAACATATTCAATTACACCTCTTTTTGCGACATTTAAACCAACCTGGTATAAATACATTGGCAGAACCTACCGACTATGGAACTTTGTTTTAACACTTGCTCCGTTGTTGGTAGTTCTCACATATTACACAAGTTCAATTTGGTGGTGGCTTATTACAGCAGTTTTAATTCCGTTGCCATTTATTAACTTTGTGTATTTGCTCTTTGACATAGCCTATAAAATAAGAGTTCAAGCGCATATTGATTCAATATCTGCAGACAAAGCTGTTGAGACGCGCGCTGGTGTTCCTGGGGCAGGAAAAACAAGCTCATTGTTGTTTGATGAAAAAATTGTTGCCGATATAATGTGGGACAAAATTTGTCAAGCATATAAACTGTTTGAGCCATATTTAACAGAAATTCCATTTTGGCCACAGAAACAGCGCGAAGATGCCGAGGAGATTGTTGAGGCCTACAAATTTTATCACGACCAGCCAGAAGATGCAAAGACATACCCTTGTTTATGGACTTCTGTTCCTGCATTTGTAGATGGAATTCCTTGCAACAGATTAACAGCAGACCATTTGATGCAGCGTGAGAGACTTCCATATGGCGCAGTTCAAGTTCTTGATGAAGTTTCGCTTATACTTCCTCAAGAATTATTCAGAGACAAACCATATGAAATTGTTGAAATGATGAAATTTCCACGCCACTTTGGAGACTTCCACATGGGAACAACAGAACAAAGCAAAGACAGTGTTCTTGTTTACATGAGAAGAGTGACCGCTCAAAACCGTTACATGATAAAGCAAGAGTGGGTGATGCAGCCAAAGGTTTTACAATGGATTTATGATCGTCAACTCAACCGTTGTGAAAAAGTGACTGAATTTAAAGCTGGCTATTTTAGAACAATGCAAAAGATTATCAATCACATTGGTTACAGAAAATACTATTACTTTGATTCTGGAAACGAAGAGCAACAAGTTAAAAGCAAAACGAAAACATTTGTTTTGCCGCCATATTTAAATGTTGAATATGATAGCAGAGCGTTTAAAAATGCCTACAGGTGTAAAAATGAACCATTAAAACAAAACAGTTGGGAACACTTAAGGCTTAGCAAGTCAGAAATTAATCAAATATTCACAGATGAACTCAAACAAAGAGCTATGAGCAAGCAGCAAAAGAAAAATCAAGAAGAAAAACAAAAAGTATATAAGAAGGTGAGTGAAGATGAAGAAAATAACAATTAAAGAAAAAAGTGAGAAAATGCAGAAAGTGAAACAAGGCTTTTTAGTCGCTAGTCTTTGGTTAACTCATATTATTACAATTGTTCTTTTGGCTTTTTCTTATATGTTGTTGCCAACATTTTATGGTTTGGTTACTGCAAACGCTTGGGCTGTTCTGATAGCAATTATAATAATTCCTGTTGCTTTATTATTCGCAGCAGGTTCTGCAATATTTGTTGTTGCAGATTTAATTAAAAGTTCAATGTCTAAAAAGTGGTGGCATATTGTTATTGCTTGCTTAGAGTTTGCATTTTTAATAGTCACAGTGTTGACAATATTTGGAGTTCTTCCAGCAATTAACTTCAACTAAAACAAACAAGGGGTAAAAACATGAAGTATAGAGAAACAAGAGATGGCTATTTATATCACATATTCAAACAACTTCCAGCTGTTGGAAAATATGACATGCCAGTTGTTAGAGCTACACAAAACTATCAAATTTTAAACATGCTGCCGTTTAATTACATAAACAGTTGCCCAGCACCTAACGAGTTTTATTTATGCTTTTACATAGACGATTATCAATTTGAACGAATTTGGAACAATCCGGACAAAACCGTAGAACTGTTGAAACAGTTTAAAGGAATAATTGGTCCAGACTTCAGCTTATATAGAGACATGCCAAACATGTTAAACATATATAACTGCTGGCGAAACAAAGTGTTGATGGCTTATTTTCAAAGCAAAGGAATTGAAGTTATTCCAAATGTAACTTGGAGCGATGAGTCTAGTTATGACTGGTGTTTTGATGGTTTGCCGCAGGACAGCGTTGTTGCAGTTTCAACAAATGGAATTATGCGAGACAAAAGAGCTTGCGAACTGTTTCTCTCTGGTTTCAAAGAGATGACAAAGCGGCTTAGGCCGACAAAAATTATAGTTGTTGGTGCACTTCCGGAAGAACTTAAAAAAACACCAAACATAATTAATTTCATTGGTTACAGTGGCTTGTTTGGTGTTGAAGATAAAAATTTAACATACAGAGGAGACACTTAACATGGGCGGAAGAGGCATGGCATATATAACAAGAAATGATATGAGACAAGGCTTTCCATTTAATTATGATGATGAAGTTGAGAATGATCCAGAAACTGAAATCAAAACCTCAGTTTTTGAAAAACTAAAAAAGTTGCATATTAGCACTCGCTCATCAACAGATGAAATGGACGACATGGTTCTTGAACAACAATCAAATATTGTTTATGATATAGCTAAAAAATACAACAAAATTCTTAAATATGGAACAAAAACAACTGAAATGATGTTTCAAAAGAAAGAAAGAGTCAGGGGAATTGCTGCTGTTACACCATTTATAAAAGATAATGAACTTGCTCTGCGTTTATATATGAACAATGACTATTTTAAAAATACCGACTATAATAGCAAAGATGATTTTTCAAAGGTTATAGAAAGAAACATTGATTCTGGGTGGTTTGCTCCTATAAATAAAATCAATACCAGAAAATATATTTTAACTCATGAAATGGGCCATGTTATTGAAAGTAACATTATTTGGAAAATAGCCAAAGATAAAAATATTCAATGGCGTGGTAACAGTTTCATGGGCGAACAATCATTTGAAATAGCAACTAAAATTAAAAATGAAGTTATAAAAATTTGGAAAGAAAAGTATACAAATAAATCAAAAGATGATATTATTGAAATATCAAATTATAGCAAAGCACACTATAGGAACTATCCAGACCATAGACCATTTGAGTGGTTTGCAGAAACATTTGCAAATTTACAACTTGCGGATGAACCAGCACCTATTGCAAAAGCATTGGATGAATACATAAGGGGGTATATGTAAAATGATTATTCCACCAGAAGAATTAAACAAGGAATATTATTATCATGCTTATACTGAAGACGAACAAGATTATTATGAGCCACTGATAGATGCGCCTGTTCAAATTTTTGGAGAATATTGCAATCATTATGCTTGGGTGAGCATGTATAATGTTCATTACACTAAGACTCAACATAAAAATAAAATGATTGAAATATTTAAAAGTTTGAAAAATTATAATGATATTCCAAAAGAAAAAAAAGAATCTATTGAAAAATGGATTTGTGAACATGCCTCAGAAAATGATGATGTTCAAACAGAAGATGTATTTTTTTAATTAACTTCAATTTTAATTTTAGTTGCTCCAAACTACACAAAAAAGGGGTAACTAAAAATGTCAAAACTACCAAAAAAAGCAACCGTCATTATTGACGAAATCAGTTTATTAAACTATAAAGCAGAGAAACCATCTCTGCTATTTTCCGTTGGTGGAAAACCAAAAATAAGCACACAGAAGTTAGGGCCATATGTTTTTAAGGCCTGGCTTTCTGCTCATGCAAGAAATCAGAATTTAGAAAAGAAACTTAAACATTTAAACAAAAAATATATAAAATCACAAAAGCAGCTGTCCGATGCTGAACTTCTTCTTGAAGAAAAAGACAAGCGAATTAAAGAGCTGGAAACAACAGTTTTTGTAGACAAATTGTATATGGACGAATCTTGGAATCAGAAGTGTGTTGACATTGTGGAACATGTCTTTTTGGGAAAAGACCCAAGCAAAGATTCTCGCAACATAATGCTCAGAAGGCTAGAAAGCAGAATTCGAGACGAAATAGAACAACAACTTCGCCACCAAATTTGTGAAGAAATAAGAAAAACCGGAGACTATCGCATTGGACTATATAAAGACGGCAGCAAATCTTATATGATAAGAGTTCAAGACTTAGACCAAATAGAACAAGGAGAAAGCAAATGCCAAAAGAATTAACAAGAAGTGAAATGATATTAAAAATTGCGAATCTCTCAGAACTGGTTGATCAGCTGACCGAAACCGTTCAAGCCAAGGATGACATTATTGTTGCAAAAAACAAAAAGATTGAAGAGCTAAAAAAAGAGATCTCTGATAGGGAAACCAAATGGGCTCTTTGGGGAAAACGGTTGCGCCATGAAATCTTTGAAGATTTGAGAAAGAACTTCACTTCAATATATCAGCTTGGTGCTGTTCACCCACATAAATATCAAATATTCAAAGAAGTGTTTGATGCTATGGAAGAAAAAACGACATGAGTGTTTTAGCTGCTAATTTGGTTGTGTTCTCTATGTCATTGATAATGTTTTTTCTTTTCTATTTTAGATAATAAAAAATGAAGGAGTAATTATGGACGATATTAAATTTTATGATAAAGAAGATGTCAAAAGTATTAGAAGAAATGTCTATGCAAAATTTGATAACTTTTTATTGAAAGTTGCTGTTGGCATGCCGGAGTTAAGTGACGAGGCAAATTCTTTGCGTTATATAATCAAGGACATGCTTGAAGTTGCCAGGCACTGTGACGACCTTGTTAGATATCAGAATATGAAACAAGACGGCTTTCAAAGATATAGATATATAACTAGCGTTGACTTACATCGTTTTTACAAAAAGATTTTTCCTACCATGACCCCATCACCGTCTGAATGATTATTTGTATTTTGTAAGCAATTTATATTTTGAATGTTAATTGATTATACATTTATATCATATTATTCAGAAAGAAAAGAAGAATTTTTTTATAGATTATGCTATATTTTTATATTTTAACATATTTTTAACAATTTTTGCGATTTTGGCTTTGATAATTTTGGTAAATTAGCAAAACAAAACGCAAAATACGCAAAACATGTGAGAAAATTTGTAAAAAAAGAGAGTAATTATAAAAAAATTCTGTCTGAGAACGTATGATATAATCCATGAACATAAATGTAAAAGCAGCAATATTCAAACTGTAAAGTCGCTTGCGAAATCGAATTTTTATTTTTGAATTAAAAAATTAAAAATTAATTTTAGACTAAAATTTAGACTTAAAACGAAAGAAAACTTTTTAATGGAGTAACTATTATGAAGAGAAAAAGTTTGACAATCAGCAGGGAAATTTACAACGCACTCAAAAGCTTTTCAGACCCAGCAGATAGAGCAGCAATTTATGACGCAATCTTTGAGGATTTGTTTGAGGGAATCCAGACTTCCAGAAACAACCTCACAGACACACAAAAGATGGCCTATGTTGTTTTAGCTCCTCAAATACGCAAAATGACAATGCAGTTTGAGAATGGAAAACAGGGCGGCCGAAAAAATGATGCAATAGCACCATCTATTTTAAAATGCAGTCATAAAAAAACCCAACTGCAACCCAACTATAACCCAACTATAACCCAAAAATTAAAGAAAGAATCAAAGAAATATATTCCTTTCAAAAAATACAATATTATATATAAATATAATACCCTTCATCTACTAACGTTATATCACGTGCGTGCGCACGAAAAATCAATAAAAAAGACCACGACGACCACGCCAGTGGTAACTACAAAAAAAATAACCACTACAGAACAAGAAGTCGTTACAAGAACTCGAAACATATTGCATCGTTTGGCCGCAGGCCCAGAACAAGTTAATATATGCGGCGCGGCCCACGCCAGCTCAGAAATTATTGAGCGAATCCAAAAATTTTATGCCGGCCCAGGTGCGCTCGACAAAATCAAGTCAATTTACGCAGACGTAGACACCAATCCAGACATAAGAAATCCATATAAATACACAGTGTCGCGGCTATACAATGTGGCTTGTGGCTTAGTTGTAGTTCACAAAAACAACTACACAAATAAAACTGCGGACGAAAAATCTGGCATAATAACGCACAGATACACTCAAGAAGATTTTGATAATTTATATGACAGCCTTGATGAGTTTTGTGACGACTTAGATATTAAATGATAATTTTCACTTGAATATTAATTGTTGAGGTAGTATAATACGATTGTGATGCAAAAGAAAAAAGATAGAGCAGAGAAATATATAATCATATGTGATGAGTCCAGCAAATATGGGAATAACTATTCCTATTTTTATGGTGGAGCAATGATTAAAGAATCCGAATATGAAAAAACATCACAAATTTTAGAAAGTTACAAAAGCCAATTTGGGTTACACGAACTAAAGAGAACAAAGATAACGAAAGCTAATTATAAACAATATATTGACATATTGGAATTCTTCTTTGTTTTTGTTAAAGCTGGAAAAATAAAAATTCGAATCATGTTTTCACCCAATTATGAGTTGATTAAATTTGATAGACATTCACAAAATGAATCATTCATCAAATTATATCATACATTTATCATTAATGCTTTTAACATTTTCTACGCAAGAAAGCCAATTAATATAAGATTAATTTTCGATGATTTACCAGAAACCAAAAGTAAAAATCAATTATTTAAAAAACTTTTAAAATCAAAAATAGTGAACAACACTAAAATTGACACTAACAAAGTTTATACTAGTGATGATCGCATGGAAGAAGTTGATTCCAAAAAACATATAATTTTGCAATGTGTTGATGTTATAGTGGGCTTAACTGACTTTATTCTTAACACTTCCAATGATGATATAAAAAAATCGGAAAGAGCAAAGGCACGTTATGAAGTTTGGAAATGTATTGAATCAAACATCTTAGCGATTAATCCCAATTTTGAACTTACTAGAACAACACAACCAGTATATTCACATAAAGCTTGGCAAAGTTCATATAGGCATTTTGTTTACAGACAGAAAAAACAATAAAAAAAGATTCCCCAACTTTTCTACAAACCGTCCACGTGAACACGTAGCCCTTCGAAAAAGTTAGAGAATCCTTTTTTTTCTTGAAATCAAAATTCAAAAGAATTTGTTTCAATTTGTAACTTTATTTTATACTATAATAAGTTAAATGTCAACATCTTTATAAAAATTTTGATTTCATATTTATAATATGCTATAACACAAAAAAATAAACAATATGCTGACAAAAAAATATGATTTGACCCAAAAAAATTGGGTCAAAATTAGGGTCTAAAAATCAGAGTTTCAACGGTTTTTGTCAGATATTTTCTGACGGTTTAGCTTTCTTTGGAAAGTCTAAGGATCTTGTGCCGATACACTGGCTTGCAGGTTCAAGTCCTGTCATCCGCACCAAATAAAAGAAGTGGCTTGTCCACTTTTTTTATTTGTAAGTCGGGTGATAGTTCCGAAACGCAAATAGAAATTAGAATTAAAGTTTGTTCGGAAGTCTGTCTTCAGCCGAGCGGCAGCGACCGCCACGAAAGTATCCGCACCAAATAAAAGAAGTGGCTTGTCCACTTTTTTTATTTGTAGAGCGGGTGACAGTTCCGAAACGAAAATAGAACAAAAACTTAAGATTGTTCGGAAGCCTGTCTTCAGCCGAGCGAAGCGACCGCCACGGAAGTATCCGCACCAAATAAAAGAAGTGGGAGTGCTCTATAATTTTGTTGTAAAGATTTTTGGCCTGTGATATAATTAAATTCTAAATGAGTCGAGTGCAGAGTGGTTTGCGGAGACTTTTACAAATTTATGGCTAAGTGACAGGCCTCAAATCTCTGCCGAAGTGTTATCAGATATATTGGAGAAAGAATTATGATGACTTTTTATTTTTGGGAACATCCAGAAGAATATGAAATCTTGGGGCAAGACGAAAATGGTTCTAACATATTAGAACCTAAAAATACAGCAACTGTATTTGGAATTTATAGTTTGTATAGATTTCAAGTTGAATCAGAAGATGAATTGGTTGTTGAAAATCCAAAAGAACTATGCAATCGTATGGTTCAAAAATTTAAAGAAAGTAAGTGTTACAATTTTAAAACACAACAAGATAAAGAAATCATAATAAATTATTTAATGTCACATACACAATCATTTTAAAGTATTTTAGTTGCTCCAAACTACACAAAAAAGGGGTAACTAAAAATGTCAAAACTACCAAAAAAAGCAACCGTCACAATAGGCGAAATCAGTTTATTAAACTATAAAGCAGAGAAACCATCTCTGCTATTTTAATTTATTTTAATAAATTGTGCCACCATATAGTTGACAACAGTTGATGACTGGGTATACAATAAAATTGAAAATCAAAGAAAGTCAAACAATGGAGAAGAAATATGGCAAATATCTCTGACATTATTGAACAATTTATCTTAGACACAATGGAAGATAGTGGCTCAATTGAAATTTCGAGAAACTCTCTTGCGGATTATTTTAATTGTGCGCCAAGTCAAATTAACTATGTTCTCGACACCAGGTTTACGCTTGACCGTGGGTTTTCAAAAGAGAGTAAGCGCGGTGGTGGTGGGTTTATTAAAATTAATCGAATGAAAGAAGACGACACAACCGCAATGATTTTGGAAAGTGTTGGGGAAGAACTTTCTTATAATCGAATGATGCAAATTTTAAAGAGGCTTGGTCAAGAGAAGATAATCTCAAAAAGCGAGCAGAATATAATTAGAGCAGCTCTTTGTGACGAAGCTCTCAGTTTGCCACTATTGATGCGAGACAAAATGAGAGCCAATGCATTTAAAAGTGTTCTGATTGAACTTATGAGAGGTGATAAATAGCATGTTTTATTCACCATTTGAAAATGCAACAAACGAACTTTCTAAAATTAAAGAAGAAATTGCTGAAGAGAATCTGATTTTTTCTGAAGAGCTTGCTTGCCCTAATTGCAAAACGCGACTTTCTGACTTGCTTGAAACTGGCTATGTTGGATGCGCTAAATGCTATGAGGTTTTTTCTAAAGAACTTGCTGATATGATTTATGACTTTCACAAGAGCGCAAAACATGTTGGCAAGCGTCCAGAAAAATTGGTTTCTAAAGCAAAAATTCAAAAAGAAATTGAACAATTAGAAGAGCAAAAGAGAGATGCTCTTGAACGTGAGGATTTTTTGCTTGCACAGTCGATAAAAGAAAAAATATCACAACTGAGAGGTGAACTATAATGGCAAAAGATTATAGCTCGATTGTTGTTTCGAGCAGAGTTCGCTTATCTCGTTGCTTAAATGATGTTCCGTTTCCTGCAAAGATGGATGAACTAACTGGCAAAAAGGTTGTTAGAAAAGTCTATAACGCAATTGATGGCGAAGACGATTTTGGCTTGTATGTTATGAAGGACTTGCCAAGGGACGAAGCATATATAATGCAAGAGAAACATTTAATTAGTCACGACTTAATTGAAAACTCTCAATCTGGTGCGGTTATGATTAATCAAGACGAAACAATTTCCATTATGATTAACGAAGAAGATCACATAAGAGAGCAGTGCTTAATGTCGGGGCTGTGTTTGGAACAGGCTTATCAAAAACTTAACAAAATTGATCAACAGATTTGCAAAAAAATAGACATTGCTTTTGATCAAAATTTAGGCTTTTTGACTAGCTGCATCACAAACGTTGGAACAGGATTGAGAGTGTCGGTTATGCTGTTTTTGCCAGCACTTACGCTCACAAAAAAGATTGATTCAATAATTGGCAACTTAACAAAAAATGGTCTTGCTGTTCGTGGGGCTTATGGTGAGGCGACAGACTATCTTGGCTATTTATATCAAATTTCTAACGAGCGAACCATAGGCAAGTCTGAAGAGGATTATATTAGGCAGATTAACAGCATCATAATTCAGATTTGTGACATGGAGATTGATGCACGAAAACAACTTCTGTTGACGCGTGAAACCGAGGTTAAAGACGTCGTTGGAAGAGCATATGGTGTTCTCACAAACTGTTATTTGCTTCCTGTTGAAGAATTTATGCGCCTTGCAGGTGAAATTAAAATGGGAATTGCACTAAATCTTGTGAGAATGAAAGATAACCACATTGTTGACAAGCTTTTAGCAACGCTTGCACCATACACATTGTGCAAACTTGCTGGAAATGTTTCTACAATGCAAGAAGAACAAAAATTTCGTGCTGAATATGTTGCAAAAGTTTTAAAATCAAATAGAATTAAATAAGGAGATTATTTATGGATTATTCAATGACAAAAAATGCAAAACTCGCGCTAGATAATGCGGTTGCTCTTGCTAAAAACTTAAATGTTTATCAAGTTGGAACAGAGCACTTGTTGTATGGTCTTGCAAGCGTTACTGGTGCAATGGCTTCTAGGCTTTTGGCTGAGCAGGGAATAACTGCCGACATGATTGCGGACTACATAACAAAAATGGGCCCTCAGGCATATACTGGCAGAAAGGCTATGGAATATACTCCAAGAGTTAAAAACATAATCGCGAGTGCCTATGACGTTGCAAGGCAGGTCAATGTTGGATATATTGTAACTGAGCATTTGCTTTATGTTTTGCTGGTAGATTCTGGAAATCAGGCTGTCAGCATAATCAAAAACCTGTGTGGTTCAAACTATGTTGCGCTTCGAAACAGAACATATCAAGCCATAACGGGAATTGAGTTTGACCCATCAATGGATAAATCTAGCTATGAACCAGAACATAAAATGAAGCGTAACACTAGCATTGAAAACATAAATGCTGGTCTTCCTGAAGAACTTAGAGACATGGGTGTTGATATAACAGCCAGGGCAAGGTCTGGAAAAATGGACCCTGTTATTGGAAGAGAAAAAGAAACCGAAAGAATTATTGAAATTCTTTGCCGCAAAACAAAAAACAATCCAGTTTTGATTGGTGAAGCTGGCGTTGGAAAATCTGCAGTTGTTGAGGGCCTTGCTCAAGCAATTGTTCGTGGAGATGTTCCTGAACTTTTGAAAGATAAAACCATCTTTAGTTTTGAAATTGGCTCTCTTATGGCGGGAACAAAATTCCGTGGAAGCATGGAAGAAAAACTTAAAAATGCAATAGAAGCAATTATTGCTAACAAAAATATCATCGTGTTTATAGATGAAATTCACATGCTTGCACAGGCCGGCGGAAAAGATGGAGAAATCGGACCAGCAGACATGCTAAAACCATATCTTGCTCGTGGAGAGATGCAAACAATTGGTGCGACAACCACTGATGAATATCGCAAATTTATTGAAAAAGACAAGGCGCTCGAACGCCGATTCCAACCAATTTATGTTAACGAGCCGTCAGAAGAAGACACTAAAAAGATTTTGCGAGGGTTAAGAGATAGTTATGAAGCTTTTCACAAAATCAAAATTACAGACGAAGCAATTGATGCCGCAGTTACTCTTAGTGTTCGATATATTATGGACAGGAGTTTGCCAGACAAGGCAATTGACTTAATCGACGAGGCTGCCAGCAAGGCAAAAGTTGGGGCAACTGCTGTTCCTCCAGAAATCAAAAAACTAGAAGACGAATTAAAACAACTCGAAATCCAAAAGAGTGAAGCTAGCAGAACCGAAGATTATGAAAGAGCCAACGAGTGCAAGGCAAACATGGCAGTTTTAAACGAAAGACTTAACAACATGCGTTCTAATTGGCTTAAAGTTAATGATGGACAAATCGGCAAGATTACTGCAGAAGATATTGCAGCAGTTGTTAGCAGTTGGACAAAAATTCCTGTTTCTAAGCTAACTGAAACCGAAAAAGACAGGCTTATGAACCTTGAAAAACTTTTGCATAAGAGAGTTATTGGACAAGAAGAAGCGGTTGTTGCAGTCAGCAAGGCAATACGCCGTGCGCGCGCCGGCTTAAAAGACCCTAAAAAACCAATTGGTTCGTTTATTTTCTTGGGGCCAACTGGCGTTGGAAAAACAGAGCTTACAAAGGCTCTCGCAGAAGCGTTGTTTGACGATGAAAATGCAATAATTCGTTTAGATATGAGTGAATATATGGAAGCGCATTCTGTTTCTAAACTAATTGGTGCACCTCCTGGATACATCGGTCACGACGATGGCGGACAACTTACTGAGCAGGTTAGAAGAAAGCCATATAGCGTTGTGCTTTTTGATGAAATTGAAAAAGCTCATCCAGATGTGTTTAACATTCTTCTTCAAGTGTTAGACGACGGAAGACTTACAGACAGTCAGGGCAGAACAGTAAGCTTTAAAAACACAATAATTATTTTGACAAGCAACGTTGGTGTTGCTGACCTTCCTAAAAATCAAAACAAACTTGGTTTTGGTGAAAGTTCTGAAGAGTCTAAAAACACAAACACAAAAGAGCTTTTAACCAAGGCGCTTCAAGAAAAGTTTAAGCCAGAGTTTTTAAACAGAATTGATGTTGTTGTTATATTCGATTGGCTAACCAAAGATGACATTGTCAAAATTGCAAATATAATGATTGCAAATGTCAACAAAAAACTCGCCGAACGCAACATAAACTTGCAGTTTACTAATGGTGCAATGAAAGAAATCTTCGAAAAGGGCTATAGCAGCACATATGGCGCAAGACCACTTAAAAGATTTATTGAGCAGAATGTTGAAGACAACCTCGCCGAAGAAATTTTGATGGGCAGGGTTAAAGATGGAGACAAAGTTACTGTTGGTTTTTCTGACGGAAAGTTTACTTTTAAAACCAATAATGATTAAAAATACTTTTTAAAAATCAAGTCGTGTGTTATAATATAAGTAGAAATCAAATATTCATAGAGGAGGAAAATTATGAAGATTGATATTTTAGAAAGAAACTACAAAGCCAAGGACAAATTAAAAGATATTTTAGCAAAAAAATTAGCCAGATTTGAAAAATATCTCGATGACAATGCATCTGCAAAAGTTGTTCTTTCAGAAATTAAAGGAGACTATAAACTTGAAATTACTGTTGCCAGCAAGGGCATGTTTGTAAGAAGCGAGGTTGTTAGTGACAACATGTATGCAAACATCGATTTGTGTCTTGCTAAACTCGAAAGACAAATTGTTAAATATTCAGAAAAGTTTGTTGCTCGCAGAAGAAAAATTGAACCAGAGCTCCTTATGTTCTTCGATGAAGTTCCTGCCTTTGAAAAACCAAAAATCACAAGACGCAAAAAATACGATCTTGAACCAATGACAGAGGAACAAGCAATTGAACAACTTGAACTTGTTGACAACGACTTTTACGTTTTCTTAAACAAGAAGACACAAACAGTTTGCGTGTTATATCGCAGGCACAACAGTCAATCTGAATATGGCATAATTGAAACAAATGCATAGAAATAAAAATGGACCGAAAATGGTCCATTTTTATTTTAAATATAAATCAACCAAAGCTTTTGTGTAGTCACTCCCTGGCGACATTGATTCAACAATGATTGATGGGTCTGATGGGTTGATAATCGGATGCAAAAAACAAACAATGCCAGCGTTTGTTGTGTGGGGCAGAACTTGATTATAATAGCTGACAAGGGTTGAATAACCAGGCTTGTAGACAATCAAGGTAAAGTCACCCCAATTCCTTTTTAAGCTAATGTCAAAATTTTTGTTTGGAACAATTGGAATTTCAATTTTGGAAGAATAGCCATACTTGTCTGTTTGGTAATATGTTTTTGTTTCAACAATACAAATTGTTGCGTTACCCACTGGGGCTAGGGTATTGCTCTCGAGAACCTTTATAATGGCATACCCAGTAGAATTATTGGCGTTTGTTGGCAGTGATGAAATAACTATTGCTCCAGAAATTAAATTTAAAACAAGTAGCACAAGAAAAATAATTGCCGAAAGCACTTTTTGCATAGTATAATATATTTAAATAAACCAGGATAAAATCACTTCAACCATGAAAATTTTAAAAACAGAAAGATTGACATATGGTCATATTAAAGGTCCAATTATCGTTAAAGACTGGTCTTGTGAATTAGAGGATGGCCTTGTTTTGTTGTGTGGAGAATATGGCTCTGGAAAAACAACACTCATGAATTTGCTTTCTGGCATGCTTGATCTCTATTATGGAAAAATTCTTGTTTGCGAAAAGGCGCCAAAATCATCTGTTTCAAACATTAGCTACTTAACATCGATCCCTGTTGCTCTTAAAAATCAGACTGTTGAACAAAATTTTAAATTTGCGTGTGATGCTGCCGGTGTTTCGTGTGATAGGATTGTTCATGACGATTGGTTTTTAAATTATGACAAAACAAAATTTAAAAAATTAAGTCTGTTAAATCAATTTATTTTTTGTTTAAAAAGGGCAGAACTTAAAAATTCGAAACTTGTTTTGATTGATCAAAACCTAGATTCTCTTTCAAACGAAGAGTTGGAAGTTTATTTAAAATATTTGTCAGAAAAATTTGTAAATGGCGGAAAACTAACTATTCTTTCTACGACACCTAAAGTGTTTAAAAAACTGCAAAATTATGTTGCGCAATATCAAATATTATATCAAAATCGCCAAAAAATTGAATATTTTAAGAATATTGACGATTTTCATGGTGGCATAAATTGCTATTCCATGGCTGATTATTTTGATTATAAAAAAGATGTTGCAACTATTGTTTCTAACCAAAACGGTTATATGTTATCTTGTGGAGAGGTGATGTTCAAACTTCCAGACAAAATAATCAAACCAATAGAATCTTATTTTGAGGTGTCAGATTCTGCCGAAGTGTTCGTTTATTTTGAAGAAGAGTGGAAGAACTTGTCTAACTCTGAATTTTTGTCTAAACTTGCCAGTTCGCAAATTTTAATTTTCGATTCGCTTAGTGGTGAAAAACTCAACTAATTAACAGTATTATTATTGCTATTTTTTTTCAAATTTGATATTATATGTGCATCACGGAGATAAAAGATGGCAAACATTAAAGAAATTGTTGCGCAAATAAAGATGGATTATCCTAATCCTGACTGTGAACTTGTTTTTAAAAACAGTTATGAACTTATTGTTGCCGTAATTCTTTCTGCTCAATGCACAGACAAAAGAGTGAACTTGGTAACTAAGGAACTATTCAAAGCTTATCCAACAGTTCAAGATTTAGCTAATGCTGATATATTGGCCGTTGAAGAGATAATTAAACCGTGTGGCTTTTTTCGAAATAAAGCAAAAAACATAATTGCTATGGCGCGTGATGTTGTGCTAAAGCATAACGGAGAAATCCCTTCAAAAAAGGATGATCTAAAATCACTCGCTGGCGTTGGAGAAAAAACAGCAAATGTGGTTCTTGCAACTGCGTTTGGTGTTCCGGCTATTGCGGTTGATACTCACGTGTTTAGGGTTTCAAACAGGCTGGGACTTGCAAATGCTAGGACGGTTGAAAAAACCCAAGAGCAGTTAGAGAAGAATTTAAATAAAAGCGATTGGGCAAGAATGCACTTTTCGTTGGTGCTTCACGGCAGATATGTTTGCAAGGCAATCAATCCAAAATGTGAAGATTGTCATTTATCAAAAAACTGCAAATTTTATTTACAAAACCATAAAAACGATGCAAAAAACGCATAAAGCAGGTGTAAAATGTATTTAGACAGAGTTAAAATTTATGTACAAGCAGGCGCTGGTGGCGACGGAAAAACTAGCTTTCGAACAGAAAAATTTGTGCCAAATGGTGGACCAGATGGAGGAGATGGAGGCAATGGTGGTTCTGTTATTTTTGTTGCTGACAAAATGCTTGATGACCTTGTTGATTTCAGATTCACAAAGCACTTCAGAGCTCAAAATGGTGCAAATGGTGAGGGCAGTAACAAAACAGGAAAGTCTGGTGCAGATTTAATTGTTAAAGTTCCTTGCGGAACTGTGATTAAAGATGCAGAAACCGAAAAGATTATTGCCGACCTGTTTGCTGATGGCGAAAAAGTTGTTGTTCTTGAAGGTGGACTTGGCGGAAAAGGTAATGCTCGTTATAAAACCAGTCGCAGGCAAGCCCCTGCCTTTTCTCAAACAGGACAAAAGACTGAAGAAAAGACAATTTTACTTGAACTTAAAACAATTGCCGATGTTGGATTAATCGGCTTTCCAAATGTTGGCAAGAGCACGCTTCTTTCTATGATGACAAACGCAAAGCCCAAAATTGCGAACTATCACTTTACCACGCTTGCTCCAAACATTGGTGTTTGTGTTGCAGGAAGTGAAAGGTTTGTCATCGCAGATATACCTGGTTTAATTGAAGGGGCGAGTGAAGGCGTAGGATTAGGTCATTATTTCTTGCGCCATGTTGAGAGAACAAGGTTGCTGCTTCATGTTATTGATGTTGCAGGAAGTGAAGGTCGTGATCCATATAGTGACTATAAAATTGTCAACACAGAACTAAAAAAATATGGCAAAAAAGTTGCAAACCTTCCTCAAATTATTGTTTTGAATAAGATAGACATGGCAACCGAAAGACAAATCAAAGAATTTAAGGCGCACATTTCTAAACTTAAAAACAAACCAGAAATTGTTGAGGTTTCGGCCATTTCTAACAAAAATTTAGACACTCTTATTAGAGTTGTAATGGAAAAGTTAAAAACACTTCCTCCAAAACAGAGAGAAGATTTCGAACCATTTAAATATGAGCGTCCAGACGCAAACAAATATGTTATTGAAAGGGCAGACAACGCAAGCTTTATTGTTTCTGGTGGCTATATTGATGAACTTTCTCGTGGAATTGTTTTAAACGACCCAACGAGTTTTGCATACTTTCAAAAGGCAATCAAAGACAAGGGAATTATTCGTGAACTCAAAAAACGCGGCATGAAAACTGGCGACACAGTTATCATTGGCGACATTGAGTTTACATATGAAGATTAGGGAGAAAAAATATGGAATTATCAAGCAAAAACAGAGCAAAATTAAGAGCACTTGCTTCTCAAATTGATGCAACTGCCATGGTTGGAATAAATGGACTTACTGATAACATTGTTGAGCAAGTTAAAATGGATTTTAATTCGCGCGAACTTGTTAAGGTAAAAGTTCTGCGAGGGGCAGGAATAGCACCAAAGGAGGCAATGGAAAAGGTTGCGCTAGAAACAAAGTCAACCCCCATTTGCACAATAGGTAACTTTTTTGTTCTCTACAAAATTAACAACAAAAAGGGATTCAAGCATGTGCTTGGGCTTGATGACTAAAATAAGAGTTGACAAAAATATAAAAAAGTTATAGACTATCATATAGTTATTAAACGCAATGAAAACACTATCAAGTTTTTAGTATTCAAATTCAGAGAATTGTTGCCATGGCTGAGAGCAACAGTTGTAACGCTAAAAATCAATTTCGGTGTTGGAGCGGTCAGGCTAAACCCTGAACATAGGCGTATGTATAAACGCACCAATGAGGTTTGGGCTTCCCAAACGAAAATAGGTGGTACCACGCGGATATAAAAAGCGTCCTATTAATTAGGGCGTTTTATTTTTTTAAGGAGAGAAAAATGAAAGAAAAAATCAACGAAATTGAAAAGCAATTTGATGAAGACAGCAAAAATATTGCTGACCTTTCTTCACTTGAAGAACTCAGACTTGCTTATCTTGGGAAAAAAGGAAAAATTACTGATTTGATGACTTATTTTAGAGTTGTTCCTGCAGAGCTCAAAAAAGAAATGGGAATGCTTGTAAATAACTTAAAAAATCATATTGAAGAATCTATTGCTGAGTTTAAACAAAAACTTGCAGACAAGGCTGTTCAAGAAGAAATCAACAGGGCAAAGCCTTTTGATATCACACTTCCGGTTGATACTGGGGTTGGTTCTCTTCATCCAAGAACAATAATTCAAAAACAAGTTGTAGATATTTTTTCTTCAATGGGTTTTATTATTGAAGACGGAAATGAAATTGAAACAGAATATAATAACTTTATTGCTGTTAACGTTCCCGAAACACACCCAGCAAGAGACATGCAAGACACTTTCTGGCTAGACAATGGCGAGGTTCTTAAAACCCAAACATCTGCCGCGCAAAACAGAATTCTTAGAACTTACGGACCAAAATGCAAGGTTTTGTTTCCTGGAAGATGCTTCAGAAATGAGGCTATCGATGCAAGTCACGAAAACACTTTCTTTCAGATTGAGGGTGTTGTGGTAGACGAAAATGTTTCAGTCGCAAACCTCATTTATTTCATGAAAAAAATGCTTAATGGTGTGTTTAAAAAAGACATCAACGTTCGCTTACGTCCAGGATATTTCCCATTTACTGAACCATCTTTCGAGCTTGATGCTAGTTGCCCATTCTGTGGTGGAAAGGGTTGCTCAACCTGTGGAAATTCTGGTTGGATTGAACTTTGTCCATGTGGCATGATTCACCCAAATGTTCTAAAAATAGCTGGCGTTGATCCAGAAAAATATAATGGATTTGCATTTGGACTTGGCATGGACCGTTTGGTTATGATTAAAAGTGGTTTGGATGATATCCGCCACCTAAATGCTGGCGAAGTTAAACTTTTGAGGCAATTCAAAACAAAAATCAATTAGGCGGGAGAAGAGGTAAGATGAAAATTAGTTTAAATTGGATTAAAGATTATGTAGATTTGAGCGGAATTGAAACTGACGAAATTGTTAAACGTTTTAATCTTTCAACCGCTGAGATTGAAGAAGTTGAATATATGGGTGCCAAAACCCATGGTGTTGTGTTTGGAAAAATTTTGGAAGTAAAACCACACCCAACAAACGCTCATTGGCACATTTTGAAAGTTGACATTGGAACAAAAACACTTCAAATTGTTTGTGGTGCGCCAAATGTTAGAGAGGGGATGGTTACTTGTGTTGCAACTGACGGCGGCTGCGTTAACGGATTTAAAATATCAGTTGCTAAGCGTGGCGACATAGATAGCGAAGGCATGTGCTGCAGCAGCGCAGAACTTGGAATTGGTTCAGACAACGATGGAATTATGGATCTAGTTGGTGATTATCCTATTGGAACCGACATAAAAGAGTATTGGCCAGTAGATGACATCATTCTTGAAATAGACAACAAAACACTCACCAACAGGCCAGACCTTTGGGGTCACTATGGAATGGCTAGAGAATTTGCTGTTATATTTGATAGACCACTCAAGAAAATTGACGTTGCAGACCTTTCTCGATATAATGCATTAAAGAAAATTTCTATTGAAAACAAAAGCAAAAATTGCTATCGCTATTCTGCAATTTCTGCTGAAAACATAACAGTTAAAAAATCTCCAGATTTCATGAAAATTAGACTTACTTATTGTGGAATGAGAGATATTAACTTGCTCGCTGATCTCACAAACTATGTGATGATGGATGTTGGTCTTCCTATGCATGCATTTGATAACAATGTTGTTAAAGGGATTAAAGTTGTTGATTCGCACGAGGGAACAAAAATGCTCACACTCGAAGGAGAAGAACACACACTTCCAGAAAACGCAGTTACAATTTGTGATCAAGGTGGCGAGCCTGTTGCTATTGCCGGAGTTAAAGGTGGATTAAAATCTGGAATCTCAGATAGCACAACAAGTGTTTTGTTTGAGGCCGCTGTGTTTAACAGCACGGCAATCAGAAAAACAAGCAGAAAGATTGGTCTTGTCACTGATGCATCAATAAGATATGAAAAATCTCTCGACCCAGAAAAGACAACTCTTGCGCTTTCAAGAATGATTAAGTTGCTCTGTGACATTGACAGTGGTGCAAAAGTTACATCTGCGCTTTCTGACAGTTATGATTATCACTATCCAAAACTGTCAATTGAAATTTCTCCAAAGTTTATCAGCAACATTGTTGGTGAAAACTTAGAGGAAGAGAGAGTGGTTAAAATTTTGACTGGTCTTGGCTTTGACGTTAAAACATCTAAAAATGGACTTGTTGTTGGAGTTCCTTCTTGGAGGGCTACAAAAGACGTCTCAATTAAAGAAGACTTGGTTGAAGAAGTTGCCAGAATGTTTGGCTATGATAACATTGAGCCAAAACCACTTAAATTTGAAGCTGTTCCCGTGGCGCTTAAAAGGGATGTGTTGCTCGAATATGAGAGCAAAAAATATCTTGCAGAAAAATATGGCGCAACCGAAGTTCATAGCTACATTTGGAACTATAAAGACTTCTGCGAAAAACATAAAATTGAACATCCAAGTTACATTAAACTTATGGATAGTTCAAATTCTGGTCAAGATTCAATTCGAAGCAAACTTGCACCAACAATGTTAAAGTTTTTTGAAGAGAACAGAAACTCTCTCGACGACATTAGAATTTTTGAGATTGGCAGAGTTGTTACTGGCCTCGATGAACAAAAGTTGGCAATTGAAAAGAAGCATTTGGCAGTTCTTCTCGCAAGTCAAACTGACAGTGAAGAAAAGTTGTTTAATGAAGCAAAGAAAATTGTTGTTGACCTTGCAAAAACTGTGGTTGGACTTGATGTTAACTTAAAAAGAGGTGAGACATCTAGTTATTATCATCCAGTGAATAGTGCCCGTGTTGTCAGCCGAACTGACGACTTTGGCGAAATGGGCATTTTGCACCCAACTGTGAAAAAGAGCATAGACAAACGCTTTAATGTTTGCTTAATAGAATTAGACTTTGGCAAACTTGCGGCTGCTCCAGTATATTACAAAAAACCAAAAATGCTTTCAAAATATCAGCAGGTTAACATGGATTTCAATTTCCTTGTTGATAAGAAACTTTCTTATGGTGAGTTTGAGAGCACTCTCAGTAAATATCGCAACAAAATTTCAAACGGATTCGAACTTGTAGATATTTATGAGGATGATAGTTTGGGAGACAGGAAGAGCATAACTGTTCGCTTTGAACTTGGCAGCTTTGACCACACACTATCTGGTGAAGAAATTGAAAAGTTTAGAGGAGAACTCATTGCTCATGCTAGCAAAAACAATATCATTTTAAGATAGCTTTCGGTTTGAAACAATCAAACAAATAAGCCCGAACGAAACAAAAATTGTTCCTGCAAAACAATACCAAAAAGTGAAGGGAACAACAAAACTGATTGCAATAAGCAAAACACCATATAGCATATAGTGTTTTGCTTTTTTTCTGTCAAATGTCACAATTAATACATTTTTTATGTCAAAATAGTGTCTTTTTGCGGTTTTTTCTTTTTCTGTGGGAAACAGGTTATTATCTTTCATTAAACAAAAGACATCTTCTGTGCAAATAAATTTCATTGATAGCTTATTAGCCAGTTCGCTTGCTTTTGAGGTTATTGAATTAGAAAAAATTTCAATTGGCTTGCTTAAGTCTTTTGAGCAAACAAAACAAATGTCTTCAACTTTAATTTCTTCACGAGAATAATCTATGTAATAAAACTTGTTTTCTGATTCAAACAAATTTTTGCTGACTTTTTTTGCTTTTAGTAGCTTGGCAAAAAATTGTTCAGCACTTGCTTTGTTAACTGAGAGAAAATCAAAACAGGTCTTTGCAAAAGATATATCTCTAAGGTTGATTTCTTTTTTGTTTGAAATTCTTTTTGATAAAAAGGATAGGGTTTTAAACAGAATAAAAGCAGCAAGTGCCGTGAGGCACAGCGAGAGTGGCAAATTCTTTATATATCTTCGAATCCATGCAAAACAAACAATGCTAACAGCTGTTGTTGAAATTGTTATATCAATAATTTTTGCAAGTCTTGAACGCATAACTCAATTATTGACTAAGTGGGTGGTTATTATTCTAATTTTGATATCAATATGTTTGATTTTGAGTTATATTATAATATATAATGTAAATATCATAATCAACGTGGTGGATTCATGGAATTTAAAGACATTTTATCAAAAAAACAGAAGGAACAATTAACAAAAGAAGATTTTAGAGCATTTGTTGAAATGCTTTCTAATGGCAAACTCTCTGAAAAGCAAATTTTAGAATTTGCTAAAATGCTTAATAGCGTTGGCTGCTCAGATTCTGAGATATTTGAACTTGCAACTGCTTTTGCTTGTTCTGGTGAACTTTTGAATTTGTCTCAAAAGTTTGATTTGTGCGTAGATAAACACAGTGCAGGCAAGGTGTCTGATGGAATGTCTCTTATTTTAATGAGTGTGTTCCCATGTCTCGGAATCACATTTGTCAAGAGCATAAGTTCCATTTATGGAATGTATGGTTCAATGCTCTCTAGACTTTCTGCTATCGATGGCTTTGAAGTTGCTGCATCTATTGATGATGCAACGGAAAAAGCAAAAAAGTGTGGAACTTTTTTGCTGAAAACTAAAATTGCACCAGCATCTGCTGAGGTTTATAGAGTGTGCAAAAAACATAATTTTTTGTGCGAGCCAATTGTCTCTAGCACAATAATGAGCAACAAAATTGCAACAGGTGCAAATATGCTAGTTGTCGATGTTAAGGCAGGTGAGGGAGCTGTTGTTGATTCTGCAACAAGCAACAAAATTGCTGAGAGAATAGTCAGTGTTGGAAAGCTTGCTGGAATTAACACAATTTCAATTGTAACAGATTTGAGTTGGCCAATTGCTTCTTCCGTTGGAAATAATCTTGAACTTCAAGAAATTAAAGATTTGCTCTCTGGTCAAAAAGATTATGCCGGAAGCAGTTTGATGGCTCTTGCAAGGGAAATGGTTGTTTGCGCGCTGCTTGCTTCAAAAAGGTGCAAGACTCGCAGTGAGGCAACTGAAATGTTTAACAAAACAATAGAGAGTGGCGAGGCGTATTCAAAGTTTTGTGAGATTGTAGATTGTTATGGTGGAGACATTGTTTCTAGCGATAGAACAGAAAAATTAATCGACACCGCAGTTAGCTATGTTTGTGCAAAACGTGATGGTTATGTTTCTGATATCAAACTCGGAGCGCTTTATGATTCTGTAAATCACATTATTTCTAGCCAGAAAGATTTTGATAAAAGAGCTGGCTTAATTTTGATGTGTAGAGAGGGTGACAAAATTGGAGCTGGTCAAAAGTTGGCAAAGGTGTTTTATTCTCACGAAAACAAAAGATATTTTGAAGTTGCTCAAAATTTGATTAATAGTTTTATAATTGCAGATGAAAAGCCCTCTGTTAACAAATTGTTTTATAGGGTGGTGGTTTAATGCTTTGGTTTAAAAAGAAAGCTGTTGCTCCAGAAATAACAACGCTTGCGTCAGCCATAGATTACACATTGTTAGACCCACGTGCCACACAAAAAGACATAGCAAACGCAATCAACATTGCAATTAAACATAAATATTATGCTGTTTGTGTGAACAGTGGAAATGTAAAAATAGCCAAAGATTATGCGCTTGTAAAAGCAGTTGAAAATTTAAATATAGTTTCAGTTGTGGGATTTCCTCTTGGTGCCCAAAATTTGCAA
The DNA here is from genome assembly GCA_017467585.1 of Clostridia bacterium. Classification (GTDB taxonomy): domain Bacteria; phylum Bacillota; class Clostridia; order Christensenellales; family UBA1242; genus RGIG4790. Next base: position 367,759 of record JAFUSR010000004.1, read on the forward strand.
ACAAAGTTGTTCGAAGCAAAACAAGCACTTGCTGATGGAGCAGACGAACTTGACGTTGTGATTAATATCGGAAAAGCCAAAGAAGGCGACTATGATTATATTAAAAATGAACTGTCTAGAATTGTGCGTCAAAGCAAAGGAAAAATCGTTAAGGCCATCATTGAGACTTGCTATTTTGACAGGGAAGAAATAACGTCAATTTGTAAAGCATGTGTGCGCGCAAAAGTTGACTATATCAAAACTAGCACAGGCTATGGAACTGGTGGAGCAACTCCAGAAGTTATCGATTTGATTTCTAATGTTACTGCTGGGAAATGCTTGGTTAAGGCGTCTGGTGGAATAAGGTCTGCAAGCCAAGCGGAAGAACTTGTTCGTGCAGGGGCATCGAGAATAGGCACGAGCACAGAGATTTGATGAGGGAAATATGGAGATTATTTTAAAGACAGAAAAAGACACAATTGAATTCGCAAAAAAGTTTTCAAAACAGCTCAAAGCTGGGGATGTGCTTTTGCTAGATGGAGATTTGGGGGCTGGAAAAACAGTTTTCACCAAGGGGCTGGTTTTGGGATTGTCTGGCGGAAAAGAAATAGCCATCAGTCCAACATTTACAATAGTTAATGAATATAACACAACACCAAAACTTTATCACTTTGATTTTTATAGAATTAAAAGTGAAGACGAACTTGTTGCAATTGGCATTGAAGAATATTTGTTCTCAGATGCCATTTGTGTTGTGGAGTGGCCAGAAAGGGCTCCAAACATTTTGTCTATGGTCAAAACCAAAACAGTAAAGATTTTAAAAGTTGATGGTGGAAGAAAAATTATTTTGAATGGGGAAGAATAATGAACATTTTATCGATTGATTGCAGCAATGGGCTTATGTTATCTCTTTTTGCTGATAAAAAACAATATAATTATTTTAACGCAGAACAAAAAAAGCAATCTGATGATTTGCTTGTTCAAATAGATAAACTCTTGATTGAAGCAAAATTGTCTGTCAAAAACATTGATGTTATTGCGGTTTGTGTTGGTCCAGGCAGTTTCACTGGTATAAGGGTGGCAATTTCAACAGCCAAGGGACTCGCGATTGGTTCTCGCGCAAAAGTTGTCACTTTTAGTTCGTTCGAAACAATAGAAGATTTGCCAGACAATAATTATGGTGTTATTGTTGATGGTTTTGGAACAAATTATTATTATTACTTTAAAAAGTTTGGAAGAATTTTTGAAGGATGTAACACACCAGACAAAATTGAAAAACTTGCCGATGGGATAACTGTTTTCACATTGTCTGCGTCTGCAGCTGAAAAAATTACAAATTTTGTTTTAAAAACCGCTAATTATTCCTCAAAAAAGGTTATTGAAGAGAAGATTGCTTTAAATAAGTTTGTTTTAACAAATCAAATCGAACCTGTTTATTTGCGTGAAAGTCAGGCAGAAATTGAAAGGATAAAACATGGAAATTAAATGCTTTAAAACAAAAAATTTTGATGATGTTATTTCTCTTCATAAACAAATTTTTCACGAAGACAATAATTTGTTCTTTGAAAATCTAAAAACCAAAGACTATTATCACTGCTTTGTTGCTTCACATCAAAATCAAATTGTGGCATATTGTATTATAAGTAATATTGCAGATCAGGCTGAACTTTTTAACATTGCAACCATTGAGGGCTTTCGCAAAAAGGGGATTGCAAAACAACTTTTAATTTATGCCATAAGCAATGTTGATGCTGCTGAGATGTTTTTAGAAGTGTCAACCAAAAACCTTGCGGCAATAAAATTATACCAGTCTGTTGGGTTTAACGAAATTGACAGAAGAAAAAAGTATTATGGAGATTCTGATGCCATAATCATGAGGTTGCAAATGAATTAAACAGAGAGCATAACATTGAAATTCGATACATACGGAACTGGCAAAATTAATTTGATTTTCTTGCATGGCTGGGGAGCAGACAAAAATAGTTTTTTGTGGATGAAAGATTATCTGTCAGATTGCAGACTTCACTTTGCTTCGCTTGATGGCTTTGGTGGAACACCGCCACCAACAGATTCAACAATTTGTGGATATGCAGAGAGGTTAAAAGAATATATATCACAAAACAATTTGACAAATGTGGTCTTGTTGGGGCATTCTTTTGGTGGGAGAATTGCAATTGAGTTTGCTTCTAAAAATTCTCTTGCGGGGCTAGTGCTTGTTGACAGTGCAGGAATTAAACCAAAGTTCAACTTAAAAAAGCAGTTTAAAATTTTCAAGTTTAAAATTTGCAAGCGCCTGGTTAAACTAAAACTCATGAATAGGGAAAGGCTAAATGTGTTTGGCAGCTCCGACTATCAAAATTGCTCGCCAGAAATGAAAAAGGTGTTTTTTAACGCAATTCATTATAATCAAACAGGGCAACTTAAAAACATTGATGTTCCCACTCAAATTATATGGGGTGATTGTGATATAGACACGCCACTATATATGGCAAAAATTTTAGAAAAGAAAATAAGCCATAGCAAACTTAATATTATTGAAGGTGGACACTTTTGTTTTTTGGAAAACAAGTTTCAATTTTATAGCATTGTTAAAGATTTTTTAAAAAGGATTAGAGGAGAAGAAAATGAATAAGTTTTTATTAGATATTTATATGGGGGTTCCAAAATTAACAGATTTTTGGTTGATTGTTGTTATAAGTTTGGTAACAACATTGTTTGCTCTTGCAATGTCACTCAACTCTCTGCATATTTTGCAATTGTCTGGTTACAGACTAAGGGGCTATACTGATTGGTGCAAGCAGACTAAATTTGCTGACTTTGGAAGACTTTTAATGGTCTCATTGCTTTCTAGTGGGGCAATGCTTATCACAAACGTTCTTTTAGACGAGGTTCTTGTTGGCAGGGCTCTAAAATATGTTAGCATAATCTTCTTCTTTATTTTCTGCTTTGTTTATGTTGTTAACTTGAGTTCAATTCAAAGGAAGCAACCAATTAAATATACTGCAAGAATGACAAGGCTTATTGCCATGATTGCCTTTTTGTGTTTTGGCTCTAGCATTGGGCTTATGTATTTGAGTGTAAACTGCATTAAGTATTTCACTGCTGGTGGTGTTTTGGTTATTCCAATCTTGTTGCCAGTGATTATTGTTGTGGCTCATTTTGTGATGATTCCTGTTGAAAAATTGATCGCGAAGAAATATATAAAGAAAGCCAAGGCTAAACTTGCTGCGCACAAAAATTTGACCATAATTGGTGTTACTGGCAGCTATGGCAAAACAACTGTTAAAAACATAATTGCAGGCTTGCTTGCTGAAAAATATAGGGTGTGCGTAAGCCCGTTTAGTTATAACACCCCGCTGGGGCTCTGTAAGACTATTCTTGAAACACTCACAGACGACGATGAAATTTTGGTCGCAGAAATGGGTGCTAGAAACGTTGGCGACATAAAAGAACTGTGCGACATGGTTAACCCAACAATTGGTGTTGTAACGGGAATTGGAAATCAACATTTAATGACCTTTGGAACTGTTGAAAAACTGATTGCAACCAAAAGTGAACTAGTTAGACATATCGAGGCGAATAATGGTTTTGTTGTTGTTAACACAGAAAGTGATGGTGCAAAACAAATTTTTGACGAGGCAACTTGTGAAAAACTAAGTGTGAACATAAATCAAAAAGAAGGTGTTTATGCTGATGAAATTGTGGCAACATCAACTGGTTCAAAGTTTAAACTTGTTGTTGATGGTAAAGCTCTTGAAGCTAACACGGCACTGCTTGGTGAGCATAACATAAGCAACATTTTGGTTGGTGTGACTGTTGCGAAAAAATTAGGTTTGTCTAATGGGCAGATTATAGATGGAATAGGCAAGTTGACACCAACATCACATAGACTTGCGATTGTTCCTTCTAACAACGCACTTATTGTTATTGATGATGCATATAATGGAAGTGTTGAGGGCAGCAAGTCGGCACTAAATGTTCTTTCTAAATTTGAAGGCAAAAAGGTGGTCATAACCCCTGGTCTTGTTGAACTTGGTGAAGAGCAGTTTAATTGCAACTTTGAGTTTGGCAGAGACATGAGCAAGGTTTGTGACTATGTTATTGTGACTGGAATTTCTAACTGGGAAGCAATTTATAGTGGCTTAAAATTTGCGGGTTTCAACACAGATAAAATCTTAAGGGCGGGCAGTTTAAATCAGGCAGTAACCATGCTTGCGACAATCACAAACCCTGGAGATGTTGTTTTGTTTGAAAACGACTTGCCAGATAATTATTTATAAAATAAAAAACACCAAAGATAAAATTAAAATTTTGTTGGAGGTGTTTTTTTTATGGCAATTGCTATTGTTTTTGGTGGAAAATCTTATGAACACGATGTGAGTGTGGTAACAGCAAAACAGATATATTCTGTCGCTAAATTAAAACATGAAGTCAAATTGTTATATTTAGACCGGCAGAACAGGCTGTTTGAATACACAAATTCAAAATTTAATTTTTCAGACTTTAAGGGTGACAACAAGTTTCTGCAAAGAATAATTTTGCAAGATGGTGAAATGAAGTGTTGTGGCTTTGGGTTTAAGCGGAAAGTCAAAATTGATGCTGCGATAATATGTTGTCATGGTGGCGTTGGTGAAAATGGCGACCTTGAGGCATATTTTAAATTGTGTGGAATTCCTGTTTCTGCCGGTGGAAGTTTTGGCCTTTGTGTTGCAATGGACAAATGGAAGACCAAACAGATTTTAAAAAACTTAAAAATTAATGTTATAGATGGAATTCTAATAGAATCAAAAATGAACCCTGACGAAATCGTTTCTGCAGTTGAGCAAAAACTTAGCTATCCGGTGATTGTAAAACCAAACAGTGGAGGCAGTAGCATTGGAATTAAAGTTGCAAAATCAAGGGAGGAGTTTTTGCAGGCCATAAAAGTTGGTTTTGAGTTTGACACCAAGTGTGTTGTTGAAAAAGCGCTCACAGATTTTGATGAATATAATCAAGCTGTTTTGGGGGATCAATGCAAATTTGAAATTTCAAAAATAGACAAGGTCTCACACAAATCAGACATGCTCACCTTTAACGAAAAATATCTTTCTAACTCAAAACAAAAAGGCAAGGGAATGAAGTCTCAGAAGAGAACTTTTGATTGTGAATTGAGCAAAAAGAATCAAGATAAAATTAATTGCTGGTCTGAAAAAATTTTTAAAGAACTTGGCTTTTTCGGTGTAATTAGAATTGATTATATCTTTGATAAAAATGCTCAAAAATTTTATGTTAATGAAATCAATGCTGTTCCAGGTTCGCTAGCAATCTATTTTTTTAGCTTTCTTGGTGGCATTGGTTTTGTCGACAGATTAATAGATATTGCTAAACAAAATTATGCTAAAGATGACAAAATCAATCAAAAATTTGTTACAAATCTATTTTAAATTGCAAAAAATATGGTTAAATAGTATTTAATAAATTCAAAAATTAAATAAAAAACGCAATTTTGCGTTTTTTATTTATACAAATTAATAATTTTTGCGCATTCTTTAGTTATTTCATCGATAATACTGAATGGTGAAATAATTTTAATTTTGTTTCCATATTCAATTAATTTATGAATTAATCCGATGTTGTGTGTCGCTTCAAAAGTGCAAGAGTTTTCATTTTGTTTTTTAATTATGGCCCAAGATTTTATGTCGTCAATTGTTAGCGTGTCGGCCTCAATTGTTATTTTAATGCGAGCAAATGTTGAATTGTTCCAGGGCCTCTTTGATAGATCTATATTAATTTTTTCATAGGTTTGTTCAGTTGCTTGATATTCAGAAATTCTGTCGAGCCTAAAAAGCCTAAAGTCACTTTTTTCGTTGCAAAATGCATAAAGATAATAATTGTCATCTTTTAAAACAACACAATAGGGGTCAACCAGTCTAAATGCTTCGCTGCCGTGATATAAAATTTTAATTTTTTTGTTGTAAAGGCAACAACAAGCTAGTTCCTTTGCTAACTTATAGTTTTTATTTGATTGTTGATTCCATCTTGAGTTGTCAACAAAAAACTTGGTTTGAATTTTGTCGTTTATTGTCAAGCCGTGCTGTTTTATGTGCTCTTTGAGCTTGCAACAAATTATTTCATTTAGTTGTGGATATGCAGAGTTGCTGATATTGACAATGCTCAAAAGATAGGCTAGTTCTTCTTCGTTAAAGAACCATGTTGAGCAATTAAATTTGCTCGCAAGAAAAATGCCACCATTTTTGCCAGTTGTTGTAGTTATTGGAAAGCCGGCATAAACGAGTTTGTTCGTTTGACGATAAATGGTTTTTGTGCTGACTTCAAATGTTTCGGCAAGGTCGGTTGCTTTGTGGACTTTTCCGTCTAACAAAGTCATAAAAATTCCAAATTCTGTGTAGTTGCTCATAAATCTATTTTACTACACAACAAAAAATAAATCAATAAAAATAGAACAAATGTTCTATATAATTCTCATTAAAAAAATATAATATATTTTTATAATGCTTGGTTATTCGTTTGCTAAAAAACACTTGATTGTGTATAATATTTACAAGATAGAAAAAAATAGTGGTGGAGTATGTATAACTTTTTTACTAAAAACGTCAACAAAAGAGCATTTATAAAAGCACTAAAAGAAGTTGAAGAAGAGGGTTATTATGTTGATAATGCGACAAACGACAATGTTGTTTTCACAACAAACATGTCTCGTGCCGTATCTTCTCTCAGTGGAGAAGAAGCCGACAGACCTTATGTTCAAGATGAGGCTCTTGATGTTTCAGAATTCACTCCAAACTTAGACAATGCAAGGATTAAACCTGCAAATCCGGAAGCCCTTGGGGAAGATCATCAATTTGTCAAACAGAGTCGTTCTCAGTTTTATGAAAAATTATTTGCTGATAGCGATGATGCATTTCTCGATGGTTCTAAGGTTCAAGAGAGAGGCCTTCTTTCAAATGAAACCGATTCTCTGAACTCATACTTTAGTGAAAGAACAAAAACAAATTCACAATCTATGACTAGAGAAGAAATAATCAGAAGAACAAAAGAAAAACTTGCACAACTTAATGCTGCGGCTCGCGTAAGGGCAGAACAAAACAAACAAATAAGATTAGAAGAAGAAAGAGTCAAAGCTGAAAGAATATCAGCCATTGCAAAAGCAGAAGAGGAGTTTGCTAAGCAAAGAAAGGCTGAAGAAGAAGCAAAGCTTGCGCTTGAAAAACAAGCAGAACAGGCAAGACTCGATCAAGAAGCTAAAATGGCTGCTTTGATTGAGGAAGAGAAAACAAAAAAAGAAGAAGAGTCAAAAATCAAAGTTGAAGTTGTTTCTCCAGCACCAGTTGTGGCTGCTGTTGCAACGCCAAAACCAGTTAAAAAATCAACTAGAAAACCTAGAACAACAAAGAAGAAAAGACGTTATGACGCCGATATTGTTGGCGGTTTCAATTATTAATTAAATTATGAACATTTTAAAAAAGATTAGAGATGTTTCTGTTTCAATTATTCCAATTGTAGCAATAGCGCTATTATTGTATTTTTTGGTGCCAGGAATCCCTTCTAACATTTTAATAAAGTTTTTAATCGCATCTGCATTGATTATTATAGGGGAAACGCTGTTCTTAACGGGTGTAGACAGCACAATCATGCCAATGGGAGAAATGGTTGGCTCAAGCATTCAAAAAGTAAACAGCTTTTTTCTGTTTACATTTTTTGCGTTTTTGTTTGGCATGTTCGCAACTGTTGCAGAGCCAGATGTTCAGGTGCTTACTGGAGAAATTGTTGCGTTCGGAATGAATATAAACCAAACACTTCTTCTGTTTATAATTGGCGCAGGGGTTGGATTGTTTGTAGCTTTTGCTCTTATTAGAATTGTTAAAAAAGTTCCAATTCGTGTTCTTTATTTGGTGTTTATGGTGATAGCTTTTGCTGTTGCGAGCAGTGTTCCAGAAAGCTTTGTTGCAATTGCATTTGATGCTGGTGGTTCAACGGTTGGAATTGTAACAACGCCGTTTTTGCTCGCCATGGTCAGTGGCATTGTTGAATCAAGAAGTAAAAACACTAGTGATAACTTTGGTGTTGTTGGAATTGCCGGTCTTGGCCCAGTTATTGCAGTGCTGATATTGAGCATATTCTTGCGAGGAAATTCTAACACAATTGCCAGCGCCAATTGGAACATTTTTGTTCAGGTGTTATATAACACAACAATGGCAATAATTCCGCTCGTTGCAGTGTTTTATATTTTTCAAATTATCTACGTCAAACTGCCAAAGAGCAAGAAGATTGCGCTTGCGATTGGTGTTGCAATCACATTTGTTGGGCTATATTTATTCTTGTTTGGAATAAATTTTGGAGTGCTTGAAATGGGCTCGTCAATTGGCTTGGCACTGTCGGATCAACCACTTTGGCTAGTTTTGATAATTTATGCGCTCTTTGCGTTTTCAATTGTGTTCACCGAGCCTGCCATAAGAGTTTTGGGTGCGCAAATCGAGTCTGAAACGCAGGGCAACATAAACAGAAAAATAATAACAATTAGCATGGGAATTTCAATGGTTATCGCCGTTGTTCTTTCGGCGCTCAGAATCTACTTTAACATTAGCATTTGGTATTTTATTGGAATAGGTTATGGAACAATAGCAGTTCTAATGCTATTTTCAGATTTGATGTTTGTTAGCATTGGGTTCGATAGTGGCAGCGTTGCTGGAGGACCAATAACCACTGCAATAATTATGCCTGCCATGGTTGCTATGAGCAGCACTGGTGATGGTTTTGGTTTTATTGCGCTTACCAGCATGTTTCCAGTTTTAGTGCTCGAAATAATTGGCGTGGTTTATAACATTCATCTTAAGCGAATTGCTCGCGACAGAAGAAAAATTTCTGCGAGAGTTGCTTATGCTGCGGAAAATTATTCTAACATGGAAAAACTTGAAAAGCGTTATCTAGAATTGAAGGAGAGAAAGGAAAATGTCCAAGCAGAATAAATTTGCAATAAAAAAGTTACAGTTAGAAGATATTAACGAACTTTCGATTGCTGTGTTTATTTGCAAAACGAAGGTAGAAGGTGAACTCGTGAAGTATGCAACAGACATAGGGGGAATACTTTTAAGTTCTATTCGTGGAAAGGGGCTGTCGCGTGGAGCCGTTGCTAGAGCATTTGGTGGTTACGACGAGTTTAATGTTGTGTTTGTTATGGTGAGAAGCGAAGTTGGAAGAGACTTGGTTCAAGACGTGAGCATAAAATTCAAGTTTGACGAACCAAACAACGGGAAAGGTTTTTTAATCGACACAGATGGATATATGGGAGCAAAAGCTGCTTTTGTTTAGGAGGTAATTTATGAATTTATTTGATGAAGAAATTTTTGACGACGAAGAATATAAACTTGTTGTGGCAATTGTTCAAAGAGGCTACTCAGACGAGGCCATTAATGCGGCAAGAGAAAAGGGCGCAAATGGAGCTGTCATTCTAAGTGGAAAAGGTCAGGGTGAGTCACAACGCAAATTCTTTGGCTTTGAGGTTAGTCCAGAAAATGAAACAGTGTTAATCTTGGTTAAAGAAGAAATTTGTGTGCCTGTAGTTAAAGCAATCTATGCTGCTGTTGACTATCGCTCTGCTGCGCGCGGTATGGTTTTTGTTTTGCCGGTAAGCTATGTTTCTGGAATGACACATTCAAGAAAAGATGAAGAAGAAAATTAAAGGATAAACAATGAAAAAGAAATACCAGAGCACTGGTATTTTTTTGTTAAATTTAAATGTTTTTTAGTAAAATTTCAATAATTTTATCTGTTCCGTTTGGTATTTTTGCGTTTTTTAGTTGGTTAATGTAGGAATCTTTGCTTAAATAGACCTCATTTACCGCATTAATTAATGTTTTTGTGTTTAATTCTTCTTGGTAAATTAGTTTGCAATAATTATTTTGTGCAAAATATTTTGCGTTTTCAATTTGGTCGCCACGTGATGCACCTTTAGGAAGTGGAATTAAAATCATGGGTTTGTGGTGATAGGCGAGTTCAAAAATTGTGTTGCTGCCAGCTCTTGAAATTATAACAGAACTGCTTTTTATCAGTTGTTCCATATTGTTTGTAAATTCAATTTGTTTATAGTCTGAAATGTTTATGTTCTTGTTTAAATTATTTTTTCCGACCTGATGAATAACATAAAAGTTTTTAGAAAGTTCGCTGGCGCAATCAAAAACAACTTGGTTAATTGCTTTCGCCCCAAGCGAACCACCAGTGACAAGCAAAATTGGCTTGTCTTTTTTTATTGTTTCGCAGTAGCTTTCAACAATTGGAGAGCCTGTCCATACACCTTTTTTGCCAATATCTTTTGCTGTTTTTTCAAATGTTGTGCAAATTGCTTTAGAGCAGTTTTTCGCAAGTTTGTTTGCAAGCCCAACAGAAAGGTCGCTCTCGTGAGAGACAACAGGAATTTTTAAACTTTTTGCGGCAAGCACAACAGGCAATGCAACATAGCCGCCTTTTGAAAACACGATGTCTGGTTTTATTTTTTTTAACAATTTTTTTGCTTGATTCACACTTTTGGCAAGCTTAAAGGGCAATAATAGATTTTTAAAAAAATGACTCCTGTTGAGTTTGCTTGCTGAAATTTCGTGATATTCAATTTCTTTGTGCTTGGTTATTATGCTTTTTTCCATGCCACCAATGCTGCCAATATATGCAATTTGGTCGAAGTGGTTTTTTAGTTTTTCCAAAATGGCAATGTGTGGCATAACGTGTCCTGCGGTGCCACCACCAGTCAAAACAATAGATTTCATATGGATATTCTATGCAATTCTCGCTATTTTATGTGCTCAAATGTTTGCATTTTTGAATTGTTTTTTGTTATACTTACTGCGTAATATATAATTATAACTTATATTAGAGGCAGGTAATACTTTAGTGGCAGAGAAAAAAACATACGAAGCAAAAGACATAACAGTTCTAGAAGGATTAGATGCAGTTCGTCTGCGTCCGGGAATGTATATTGGAACAACAGGGCCAAAGGGCTTGCATCATTTGGTGTGGGAAATTTTGGATAACTCAATCGATGAAGCAGCCAACGGCTTTTGTTCTAGAATAATAATAACACTCAACAGTGATGGCTCAATAACCGTTGAAGATAACGGTCGTGGAATTCCTGTTGACATTCACCCAGTTTTAAAAGTAAGCGCAGTAGAGGTTGTCTATACACAACTTCACGCAGGTGGAAAATTCAACAACGAAAACTACGCTTATTCTGGTGGACTTCATGGCGTTGGTGCATCAGTTGTTAATGCACTGTCTAGATGGCTCAAGGTTGAGGTAAATAGAGACGGAAAAAAATATGTTCAAGAGTTTGAGAGCAAAGAGGTTAAGCCAGGCAAAATTGCTGGTGGTGTTCCAAAGGCTCCACTTGCTGCAGTTGGAAAATCTCTTGCAACAGGAACAAAGGTAACGTTTTTGCCAGATGACAGAATTTTTGAAACTATCGAGTTTGATTATGCAACAATCAACAAACACATAAAGGAACAGGCCTTTTTAAACAAAGGGCTTGAAATTTGTTTGATTGACCAACGAGATGCGAGCAAAGAAGCCATTGTAAAAAGCTATAAATATGATGGCGGAATAAAAGATTTTGTTAAATATTTAAACGAGAGCAAAAACAAACTCTACGACGAGCCAATTTATTTTTCGGGTGCGTCAAACGGAATTAAAGTTGAAGTTGCAATGTGTCACACAGATGAATATGTTGACAACATTTTTAGCTATGTTAACAACATTAACACAAGCGAAGGCGGAACACATGAAGTTGGCTTTAAAAGTGCAATCACAAAGGTGTTCAATGACCTTGCACGAAAAAATGGCAATTTAAAAGAAAAAGATGCCAATCTTTTGGGTGATGATTTCAGAGAAGGACTTTCTGCAATAATCAGCATCAAGATGAAAAATGTTCAGTTTGAAGGACAAACAAAAGCAAAACTTGGCAATCCAGAAGCTCGCCCTGCTGTTGAGGCAGTAACCATTAATGAACTTTCTAACTTCTTTGCGGGAAGGGGAACTTCAAAAATTCTCGACAGCATTATAACCAAGGCTATGGGAGCAGCACGTGTTCGTGAGGCTGGCAGAAAGGCCAAGGAAATTGCAAGACAAACAAACAGTCTTGAAAACACAAGCACACTTGTTGGAAAGCTCGCATCTTGCTCTGGCAAGAACTATGCAAACAACGAGCTCTTTATTGTTGAAGGAAACTCAGCCGGCGGTTCTGCAAAACAGGCGAGAGATAGACATTTTCAGGCTGTTCTTCCACTTCGTGGAAAACCACTCAATGTTGAAAAGAAAAGATTGGAACAAGTTTTGCAAAACGAAGAATTTAGAACACTTATCACAGCACTTGGTGCTGGAATTGGCGAAAAGTTTAATATTGACAACTTAAAATATCATAAAGTTATTATTCTTGCCGATGCCGACCAAGATGGTGCGCACATTCGTGCCATTTTGCTCACATTCTTCTATCGATATATGAGAGAGCTTATCACAGAGGGACATGTTTACATGGGCATGCCTCCACTTTATAAACTTCGCAAAAAAGACATGACAGAATATGTTTATAGCGATGCCGAAATTGATGAAGCGATTTCAAGGTTTGGCTCAAACTATAAGCTTAGCAGATATAAAGGTCTTGGAGAAATGAACCCAGAAGAACTTTGGACAACAACACTCGATCCAAAAGAGAGAACAATTGTTCAGGTTTCAATTGAAGACGCCGCCGAAGCTGAAAAAATGATAACAACACTAATGGGCGACAACATTGAAGCAAGAAAACAATACATAAGCGAAAACGCAGACTTTAACAAGGTAGACAAGGCAATGAGCCTTTTAAAGAAGAGCAAATAACAAAACAAATAAGGACAAAATCTAATGGCAAAAAATGAAGAAATTTTATATGGTAAACACGTTTTAAACAAAAACTTAGACGAAGTTATGCACGAAAGCATGATGCCATATTCTGAGCACGTTATTCTCGATCGTGCTCTTCCTAGAGTTGAAGATGGATTGAAGCCAGTTCAAAGAAGAATTCTATTCACGCTTGACCAACTCGGAATAACACCAGACAAAGAATACAAAAAGTCAGCCCGCATCGTCGGTGAGTGCTTGGGTAAATATCACCCTCACGGAGACACATCTGTTTATGACGCAATGGTTCGTTTGGCTCAAGACTTTAACATGCGCATGCCACTTGTTGAAGGACAGGGAAACTTCGGAAGCATTGATGGTGACGATGCAGCGGCCATGCGTTACACAGAAGCTAGAATGGCACCACTTGCTCTTGAAATGCTCAGAGACCTCGACAAAAACACAATAGAGTGGCAACTAAACTTCGACGACACTCTTCAAGAACCAGTGACTCTTCCTAGTCGTTTTCCAAACCTTTTGGTTAATGGTGCGAGTGGAATTGCCGTAGGCCTTGCCACAAACATTCCAACCCACAACCTTGCAGAAGTAATAAATGGTGCAATTGCACTCATTGACAATCGCAACATTTCAACAAAAGAATTAATGAAATATATCAAGGCTCCAGACTTTCCAACTGGTGGATATATTATTGCCGGCGACGAACTTGAGCAGGCTTATGAAACAGGAAAGGGCAAAATATATATTCGCGCAAAGGTTAACATTGAAAGTTCTGCAGACGGCAAAAAATCTATCGTTATAACTGAACTTCCTTATCAGGTTAACAAAGCAAAACTTTTGCAGAGAATTGCTGAACTTAAAGAACAAAAGAAAGATGTTCTTGCAGACATTGCCGATGTTATTGACGAATCAGACAAACAGGGCATGCGTGCTGTTATTAAACTCAAAAGAGATGCCAGTGTAAAGAAGATTTTAGACTATTTGTTCAAGTACACCGACATGCAGATTTCATTTGGCATTAACATGGTTGCAATTGCCGAGGGAAGACCTCAACTTATGGGCATTAAAACCATGCTTAACTATTATGTTGACTATCAACGAGAAGTCATTTATCGCAGAACAAAATTTGATCTAGACGCCGCAAAAGAAAGAGAGCATATCTTAAAAGGTTTAATCATTGCCGTTAGAAATATCGACGAAGTTGTTGCAATAATCAAGCGTAGCGCAAACACAACCGAAGCAAAACAAAATTTGCGTGAGCGTTTTGAACTTTCTGACCGTCAAGCACAGGCAATTCTTGACATGCGCCTTGCGCGTTTAACAAGCCTTGAAGTTTATAAACTAGAGCAAGAACTTTTGGAAGTTCAAGAACTCATTAGTAAACTTTCTGCAATTGTATCTAGCAAAAAACTTCAGTTTGAGCTTGTTAAAGAAGAAATGACAGAAATTAAAAAGAAATATAAAGATGCAAGAAGGTCTGAAGTTCTTGACTCTGTTGAAGATTACAAAGTTGATGCAGCAGCCTCTACAAGTGTTGTTTCAGCTGTCGAAAAGGCCGTTGTTGCGGTAACAGCAGCAGCAACCATAAAAGCAATTTCTGTCAAGAAATTTGCCGGCGCAAGCAAGGCATGGACAGAGCGCTCTGGGCTTCACGAAGTTGTTACATCTTCTTGTGAAGCAATGACAAACGAAAGTGTTATTGTTTTCACAAACCTTGGAAACGCAATAAAAATTGATGTTGCTTCTCTTGGTCTTTCAAACTTTAAAGATAAGGGAACTCTTCTTTCAAAGATTGGCAAAGGTGTGCTCAGCAATGAAACACCAGTTGCGGTTATTTTAGAGCCTAGAGAAAACGCAAGTGGAATGTTATTATTCTTCACAAAACAGGGCATGATTAAAAAGACTTCAATCACCGAATATTCACTTTTAAAATCTAACTATCAAGCACTCAAACTTAAAGAGGGCGATGAACTTATTAAAGTTGAGTTCGATAAACCAGGAACAACATTGTTGTTTGTTACAAAACTTGGAATGAGCTTAAATGCAGAAAAAACAGATATTCCAGAACAGGGCAGAATTTCTGCTGGTGTTAAGGGAATTATGCTCACCGATAACGACACAGTTGTTTCTGTTGACCAAGTTGTTCCAGAAAGCGAAATTGCAGTTGTTTCGAACACTGCCTATGCAAAGAGAGTAATTGCCAGCGAAATTGATGTTCTTGCAAGATATAGAAAGGGTGTAAAAATCATTGATCTTAAAGGCTCAGCATCGTCTGGAACAGAGGTTATAGCAAGTGGCTTAGTTGATGAAAACAGTGAGGTAGTTCTTGTTACCGATGGCGAAATTTCAGCGATAAGCAGCAGAAGTCTTGACGAAGATATTCGCTCAAGCAAGGGCAGATGCATTTCTGTTTCTGGAGCAAAACCAACAGCAGGTTACATTCGTCAAGTCTAAGACTTGCAATTTGTTTGACCTGATAAAAATTACTATGATATACTAAAAACAAGGAGAATATTGTGGCAGGCAAAGTTAAAAATGAAAGTGACAACGAAGAAGTAAAACAAAGCGAAGACATTGTCGTTGACCTTAGTGGTGACAAGCAAGATGAATCTGTCACCAATCTTTCTGCTGAAGACCAAGAAAAAATCAAAGCAATTTCTGAAAAATTGCGTGAGGAACTTGGCTTAAATGAGCAAGAAGAAAAGAAGGAAGAAGAGGAAGCCGACGACTATTATTCAAGGTTTTACAAAAAGTATTCTAAAAAAGAAGAAAATGTCGACACAACATCATTTGGTAAATACGACTCTGACCTAGACTTTAAAATTAACAAAAAAGTTAGAAGAGTTCATTTGCCACTTCCAAAAAAGACAAAAGTGTTGTTTGGCGCACTTGCTGGTGTGTTTGTTATTATGTTTGCTGCAGTTCTTGGTGTTGTTCTTTATAAGCCACCAGTTCCTGTTTATATTTCTGGTGTTGCAATAACTCAAAGGGTAGATTCAGTTGATGGTTGCTATGTTGTTGACGACAACTATCTTGGTCAAAAACTCAGTTACGACAGTGTTTATATCAATTGCACATATTCAGATGGTTCTGTTAAGAAGGTTCAAATAACAGAAGACATGACAAAAATTCTCACTTCAGGCGCCATTAATTCTCGTGGTGAATTTGTTAGAGAAGGCGATGTTGATGTTGAGGTAAAATACGCAGGAAAAACAATGATTCTCAGATTTGTTGTTGAGGCAAATCCACCAGTTTCGATGACTCTGTTTTCTGCAAACAACAACACAAAAACATTTGACATAAGCCAGTCTGCAACAACATGGCAAATAGACAATAAAATTGTTGTTAACATAACTTATCAAGATGGAACAACCAAACAGGTTAGCGTTAACGACTGCAGATATTTGATTGATGGAAAGAGTCCAACAGTTTCTAACGGAATTATGCAAATTCCAGCAGGACTTTCGACTGGAGGCTATGTTGTTAGAATTTCTTATTCTGAAACACTTGCAGATGGAACAGTGGTTAATGTTCCTTATCAAGAATTTAACATCAATATAGTTCTTTAATTAAAACAAAAAAACAAATGCCGAAATGCTCGGCATTTTTTTTTGCAAATTTACATAAAAAACAAGTTGCTAGAATATCATTTATTGTTAAGTGCAATGCGACTTAGACAATTTTTGACACAATAATATAAAAGCCACACAAATCTTATAAATTTTATGTTGAACTTAAGTCGCAAAAACAACAAAAAAATAGTAAAGTATAGGAGTTTTCATTATGAAAATTGTATGCATAAAAGCAAAACATATAATGGCATCTATAACACTTGCCTTGGTGCTTGCAATGTTGATGGTGGCAACAAGCGCAACAAACAGTGCTGCTGTGTTTTTGGGTAGTTCTCCACGTCTTGTGCCCATTTACAGTGTAAAGACAGAAGAGAAAAAAGTGGCACTTTCTTTTGATGCTGCTTGGGGTTCAGACAAAACAAGCAAAATCGTTGAAATTCTTCAAAAGGAGGGCATAAAAGCAACATTCTTTTTGGTTGGCTTTTGGGTTGAAGCAAATCCAGACAAGGTTAAAGAAATTTATGACGCTGGATTTGATATAGGCACACACAGCAACACACACCCTAAAATGAGCACTCTTTCTAGCGCGCAAGTGTCTCACGAACTTGTTACAAGCTGTGAATTGATTTCAAACATCACAAAATCACCAGTAAAATTCTTTAGACCACCTTATGGAGACTACAATGACCAACTCATTAACATTGCATCTAGTTTGGGTTTAAAAACAATTCAGTGGGATGTTGACACTCTCGACTGGAAAGGGCTTTCTGGAGAACAGATTTTAACCAGAGTTCAGCGTAGTGTAAAAAACGGGTCAATTATTTTGTGTCACAACAATTCAGACCACATTTTAGAGGCGTTGCCACTCATGATTAAATATCTAAAGAGTGAAGGCTATTCAATAGTTAAAATGAGTGAACTTGTTTATGAAAATGATTATACAATTGATAATAATGGAGTGCAAATAAAAAATAAAGGATAAACAGATGAATATTAATTATGATAACAATAACATGGTTGAACTAAGTGGAAAGATTGTTGAACCACTCAAATTTTCACACTCAGTTTTGGGAGAAGGCTTCTTCGAAAGCAAACTAGAGGTCAAAAGACTGTCTAATGAATGTGATATTTTGCCAATAACAATCTCTGAGAGAATTGGTGGCGGCTTAAAAGTTGGTGATTATGTGTCTCTAAAAGGTCAATTTCGCAGCTATAACAAGCAAGAGACAGAAAAGAGCAGACTAATTCTAACCGTTTTTGTCCGTGAGCTTAACAGGCAAAATTTGGCCCAATTTGAAAATATAATAAAACTTGTCGGTTACATTTGCAAAGAGCCAGTTTATCGAACAACACCATTTGGAAGAGAAATTGCAGATATTTTGCTTGCTGTGAACAGGGCATATAACAAGAGTGACTATTTGCCATGCATTGCATGGGGAAGAAATGCTAGATTTGTTAAAGACTTAAAGGTTGGTGACAAACTAGAAATTTATGGCAGAGTCCAGAGCCGAAATTATCAAAAGAAAACAGAAGATGACATTGTCACAAAAACTGCTTATGAAATTTCAATATCTAGTGTTTTAACAGTGGCAGAAGATGCCCCTCTGCAAACAGAAGCAGAAATAGCAAAAAAATATGTGTCAGATAATTTAGCAATTTAGACCATAAAAAAAACACTTGGAAAGCAAGTGTTTTTTATGTTTAAGATTTAGTAATTTTTCGTCTTGTAGCTATTAAAACAACCAACAATATAATGTTTAGAACAACTAAAACAGTGCCGACAATTTGAAGGGTAGTAAAGCTGTTTGAACGAACATTATATGCTTTAACATAACCTTCATAGTAATATCCAAGGTCGTTGTTATAAGCAATTTTAACAAATCCGTTAGAATCTCGTCTTCCAATAATTCTAACGTTTTTGCCACTTTCAAGTTCGCCAATTATTGTTGAATTTAAATCTGCTTCTTCATAAACTGGTGTGCCATTTGTTATTTTTGCGTTTGGCATTGTGTTAATAACACGCTGATCGTTTGAAGTGATGTGACTAACATCAATAAATCCAATGTGTCCGTTGCTTTCAATTAAAGCATAACTTACTTGGTGAGGTTGGTCGTTGATGCCAGTTTTATATTCTCCCAAATAAGAGATAACATTGACAGTTGTTGTGGCAGACAAGGTGTGAATTATTCTGTTAGAGTGGTTGGTTTGGTCTTGGTCTGTCTCAACGCTAGGATATTCAAACACAGGGGTGTTATTTTCCACTTTCACAATTTCAAGGGTAGAAGGTGTTTCAATTTGCTTCAAAATAGAGCTGTCGTCTAAGATATAACCATAGTGGTTTTGATATTGCCAAATGTCGTGTTCATCTTGATAAAGTTCTACAAACAAAACATATTTATATCCCACAAGCACTGTTCCATCAGATAGCGTGCTCGACGCAATTTCAACAACATAAGTGTTTGCATCAACAGCAACAGTGCTGGTTGTGCCTAGAGTTGAAATAAGGTTTGTGTTTTCTAGAACTTTATAATAGGCATATTGACTCTTGTTAGAGTGGTAAGACTGAATGCAGAGGGCATTTGTCATTTTGTCAACAAATGTCATTGTGTCGGCGTTTAAAACATAATAGCAATCACTTGAGAGCAAATAGAGCTTTTGGTCGTTAAAAGATGCGTTTTTGGCGTCAAAATTATCTTCTGTTGCATAAATATGGGAAGTTGAGTCATTAACGCTTGCAGAAATGTTAGAAGTGTTATTTTGAAGATTATAAAGTGTTGAATAATCTTCATAAACAACAAGGAGTTTTGAGTCAAAATAATATAGGTCTAAAATGTCATCTTCTTCGTGAATATCTGTAATTGGTGTGTTGCGAGATAGATTTTGTTCGTCTCCGAGTTCATAAAAAATAATGTTGTTTGCATCAACCTTAACAAGATAGGTGTTTGAGTCGAAATATGCAAACGAAAGCTGTGAAATTTCGGCATTTGTTGTTGATGGAGTAATAACATAGTCTTTAATTTGCCAATCTGTTCCATCGAGTAGGCCACGTTTTATGGTAACATCAATGGTGCTTCCATAAACACAGAACATAACAGAAGAATTAACCAATGCAACGTCAATGTGAACATAAGACGCATCAAGCCAATCATATTCAAGAGTGGTAACATTTGCATCAGCAGAGAGTGAGCTTGCCTCAATAATTTCAATTTTGCCAGGTTTTAACAAATAAATATTGGTTCCGTCAGTTGCCATGTCAACAATTTCACCGCAAGCATAGCTGAGAGAATTTGTGCTGACTTTATCAATTTTTTTGAGCGTTTGGTCTGAAGAGTCATAAACAAAAACACCACTATTAGTTGCGGCAATATATGTTGGTGAGAGCATAAAAATTGTTCGCTGAGTTTCTCCGGTAGCAAAGCTCTTAAAAACAGGGCTGACGTTAAGTAGTCCGAACATAATAACCAAAATTGTTAAATAGATTATTGAATTAAAAAATTTTTTCATATTTATCCTGCCAAATCCATAAAGTTTTTTCTTGGGCGAGGGGTGCTCGCCCAAGAGCTATTTTTAGTCTTTTACCAACTCAAGTCGAGGTTGTCAATCCAGACAGCAATTACTGAGTTGTCTGCATTGTTGTTTCCCGTGAGAATCATGATGCCATCTAGAACTGCACTTGTTGCCATAAATGTTCCAAGTGCTGCAATTGCAATTCCTGCTACGACAGCGGTAGCACCACCAGTAAAAATAGCAAATGCTACGCCGGCAATCGCAATTGCTGTTCCGGCAACTGCAACAATAATTGTTGTGACTAGGTTAATGTGGGCAATGTCTAAGTTACATGTTTTAACGAGCTTTAACATTGCTGCTTCATCACTGTCTTCCTCAGTAATTTGTTCGTTTGCGTGAATTGTGGTGATTGCTGTATAGCGTGTGTTGTTAATGTCGGTATATTCTAGTGGGGTTCCAACGAGTCCAACGTGAGATACAATGTTATATGTTCCAGCATATTTGGCTCCACGGTTAGTAATTCCAGACCACCATCTTACAGCAGCAGGGCCAGAAACTATTGTGTTTTCCATAGAGGTTGCGCTATCTGCAGATTCTAGCATGTAGTTGTTGTTGTGGTGAATGCTGAATGATCGTCCGTTTGTGTCGCCAGCAGAGAAAGCTCCCCAGTCAGAAATTGTGTTGTTCAAGAACACATATCCACGTGCTTTTTCTTTCCAAACATTTCCAAATACATCCCATTCAACTGTGTGAGGAGCGATGTGTTCAGTAAGTTTAGTTGCAATCACAACGCCATCACCATAAGTTACACTTGTTCCAAAGAAATTGATGGCAACGTCGTTTACGAAATTTTCAAACACATTGTGACGAGTGTAGGTTAGGTCAGTAGAATGTGTGTCTAAAATTCGAGTTGACAGATCTGGATAGCCAGCTTTTTTAAGAATATATGCAAAGTCGTCTCTAGTTTTGTTAATGTGGTCAAAGATTGAACCATGGTTGTTGAGCGCTGCTTTATATGCATCAATTCTTGCCTTTATTTGTTCGTGAACAGAGCCATCAGAAAGTTTAACGCTTTCGCCAAAGTTAGGAATTTCAAATGTTGGGCTAAAGCCTAACAATTCGCTGATATATTCAGTTGCTTCAGAAGATAGTAGTCTGCCACTCTTTGCACCATCGGCAATAGCATTGATATACATATACATGTTTTTGATTGTATAAACGTCGTAGGCATCAACAAAGTTCTCATACATCTTAAGAATATCACTCTTATATGGGCCAGTCCAACCATAGATACTTTCTTTTTTAATGCCGTCATATCCAATTACACCATATTTTAAGTTGTCATCAAGGTCGCTTTCGCTTCCGGTTCCGCCAACGTTTTTATATAGGTCTGCAAGATATAAATCAACAGCATGTTTATAGAGTGATTTATATTGTCCAGGGTTTGTTAAAATAACTTCAGATTTTGAGCCGCCGTTTAACATAACATCTAGTTTTGCTTCTGCTTGGGTTGAAGATCTTGCAAATGCAACTTGAGTGTTAACAACAAGCGATGGATAAAGTTCTTTATTTAGAACAGGTGTTTTCAATTCTTCGTCGTATGCAATGAGGTCTGCAAACAAGATTCCGCTAAGTTCAGATTGAAGTCCACTGTTATTAATGTCTTGAACAATTCCGTTTGTTGTTCCACTAGAGAAGATATATTGACTATAGCCCAAATTTTCTGAATTAAATTCTCGTTCAGGAAGGTCAGCAATTGTTCCAATAGCAGCAAAAGTTATAACGCTATTTAAATCGGTCTTATAAATTTGTTGACCATCATTTATTGTAACATCTGGCATTCCGGTAGGTTGGAAGTAAACTTTGAAGGAAATAACAATCGAAACATTTTCTTTCGCAGATAGGTCAAATGTTACACTTGCTTGAACAATTCCAAGTGAGATATTTGCCATTGTGAATTTTTGATTGTTTTCATCATCCTCAAATAGGCTGGCAGATGTCAGTTCGCCTGAATCGTGTGATTCTCCTCCAATAGTGATGGTAAATAGTCCTGGTTTTAATGCATAATTTCCATCAACACGTGAAATATAGTCATAAATTGAAGTAATCTTTGTAGAAATGTAGTGGTCTTGCCAGTTTTGATAATCAACAATGTTCAAATCGTTTAACTCACCAGGATATGGTCTTACTGGTGCTCCAGATAGTGGAGTGTTTCCGGTGGCTGCAAGATAGAGTATATTGTTGTCGTTTGAGTTCCAGTCAATCATATTCTTTGTTAATCTAACTGGTGTTTCAAGTTTAACTTGACTGCCAGTGTTTGCACCGTTGTCATACCAAGTATAGATATATGGGTCGTTGTCTGCAATTCCAATATTCGCGTCAGCACTTGGGTTTTTCCAGCCAGGTGTTGCACGAACTTCGTCGCTATAAGCAATGTAATAGTTTGGAGAAGTTGAGCTTCCTGTTTCGGTTGTTCCTTTGCCAGTTTCAATTTCAGACAATGTCATGTTAATTGTATAATAAACTGGTGTGAAGTAGGCAACAATTGTGTCGTCAGTTCTAGCAGCAGCTTCGCCATCAGCACCAATTCTTTTTGGCCAATAAATTATCATTTTGCTTACACTGTTAGGGTTCTGCACAAAAGAACCATCGCTTCGTTGGGTTGAATATTTAGATACAAACAATCTGCTAGTCACAATGCTTCCTGCCGCAACATAGTTAGAGCCATCAAGTTGCTTATAGGTTTGTTGATAGAGATCAGTAACGTTGTCTATGTTTTCTGAAATCCAGTTGCCGTCTTCGTTTAGGTTGTTGATTTCATCAAATGACAAGTCTGCATTTGTTGTGTAGATTGCACCAAGTGTATCACGCTTTTCATTAAGTTTTGGCTCTTTTGCAGAAATTCCTTTAAACTCGTTAAATCCATTTCCAGACATAATAAGTTCGATGTGGTCTGTGTTCGACGTAACAAGAAGAGAGTCGCCTGGTTTTGTCTTTACACTGCCTTGGTTTGTGTCTTGAGTTTTATCGGTAGGATTGATTGTTCCATCACTATTAAGATTTACGTCAACTTCGCTATAGGTCTTTTTAATGATGTTGAGAACATTAACTCTTGCTTGATAGAGTGCAACAAGTTTCATATTTGAAACATATTTATCAATTGAAATGATATGTTGATCGTTAATGCTGTCATAAGAAGATGGCACAATCTTCATTGTCCAGATAGACGATGTTGAACTTAAGTTTTGCTCATTTGTAACAATAGATAATTTGCGAGTTTCTGAAACAATAGCAAATCCAATGAAATTATAACTACCTTGGTTTTCAAGTTTAGCTATAAACTTAACTGAATCATATTTTGCAATAATATCATCAGTTGGATTTTTAAAGTTAGAAGCAATGTTATCATATAGTCCATAGCTGAAATATTCGGTTGGATAAACTTTTGGCTCGTTTGTTTGATAGTTAATTTCGTTGTTTGCTTTGTAGTCAGTGAACAGAGCAGCTGTGATTCTTGTTTCTTCTTTATAGAGATAGTTGGATTCATCTTTCTTCAAATTGAAGTTTGCTGGCAGTTCTCCGCTTGTCCACTTAAGAAGTCCATTTACATATTCAACACCAAGTGTAACCCCTCGATAGGTATAAGATGTTTGGTTTTCATCAGATGATCGAATATAAGTCTTAGGAATAATCTCATTGTTAATATATTTTTCAAGTGCAGTAGATTTTGCAGTAATAACTTTGTCGTTTACTATGCCAATAGCATATTGAACAGGCTTTTGAACTATTGTAATTATTGAGTTAGATTCAGAGTAAGCAGCTTCGTTAGGGCATGTGTCGTCAGATGAAACCCTAATAAGTTGATTGTTATTTACGTAATAGATTTTATTAGTAACATATAGATAGTTTGTTTTTTCTTCAACATTGAGGCCAACAGGCAACTCACCAGAAACGTAAACGAGATAATTTGTTTCGTCATCATTTTCAACTCTAACAACAATATCTTTTCCATTAAATGTAAGAGATGTCATGTCTAGAGAATCAGGTTTTAGATAAGTTATTGTTTCGTTGTTAACACTGGTGTTATAATCTTTAACTTTTCTAAACGAAATAGGAGTGTCTTTCGAAGCCACAACAATAACAAAGTTTTCACCATTATAGTTTTTGCCATAGCTGTCATTAGAAGATCCTGAAGCCAATTCAAACTTGGTTGCATTGTCTGTGCTAATTAGTGAGGTGATATATAACTCGCGGTCAACAAACAATCCAATGTGGTCGGCAACAATACATGTGTTTTCACTGGCAATAAACGAATATTCAGTTGCTCTAGCAGGAATGTTATAGTCTGAGTATTGACAAAGTGTTGTGTAATATGGACTTTCAGATCTGACGCCATCTTCACTTGTGGCAATTTGCAAAACTGCATCCCAGTCAGCGAGAGTCAATTCTGTTGAATAGGTGTAGTTAACCTTATATAGATTATAGATATCAGAAGCCATCAAAATGTTGCTGCTGTTAGAAATGGCAAAGCCGCGGAAATTATAACCATTTTCAAGAGGTGCGGCAGAATAAGCCAAGTTGCCAGGGTTTTCAACGCTGATGTTAACAATTGTTCCCTCTGCAACAAGTTCACTTACAACGGCATAGCTTGCAACGTCTGTTGTGTTTATCATATATGAAGTTCCACTTTGTGTTTTTGAAGAGTTTTCAACAATTGCTTTAATAGAAATTCTTGCATTTTCTTCGGTAGGAAGCGAAGCAATTGCACGGCTTACTTCAACAAGATAAAGATTTGTTGTGTTAAGAGTAAATTCACAAGAATGTCTTATGATTTCTCCATTTGTGTTTAGAGAAAGAACATTTCTAGCTGAACCATATTTTAGAGTTCCATAAATGTCGGCAAATCCATTGATGCAAAGATATTTGCTTTCGCCATTAGGGCTAATAACTGACGAACCGGTTGCAATAATTTTTCTAATTGCTTTTTGATTGTCTGCAAGAAGGTCTGTTCTTGCCACAAGAGAGTTGCTTGAAATAACATAAGATTGTGCTCTGAGTGTGATTGTGGCAGGGGCTGTTATGCTCTTAGAATATGCAACAACAGCACGATAATCTCTTTCGTTTTCTTCGGTTGCTTCTTCTTCAATTTGAATGTAAACATATTTATTTGAACTAATAGAGATGCTGCCAGCTGTTGAAGAGAGTGTAAGATAGTCTTCACCACCACCAATTCTAACGCCAAACACTTCGCCGGCCATGTCATATTTAACAGAAATTTCAGCGGCCTCTTCTTTCATTTGTGCAACAATTGAAAAATCTTCAATTGTTAAAGCTGCTTTGTCTTCGGCTGATAGTTCAGCATATGTTTTAGAGTTTTTGAAGTTTTTAACGAAAACTTTAACAAAGTTGGCGTCTAACAGAACTGCTGAATAGTCAATAACATATTCATCACCATTTTCGAATTCAATGGCGTTTCCAGCATATTTAATTGTCCAGTTCAAGAATGTGTAGTAATCTTTGGTATCAATTATCGAAATATTTTTGCTGTCAGTTAAGAACAGATATATTGATGTTCCAACAATATTTGGAATTGATGATTGTTCGCCATCAACAACAAGTTTAATATTTGTAGTTGGAGTTCCAAGATAGCCATAGTCATAATCAACGCGGTCGTAGTTGAAGTTAATAGATAGGGCATGAACAAAGATTGCTTCAATAACAAGAGCATTGTTAGGATAAATTGTCTCTTCGCCAACAATTTTTAGTTGGTTGTCGACAAGCGAACCATTATCTTCGCTTGCAAGAGCAAGTTTGTTTCCGTTGTTATAATAACCTTCAAACTCATAAGCTTGGTCTTCAAGTTTTGCGGCATAAAGTGTGTTGAGTTTGTTAACCACCATATAATACTTTTTGCCACTTTGATTAGAAATGTTTCCAAGAGTGGTAAATTCATAATCAAACACATAAAGAGTGTGAATGAGTTGGTTTCCGTCGCCGTCTTCTTCAACAACTGTTGATGTTGCGTTGTCGGCAAGGCTATATTCCTCGGTTGTTGCATAAGTTTTAACAAATGTAACATGTGCATATTTCATTTCAAGTGAAACACTAGTCTTGATGCTGAATTCAGACTTAAGGCTTGTGATATATGTGTTAGAAATTGCGTCAACTGTTTGATTAAAGATTGCATAAAGAGTGATTTTAATAAGTGGAGAATTAAGTGAACCATAAATTAGAGAAATTGCGTCTTGTTCTTCTTCACCAACAACAATTTTGTCTGCAACAACAAACCAACCATTTTCTTTTATGTTTTCAAACTCATCAATGTGAGCCAAAATATAAGCATATTGGTCAGAAAGGTTAGTAGTAAGAGTTTCACCAGTAAATGCTGTCAAGATTGATAAAATGTCTGTTGAAATTGCAGTTTCGTCATCTTGGAAACTAAATGCAAAGTTATCTGGTGCATAATTGTCGTTGGCAGAAACATCAACATTATAAACAGCTCTAGATGTGTCTGTGTTCTTTTGAATGTCATAGTCAACAATAACAGAACCTTGGTTAATGTCGTTATCGGTTAGGGTAAGTGCAAACACGTTTGCAAAAACAATTTCAAAGTTAAGTTCAATTTCTTTTGCAATATAATAACTTTGATTGCTTTCTTCAGGAGTAGCATACACCTTTGTTTCACTAACCATGGTGTAAAGATAGTTTGTTGTGTTTTCAACAAACAGATCCTCAGGAAGAGTTCCTGAAACATAGACCAAACGAGCCCCATCATCAGTATTTTTTGTGGTGACTTTAATATCGGTTACAAACAAATCTTTTGTTATTGTCAAAACTACTTGTGTTTGATTTGTGTTGTAATTTTCAATGGCTGCTTCTTTGCCAGCAAGAGACAAAGTGATAGCTTTAATAATTTCGCTGTCACAAGAAGATGTGTCAATCGAAATAGACACAACAGTTCCAAGAGGAAGGGCACTGATTGCCTTGCTGAGTTTGTCTGCAAGTTCACTGCCTTTGCCAATAATAAATGTGTTTGTTCCTGTTTCTTCGTCGATGAGTTCAGCAAATGAACCGTCTGGTTTTCTAACAAAGATGGTAACGACTGCATTTGTGTTGTCAGCCATTGGGCTGTTGATTGAAACATTAATTGAGGCAGACTTGTTGTCGTCGAAGTTATCGTCGATTTCTATGTTGTTGTTTACAAGTGTAAAGCCAGAATTAGAGTCAGATAGGCGTGATGTTCCACGTCCAAGACTTGCAGAAGCAAAGCTAGAAATTCCGCCACCAATTTTACCAGCAGCGCTCTTGTGATATGAATTAGATTGATTATTTTCGTCTGAGCAAGTAACCTCACTCGTAAGTTTTGTGACGTTCATTTCTGTTTGGCTAACTGTGTAAACATAATTGTTCTTCATGATTTGAGCTTTTTCTAGGCCGCTCAAATATTCAATTGCAACTTTTCCATTTTCAAGTTGTTCTATAGATTCTGTTGTCTCAATGCTTCTGTAATTTTGAACGTTAGAATCCATTTTATCACCATGCTCAGAGTGATAGCCGTTAATAACTTGCCAGCTGCCATATATCACTGTGTTATAGAGTGTGGTAATAACAATGTCACCAGCTTGGTTGAGTTTAGGGTAAATTCCAACAAATTTCATTATTTCATCGTCGTCAACAATATTATCATTGTTTATCGATGAAATTGTTTCTTCACTATTTATTGCATGAACACACTTATCTACATAAATTCCGTTGTAGATAATTTTTAAACTGTTAAGTTGAACTGTTCTGTCGTAAGCAACTGTTTGATTTAGTCTGAGAGTTACAATTTCAACAAATTCAGCACGAAGGTTAGGTGCGTTCTTAAGTTGAGAAGGCATTTCGCCCTCGGCATATTTAAGTCCAAGGTCGTTAGAAACATACAAATATTTTCCACTAGAACCTTTAACTTCTTGATACCAGCCAGTGAACAGATATCTGTGAGTTTTGCCCTTATAAGTTATGTTAAAGATATAGTTATCAGAATTTTCTTCAGTTTTTATTTTAAGTGAAAAGTCGCCAGAAGAGAATGAATTGTTTTCTGTTAATTCTTCTTTGTTTCCAAGGTCAAGAAGTCTTGCCCTTAAAAGGTTTGCAATGATATTTTCATCAGAAAGGCTTCCTGCAGATTGCTGAGGAGTGAAAATTTGTTCACCGTTAAACTCTTCACCAACAAATTTAAATGAATATTGCTGGTCGATTGTGTGTTCGGTGTCGATTGTTTTAAATTGTGCAACAATGTCTGTTTCTTGAGTTATGTTCCATGTGCAGTTTGTTGTGTAGTTAATAACAGTTGTGCTTCCTGCAATTGATTGATTTGCATACATAAACCAACCATTATAGAGAAGTGGTGTGTCATTGTTTAAAACAGAAGGTTTAGCTGTTTTGTCACTTATGGTTTTGTCATAGATTGTCACAGAAACAGTGGTTCCAACAGGGAAAGAGTTTCTAAACAGCAAGCTGTGGCTGTCAATGTGATAATAACTGCTTGAGCCAGCCTTGTTGTTGTCATAAACAATTGTTTCATCAATATCATATAATTCGTTTGTTGCAGAAAGTTCAACAACAATATTGTTTAAAAGGTCATCTTCAATCAAGTTGAAGTCGTTGGTGTCGTTTATTCCAAGTCTAACAGTGAGTTCAACTGTTTCGTAATATCTAACTTCAATTGCAAGGTTGTTAAAGTCGTAATATTGTGTTGAACCAGTGGTCTTTATAGGAACAAATTCTGAAGGAATTTCAATAACATAAGACTCAAATGTTCCCTGAATATTTGTTGTTGTAATTGTGTCAATAACATTCAGCTTGATGCCGTTTACATAGATTCCTTCAATTTCATATTTTTCATAAATCTTAGATGTTGAAGTTCCAACAGTAACTCCAAGATAATAGTTATCTTCGAGTCTAGAAAGTGAAGGGTAGAAATATGAAATATTGTTGCTTTTTGCAAATGATGTTGTTGCTGTAACATCAATGCCGATGTCGGATTGACTAATTTCGTTAAACACAATTTTTGATTTGTCTTTAATGGCAGAAACTCTAACAATTGATTCAGCAAGAGGCATATCTTCTTTAGGAGAAGGGTGTTGTCCATAGATTGTTGCTTGAACAGTTGTGGTGTAGGCGGTTAGATATCTAGCAATAGCATAATATGTGTGGCCTCTGCTAATGACATAAAGTGGAGAGCCGTTTTGACTGTCATAAACAGCACCTCTAGAGTCTGTTACAATTTCAGAGCCATTTACAATGGCAGTAAGAGTGTTGCCATAAGTGTATTTGCCATCTGAGTTAACCTCGCAATCAAGTTTGTTATCTAAAATCATAAATGATTCAAAGTCTTTATCCTCTAGGTTAGAGATGTTTGAAACATCAACAATATAGAATCCTACAAATTGATATCCAGCGTGTGTTGAAGCAATAAGAGCTAGGTTCTTTTCTGCTTGATAATATTCTGCAACACCGCTTTCTGTTGAATATGTTTGAAGGGTATAGTCAAATCTTGTTTGAGCATAACCCTCTGAGTCATATTCTTGAATTCCGGTTAAGCGGTTTCCATAGAATGTCAATGCAAGGTCTTCTTTAACTGTGTCACTTAGATCAGCAATGTTTGTTCCGTCGAGAATGACATAAGGAACAACAACTGTTCTTTCGTAATAGAGAACAACAACAGTCAGGTCTGTCGCAGTTGAATAGAATACTCTTTCTGTGTTAGATTGTTCACCATAAAGAATGTCAATAGTTTTATACACGCCGGTGTCGTTAGGGTCATATCCCATGCCTGCATAAACACCATTGATATAGAATCCAGCAAATGCAAATGCTGTGCCTTGGAATGCGGTAGGAAGAACGGCACTTCTAACATTTTTGTTTTCGCCGAGAACATAATATTTGTTGTCTGCAATTGCATAAACGTTGGTGTCTCTGTTTTCAAGATAGAACGAAACAGGAATGTTTTCTGTGCTATTTTCGTTGTTAACTTGTCTAATAACAGTAATTAATCTCTTAGCGTAGAATGTAATTACATAGTTCTTAGATTCTGTGCTGTTTTCGTTGTTATATGCTGCGTTTTCAACAATGCTTGATTTAGCTGCCTCTTTTATTTTCCAACCATATCGGTCAGAGATAGATCTAGCAATTTTTGCGTTTACAGAAATTTTGGTTCCAGATTTAAATTTAATTTGAGAAAGTGATTTTTCTGTTCCGAGAATAATAGTTTGAAGGTTGCCATAAATGTCAGTGTAGGTTACTTCAACATCTAGCATTGCAATAAATGCATTGTCAAACTTAGACATGTCAAGTTGATCCAACATGTTTCCGTCGTAGTAACCTTGGTCTTGTTTGTTGATTGAACTAATAATTTTTTCAACAGAAATATTATATGCTGTTTGATAAATAGCATAATAGTGATTTGTTACAGAAATTTGTTGAGTGAGTTTATATTCAACAAGCTGAGAATATGTGTTTTGGCTGCTGATTTTTTGGTCAACCAAGTTTCCATCAAGACCTTCACCAGTTGTTTTAGAATCCCAATAGAGGAATGCAAGGTTGTTTTTTGTTTCAGAAGAAAGAGTAACACTCATTCCACTTAAAACAGTTGCCTTAGAACCATTAGTAATTGTAATAGTTTCGTTAGTATAGAAATCAACATATTCAACAGTTGTTGTTGCTCCAGAAATGCCTTTGAGTTTAATTCCTGTTGCAGAGATTTCTTCGTTTGCAGCTTCAGAGAGAACAGTCACAAAGTTTGTGAATCTTGCTTCAATTGTTGTGTCGCCATTCAATGTGTAATCTGCGAGAGTGAGTGTGGCAACGGTGCCCGTGCTATTATATGTTGCCGTAAGTTTTTCGCCGTTAATGTAGAATCCAATAATTCCAAGCAAGTCGATGTTTGAAGCAACAAGAGAAATAACTTTTCCGATTTCATAATAGAAGGCAACAAACTCCCCGTCGTCATATGTTTTTTTGTTGATGCCATTATCAACAACAGCAACGCGGTTGTTTGTGAGCTCTGAACCAACATTGTTCATGGCAATGCTGTCGTAATAAATCGAAACAACTCTAAGTTTAACACCCTTGGTTACAATGCCTCGAATTTCAAATGTTTCGTCGTCAGGAACAAGGTCTGCAGAAAGCTCATTAATAGCTTCTGTGTTGTCACTAATATTAGAGTGGGTTGATTCTACCACTTTTTCAATAGCCTTCACAAGATATCCTGTGTCAGCAATAACGTTAACTGTAATTTTTGAGCCAATAATTGCGTAAGTGAAGTTTGTTGGAATTGCAAGAGCGTTGGCTTGATAGCTGAGTTCGCCATAACATTCAATAGCAAAGTCTCCAACAAAATAATTAGAGTTAACGTTAATTAGTCCATTAGAGTTTTTGCTGTTTTCAATTGCTTGGCCTTCAGCATTAATTGTTTCAGTATATATTTCAGAAACTTTAGCAACCTTAGCAAACACAGCAACAAAAGATCCACCATTAGAAGTGTGGGTTGATGTGTTAGAAACCATTGTCATTGAATAGGTTTCATTATTTGTGTTGCGAGTGAACCAACCAATAAACTTATAATAGTTTTCGCCATCGAAGTAGAATTCAAGTTCGTTAGAAATTGTGATGTGGGTTGTGCTAGAAAAATCATAACGTGTTGCTATAATTTCTGAACCATCAGAAGATTCAACAAATTTAGAATAACCATTTTCGGTTGTTCCAACAATTGTTGCAAGTTCAGGGTAGGTATATAGATAATTTGTGATTCCTTCAACATATAATCCTTCAGCAATGTTTCCGCTTTCGTAAACCAAGTGGCCTTCGCTTACGTGAACGCTGATTGTTTCACCACCAAACTCAAATTCAGTTTGAGAATCTGTTTCTGGTTCAACATATGATTTAATAATGTTGCGTTTGCCTGTCCAAGAAATAACGCCTTTGTCTTCAGCGCTAAACAATGTTGGTTCAGATGCAAATTGTTTGCCATCTTCAAATCCTTCAAGTGTGTCAACTGTTGCATAAGAAATAGTTGTTGCACTGTTAGATTCAATAACAGCAGTGAGCAAATAAGTTGAGTTGCCTTCGCTCAAGTGATACTCAATTTTGTTTAAGTTGTTTGCAAATTCGCTGATTGATTGTGTCGTGCTGGTAGGGGTTACGTTGTCTTCATCATATAGGTAGCAAATTCTAAACAATCCGTCAGCAGTTAAAGAGTTTTCTGTTCTAGCAATTCCAATATCTTTGTCTGTGTGGCCATTTGCATTTACATACCAAGCCTTAACACCTTCTGTTGCACTAGATGTTTTATATCCAGCATAAAGTGTTCCGTTTGTCGCAAAGTCAAAATAACCATAAATAGTTAGCGCATGATTTTGAAGTTCAATATCAATATTGATTGGTCTGTTTGCATCATCTTTTGTTAGTGTGTCACTAATTTCACTCAGTGCATTAATAACCTTGCCATTAACAAAGTTTGTTTCAATAATTTTAATTAAGTTAGGTTCTTCGGTGCCAAAATCTCTATAAATAACAAACTCAGGGCCAGATTTTTGAGATTCACTATTGTCACCATCTTTCAAATATCCTTCAACACGAATATAAGTAAGCACAATAGGTGCTGTGTTGATTGTGATGTTTGCAGTGTTTGTTGAGTTGATAACTCTATAAACATTGAGTCTTGCATTTAACGTTTTGACATAGTTGAATTCGGCAAAAGAAGTTTTAGAATCTTGAGAAAGTGTTGCATAGTCCAAGAAATTGTCAGGAGACAACGCATCACCATCGGCGTTTGTTATTGGCCAGTTGCTGTCAAAACGATAAGAACCACTTGGGGTGACATCCATAGACAATTCACTGGTTATTCCAAAATAGAGTTCGTTATATCCTGTGCGATATGAGTTTTCAACAATTCTGTTGCCAAGGTCATCGTATTGTGAGTTAAAGTTAATTGTAACGGCATCAGTATCATAGTTAATATTAAATTCAACAACACATTCAAACAGAGCAATGATGTTGGTGTCGGCATAGGCAGTTGTCTCAAATGGCCTGCTTAAATCTCTGCCCATATATTGCATGTCGCTCCAAACTTTTTCAGAATTAGATCTTTCTTCTTCTGGGGTTAATTGGTCGTCAGTGTTTTCAATTACTTTTTGCTCATACCAACCCTTGAACACATAACGTGTTCCATTTTCTGATTCAGCATAGTAATAATAAATGTCGTCTGCGGTGTTAACATTGTTGTTTTGTAGGTGTTTCAGATTTGTGCTGTCTAGTCCCTCAATAACCATAATTGTGTTGTGGGCAAGGGTGTAGTCTTGATTAAAGATTTCACCATCGATATAGTTGTTTGATTGAGAGCCATCGGCATAAATTCTAGAATAAACACTGTCAAATATTGTTTCGCTACCACCTAGTTCTCTGGCAAGTCCAATATAGGTTCTGCCTTGGTCGCCACCACGGGTATAAATTTTGTTCACAAGTGCAACATTGAGGTCTATTTGGTTATCCTCAGTTCCAATATCAGACAAAACAGGTTTGCCGTCTTCGTCAAACTGGTCAATTACTTTAATTTTTGTTGTAAATGTATAAACAGGAATGGTAGAAAGATTAATAAAGTTTGTTGTTCCAGAAGTGAGAAGATTAGTGTGCCTTGCAGTGTTGTAGTAATTGTTTATTACATTCATTATTGCAGCAGCTCCACTGTTAATGTCAAGGTGACGGACTAAGTCATCATTCTTGGCAATAACATAAGAAACGTCTTCAACAATGCCAAAGTTTTGATAAAGAATATCAAAGAATTCTCTAAGATTTGCAAACGAAACAACAGCAGAATCAGGCTGCTTTTTGATAACTTCAACTTTAGTGATGTTGTTGTTTCCATCGCGTGTAACTTCTAATTTATATTCGTTTTCGGCTTTGTCATAAGGAATTTTATAACTGTCGAGAAGATTAACAATTCTTATTAGATAATCTTTTTGAAGCACAACTTTTCCGTTGTCATAATCATAGTTATAGATTAAATTGTCTTCTTCATCAAACATTTTAAATAGTTTAGAATAGAATGAAGAATAATTTCCTCTCATAACATCAACAGGAATAGTTTTTCCGCGGTTAACATGAACAAGATATTCTGGATTATAGTTTCCAAGTCCTGGGGTTGGATTGTAAGCTTCAGGATAAACAGCTTCACCTGTTAATGAAGTAGAAATATAAGATTTTCCTGTGTTAAATTCTAGGTTTCTGTCGAATGAAACCTTAAACAAATAATAGTAGTATTCGTGGCGGACGCTTTCTTCAGCTGCCATGTTCACGTTAATGAAATGGTCAGTAGGGTAAATGACAGGAATAAGCATATTAGAAGAGTTCATTCCAAGAGAGTGAACATTGAGTTGTTTGTCATAGTGAACTCTAACAACAAAATATGCATCTGTGTTAACATCAAACTTATAGTTTTTAAACACAAGGTCATTAGGAAGATATTCTGTTATTGCATCGTCGCCAACTTTAACAATTTTCTTAAGAGAAGAACCATCTCTAGCTGTGATGTTAGAGAAATAATCTCCAGAAACAACAAGGTTGTTCACGTCGTTAACATGATAGTTTTCTGGGTTGCTATTATCCTCAAAGGCAATTCCGGTGTAGCCAACAGAAGATTTGAAGTATTTTGTTTCTATTCCTGCAACCTCGGTGTCTTTACAAATTTCAGCACCTTCTGTTCTAACACCATCATAATAAATGGCAACAACTTGAATGTTGTCTTCAGAAGATTCTTCAGTAAATGCCATTGTTTGATAAACTTCGATAAATTTTGCAACAACTCTAATTTCGTTGTGAAGGTTTTCAATATAAATTTTGTTATCCTTAAATGTAACATTGCCCGTCGTCATTGTTTGATAATAATGGTCACCAAACTTATAGACAACCTTCTCGCCAAGATAATAAGTGGCAGACGAATCGTCACCAGAAACAGAATTTAGTGCATAAACTGCATCACAGTGAGCCATTTCAACAATGTCATTTACATTTCCTGTAAAGGCAATTGTAAGTTCGCGGTTAGTATACCACCCGTTGGTATCTGTTCCGTTAGCCTTATAAACAGGCATATAAACTTTTTTGCCTGAAATGGTGTAGGCAAGATAATAATATCCGCGAACAGCGTCGAGCATGTTAACAGGAACAACAGCCTCTTGTGTTTTTGCTGTGTCCGAATAATATGTGTAATATTCTTTTCCGTCAATAGTCTCACTAGAACGAATGGCTGTAACATAATACCAAGTTTGGTTGTTAGAGTTGTAATAAGCGTTAATTATTGCGTCTTCAAATGTGGTGTTAATAGAGTCGCTAAGCTTTGTGTTTCCAACAATCCATTTGCCAGTAATTTCGTTGTAGTTTGCAATATACCAACCTTCAAGACGATATCCAACAGATGCTGCTGCAGAAATTATAACTTTTGTGTCTCTGTCAAAATATGCTTTTTTAAATTGAAGGTCCTTGTTGATTATTGTTTGTTCAACAACAGGGTTCCCTTGTGCGTCTCTAATGATATTGCCTTGTTCATCTTTGGCATAGATGTCATAAGAATAAAGTTCTCCACTAGAAAGACTTCCAGAAACACTGCGATAATAGTTTCCGTCATATCCAAGGAGTGGTGTGTTTGTGATTTCTCTAGAAATTGCATTATATTTGTTAATAATCATGTGAGCAAACAGTGTTCCACGGCTGACAAACAAGTCCTGAAGAGAAGAGAATTTGTCTGTGTCGATAACAGTTTTTCTTCCATCTTCTTTTGTAGGAATTGCTTCAAGGTCAATAGCGTAGAACCCAAAGTCAGCTGAGTTATAATAAGCCAGTTTGCTTTGAGCAACACTACTTCCGTCAACACCATCGTCATAATAGTCAACAACATAAGAGTAAGACAAAAGTTCAGCAACTGTAGATTTGCCGTTTGCGTCATATAATGTGTCGTTGTCTAACATTTCCATTTTGAGTGATTGAACTTCACCTTTAATGGTGTTAAGTCTGGTCATAAAGAATTTATATTTAGGTCCATTTGCAGTTACTTCAATAAGGCCAGCAACATCTTCTGCATAGCTTGTTAAAATTCTAAGTGCAACGATAGAACCATCTCTATAAGTGAAATAGTTGTTGCCATATTTAAACAAATCAATTTTTTCAAAAATAGGAGAAGTTCCTGTTTGGTCATAGAACTTTCCGGTGAAATATAAGAATGTTTTAATTTGTAAGTTATTATAAAAATATTTGTCTTCACCATTAATTTCTGTCTTTTCAAATTTTACAAAGTAAACACTGTTAGCATGTTTTCCATCATCTTCAAGTGATGCAGCATTGTCATAATTAGAATTTTCAAGAGAAATTGCGGCGCCAGTGTCTCTAATTATGTCTTCTTCATAAATAACATTAACTGAACCACCAAGGTTGTTTGCACCATCAACAACAGCTGTTGCAATGTTGATTGCATAAACTCTTTCATAAACAGGCATGAACACAAAATATCCAGCAGTAGGCGAAACAAATCTCATAATTGCATTGTTGATGTCAGGGTTGCCTTGAAGAACATCTTTGTTTAAATAGAGAACCTCGCTGTTATATCTGCTATAAACAACCCACTTTTTAAAGCGATAAATAATGCTAGAGTCTTCGCCATCAGGAATAGAAACAATAGGGCTAGCAACAAGAACAACGCCTTCTTTATCACACAAGAAATATGCATCAGTTGAATTATATCTGTTTGAAATGTTAATTGCAGAATCCCAAGTGTAGGCTTGAAGATTTTGTTGAGAAATTGAGTTAATGTCTTGTGCATTTACGCGATAAGCAGAGGTTGTTCCACTTATAATTACTTCGCTATAGTCATATGCGGTTGATGTAGAACCTGTTCCGCTAATAAACAAATCTTCAACCTTTGTGCAAAGATTGTTGTCTTTTCCATCAGAAGAGAGAACAACAAGACCATTGTCGTCAACATAATAAGAGTGAATATCAAACGAAGGAACTGTTTCAAGTTCAGTTGCGCTGCTAGACCAAATAACAAGAATGTCAGAGTTTAGTGGCATAAAATAAGTGTTGTTATTGTTTTTGTCTGTAACAACTTTTCCACCGGCAGCCTCGCTTCCGTCCCAATCGGCAAAATCAACTTGATAATAAAGTTTTGTAAAGTGTTTTCCACTTTCATTTGCATCAGCAGTATAGACTTGTGTTTCGTTGTCATTTAAGCCAATGTTTTGAATGGTGAGTGGATTTCCGTTTAAATAAGGAACTGCAACATCAACGATAACATCTTCGTTATTTTGATCTTTGATTGTTTGCTTTTCAATTGTGTAACCAACAACAGAGCTCAAGTCTTTGGCAAACATAACATAATAGAGTCTGTCAATATAGTCGTTTTGAGTTAGGTTAGTAATTGTGTCTTTAAAGCTAACTGTTGCAAAGTCATAAATCAAATTGTTTTGGGTGCTTGTAATTGCGTTTGTGATAAGCTCAACATAGTAGCTATCAACAATTTCAAGACCAAAGTCAAGAGAAGCCTTTTCGTTAACTTTGTGCTTAACCTCAAAATAGAAGATAGGGTTAACATAAGGAGCACCACTAATAAGACTAACGCCAGGGAATGCTTGAATTACCGCATCTTTTGTTGTGTAGTCAATTTCATAGTAGTTGTCAAGTTCACCCAAAATCGAAGAAGATTTGCCAGTTTCAAAACAATAGTCATAAGAAGGATAAATAATAGGCTCGCCATCAATTAAAACCATTTTTCCAACAAGATGAACATCAACGCTTGCATTATCTTTAATTTGTGCACGTCTAACAATTGCGTTAGAAGAAGCAGGTCTAGAAATACTCTTTGTTTCAACAGAAAGTTGTTTTTCAACATTATTTTTTGTGTAGAAATAATATGTGTCAGCATTGCAAACACCAAGCTCAGCTTCGTTCAAAATGATGTTGGCTTGATAAGCCGCATTTGTTTGTGGAATTTGTCCAACCAAGGCATAATAAGCATCGCCAAGCATAGTAGGGTTCAGTTTATAAATATCGTCATTTTCGTGATCTTTTTCAAAGTCTGCACGATATTTTCTTAAGCAATAGGTATAGAAGTCAACAGCGTCGCTTCCAGAACCAATTGTGTTTTTAGCAACAACATACCATTTGCCATCCCTTTCTTCAAGAAGTTTTATGCTAAGTGAATCATTCAAAGGAAGAGAAACAGAGTTGTTTTCAATTGTTAATTTGTTGAGGGCAGTATATGTCTTTCCGTTGTCAATTGTGATATTGCCGGCCTCAACATAAAATTCAGCGCCATCAAAATAAACTCTGACCATTGCTGTTTTGCCTTCTGATGAAGCATCTTCAGAGAAAATATAGAAATCATAGAGAACAGTTATAGCAAGTTCATCGCTATAGAATTTTCTTTCTTTTAAATAGTTGATGGTAGTATCTGTATCAACTTGATATGTGCCAACAGCATTTATGTTTTGAACAACATAGTTTTCACTTTCTTGTCTAATAAAGTCTTTGGCATAAGATTCGGTGCTGTCAGACAAACTTATGATATCACCATCAGCAGATTGAATTTTAAATCTGCCACCGTTGTTTTCGAAGTCGGTAGACAAAATCACTTTATTGGCTTCGGTTTTGTCTGTAGAAACAGTGATGTCGTGATAGATGTATTTTTCAAGAGAAGTGTCAAAGTCAACCACAATTTTGCGATTGTCATAATTGATTTTCCCATCACTGACAATTGTTCCAAACATTCCAACAAGACCATAGTGATAGGCCAAAATTCTAGATTGAATATTTCCGCCTTGATAGAATTCTTTTCTATAGTGTTGAACACCAGTTGTTGTTGCATCTTTAACATATTTTTTAGCTGAACTGTCATAAATATAGTCGCCATTTTCGTCTTCAATAAATTCAAATGGAATGATTTGATTTTCATCAACAACCTTCTTTGAATCAGTGCTCTTAGATTGTGAAATCAAAAGGCTAGTTGGTTCGCCAAGCTTGTTCACATAATAATAATAATTTGAAATGAGTGAAGAAACTCCGCCAGCGGCCTGAATGAAGTTGTGATATTCACTTTCATTTGCAATAATATCTGCGCCACTAACTTTGTCTTTATAGTTTTCAAAAGCTGGCATATAGATGATGTCTTTTGTGTTTCCAACAGAGAAATCATCATTAAACTCAACGGTATATTTTCCGATAGGTGAGGTGTAATAATATTCAGTTATGGTGTTTCCCTTAGAGTCTCTGGTGAGATATGTGTCAACATCATAATAAACATAAACAGGAACGGTTGTCTTTATTGGTTGACCAGTGCTGGTCTCTCCGGTTTCGTATTCCAAGAACAAATCTTCAATTTGATAACCAGTTGCAACAACTGCAATGTTAGAACCTGTTTGGCTGTCGAAGGCATATTCTTTTTCGTTATAATTAATAACGTAGTTAATTGCAACAACATCGTCAGAATCTTCAATATCTGTTTCAATTGTTGCATCGCAAGTATTGTCTGTTCCAACAGAGATTGGTGTATACTCATACAAGGTATATGTAGTCGAGTCGAGAGCAACCGCCATTTTGATTGTCTTTTGAACATATGCATCACCATCGTTTTGAGCCACATAAGAGTAATAATAATATTTTACTTCGCCAGAAGCGTCACGGCTTGCATATTGATACATTTTGCCTTCATAAATCAAATAGCTTAGTGCACCATTTGTGCTGACAGAACTTGCATTTTCAATGTTTTTAGTTGTTGTGTAATAATATTTTCGTGTGATGTTTCTTGATTCATCTTGTCCAATGTCGCACAAAATATATCCTTCGTCGTTTTCGCTGGCATAAATTGCTTTTCCGATGCTGTTTAAAGATTCAACATTATAAGATGTCAAAGAATAGTTCGCAGGGAGCAAAAGAGAAATAATAACACGCGAAGTTGTGTTGCCAAGTTCGTCTGTGTCTGAAGTTGTGGTGCTGATAACTTGATATCTGTCTTTAATTTCACTGTTATTAATGTCAGTTATTGTGCCACCACGAGAAACATAAAGGTTAATGTTAACCTTGTCGTCGGTTTCAAGTTTAGTAGAAAGAATTGTGTTTCCAACTCTGTCGCAAATTTTGTCAGAGTTTTCATAGAGTTGCAAAGCCTTTGCAGAGTTTTTGTCAGCAGAATTAAGAGGCTTCATGCTAGGCGAGTTAAATGAATAATAGTTGCTATCATCTGCTTGTTTTGCAAATGTCAAATAACAGTTATAAGCAAGCCCGTTAACTCTAAACGAACCATTTTCATATGTTGCTTTAAAATATGTGTCGTTGTCGGCAACAATTACATAGTGGGTCATGCTCTTGTTTTGGTCGACAGCATATGTGTTGTCATTAATTTTAATGTATGTTCCAGAAGCAGATTCATTAAAAGTGTAGTGGGTCATGTTTTTGTTTTGGTCAACAACATATTCGTCATCAACTAAAATATAAATTCCTGCATCGTCGGCAACATAGGCAGAGCCATCTGCAGAATAGTGTTGAGCACCCTTATTGGTGTCAACAACATAATTTTTGTTTGTCTCAGAATAAATGTAGTTGCCATTGGCATCTTCTGTTAAAGAATAATGGGTGAGAGCCTTGTTTAAGTCTTTTACATATTCTCCGTCAACCAAAATGTAGTCACCATTAACGCTGACAACATAACTATATGTAATTGCTTGTCCCATAGAAGCCAAATATGTTGAGTATGCAGGCTCGGCAGGGTTAAATTTAACTGTTCCGCTGTTGTTCACATAGCTTCCAAGAAGAACATCACCAGAATCTTTCTTTTGCCAAATGAAAATGTCAACATCAGTTAGAATTGATGTCTTTAAATTTGTTGTTGCAGCATTAAAGCTGTCCATGTCGTAAATTGTTCCAGCCAAAACCAAATTTTTGACTTTTGCAAGGTTAGAATAGAACACATGAGAAGCAGTGTTAGGGCAAGAAACAACAGAAAGTGTGCCAACATAAAGTTCTTTTGTTTGGTCTCCTTCGGCAATTGTTTTGGCTTCAATAGCTTCTTTTGATGTTTTGTTGTTGGTGTTTAAAATAACGGCGTCAGCTTCGGCAGCTGTATAATTTGTTATTTCAAATGCGCCATTTTTCTTTGCTTCAGAAGATAAGCAAGATTGGCCATAGAGTGAATATCCACCATGATTATTTGGCATATAGTCACTCAAAACATATGTGTTAGAGGCATATGCGCCATCTGTCCAACTTTGAAGTGCATAGTCAGAATCTCTGTCTATTTGTCTTGACACCTCAACAATTTTTCCGGCAGGAAAATAACCAATCAAACTAGAGTTGGTCTTTTGATTGTCTATAGCAAAATAATATTTTGTTTTGTCATATTCAATCTCGTTATAATCTTTGGTGCTAGAAAATGCATGAGTTGAAAATGTTAACATATAAACGCTAAAAGTGATTGGGCTAGAAAGCGCTGAACTAGAACGTTCAGAAGAGTCAACATCTTCAAACGCAGTCACTGTGTTTGTTTGAACTCTAACATAGCGAGAGGTAGAACCTCTGTCAAGAGTAGGGTTATATCTCATTACAAAGCGAGTTCCGTAGTCGTCTTTAACGGCCTCAATTTTGAGCATCTGATAATCGTCTTTTTGAATTTCTTGCCAGGTGGTAACGCTTTCGCCAGCCTTTTGATAAGAAATTTTAAAGACATCTTGAGGCTCTTTTTCGTTGCCCTGTTCGTCTTTAGCAAGAGAGAAAAATTGATATTTGTTGGTTAGGTCAAAAATAATTCCATCAGGGTCGGTCACTTCAACTTTTATGTAATAGTTAACTCCGCTTAGAGAGATCGTGTAATAAGAAAAGTAGAAGTTGCTCAATGTTGGGTCAGAGAATTTTGTTTGGTGGGCAGGAACGGCAGTGTCTTTGCCTTGGTTTTCTTTGGCTAAAATTTCATTAAATGCTTTTATGGTAAGGGTGGCATAAGCAACTGGGGTAACAGAGGTAACAACATTGTCTGAATTCTTTGTTTCATCAAAAGTATACCATCCGTCAGATGGAATGTCATAAGGAGCAACACTTGAGTTTTTATAAGTGGTGTATGTTCCTTTAGACATAAACTTGGCATTGCTTACATATTGACTAGGGCTCATAACGCCACTGTCGAGTTGTCCAACATAAGAACTTTCAGATGTTGTTCCGTCGTCGTTGTGAGTGGTGTACTTAAACGATTTCGACGCATTGTAATAATAAGACAAATCCCATTCAAAAGAGCCAGTGTCTTCGTTTACGACACCAGTAGATGGAACATCATTATACTGCAAATT
Source organism: Clostridia bacterium (assembly GCA_017467585.1). Lineage (GTDB taxonomy): Bacteria > Bacillota > Clostridia > Christensenellales > UBA1242 > RGIG4790. The sequence continues at coordinate 410,048 of JAFUSR010000004.1, forward strand.
GACTGAGCTAATTCTCAGTCTTCCAAGTGCGTCTGTGTTTGCTTCCGGAGTAACAGGGGTTTCAGCCCAAGGCCAACCGTTGCTAGAACAAGCAACCAAGCCAAAAGTTGTTGCCACAACCAAAAGCAGACTAGCAATAAAGTTAAAGATTTTAGATTTTGTGTTTCCCATAAGTCGTACCACCATAAATAGTTTGAGTTACGTATAAGTATAAAATACTTAATACATAGATTATTTTAACATATAAAAAATAAAAACGAAAGCGAATAAGCCTAAAATATAAAATATTTTAATATTTTTTGTAACAAAACTTTTTGACTTTGCCAATAACAAAATGAATGGATGGCTTCAATGATATTTGTCGAAACATGACAAAATATGTTGAAAAATAGATCACGAAAAAATTATAATAAAAAACAAAAATGGACATAGGGTAGTCCATAAAAATGTGTTAATTTATTATAGAACATTTGTTCTAAAAGTGTTCTAAAAATTTTTGTCAGCAATCGCCTCTGGATGGCTCAATAATAAGCTATCATAAAGTTGACAAACCAAGAAAAATGTTTCAAACAAGGAGCATAAAACGATGCTGAACGAATTAACAAAAAAACGCAAAATTAATTATAAAAACATCAAAAACGACATTAAAACAGATAAAATCAGCCAAAATTTTGCAAAATCTGAGTCTTTTTCAGAACAAGATTTTGAGCTTCTTTCAATCATAAAAGCCTTGCTTTCGACAAGACGTTTTTTGCCAAACATAATTAGCCTTCTTTCTCGTTTGGTTGTTGATTATGCGTCTGACACAAATCGTGGTTCATACATCTTTGGTGACATTCAAAACGGCACCTATAGTCAGATTGATGAAATTTTAAAACTAGAACAAAGGCAGCGAAGTTTGCTTAACATGCAATTTATTGTCGACACATTAACAAATTCTTTAAGCGAAAAGTATTTTGGTTTTGTTGAACTCAGATATTTCAAAAACAAAAAGTTTCCACTAGTTGCTGAGGAACTTGGGGTAGATGAGAGAACTCTTTATCGATGGAATAAAACAATCCTAATCAAACTTATGAAATTTTGCAAGTTAAACAACTGGGGACTATCTTTTTTTAAAGCCCAGTTGCACGATGAAAAGTGGATTTTGCCTCATTATCAAAAAAGTTATGAGAGCGTCTTAAAGTTGTTTGGCTAAAGCAAGTCATCATCGTCGATATAGTCATATTCAGGAAAAACAACCTCTAGCTCTGGGTTATCTTCGGAAGATTTTTTAACTTTTCTAACAAACTGTGGGCTGGAGCTAACTGTTGGCTCTTGTGGTTGTTTGGTTTGTCTCTTTGACAAAATGTGGCGAGATAACTTTATGGTGAAAAGCACGAACAAAATTAAAAAAGGAAGGACAATTAAAATTATCATTATTGTTTGCGCAGTGCTCGTTATCGGAATGGGCGCATTTAGGCTTTGGTTTGCTATTTCTGGTTCATATTCTAAGTTGTTTGAAATATGTGATAAGTTTGTTGTTGATTCGCTATAAACATAACCTTCGTAAACACTGGTTGAACTGCTGGCTGGAGTCCATTTTGCATAATACCAAATGTTACTTGTTCCGCCAATTGGAATTTCTCCGTTGACTGAAGCAATATATTCGACTTGTTTTGTGTCGGCAGAAATTGTTGATAGAACTCTTCCTGTGGTGTCGGACGGGCAAGACCAAATTTGAGTTCCAACATTTTGTTTAATGTCAAAAGTAATATTTTTTAAAAATGGTGCTGTTGGTAAAAAAGAAACAATAGAAACTGAATCTGCATAGACATATCCAACATAGTTGTCATATTGCGCCCTATAAATAGTGTCAGAGATTTTGGATAGAATTGAAACAAAATAGGTTTCTGGAATTTCAAACCACAAGTTAACCAAACCATCACTCATAGATTGTGAACGAAAAAACAGACAGTTTTTATTTGCTTTCGCATAAGAAATTGTTTCTGTTTGATAGGTTGCAAAACCAAAATTTTCGTTTGTAATTTTGCTGCACGCAATTAGGCAAAAAAACAACATAAAAAACACTAAACATTTGATACTTTTTTTCATAAAAAAATCATATCAAAAATTAATAAAAAATCACATAATTTTATCAATCAATTTTTTGGTAATATTGTAAAAATTTGATATTTTTGGTTGATTTTTTAATTAATAATTATTATTGCACTAATTTTGACAAAAAATAAACAAAAAATGCCACTTATCAACAATTTTATTAACAAAATTGTGAATAACTCACCATTTTTTGCCACTTTTTTCAAATTTTTTATTAAAAAAAGCTGACAATTGAGGATAAAATTTTTATGAATAATTTCAAAAACATAAGAAAATTAGCTGAAATTTTTGATGAATTAGAGCGAAGAAATTATGATGCTCTTGCAAACTATAACACAGGCAAAAAAGTTCATCAAAAGCAGCTGAATTTTCACAAGAGTTTAAAGAGAAACCGTTGGGTGTTTGGAGGCAACCGAACGGGCAAGACAGAGTGTGGTGCCGTTGAGACAATTTGGTTGGCTCGCGGAATTCATCCATACCGAAAAAACAAACCCAATGTCACGGGTTGGGTGGTGAGTCTTTCAACACGCGTTCAAAAAGAAGTTGCTCAAGAAAAAATTTTGAAATATTTAAACAAAAGTTGGGTTCACGACATTGTAATGAAGCAGGGCAAAAAGTCTGCTGCAGAATATGGCGTAATTGAGTGCATTGTAATAAAAAATGTTTTTGGTGGGCTTAGCAAAATTTATTTTAAGAGTTGCGAAGAAGGGCGCGATAAATTTCAAGGCGCATCGCTTGATTTTGTGTGGTTCGATGAAGAACCTCCAGAAGACATTTACACTGAGTGCAGAATGAGAGTTTTAGACAGGTGTGGAGATGTGTTTGGAACAATGACACCTCTTAAAGGGTTGACTTACATTTATGACCAAATTTATTTAAATGAGTTTAACGACACAGAAGTTTATTATGACTTTATGGAGTGGGCTGACAACCCATTTTTAAGTGAAAAAGAAGTGGAACGATTGTCGTCTACGCTCAGCGCGGAGGACGTTGAAGCAAGGCGATATGGAAGGTTTGTAAACAAAAATAATTCGCTTGTTTACAAAGAGTTTAACGAAAAGATTAATGTTGTTGAGCCATTCGAAATTCCTCGAGATTGGCAAGATACAATCTCTATTGACCCGGGACTAAACAATCCACTTTCTGCACATTGGTATTGTGTTGACTACGACGGCAATGTTTTTGTTGTTGCCGAACATTTTGATAGTGGCAAAGATGTTACATATCACGCGCAAAAAATAAAAGAGATATGTGCTCGCCTTGGGTGGAAGCGAGCACAAAATGGAATGTATTCTGCATTGATTGACAGTGCGGCAAATCAGAGAACTCTCGCCAGTCAAAAGAGTGTGACTGAACTTTTTTATGACAACGGAATTTTGGTTAATCCAAAGGTTAACAAAGACTTGTTTTCTGGCATCAACCGAGTTAAAAGTTATCTAAAAAATTTAAATGGAGAGTCAAAGCTTTTCATTTTTGCCAGTTGCACAAACTTGATTCGCGAAATCAAAAATTACTTTTGGAGTGATGGCGATAATCCAGTTAAAAAAGATGATCACTGTTTAGACGAACTAAGATATTACATCATGAGCAGGCCAGAACCAACCAAGAAAACAAACACGCAAATAAGCAGAGACAAAGAGAGACTCTTTCAGGCCTTGCGCCGTCAAAACAGATATCAATAAATTTGTCAGCAAAAGATTCTAGAATAAAAATTCAATGATATATTGGGGTTATGAATCAAACAAAATCACACATCAAAAAAATCTTAAAAAAGTTGTCAGAAGGTTTTGAATATAGCGAAGAAGTTGAAGAATATGTCAAAGAAGAGGGCGAACTCGTTTTGGCCAAGAAAAAAATAACCAAAAAATTTGTTCCGCCAGACATGCTTGCCATCAAAATGCTTTTAGATTTTAATGAAAACGGCGGAAAACTTTCTCAAATGACAGACCAAGAACTTATCAACTTAAAAAATTCATTACTAGAAAAACTAAAGGGAGAAGAAAATGATTCAGCCATCACTATTCAATAAAAAATGCGACTTCAATATGTGTCAAAACACGGCAGATTTTGTTGTTGAAATTGGAAGAGTAAACAAAATTTTTATGTGTGAAAATTGTTTGAAAATTTTAAGAAAGGAGATTAACGCTAAAATTAATGGAAAATCAAAACAAAACTAAATATTATTACGACAAAGAGCAAGATGAGTTTATTGTTAAAACCGTTTTAGAAGACTACAAAAAGCGTCAAGAAGAGCGTCGCAATCAAGAGCTTGTTTGGGAACTTAACATAAACTATATGATTGGCAATCAATATTCTTGCATCTCGCCTCGTGGTGAGATAGAACCAACAGAAAAGAATTTTTATTGGGAGTCTCGCGAGGTGTTTAATCACATTGCACCAATAATTGAAACAAGGCTTTCAAAACTTTCTAAAGTGCGCCCAACAGCTTCAGTGAGACCAAGTGGAACAGAACAGAGCGATGTCTATTGCGCAAAACTTTCAAAGTCTATTCTGTCAAACATATTCAACAAGTCAAATATGTCTGAACTAATTTCAATGGCAACAATGTGGAGTGAGATCACCGGAACAAGCTTTTATAAGGTTTGTTGGAACACAGATTTGGGTGACACAATTGCAGTTTCAGACAAAGGAGAAATCAAAGCGGGTGATGTTGACATTAGTGTGTGCTCACCATATGAAATATTCCCAGACAGCTGTGCAAACGCAAATGTTGATGACTGTGCATCAATAATTCATGCAAGGTCGTATCCAGCGAGCTATGTAAACGAAGTGTATGGCATCAAAGAAACCGGCAAGGACATAGATAGTTTGGTGTTTGACGAAATGTCATATCGTTCAGGAATCGCCGGAAGAAGCAACGTTACTAAACTCACTCATGTCAAAAAGCACGACAATGTTTTAGTCATTGAAAGATATGAAAAGCCAAGCAAAAAAACGCCAAAAGGAAGGCTTACTATTGTTGCTGGAGAGAGTTTGGTTTACGACGGCGACTTGCCGTTTTGTGTGGCTTCAAACGGAAAGAGAGGCTATCCTTTTGTTAAGCAGGTTTCAAGCGCTCAAATTGGAAGCTTTTGGGGAACTAGCATAATCGAAAGATGCATTCCTGTTCAAAGGGCATATAACGCTTTGAAAAACAGAAAGCACGAGTTTATTGCGAGATTGTCTGCTGGTGTTCTTGCTGTTGAAGATGGTTCGGTCGATGTTGACAACTTAGAGGATGAGGGACTTGCTCCAGGAAAGATTTTGGTATATCGTGCGGGCAGTGAAAAACCAACATTTATGGATGCAGGCAGCGTTCCAAAAGAAATTAGTGACGAAGAAGAAAAACTTCTTGCCGAGTTTAACATTTTAAGCGGAGTGAGCGAAATTATGAGAGATAGCAAGCTTCCAACTGCGGTTTCGAGTGGCTCTGCAATAACGCTGTTAATTCAACAAGATGAAACAAGGCTTTCTGCAACAGCGGAATATATCAGAACCGCAGTTAAAGAAATTGCAGAAAAAACAATAAGGCTTTATAAGCAATTTGCCAACAGCAAAAGGCTCTCTCGAATTGCGGACGAAAATGGTGCAATCGAGGTTTATTATTGGACAGGCGCAGAACTTTCTAGCGACGACGTTGTGCTCGACACAACCAACGAATTAACTGAGAGTGCTGTTCAAAAACAAAGTTTGTTATTAGAACTTTACAGCAAGGGTCTTCTTTCAGACGAAAATGGTAAAATTTCAAATAGAACAAGAGTAAAAATTCTCGAAAGTTTGGGTTTTGCTTCTTGGGAAAATTCGCAAGATATTTCAATTATGCACAGCAAAAAGGCAATAAAAGAAAACCTAAATATCGAAGAGGTAGAAAGTCCACTAGAGGTTGACGACCACAAAATTCACATAGAAGAACACACAAGGTTTTTGATTTCAGACGAATCTAAAAAGTTTTCAGACGAACATAACCAAAAAATATTAGAACATATAAAACAACATAAAAAATTATTAAACGGAGAATAGCAATGGAAAAATTAATAGAACAACCAGAAGCAAACAATGGTGGTGCACAACCAGAGCAAGCAGATGGCTCTATCGGAAAGTTTAAAGACGCAACAAGTTTGTATGAGGCTTACAACAATTTGCAGGCCGAATTCACCAGAAAAAGTCAAGAACTAGCAGCAATAAAAAAGCAAAACGAAATGGCGGATGAGTTGAGCCAAAAAGAAGATAGTGCCTTGAGTGAGCGAGATAGCAAAGACTCAAGTGAAAACAACTCTCGTCACGAAAATTTTGCAAAAACGGCAGATTTTGACGCTATTTTATCACAAAAACTGCTGAAATTTGCAGAAAAAACACCAGAAGCATTAACAAACCTAGAAGAAATAAAACAAGAAATAATGTCAAACAAAGAGCTTCTAAATTTAAGTGATGGCGTTCAAATTGCATTCAGACTTTCTCGTGAAAAACAAAAATATGAACCTGCGGAAATTGTGAACCTTCCAACCTTTGTCGAAGACTATATTCTTTCTAATTCAGAAATTACAAACAGGGTTATCGACAAATATATAAAATCACTCTCATCAAACGCAGCGGCTCCAAAGATTATGAGCGGAGCGAGTTCTTTCGAATCTGCTCCAAACACAAATGGGCCAAAAACGTTAAACGATGCGAATAAGATTTTTCAAAAAATGTTAGAAAAATAATTGGAGAAAACTATGGTAACATTAACAACTGCAGACAATGCATTGAAAGAAGTTTATCTTGGTGTTGTTAGCAACCAACTTAACACTTCAATCAATCCACTTCTTGCACAAATCAAACAAACCACTGCTGATGTTTGGGGAAAAGATATCGTCAAACTCGCTCCATATGGTCTTAATGGCGGAATTGGAGCAGGAACCGAAGACGGCGAACTTCCTGCAGCAGGTGGAAACAACTATGCTAAGTTTGTTTTGACACTTAAAAACCTATACGGAAAAATTGACATTTCAGACAAGGCAATTCGTGCTTCAGAAAACAGTGCTGGAGCATTTGTGAACCTTCTTAACAGCGAAATGGAAGGCCTTATCAAAGCTAGCAGCTTTAACTTTGGAAGAATGCTTTATGGCGATGGCACAGGTGTTGTTGCAACAATTAGTGCAAACACAACATCTGCAATCACTGTCGACAGAGTTGCAAACCTTATGGAAGGCATGATTGTTGATGCTGTTGACGCTTCAACTGGAGTTGCTGTTTCGGGTGCAACAGGAATGAGAATTGTATCTATCGACAGAGCAAACAAAATTGTTGTTGTAGACAAAACCTTAACAGCAAATGCACTTGCTGCAAAAGCTTTGTGCGTTCAAGGAAGCTATGGCAAAGAGCTTACTGGCCTTGGCGCTATTTTCAAAAGCACAGGCTCTCTTTATGGTTTAAACAGAGCAACATATGGCTGGCTTGTTCCATATATGAAAGATATTACAACTGGAACAGGAGAAAGTGCAACAACAACACAAATTGATGACATTGTAATTCAAACAGCAATCGACACTCTCGAAGAAGACTACGACAGCAAAGTAGACTTTATCGTTTGCTCAGCAGGAGTCAAGAGAAATTATCAATATTATCTTGCGAACTATCGCTCAAACATTGATGTTATGGAACTTGCTGGTGGCTATAAGGCAATTTCATATAACGGAATTCCTGTGGTATCAGACAGATTTGCTCCAGCAAACACAATGTATCTTTTAAACACAAAAGAATTCAATTTGCATCAACTTTGCGATTGGAAATGGCTAGAGGGTGAAGATGGCAGAGTAATTAAACAAAATGCCGGAAGACCAACTTATAGTGCAACACTAGTCAAATATGCTGATATCATCTGCAACAAGCCAAGCGGCCAAGCAATGATAACAGGAATTAAAGAATCTTAAAAGGGGCTAACTGGCTGGAGTAACATCCAGCCATAGTCATATTAATATATGGAATTAGAAGATTATAAAGACATGTTTGGGGTTTACTTTAGGGTTAAAGAAATTCGTCCAACATATAGCTTAAAATTTAACAAACGAACAAAAAAGTTAGAACTTCATGACGAAAATTTTTGTGGTGCGCAGCTAACATTTAACTTTCCAATCACACCGCAAATTTTAACTAAAATCAAAAGTTCAATGGCGGAACGCTCTAATCAAATTTTTCGCAAAATAGAAGAGGAAAACCAGAAAAACAGTCACAATTTAATCGAAAATGCCATATATTATGCAAAAAACACTTTATTAAACAATTAAAATAGGAGGCATAAAACATGCTTCAATTAATAAAAAACGTAGCGCTTATTTTGGATGATAAGCAGTCATTTGCCAGTCTTGAAAACTCATCTGATTTGCAAGTCGCAACAAATGCAAACATTAACACATATTTAACTCTAGCTAATTTTGTCATTCGTGACATTGCGGCAAATTTTTTGTGCTTTTACACTTCAGAAAAATTGCTGTCAAATGAACAGGGAAAAATAATGTTTTCTAATCTTTCACATCAGCCATGCAGAATAAAAAAAGTAAAAAATTTCTTTGGAAAAAGTGTGGCTTATGATCTTCATATTGACTCGATTGTTGTTCCATCAACCTGCGAGCAATATTCGATTGAATATTCATATTTTCCAGATGACTATAACTTAACTGATGCTCTTTTGCTTCCGATGGGTTTAGACTCAAGCACAGTGTGCTACGGGGTGGTAAGTGAATATTATTCTCTGAAGATGCAATTCAACGAGGCGGCAATTTGGGAAGCTAAATATAAAAATGGCTTAAAGAATTTGGCCCACAAACACTACGACAGATTTTTGCTTTTTAGGGGATTATAACAATGAGCCAAAAATATAAAACATTCGTTTTGACCGACAAAGATTTAAGCTTGGCTGGAGCATTTTCCAAGTCTTCGCTTGGAGAATATATTGAAAATCTTAATGTCGAGGGATCAATAAAAACATTGCATACTGCAAATAATATTTATTCAATTATTGAGCCAACTCGTGACACACAGCTGGAACAGGTTGTTTCTGAAACAATTGAAAACATTTGTGGTCTTTTTGTTTATCAAACAATAACAGAAGGAAAAACCATTGAATATTTAATTATTTGCGGGGAGGATTATACATTATATTATTATGAATTAAACAGTGAAACACCATCACTCAAAGTTTTTAACAGTATAACACTTTCTAGCAAGCCGGTTTTTCAAACTTATGTTGCGGGCGGTGAAAACGTTTTGCTCATTTCATCGGCAACTGATTCGCTCTGGACGTGGAATGGTGTGGACGAACCTGTTGAAATTTTAGATTCTCCAAAGGTCACTTCGATGGCGGTCAACATAGACAGGCTTTTTGTGACCGATAGTTCGCTCCCTTATTCTGTGGCGTATTCAGAAAATAGAGATCCAACAACTTGGGCAATGTCGACGGGAGACATTGCAACAATTGATTTTTCAGATGATCTTGGAAAGGTAATAAAGGTTGTGGCGCTCGACAACTACATTTTTGTATTTCGCCAGTTCGGCATAATAAAAATATATAGTGGTAAAGATAGCAACAGTTTTTCAATTAGTAAAATGTATTTTTCTAATGGAAGAATTAACGCAAACTCGATTTGCCAAATGGGTGACAACATTGCATTTGTTGCATCGTCTGGATTATATGTTTTTGATGGGTTGAACACAAAGAAAATTTGTTCCGAATTAGAGGGGAGAGTTGATTTTGAAAACTGTTTTGCAGTTGCTCAAAACGGAACCTATTATTTGTTTTCAAATGAATTTAATCAGCTGCACGCAACAGCTTATTTTATAGATATAAAAGCAGGAAAAATTTTTGAGACAATTGGAGGAGAAAACTTTTCATTAGCTTTTTTGCTTAATTCTGACAGCTTAAATTTTGTTGGATATATTGATTCAAAAAACGCAAATGTGCCAACACTAATTGTAAAAAATGTGTCAATTATTGATGAAAACAACAATTTTGTTTTTGAATCGTCTTGGATAGAGCTCGACCCAAAGAACAAAGAAAAAACTTTGCAAAAGCTAAATGTTATTCTAAAGGGTGGTGCCAATGTTCTGCTTTTGACAGACAAAAATAGTCGGCAATTTGAATTTAATGGTGATGGTGAATTTCAGTCTGCGTTAATATCTGAAAAATGCTCTAGATTCAAATTAAAAATTTTTGGAAGTGGTGTGGTAGATATTTCAAACCTTTCACTAGACTATTGTTACATTGAGGGTTTTTAATATGGACTATGCAAAATATTCTTATATAAAAATATCTGAACTTCAAGAACAAAAGTCAGATGAAGTATATTCAAATTCAGCATTGGAATTGGCTAATCCGCTAATTGACAGAATTGTTGCTGATTCTTTCACTATTGATGCAGGGAATATCGATGCAAAAGGCAACTTATATTTTCAGAATAAAATGACAATAGATGCCTTACAAAGTTCAGCAGTTATGGTTGAAATTTTGCTTGATGGCGCTGTGATTTTGTCAGAGACACACAATTTGCTCTCTGGCGAACATTCAATTATTTCAATGAAGGTACGCTCGGTTTTAAACAAGAAAAACATTTCAGTAAAAGTTAGAATAAAAGTTATTTCTTCTAATACGTCTGTTACAGTCAAATCAAACGTAATTGCTATTTGGGGCTCGGTTAAAATTAAAGCAAATTCAAGTGGAAGGACAATGCGTGCGCTCACACAAAATAACAGTCTTATTTTGAGTTATGTTGAAGACAACAACATTTATTATTCAACTTTGAATTTGACGGAGCAGTTGGTCCCAAAAAGTCAATTTTCTGTGCTTTCAACAGGAATTTCACACTGTTTTTCATATGACAAGCAGGGGAATTTGCACTTTTTTCGAGTTGACACAGATGGCAATTTAATGCATAGTGTTGCCAACAACTTTGCACAAGAATCTTTTGTTGAATCGGGCGTCTCTTGTGTTTATGCGAGCAAGTGCCCTGACTCTATGAATGAAAATATTTTGATTTGTTACATTAAAAATTCAAAACCATTTTATCGAACAATCACTGGATCAACTCTTGGCGGGGAGGCTTCTTTGACGAACTTAAACCAAAAGTTTAGTGACGTTTCGATTGTTGATGCCGAAAATTCTTCAAGAATGTATGTTGTTTGCACAACTGAGTTTGGAGACAACTATATCTTTTTTTCTGAAGAAGATTCTTTGATTTCTGGTTTTGCAGAAAGGTTAAATTTGAGCGCACAAATGTTGGTTTCGCGCTATGTTAATTTGTCAAATCTTGTCAGAGACCTGCAGTCAACAATAAATGCTTCTGCAAGTTTTAGTGTTTTGACAGACTATTTGTCATATCAAAATTTATTTAGCAATGGGCTGCTTGAAAGGCTTTATGCAAATGCAAATATTTCTGAATCAACTTATCAAATAGAGGCGGCTGTTCCAATTCTTTACACTCTGCAGTATAATCAGCTGCTAAAATTTAACGCTTCAGTTGACTCAGGTGGAAATCATGTTCCGCGTGTTGCTTATGGTGAAGATGCTTCCGAAATGACCCCAGCAAAAATTCAGTTTGCAACCAATGGTTCACTTGGCCCAGGCACATTTGTTGATAGTAGCAATTGGATGAGCAAGTGGCCATTTAACGAAATCAAGCCATGTTTAATGAAAAATGCTGAAGTGGTTGGATATTTAAACCCAAACAATTTTGCTGAATTTGAAAATGGAACAGCGGCAGACATAACTAGTGGCAACTATGAGGTTATGATACAGTTTCCAAAAATCTATTGGAAAATAGAGGAAGACTGGGATGGCCTCACCACCATAACAACCACCAAAAGGGCAAACATCAAAGTGAGTGTCAGCAACATGCCTCGCGAAGGTTTTGTTTGCCATTCACACACAAAACAAGGTCAAGAATATGACTATGTTTATGTGAGTGCCTATGAAAGCCACATAGAAAACGGAAAGGTTTATTCTTGCAGCGGAAAACTTCCAACAAGTGATTTAAACCACGTTCAAGTTTTGGAGCAGTGGTCAACTTTGATGGACAGTCAATACACAACGCTTGACTATCACTTTACAACCTATATTCACATTTTGGTGCTTTTGCTATTTGGCGAGTTATATGGACTTGACTATTTTGGAAATGGTTGGGTAAACCAACTAGGAACGCTTTCTAAGGTTGAAAATTCTGGAGCGCTCAACAGCAAAGGAATGTTTTACGGAGACAACTCATCAGGGCGAGATGCACAAGGAAATCCAAACCAAGGTGGAATTACGACAATCCACAACAAACTTTTTGGACTAGAAAACCTTTGGGGACACTCAAAGACATATTGCGATGGCATTTTGTGGAACGAAAACAGAAACTATTTGATTATCGATCCAACAAACTCTGCCAGCACACATAATGTAAGTGGAACAAACTATCAAACAATAAACCTGAACTTATCTGGAGATTTTGCTGCATCAAACTATGTTACGCTTTATAGGGCAAATAACACCTATGGATTTTTGCCATATTTAGGAAAAACCACATCATCATATAAGTATTACACTCAAACAAGGTTTTCTGCAACGAGACCAAGTCAATACAGCAACGGAGCAAACCTAGTGGCAAATATGATGTTTGTTTATGGTGGAGAAGCTTTCAGACACACGGGTTTTGGATTTGCTTGCGACAAAGATTATAATCCAACAAACATCTATCATAACGAGCGTGTTATGTGCTTTCCTAACAGCAAAAAGAGCAATTAAAGGAGGACAAATATGAATATAAAATTACACAATAAATTTGAAATATTTGATGGCGAAAACACTTTTGTTGCATATAACGTTGTTTCACACACAATTTTAGAAAGAGCAGCAAATTTTTTGCCGTTTGCAACATATTTTGCGCTTGGCTCTGGCAACACAGCTTCGCCAACATCTTCGATAAACCATTTGAACAGTTGGGTTGCTTCTTTTGCTTCAACTTTAGAAGAAATTCAAAGCGACATCTCTCGTGGAGATACTTATGTTAAACGAACGGTTACAATTCCGGCAAACGAAAACGTTGGTCTAACATTTTCAGAAATAGGAATGACTTATTCAAACGAATCAAATCCTGTGATATGCAACTATGTTAACATCACAAATTCTAGTGGAGAAAATGTTTCAGTAAAAAAGAAAAGGGGTCAAGAATTGTTCATCAGAGTAACCATTTTCTTAGAGCTTTCTGCTGATGCAAAGAAAATTCTTTGCAAGGGCGAAAACAATTTGGTTAAGGCACTTCTTGGGGAATATTCTAGCCCCGTCATAACTGCAATGAGGGGAGAAAATCTTCAACCAAACACCAGTTCGATTTATCGAAACATGCCTCGTCAAGGAACAAGAATCGCCTGCAACGTAACTCGTGAGGTATCATCATCTCAAGACGTTGCAAACATTTCAATTGACTATGATTTAAACACAGGCAGCACGGCAGAAGTTGTAATTCTTTTTGGAGATAATCCTGTTGCTCGTCATTCAACACTTAGTTATTGCGAAACACAAGAAGAACAAATTGAGGCATCATCACAAAATCACAACACGCTTGTTGTTGATGAATTTGTTGAAGAGATTTCTAGTGTAACAGATTCAAATTTAAACCAGGTAACAAACTTGGTCGAAAAGAAATTTGCCACAGATTTTTCAGACTATGTTGCAAATCCGTTTGAGGTTGCAATAACCGAAGACAATGCAAGATGGGTCAGCAAAGATGGCGACAAATTGGCGTTTGTTGCTGGTGGAAGACTTTATGTTTACAAAAACATAAACTATGCTTTTGTTAAACAGGTTTGTGATGTTTCGGTTTCTAATTTAACAAAGGTTATCATGTTCGAAGATTATTTGTTTGCTGTCTATTCAGAACTTCCAAGACTTGCAATGTATAAGTGCACAAATGGAGAGTATAGCCGTATTAACATAGATTTCACAAACTACACACTGTTTGATTCAACTTACGATTGGCAAGACATTGAAATTATTTCAAATTCAAATGGCAACTTTTCAATAGGAATAATACTTGGGCAGATTTTGCGTAAACCAGTTATTGTTTATGCAACACTTTCTAACTCTGGTTTGGTGATAACAAGTGCCAGTTATGGCGAGTGTGACTACATTGTTCGCATGTTCTCACTATATAAAAGCAGTTTTTGTGACTCTATGATTGGTTTTATCACAAACAACTATAATGGAACTGCCGATAACTATCGAATTGAGCAACACTATCCTGACAGAACACACACTGTTGCAAATGAAGTCGTGGCATATTATCTCATAAACGGAACAACAGAACTTGAAGGCAAGAGCAGAGCGGTTATTGCAAAGAAAACAACATCACCATATATCTGGCTTTATTATTACCCACGTGTTTTCAGATATAGCATCTCGCTTTCAAACGGCGTTCAAAACTGGATAAGCACAAACCTTCTTTATCTCGTTCAAAAATATGATGATTCTTCTGCGCCTTACAAAATCTATAGTTTGTCAGATTATAACAACCCACGCGAGTTTGAAAATGGATTTCCATCTGATTTAGATTTGACAAATATTACAGATTTTGAGTTTGTTGGAGACACACTACTCGTGTTCATGACAAATGGTGTTCGCGCTCTCAACCTAAAACAAACACACACACTTCTCGAAAACTTGCCAGAGGCCAACCAAACATATAATGTTTCATACACAAAATATGAACTGATTGGCTCAAGTTCAGATGAAGGCGTAAATGGACAGTTGTCTCTGGAGCTGTCGTTATGATTTTTAGCAACAAATTTGCAAAGATTGGCAGGGCAGAGGCGGTTCACATCAGATGCAGAACAAGTGGAGAATATGACGTTCTTTTGTCGAGCTCTCAAACATCAAGAAGAGAGCTTAACATAACGGGAACAACATATAATTTAGGCCCTGTTAACTCAACGTTTATCTACAGTCAAATGAAGATGCTATCTGACAATTTGTGTGTGGCAGCTATCGACAAAAACAACTTTTCAATTGTGGAGATAGAATAATATGGATTTTGAAAACGTTTGGAGTGTAATTGTTAGCATAGTCAGTGAGAGTGGCGTTTGGGCAATGCTTTTTGTTGCACTGTTAATCATTTTAATATCTAGCAACAACAAGCGAGAAGAAAAATATCAAGAGATAATCAGGGCGCTTGCAAATGCGCTCAAAAAAGTTGAAGAAATAAAGGAAGATGTTGAAGACATTAAATTTTCAATGGGCATTGGTGGAAATTCAAAATTAACAGAAAAAGAGGATCAAAAAGATGACACTAAAAGAGAAGATGAAAACCTATAACTTTTGGGTTAGCTTGGTCAGTTGTTTGTTGCTATTAGCTAAAATTGTTGCTGAACAATTTGGCTATAGCTTAAGTCCAAGCCTTGCCACAAACATTGCAACAATTGTTTGTGCAGTTTTGGTTTTGTTTGGCCTAATTTCAGCACCAGGCAAAAAGATAAACCTAAAAGAACTAGAAACTCAAACCAAGGAAATAATAAAACAAAATGAGCAACTTATTTCACAAACAAAGGAGGATATTGAAAAGAATATGGAAGAGATTGAAACAATGACAATTGCAGAGCAAATAGAATTTCTAAAAAAGAAACTTGCAGAAGCAGAAGACAAACAAGTTCAACAAAAACAAGAAATTGTTGTTGAACCTAAAGAAGAACAAGAGGTTGCTAAAACAGAGACAGAACAAGAAGAAATTTTAGAAAATCAAGACGACGCAAAGGCTAATAATGAAGAAGTTGTTGAAGTTGAAGAAGAAAAGCAAGAGACAAAAGAGCCAACCACACAAGAAAACAAATTCGACATTTCAAAACTTGGCACTGCAGAACTTAAAGAGATTCTCACTCAAATACTACAAAGATTATAAAAAGAGCAAGGTCGGCTAAAAGCCGACTTTTTTTGTGTTTAAAAAATACTTGCCAAACGCCTTTAGCTATTGTATAATATGGCTACTGGATAAAGTTGAAAAGTTAAAAAACATTATTTTTCAAAGGAAAAATTATCATGAACTATAAGAACTCGATGAAGTTGTTAACTTCTAATTTTAGTCTTGTTTGGAAGCAACTTGCATACACTATTGTAAGATTGGCAATAATTTTTGGGCTAGTAATTTTGGTTTCAAACCCAATAGTTAAACTTTTGGTAGAAAACGGGTTTGCCGAAAAACTCACAAACTTGTGGCAGATTATCTATACAGATTTTTCTCAGTTCTTTGTTGAACTAAGGCAAGTTATATTGTCGTTCATCGACATAATTTCAACAAACATAAGTTCAGTTTGGCTTTCAGTTGTTCTGTTTTTCTTTGTGACATTGTTTGTCAATTCATTGCTCACCAGCATGGGCAAATTTGCGCTCACATCAATTGCTCACAGTTCTTACACAAGCCTAACAAAAACAGGCTATTGCCACAGCATGATAACAAATTTTGGAAAGATGATGAATTATTCGCTTGCAAAATTTGTCCTGGACATTCCATTTACCGTGTTCAAAATTTTGTTCATCGCCATTTATTGTTCAGCACTAAACAACTTTATTCTTGCAATTGTTGGAATTTCAATAATGATAATTCTCTACACAATAACTTATGCGCTTCAAATTTCAATGTATAATTCTGTTGCAATTGAAGTTTTATCAAACGGAACAAATCCGTTTAAAGCAATTTTCAAATCATACAAATCAATAAAATACTTTATGCGTGTGTTTTCTAACGCAATTGTTGTTGTTCTCACAATCATTGTCACAAACATAATCATTGGGTTTTTCACTGTTGGGGCAGGCCTTCTTTTAACCGTTCCTGCGTCAATGGTTTTGGTTGTAACATTTGAACTTGTTAGTTATTATGGTGGAGTTGGTCAGAGATATTATCTTTCACCAACAATCATTGTTGATTCATCTACAGAAAATTTAAATAAATAAAGGATATAAAATTAATGACAGAATCTAATTTACAAAAAGCAAAAAGACAGAAGGCAGAAAAGGTCGCAGAAGAAAAAACTCAAAATCCAAAGCAACCTAATCGCCATCCATCAAGAAGAAAGCAATCTCAAAAACATAATTCAAGAGTTCAGTTTTTCGCAGACAAAAACAGTCTTGAGTCTCGAAAGAACGAGGCTCTTGCAGAACTTGCAGAGGCTCAGGGAAAACCTGTTCAAGTTGATCTTGCAAATCTTTCTGTTCGCCAAGGAAATCAAAACAAAAAACAGGGGCACCACAGAGCAAACGCAGTGAGAGTTGTTTTTCTTGGAGGTGTTGGTGAAATTGGAAAAAACATCACAGCCCTTGAATATGGCAACGACATAATCATCATCGACAGCGGTTTGAGTTTTCCTGGAGAAGACATGCCTGGTGTTGACCTCGTTATTCCAGACTTCACTTACTTAAAAGAAAATGCAAACAAAATTCGTGGAATTGTTATCACTCACGGTCACGAAGACCACATTGGTTCGCTTCCTTATCTTTTGAAAGAAATAAAGGCTCCAGTTTTTGGAAGCAAACTCACACTCACACTTTTAGACAACAAACTCAGAGAACACAAAATCAGTGGTGTAAAGGGAACAGTAGTAAAACCTCGCAGCATTGTTAAACTTGGTGTGTTCACCATTGAATTTATCAAGGTTAACCACAGCATTCCTGGGGCATTTGCTCTTAGCATTTCATCTCCAGCAGGCTTAATTTTTCACAGTGGAGACTTCAAGGTAGACTTTGAACCAATTGATGGAGAAATGATAGACCTCACCAGAATGGCAGAAATCGGAAGCCAAGGCGTAACACTTTTGCTTTGCGAAAGCACAAACGTTGAACGTCCAGGTCACTCACTCAGTGAAAGACAAGTAGGGCAAAATCTTGAAAAGGTGTTTATAGACAACGCCGACAGACGTCTGTTTGTCGCGACTTTCTCATCGAACATTTATCGTGTTTCTCAAATCATAGACCTTGCCATAAAATATAACAGAAAGGTGGCGGTAATTGGCAGAAGCATGATTAACAACATAGACGCAGGGCTCAAAATTGGCGCATTTAAGTTCGACAAAAACGTGTTTATAGATATCGACCGCGTTGCCAACATGGAAGACAAAAATGTTCTTGTTCTCTCAACAGGCAGCCAGGGCGAACCACACAGCGCACTCACTCGTCTTGCGAATGGTGAATTCAACAAAGTTGAAATAGGCAAAAATGACACAGTTATTTTCTCGTCAAACCCAATTCCAGGAAACGAGGGAATGATTAATAACATCATCAATAAACTATATCAAAAGGGTGCAGTTGTCGTTGACGAAAATGTGCACGCTTCTGGTCACGCTTGTCAAGAAGAATTAAAATTGTTGCACTCATTAATCAAGCCACAATTCTTTATTCCTGTTCACGGCGAATATCGTCACTTAAAAGAGCATGCAGATTTAGCCGAAAGACTTGGCATGAACAGACAACACATCTTTATTCCAGAAATAGGAAATGTTGTCGAGCTCACCAAAACAACACTCGTTCAAGCGCAAAATGTTCAAGCAGGTCAACAGCTTGTTGATGGCCTTGGCATTGGTGATGTTGGAAGCGTTGTTCTTAAAGATAGAAAGGCTCTTAGTGAAGACGGACTTGTTATTGTAGTCATTGGAGTTTCAGCAAGCACTGGCGAACTTTTGAGCGACCCATACATGATAACTCGTGGGTTTGTCTATAGTGGCGAAGCAGAAGATTTAGTCAACGAAGCAAAAGGTGTTTTGATGGACACATTGGCTCTCACAGATTTTACTGAAGATAAAGATTGGAACGAACTTAGAAATATCATTCGCAAACCACTTCGCAATTTCTTCTACAAAAAGACAATGCGCAGTCCAATGATATTGCCAATTATATTCAAGGTGTAAACGGTGGAGTTAGTTGACATAAAAAACAATGCCAATCATCGTGGCGTGCCGATCATCAGGGAGACAAGCCACGACATTTTGGTTAAAGAAATCAAAAAAGCCAATCCGCAAAATGTTTTAGAAATTGGAACGGCTGTTGGCTATAGTGGAATTGAAATTTTAAAAAACAGCAATGCAACACTTGTTACAATTGAACACAACAGTGAACTTGTCAGTGAAGCCAACAAAAATTTTAAAGAGGCTGGCTTTGAAAAAAGGGCAAAAGTTGTGTGTGCAGATTGTGTTTCAGAACTCGCGTTCATGCTTGCAAGCGACAACTATAATGAGAAATTTGATTTTATTTTTCTGGATGGGCCAAAGGCTCAATATCAAAACATGATAGATTCTCTCATAATGATGCTTGCACCTGGCGGAACAATTTTGGTAGATAATGTTTTGTTTCGCGGTTACGTCACTGGCGAAGTGACTCCACCAACAAAGAGATTTAAAACAATCATCGCCAGACTTAAAGTGTTTATTGATGATTTTTTAAATAGACCAGAATTAGAAAACGCAAAGCTGATTTCGGTTGAGGACGGAATGCTTGTTGCGACCAAAAAACGCAAAAATAATAATTAAAAATAAAAAAGTGATATCAAAATTGCAATTTACATAAAAATTCTGCAATTTTTAAAAGGAGAGACAAATGACAAAAGTTGAGCTGTTGGCCCCTGCTGGCGACATGGAAAAGTTAAAAACTGCAATTCACTTTGGGGCAGATGCAGTTTATTTTGCGGGCAAAAATTATGGACTGAGAGCGTTCAGCACAAACTTTGAAAGTTTTGCCATTAAAGATGCGGTAGACTACGTTCATGCCCACGGAAAGAAAGCATATGTCACAATAAATGTATATGCGCGCGATAACGATTTTGATGGCCTTGGGGCATACCTTCAAGAACTTACCGATGCAAATGTCGACGCAGTTTTGGTGTCTGATATGGGTATATTTTCTTTCATCAGAAAAAACTTTCCAAAAATGACAATTCACATTTCAACCCAGGCAAACACAACAAACAAATATGCTGTTCAAGCCTACAAAGACATGGGGGCAAGCAGAGTTGTTCTTGCTCGCGAACTTAATTTAGATGAAATAAAAAAGATGCACGAGTTTTGTCCTGATATGGAGCTTGAGGCTTTTGTTCATGGTGCTCTTTGCATATCATATAGTGGCAGATGCTTGCTTTCGAATTACTTAGCTGGCAGAGATAGCAATCATGGCGAATGTGTCCAAGCTTGCAGATGGAAATATTATGTAACAGAAGAAAACCGCCTTGATCAACCATTAGAAATTCAAGAAGACGAAAGAGGCACTTACATTTTTAACAGCAAAGATTTGCGACTCATTGAGCACATAGACAAGATAATAGATGCTGGCGTAGTTAGTCTCAAAGTGGAAGGCAGAATGAAGTCACCATATTATGTTGCAACTGTTGTAAATAGTTATCGCAGAGCTATTGACTATTATTACGATTGCAAACAAAAGGGCAAACCATATCATGTTCCTGCAGACTTGATTGAAGAGCTTAACAAGGCGAGTCACAGGGCTTACACAACTGGATTCATGATTGATGATGGCAACATTAAACAGAATTATGAAACGACTCATCAAGAACAAGATAGCAAATTTATTGCAATTGTTGTTGGTGTAGAAAATGACAGAATTTTGGTTGAACAACGTAACAAATTTGAGAGCGGTGAAACTTTAGAAATATTGTCTCCAAATTTGCCAGTTGCATCAAAACTTAAAATAGAGAAAATTGAAAATCAAAAAGGACAGGAACTTTCTGAGGCAAAAAATGTTCAAGAAAAAGTATATCTCTATGGAAATGTTTCTGGCATTGAAGTTGGCGACATTTTAAGAAAATAAGTTAATAAAAGAAAAGGCTAGCAGCCTTTCTTTTTTTTGCAAATTTTCTTAAAAATAAATGCAAAACTGGCATAATTAGACAAAAATAAACATAATTTTTATTGTTTGGAGGAAATTATGCTTTTAAAATTTTTGTCTTTGTTATTCTCAAAAGTGTTGCTACTATTCGGAAAAATTTCGCCAGAAAAGGCTTTCGAAAGACCATTGTCGCCAGAGGAGGAATCTAAATGTTTTTCACAGCTTGCTGTTGGAGATAAATCTGCTGAAGAAACTTTAGTAAAGCACAACATGCGTCTTGTTGCGCATGTTGCACAAAAGTATAAGGGCACAGCAACTCAAGACGAATTGATTTCAACTGGCTCGCTAGGACTGCTAAAAGCGATAAAAACATATAACACTAACAAGGGTAGCAGTTTTTCGACCTATGCAACAAGATGTATCGACAACGAAATATTAATGCTTCTTCGAGGTAACAAAAAATATTCAAAACAAGTTTATTTAGATGACGCTATAATGTCTGACAAAGATGGCAACGAAATTTCGCTCGCAGATGTGCTGTTTGACGACAATTCTAACATAGAAGAAGGTGTTTTTAATAAATTAGCTTTTGAAAAAGTAAAAAAAATAATCGAAGATAAGCTCACAGAAAGAGAACAAAAGGTCATTTATATGAGATATGGCATTTGTGGTTACAATCAATTTACGCAGATAGAAATTAGTCAAATTTTAAAAATATCACGCTCATACATCAGCCGAATCGAAACGCATGCACTAAATGTAATTCGTCAAAATGTAGACGCTCAAGACTTTGAATAACATGCAGACAAATAATATGATATTGACATAAAAAACTTTTTCTGCTATAATGTTTGAAGATGGTTGGGTAATCGCGCCGACTTGTCGGTGAGGAAAGTCCGAGCACCGCAGAGCAAACACTCTTGATAACGTCAAGCAATGGTAACATTAGGAAAAGGGCAACAGAAATAAACTGCCAACTGATGACTTCGGTCATAAAGGGCACAGGTGGAAAAGTGGAGTAAAAGCCCACTCATCAGCATGGTGACATGCTCCTGCTGTAAACTCAGTGAGGTGCAAGATGTGGGGCACAATGGTTGCTCGCCAGCCCCCAAAATCGCTTGAACATGTTGGCAACAGCATGTCTAGATAGATGATTATCTTAAATGACAGAACTCGGCTTATAGACCATCTGAATGAGGTGTATGAATAACACCTCATTTTTTTGTGAAAAATTATTTTTATGATACATGATATGAATTATTTAAAAATTAATCTTAAAAATAAAAACCGCAAAAATGGTGAAAAAAACATCAAAAACAGTGTCGTGCGACCTGTTTTTAGCTACAAAAAATTATGCATCACAAAAATTGATAAAACAATAGTTAAGTTAAGCTCAAAAACGCCAGATATATGGCCACAATATGTCATTTATAACAACAAACGGTTACTAATTGATTTATCGAAAAATATAACACAAAAAATAAATTCGCAAATTGAGCGTTATAAAAGTAAAAATAGAGCTGTTTTGGTTGAATTTTATGCAAAAAAATGCGCAGAACAAGTTTTGAAGCAAGAAAAAGTTAACGTTTTTGAATATCTTAAATCTACCTATGGGGCAGCTATATTAAACAAAAAGGAGTGGAAAATTTTTCCATATCTGTTCCTTGACCAATTATTAAAAATTGTTGCAAAGTTGAATCAATATTTAATAAAGATATCTAAAGATATTCGTTTTGGTGCAACAACAAAAGAAAAATTATCTTACAAATTTAGCAACCCTGTCTTATATGGTGCAATAAAATATAACAAAAATCTAGTTCAAATAGCGGCTTTTTCCAACATTAATTTTCAAAAATGCGTTTTTTATTTTTTTGTTGAATTATCTAAAATAGAAAACAAGCTTAGTGTTATCATCAGATATATTAAAGTTGTTGCAAAAATGTTTTCGATCAAGATTTAAAATTTTATTTATTATAATAAATAAATTGCTTAGTGGCTCATTTTTTGTTATAATCTAGTTATGGATTTATTTTCAGAGAACATAAAAAAGACTGCGCCACTTGCAGATAGAATGAGGCCAACAACCCTTGACGAATTTGTTGGACAGTCTAATATTATAGGAAAGACCAGTCTTTTGCGCAGGGCAATTGTTGCAGACAGATTAGGCAGCTGCATTTTTTATGGTCCGCCAGGCACGGGCAAAACAACACTAGCCGGAATTATTGCTAATTCCACAAACAGCAATTTTGTTGCGTTAAATGCTGTCTCGAGCGGCGTTTCAGACGTAAAAAAAGTTATTGAAGACGCAAAACATTTAAAAGAAGTCACGGGAAAGGCGACTTATCTTTTGCTTGATGAATGCCACAGGTGGAACAAGGCTCAGTCAGATAGCATGCTTGAAGCGATTGAAAAGGGTTACGTTACGTTTATCGGTTCAACAACTGAAAATCCATACACTAACATGACACGCGCAATAGTCAGTCGCTGTCGCATTTTTCAATTTGCGGCTCTTACTGCAGAAAACATAAAACAAATTA
Organism: Clostridia bacterium; assembly: GCA_017467585.1. Lineage (GTDB taxonomy): Bacteria > Bacillota > Clostridia > Christensenellales > UBA1242 > RGIG4790. The sequence continues at coordinate 433,502 of JAFUSR010000004.1, forward strand.
TCTCTAGCGCACTTACAAGCCCTAAGGGTCTTGCTAATTACAACGTTATTCTTGAAGATGACGCTCTTGATCACATTGTTTTAACTTGTGGTGGAGATGCACGCGTTGCGCTCAGCACACTCGAGCTGGCCGTGCTTTCAACACCAGCTAAAAAGGGAATCATAACGATCACCAAAAAAATTGCTGCTGAGTGCACACAAGGAAAAGTCATTTCGATAGATACCGACATTTATTATGACATGCTTTCTGCGTTTTGCAAAAGTTTACGAGGTTCAGATGCCGATGCAGCTCTCTATTGGAGTCAGCGATTGATAAAGTCTGGTTGCGACCCAATGACAATTGCTCGCCGTCTCGTTGCTCACTCAAGCGAAGACGTTGGGCTTGCAAATTCCCAGGCCTTGGTTGTTGCCATGTCGGCCATGAATGCCGTTGAAAAAATGGGTGTGCCAGAAGGGTTAATTCCATTGTCTCACGCCATCATTTATGTTTGCATGTCGCCAAAATCAAATAGTGTTGTCACTGCAATGAATGCGGCTGGTGCAGACGTTGACAAAACTTATAATGATGCTGTTCCAGATCATTTAAAAAACACAAATTATTTCAATGAGAAGAGAAAACCTTATAAATATCCACATGACTATGGCGGTTGGGTTGAACAACAATATTTGCCAAATGAAATTGCCAATCATGTTTATTATGTTCCATCTCAAAATGGAAATGAAAAATCAATAAAACTTCCAGATAAAAAACTGCAAAATATCAAAAACAAAAATAAAAAATAATCAAAAGAGGGCAAAAATGTTAGATTCTAAAGAGTTAAAAAAAGAAAAAGATTATCTCAGAAATGTTCTTTATATTCTTGAAAAAGCTGTCGAAAAAAACAAAAAAAAGGTGAGTGATATAAATGAAGATTTAGAGGGAGTCATGAAATATGCATGGGACCCAACAAACCGTCTTTCAGACACAGAATTCACTTATGCAATTGCCGATATTCACAAACAATCTTATTCAAAAGACATTTTAGAAGACAAGCTTTTCAGTTATAGAAAGATGATTAAAAACGCTTATTTTGCTCGTTTTGATTTTGACGATGGAGAAGATGTTCTCCCTGTCTATTTGGGTATTGCTACTCTTGAAGATGGCGACTTCTTTTATGTTTACGACTGGCGCGCTCCAATTTGCGGAATGTTTTATGACTATGAACTTGGTGAAGCCAGCTACACAACTCCAAACGGCGACACAATTAAAGGAAAGATAACTCTTAAGCGCCAATATAAAATTGAAGGTGACAAAATTAAAGAGGTGTTTGACACCGACATGCAAATTATTGATGAGATTTTGCAAAAGATGCTTCAAGATAACACCAGTGGCAAAATGAAAAACATAGTCAACACAATTCAAAAGGAACAAAATAAAATCATCAGAAAAAATGATGTTGATGTTTTGGTGGTGACAGGTCCTGCTGGCAGTGGCAAAACGAGTGTTGCAATGCACAAGATTGCTTATTTGTTATATTCGCTTAAAGATAAAATAACAAATAGCAACATTTTGATTTTGTCTCCAAATGATATCTTTTCTAACTACATTTCAAATGTGCTACCACAAATAGGAGAGAAAAATGTCTATCAAACAACCTTTATGGACTATGTAAAAACGTTTTTAACTGAATATAGGGTTGTTGGCTCAATGCCTGACATTTATGAAACAATCTATTCAAATAACACCACAAGCACTGAATATAATTCAATAAAACTTAAGTTTGGCGTTCCTTATATTCACTTGATTGAAAAATATCTCGAAGATTCGAGAGACGACCTTCTAGGCATAAAAGACATTGTTGTTGATGGAAAGGTGGTTATTGAAAAAGCTTATTTGCAAAAACTCGCTAATGAGTTTGATTTTGGTGGAATGTGTTATGCTGAACAATATAAGAGATTATGTGATAGAATAATTCTTCACACATCAATAAAAACGCAAAACAATAAGTCAGCAAATGCAAAAATACGCAAAATGCTTGAGAATAACAAAATAAAACCAAAAGACATATACAACAAATTATTTTCAAATAGAGATTATTTTGTGCGATTAGTTGAAGAGGTTTATAACAGTCAAGCGACACCAAAAAAGAATCGTTTGTCAATAAGTGTGTTGACAAAAATTTTCGAGTATACTGCTCAAAACCTCTCTAAAAATTTAATTCCGTTTGAAGATGTCGACGCATATCTATATTTAAAGGATAGGCTGCTTGGTTCAATCAGTCAAACAAAAATTAAATATGTCATCATCGATGAGGCTCAAGACTATTCAATGATGCAATATAAAATTCTTTCAGGAATTTTCAAAAATGCCAATGTCACACTTCTTGGCGACTTAAATCAGTCTATAATGCCATTTGCAAACTACAAATCATTTGACACCGTTTTGAATCTTGTTAGCAGCGGAAGAGAAAAGGTAAGGTCAGAAAGCATGCACCTGCCAAGGACATATCGTTCTACAACCGAAATAAACACTTTTGCAAAATCAATAATTCCAGATAGTCCACTATACAATCAGGTAGACAGACATGGTGATGAAGTTGAAATATCAAAGATAAGTGGAAATAAGTTTGAAAAGCAAATTGCAGAAGCGGCTCTTCTTAAAAAGAAATTTAATTCTGTTGCAATAATCACAAAAACCCAAAAAGAGGCAAATGACTTTAAAGAATACATTTTGGCAAACAAGAAAAATAATGTCGCAAAAGTGATAAGTCAAAAAGATAAAGTTTATGTTCCAGACAGAGTAATGATAATTCCGGCTTATCTTGCTAAGGGTCTAGAATTCGACGCAGTTATCATTTCAGACGCAGATAAAAATGTTTATTCACTTGAAGAAAAAAATCTGTTTTACGTTGCGGTAACAAGAGCTCTTCACAAACTAAAAATTTATTATTCAAATAATTTAACTGAAAACATAAAATTGCAAAATAACATCTAAAAAACATCAAAAAAGGAGTTAAAATGGCTCAAAACACAAGAAAAAGTGATCTGTCCAGCAGCTATTCGCGAAATCTCATTAAAGGCAATGTCACCGGAAATTTGGGAATAACCTCGGCTGTTAGATATCAAAAAATCTATGGCGAGGGCGTTGACCAATTTGACGTAATAAGAATGCTTCATCGCGAAAACGCATTTAGATTTTGGTGGTATCTTCTAACCATTGTTGCAACACTTGCCAACATAATAATCTTTCCACAAAGTTGGCTTGCGTCACTTGAAATTTTTATTCTCATTTTAAACATTGACTTTGTGTGCAGGGGCAAGGTTATTGGAATTTATTTGGGAATTTTAGATTGCGTATTTTATATTGTTGTGTGTTCGCTCTCTGGGCTTTGGGGAGAAGTGATCAGAATGGCAGCAATTAACATTCCGCTAAATATTCTTGCCATTGTCAATTGGACGAAGAACATAAAAAAGAAAAAGACGAATGCCACTTCAGCCGAAAGCAGTTCAACAATTGAGGTTAGAAAATTAACAAAAAAAGCTTATCTAATTTATTCGGCAATTTTGGTTGCATCTTGCGTTGGTGGATATTTTCTTTTGAACGCTCTTGGAACATCATCAATTGTCATGTCAACAATTCTCTTTGGTGTTGGAATAGTCTATAAACTTCTTAGCAGCTTCCGCTATAAAGAGTCTTACATAATGGCAATCATCTCTTGTTTGCTTGGCACAGGCTTGTGGGTTACAATGATATTCATCAAGGGGCCAGCCGATGCAATTGCTCCAACAATCATGTATGTGGCAAATCTTGCTGATGCAATTTATGGGCTAATTTTCTGGAACGGACTCTATCGCGAGAGCAACATAAATGGTGGCAAACTGTTTGCTAAGCGCAAAGTGAAAATTAAAAACATAATAAAGCTTCGCAGAATGTATAAAAATCTATACTTTGATGAATCGGTTAACATCGAACAGAATCAAAGGGCAAAAGAAAAAAACAATAATAAATAAGTCCAGCAATTGTCTGGACTTTTCTTTTGACAATTGCATTGTCAAAAAATCAATAAATACCTATTGACAAAATTTCCATGGTATTATATAATTATTGTACGAATTGAAGCGGAGGTGAAGAACATGAGAGATAAACGCACCATAGCATTATTTATTTCATCAATAGTTGCTCTTGTCGCAAGCATTTCAATTTCTGTTGGAATGGCTGTGGCTTTTGCTGATCCAGTAATTGCAACAAACCTTCCAGTTTTATCATATAAGGTAACAGCAAATCAAGTTAGAGAAATGAACTTAGATCCAGTAAGTGCATTTAACGAAAACGTAGAAGAATATGTTCTTGTAAATTCTTACGACGAAGTTCTTTATGCAAACGAGGCAGTGGTTAACGACATTCGTTTAGCAAAAATGACTGTCGAAAATGACTACACAACCGATGCAGTATTTCGTGTAACAGTTCTTGTTGAAGGAACAACAAACGCTGTAAATCACGTAAAGATTGCAATCTTTGATTTACAAACAAGAGAAGTATATCGCTTTAAAGGAAATCAAACCAGCGTTGATATTTCACTTGAAAACAACAAAACAGGAAGATATATTTTAGCAGCCTATGTTAAAACAGCTTTCGAAACCGAAGAGGTTGTGTTCCCAGAAACCTACATGAGACTTACAATTTCAACCGAACAAGTAAACGTTTAACTAACAAAAAAAACCTGTCAGTTTAGTCTAATCGATTTGAAACTTGCTAAATACTTAACACTTTAACTTGAAAAAGTTAGAGTGTTTTTTAATTCTCTCTTAACCAGCCAACAAAACGGATATTATGCCGTTGTCATAGGTTGTCGTTATCGTTTTAACAATTATACTTATTAGACATACATTTTAACCTTGACAACAAAGAATATTCGTTTAAACTAAAAAACAACGAGAAAAAAGAGAAAGAGTGTCGTGCGAATGCTAACGCTAGCACACACTCTTTCTTCTAACCAAGTTTGTTTATATCGTGCTTGTCTTCGGTGGAGCGAAGCGACACCGACTTGTATCAAGACAAGCACATGTTTAAATGCCACGTTAATAAATTTAGAAAATTTGCTTAAAATTAATATAAAAATAAATAGACATATGTTATAATAAATATACAAGAGTTTTAGGAGGAATTATGGAAAAAATAAAAAGAAGAAGTTTTTTAATTATTTTTGCTTTAATTTTGATTCTGCCATTTGCATTTATTTTAACTGCTTGTGGTGGGGAAACATCTAAGTCAAAGGAAATAACAGATTTAAGAATTAGGCTTGGAGAAAACGAATGGGCTAATAGTATAAGCGTTGATTATGGAACAACAATCGGAGAGATGTTTGAGGATGCAACATTCTATTTTGTTTATAGCGATGGTGAGAAGAAAGATGTTGTTGAGAGTAATTTTTCTGAAAGCGAATGGAATGAAATCTCAAACTCTTATGCTGAACAATATTTTGTTCAAATTGTAAATGAAGTAACTGGGGAAAGTAATTACGAGCCATACACTGGCAACACAACTTCAAGAGCCGTTCTTGAGGTTGGTCAGTATAGAGTAGATATTTCACTTAAGAATAAGACAGCCTCCATTTATGTGAGTGTTTATCAAGCTTCACTGCAGTCAAAACAGTTGTCAGTTGTTATTTTGCCAAACGAGAATAACAATTATGGTAGTAAACTTAATGCTGTGCAAACTTATAAATATGGAATGCCTATAAATCATTTTGAAAATGATGAGGAAAACTACACCTCTGATTATAAAATTTATGTTATAGATAAACAAAACAATAACAAGGTGCTTTCTGGCACAGATGTTAAACAGGTTTATGCTTTGCCAGAAGTTTATGAAGGTGGGGTTTATTCTTCTTTTGACGACATTGAAGAAGGCGACAACTTGCTTGAATATTATAATACAATCGAGGTTTTGGACGATTCTAGCAATATTGATGAAAGGGTCACTTTTCAAAAGAAACAAGAGTTTTTGCTTGCATATGGATGGCAAATCACAACAGGACACAACTATTCTGATAATTCTCTTATACTGCAAACAGAAAGATTAAAACCAGGCAATTATCATTTGTTTGCAAATTATGAGAGCAAAAACTATCAATCTATATACACAGAGCCACTTACCGAACTTGTTGTTGAAAAAGGTGTTTTTGACTTAAAAAAGGCTATTAGATATAGTGGTCAAGAATGGAGCGAAGAAAATGCTGAAGAAATTATAAGCAAAGTAAAAATAAACATAAACTATACCTTTAATTTAGATTCCCCACTTAACACAGTGGATTATTATGGAAATGTGGTAAAAGCTCTCACCGCTACACAACTCAACCAATACAATGTTTCAGCAAATGCTGATTACAATTCTGACAATGCCTTTTCAGATGTTGACTTTGGATATGCTGGAGGTGGATACACAGGGCTTAGCTTAGGAAAATTTAGGCTTGTTGAGAAAGATGCAAATAGAAAAGATATCAGATTTGACTGTGACAGTATTTTAGATGAAAGTGTGAAATTTGTATATATTCTTGATAATAATGATTATTATGAAAATGACCCTACAGTTTATACAACAGATGACTTTGATGAAGTTTCGCTTAACATTTCAAAAGGTCAGGTTTCAAGACCATATGCCTCAATTGGAAATAATCTTTCAAGAGAATATACCGGCGAGAGTCAAACAGTTGAAAATGCTGGGTTAAATATAGATAATTACGATAAGGCGCTTCTTGAGCAAATAGGCATATATAGTGCAACTGAAATAGGCAACTATTCAATCACATTCAAACTTAAAGACAGCACAAACTTCTGCTTCAGAGAAGAAGACAATAGTTATAACTATGGCGAAGATGATGGAAATGGTGGAAGAACATTTACCTGGGCAATCACACCTATTGAATTTAGTGCCTGGGACTGGGGATATGATCATCTTGAAGGAAGCTACAACGAAGAACAACTTGAGTATGTAAGTAGCGTGCAATATATTTCTGGAGTTCATACATTAAGGGTTTCTCTTCCAAAAGACAGCAAATATGATTTGCTTAAATCGAAAGTTCCAACAGCTAAAATTGTTTGGGAAAGAGTGGAAACAAACAATGATGCCATTGCAACACTTACTCCAGATGGAGATGATTTAGTTATTACTTTTGCAAGCGAAGGATATGTCAATCTCAAGGCAACAATTGCAGAAACAGACTACTCTTTGGCTTTTGAAAATGCAAACTTACAAGTTGTTATAAACAACGCAAGTTTCACACAAGAACAAAAGGCAGCAATTTTGGCCGAAATTGGTGCAGAAGAAAAAGATAACGATGTATATGGACTAGATGCAAATCACACGATTAGAATTAGCAGAATTTCAATGCTTCTTCCAAATGTTTTGCCAGATTACACAGATGTGCTTAATCCACCAGCAACAGCAGACCTTGGAGAATGGAAAATATACTACAATGATGGAAATGAATACATTGAAAAACACAATGGTTCTCACCTTGACGGCGAAGACACTATTGGCTGGATGTTTAGATTTATTCCAAGTGATGATATGTTTAATGGACTTTGGGTCTATGTTGATTTCATAAATGACATTGAATTCTATAACGAAGATATTCCAACGGAAGCTATTGATGCTCTTAAACAAGATGTCCCATTTACATTTGATACAACAACAAATAAATATATAGCAACAAACTCTATCACTATGGAAAGAACTGGAAATTCAGTAATGTTGCCAGACAATACTCTTGTTGTGACATCTGAAAATGGTGGATATCTTGAATATGAAGGCATTGAAGGAAAGTGGAGAGTTTATGCTGATGATGTTCCTTTTGAAAATAGATCAAACTATTATTTCGATGTTGAAGGTCAATCTGAAGAATGGATAACATCAAGTGAAAGAGTTTGGACAATTCAATTTGTTCCTAGAAATACAGGCTATAATAATGTAGTTATAAACGTTAATGTAATTATTCCAAATAATTAACGAAAAAGGCACCTACTTAGGTGCTTTTTTTTGTAATAAAAACCATTTTAATTTATTTTATAAAAAACACATAAAAGCGATAAAAAATAGATTATTATATGCTATAATTAAAATATAAATAGTTTGGAGGAAACCATGAGAGGAAAATCAATATTATTTTCTATAATTTCGATTATAACGTATGTTGGTGTTATTTTTGGAATAGTAATGATTGTTAAAACGCAATTTTTGCTAGGACTTGTTGGGCTATTGCTATTCATAATTCCTGTTTCTTTTCAAAAGAAAGCTATCAGTGAAGCTGGTGGAAAGGTTGATGGTTTTATTGCTAAATTTGGTGTTCCCATTATTGCAGCAATCATTGGACTGGTTGCAATAATGGCAGTTGCTTTTTGGATTAAATTTTAGTCAAAGCACAAATTTAGACTTATATTTTAATTTAGCAATACTATAACTTGCAACTATAACTTCTGAAATGATTGGAGAATAACAAAAATGACTTAGCGATAGGCTAGGTCATTTTTATTGCAAGTTTAAAAGTTTTTAACCTTTGACAGGTTTGTTTTTATAATTCAACTTTAGAAAAGATATAGTTATCTGCAAATTTTCTTGCGCGCTCAAGTTCGCTTTGGCTGTTAACGTGAAAGGCGAGCAGTGGCAAATTTTTATACTTTTTAACAAATCTGTTAGGCAAGTCACAAGATTCATAAATAATAAAGTTTGGCTCAGAGACGGTGTCGTTAAGTTTCATGCGCTTATATGCAGACCTTGTGAAAAAAGGAAGGGCAGAGCCTTTATAAAAACTGCTAATTTGACCCCTTTTAACTTTTGGTGCATGTTCTTTGAACCATTCAAGTGTAAAAGGATTTGCGCTGGCAACGGCAAATTCTCCCTTATATCCTTGAAGGGTTTTCCAAACATATTTTTCATAGTGAGGAGTGTCCAAACTCTTAATATTTACAATAACAGGAACTTGTCCGTTAACAAATTCAAGAACTTCCAAAAGTGTAGGAATCTTCTCGTGAGAGCCGGCGAGATAAAGTGTGTTAATGTCTGCGAGAGAGCAGTGTCTAACAAAGCCATCACTGTTTGTCATTCTTCCAAGAGTGCTGTCAGAAAAAACAACAATAGAGTTGTCTGAAAGTGCTCTAACATCAAGGCAGAGCCCATATCCTTTTTCAACAGCGAGTTTAATTGCCTGCATGCTGTTTTCAGGAATTTCATCATTAAAAAGTCCTTTGTGAGAGATTGGTGTGTGTCTAATCCAGTTGTCGAAATTGTTCATACAAAAAATACCTCAAAAGTTTATTGCTGACAATATATTACACCATAACAGGCCAAAATTACTAGTGTTTGATGCAAATTGCCCCAAATTTTTAAAAATAGTGTAAAACCGAGATAAAAAAATCATTGCAAATAGTTTGTTATTTATATATAATAATTACATATGAAAGATAAAAGTCTAATACGCAATTTTTCTATTATTGCCCATATCGACCACGGAAAGAGCACTCTTGCAGACAGAATCATGGAACTGACAGGAACAGTCAGCGAAAGAGATAGCAAGGCTCAACTTTTAGATAGCATGGAACTTGAAAGAGAAAGGGGAATAACCATAAAGCTCGCTCCAGTAACCATGAAATATAAATATAACGGCAAAGAATATGAACTAAACCTAATAGACACTCCAGGGCACGTTGACTTTACTTACGAAGTCAGCCGTTCGCTTGCCGCCTGTGAGGGGGCAATTTTGGTTGTGGACGCCAGTCAAGGAGTTGAGGCTCAAACACTCGCAAATGTTTATCTTGCAATAGAAAACGATTTGTTTGTTGTTCCTGTTATCAACAAAATTGACTTGCCAAGTGCAAGACCAGACGAGGTTAAAAAAGAAATAGAAGATGTCATTGGCCTAGACGCCAGTTATGCACCACTTGTTTCTGCAAAATCAGGTCTAAATATAGACCAGGTTTTAAATTTGGTCATCGAAAAAATTCCTTCTCCAAAAGGTGACGACGAAAAGCCACTGCAAGCGCTCATTTTTGATAGTTATTACGACAACTACAAGGGAGCAGTTTGCTTGGTAAGAATAGTCAACGGAAGGGTTAAAGCTGGCGACAAAATTCACATGCTTGCCACCGACAAAATATACGACGTTGTAGAAGTTGGTGTGTTCACGCCAAACACCACAACAAAAGAAGAACTCTGCGCTGGAGACGTTGGCTACATTTGTGCCAGCATCAAAACTGTTTCAGATATCAGAGTTGGAGACACGGTTTGCATATGCGGAAAGGAGACTCAGCCACTTCCTGGCTACAAGCAGGTTTTGCCAGTGGTCTACAGTGGAATCTTCCCGGTTGATGGAAGCAAATATAACACACTTAAAGATGCGCTAGAAAAACTTAAACTTTCCGATGCATCACTTATTTATTCACCCGAAACATCATCGGCTCTTGGCTATGGTTTCCGCTGCGGCTTTTTGGGGCTTCTTCACATGGAAATTATAACAGAGAGACTAGAGAGGGAGTTTGGACTTGACTTAATCACAACAGCGCCAAGCGTTAGCTATAATGTGTATAAGACAAATGGTGAAATGTTAGAAATTTCAAACCCAAGCAATCTTCCAAAAGCAGAACTAATCGATCATATCGACGAACCTGTTATTGCGGCAAACGTGTTTACTCCTCCAGAATATGTTGGCGACATTATGGACCTTGCAAAAAACAAGAGGGGCACTTTTAAAAACATGACATATCTCGAAGAGAGGCGTGTGAAACTTGAATATGAATTGCCACTTTGTGAAATTGTTTACGACTTTTTTGACAAACTCAAAAGTTGTTCTCATGGTTACGCCAGCCTCGACTATGAACTGAATGGTTACAAAACCAGCAACATGGTCAAACTCGACATGATGCTCAATGGCGAGGTGTGTGATGCACTTTCGTTAATTGTTCACAGAGACAAGGCCTACGAACGCGGCAGAGCAATAGCAGAAAAGCTTAAAGAGGTTGTTCCTCGTCAGCTTTTTGAAATTCCAATTCAGGCCTGCATTGGCAGCAAGGTTATTGCAAGAGAAACAGTTAAAGCCCTCAGAAAAGATGTGCTTGCTAAGTGTTATGGTGGAGACATCAGCCGAAAGAGAAAACTCTTAGAAAAACAAAAAGAGGGCAAAAAGCGAATGAGAATGCTTGGAAGCGTTGAACTTCCTAGTGAAGCATTTATGAGCATACTAAAAATAGATTAAGAGTTGACTAATTTTAAGTTATAACTTATAATTTAATCATAAAGGGGATACATAAGTGGCAAAAAAAGATATTAGCTTGTATATTCATATTCCATTTTGCAACAGCAAGTGTAACTATTGTGCATTTGTTTCTCACGTGGGAACAGAATCAGAAAAAGATTCTTACGTAAAAGATTTGATTGCTGAAATCAAAATGAGAGCGCAAGAATATAACCAATATTTCAGTGTTTGTAGCATTTATATTGGTGGCGGCACACCATCTTGCATGAACAACTATGCAATTCGCGACATTTTAACTTGCATCTACAAAAATTTTAATGTAAAAAACTCTGCAGAAATCACAATCGAAGCAAACCCAAATGCAGTCACCAGAGCCAAAATCAGAGAATACATTCTCTCTGGCGTAAACCGTTTTAGTGTTGGCCTTCAATGCACAAACCAAAAGGTTCTTAGCAGCATGGGTCGAACTCACACAGTTGAAGATTTCGATAACACAATTGAAAACATACGTGAGCAGGGAATATCAAACATCAGTGCAGACATAATGATTGGTTATCCTGGTCAAACTCTTAAACACGTTCAAGAGAGTGTGGATCACTTGATTGAACTTAAAATCCCTCACATTTCGTGTTACATGCTTCAGGTTGAAGAGGGAACAAAACTTAAAGCTCTCGTTGATAATAATGCTGCTTATCTTATTACAGAAGACAAAGTGATTGCAATGTATAACTATGTTTTGAAAGAACTCAAAGATAACGGCTACGAGCGTTACGAACTTTCAAACTTTTCAAAACCTGGATTTGCAAGTTACCATAACCAAGTTTATTGGAACAGAACAGACTATTTAGGTTTTGGTGTTTCAGCTCATAGTTATGTGTCTGGCGTTCGCTTTTCTAACACAGACAGCATAAGCGAATATCATCGCTGCATCAATGAACTTAAAAAACCACCAGTGGCCAGCGCACAAGAACTCACCAAACAAGAGAAAAAAGAGGAAGCAATAATGCTCTCGCTTCGAACTGCAAAGGGGCTCGACACAAAGGCTTATGAAGCAGAATTTGGTGAGAACTTAATTGCGGCAAAAAAAGACAAACTTGCAAACCTAATCAAAAATGGATTTTTAATTCTCGACAAAGAGGGAATTTTAAAAGCCACCGACAAAGGTTATTTAGTTTTAAATAGATTAATCTACGAAATAATATAATATATAAATAAATAACAAGGCCACCAAATTGGTGGCTTTTTTGTTCGTCAAAAATAAAAGTCAAAAAAAGTCAAAAAATTGTCATAAAAGGGTTGACAACCACTATTAGCAGTGATAATATGTATAGTGTTAGCAGTCTAAATGCAAGAGTGCTAAAAACAAGAATAAAAAAAGTCGACTTAGCGTATAATAAAAATATGCAAAAGGGCGAACATAATGAAACTATCAAAGAGAAAAGAAAAAATCTTAAAGGCAGTTGTCGAAAGCAACTTGTCTAGTGGCGAGCCAATTTCGAGCAAGGCCATTCAGCAAGAGTATTTGCCAGATGTTTCAAGCGCAACAATTCGAAATGAACTCATGAGCCTAGAAGAGATGGGCTATCTCACACACTTGCACACATCAAGTGGTAGAGTTCCAACAACAGAGGGCTACAGAAAATATGTTCAAGAGCTTATGCCAACCAAAAAGTTAACAAAAAAAGAAGTCAGTCAAATTCAGTCTAATTTCACCGACAAACTGGTTAGCTTAAACGACATAATGGTGCGTTCTGCAAAAACAATTTCAGATGCTTGCAACTATGCTTCAGTTGTTTATTTTGGGGCAAAAGACACGGCCACAATTCTTCAAATCAAAATTATGACCATTTCAGATTCAACAAAGCTTGTTGTTGTTGCAACCGATCTTGGCGTGATTAGCGAAATGGCAAATCTTGGCGAAGTTTCGCAAACAGAGCTTGACGAAGCGGGAAGAATAATGACAGAGATTTTTGCAGGAAAGCCATTATCAAGCCTAGAAGACCAAAGATATAGAATTTCAAAAGAACTTGTTAAATATAAACAAATTTTTGAAACAATCATCGACACAATAGCAAAACGAGATAACACAAAAATTGCTGTTGCAGGAAAAGAAAAAATAATGGATTATCCAGAGTTTGAAGACGTCAACAAATTAAAGAACGCCATAAAACTTCTAGATAACGACGAAAAGCTGTTGCCAATTCTCAAAAATTCAAGTTCTGGCGACGGTGTTGAAATTAGTATAAGCGTTGGCGGCGCAAACGACGATTTGTCAATTGTTACTGCCACTTATAAAATAAAAGGCGACAAAACTTTTTCAACAGGAGTTGTTGGGCCAGTTCGAATGGACTATGCCAAGGCAATATCAGTGCTTAAAGAAGTTTCGGACACAATCAAAGATATAACAGACAAGGAGTAGAAAAGTGAAGGACAAACATAAACACAAAAATTGCAACTGCGATGAGTCTTGTGACTGCGGTTGCCAAGATGGCAAAGAGTGCACCTGCAACGATGAGTCTTGCGACTGTGGCTGCCACGACGAAGGCAAAGAATGTCATTGTAACGACGGCGAGCACGAGCACTGCGATTGTGGGGACGACTGCAATTGCAAGCACGAGCCAACAATCGAAGACTATCAAAAGGCATTCGACCAGTTTGAGCAGGCGCTCACAAAAGTAGATGCAGAACTAGCAAAAGTCAAACAAGAAGCCCAAACAAATCAGCATCTCGCAGTTACCTACAAAAAAGACTTGGAACGCTACAAGGAGCGCAACAAGAACATAGAAGAAGAATCAAAACAAGCAGCAATCGAAAACGTTGCCAGCAAGTTAATTCCAATTCTAGACCAGTTCGAAGTGGCTCTCTCTGGTGGCGGCGACCAAGCCACAAAAAAGGGCTATCAAATGATTTATGCAGGGCTTAAAAGAACGGTTGAAGACATGGGAATAACCCCAATTGAAGCCCTTGGCGAAAAGTTTGATTCAAAGCTGCATAGCGCGGTTAGCAAACTCAAAACCAAAGACCGTTCAAAAGATGGCGTTGTAACAGCCGTTTATCAAAAGGGTTACAAATTAAACGACAAAATCATTCGCTACGCAACAGTTGAAGTTGGCGAATGTGAATAAAGGAGAATAAAATTATGTCAAAGATTATAGGTATCGACCTCGGAACAACAAACAGCTGTGTTGCAGTTATGGAAGGCGGTGAGCCAACAGTTATTGCAAACAGCGAAGGCAGCAGAACAACACCTTCTGTTGTAGGATTTTCAAAAGATGGAGAAAGACTTGTTGGACAGATTGCAAAGCGTCAAGCTGTTGCAAACCCAGACAACACCGTCATTTCAATCAAAAGAGAAATGGGCTCAAACCATAAGGTAAAAGCTCATGGAAAAGAATATACCCCACAAGAAATTTCTGCCATGATTTTGAGCAAACTTAAAGCTGATGCAGAAAAATATCTTGGCGAAAAGGTAACTCAGGCAGTTATCACAGTTCCTGCATATTTCACCGACAGTCAACGTCAAGCAACAAAAGACGCAGGCAAAATTGCAGGTCTTGAAGTGTTAAGAATCATCAACGAGCCAACAGCAGCCGCTCTTGCTTATGGCCTAGACAAGGCAGACGACACAAAGGGTCAAAAGATTTTGGTTTATGACCTTGGTGGTGGCACATTTGATATTTCAGTTCTAGAAATTGCTGATGGCGTGTTCCAAGTTCTTGCCACTGCCGGAAACAACCGTCTTGGTGGTGACGACTTCGATAAGAGAATCATGGACTATTTAATTGAAGAGTTCAAAAAGGAAAATGGCATTGACCTTTCTAGCGACAAAATGGCTATGCAACGTTTAAAAGAAGCAGCCGAAAAAACCAAAATTGAACTTTCTGGCGTAACATCAAGCACAGTAAGTCTTCCATTTATCACAGCCGACTCAACAGGTCCAAAACACCTTGAAATGACAATCACTCGTGCTAAATTTGAAAGCATGATAGAGGACTATGTAAAAGAAACAATCGACCTAACCAAAAAAGCTCTTGCAGATGCAAAACTCGACAAGAGTGATGTTTCTAAAATCATCATGGTTGGTGGCTCAACCCGTGTTCCACTTGTTCTAGAAGAAGTAAAGAAATTCCTCGGAAAAGAACCATTCACTGGCATCAACCCAGATGAGTGCGTTGCAATTGGTGCAGCAATTCAAGCCGGCGTTCTTGGCGGAGAAGTTAAAGACGTTCTTCTTCTCGATGTAACACCACTATCTCTCGGAATTGAAACAATGGGTGGAGTGTTCACAAAACTTATTGAAAGAAACACAACAATTCCAACAAAAAAATCACAAATTTTCTCAACAGCAGCCGACAATCAACCTGGTGTAGATATTCACGTTTTGCAGGGTGAAAGAGAACTTGCTGCCTACAACAAAACAATTGGCAGATTCGAACTCACCGACATTCCACCAGCACCACGTGGCGTTCCACAAATCGAAGTTACATTTGATATCGACGCAAACGGAATTGTTCACGTTTCAGCAAAAGACCTTGGAACTGGCAAGTCTCAAGACATAACCATTACTGCAAGCAGCAACCTTTCAGAAGAAGATATCGACAAGGCTGTTAAAGATGCAGAAAAATATGCCGAAGAAGACAAAAAGAGAAAAGAGGTTGTCGACACAAAAAATAATCTTGACCAAATGATTTTCTCAATTGAAAAAATCTTAAAAGAAAATGGCGACAAACTCAGCGAAGAAGACAAGACAAAACTTAACGCCGAAATGGAAAAAGCTCGTGACGTTTACAAAAACAGCGACGACATTGAAAAGCTTAAAGCAGCGCTTGAATCACTCACAAATGTTTCAAACGAAATCTTTACAAAACTTTACAAAAATGCCAATCCAAACGGAGCAAATGGCGAGGGCGGAAATGCCGGCAACGGTTCAACCGATCCTAACAATTTTGGCGACTACACAACAAAATAAGCAGACAGCTTAAACAAAAATAAAATTAATTAAAGAGAACTTATGGCAAGCAAAGATTACTACAAAATTCTTGGTGTCAGCAAAACAGCGACTGACGAAGAAATAAAAAAAGCATATCGCAGCATGGCGAAAAAGTATCACCCAGATTTAAACCCGGGTGATGCTTCTGCTGCTGACAAATTAAAAGAAGTTAACGAGGCCTATGAGGTTCTCTCAGACAAACAAAAGCGTAGCAACTACGACCAGTTTGGCGATCCAAACGGAATGGCGTCTGGCTTTGGCGGTGGTGCTGGTGCTGGGGCAGGTGGCTTCGACTTTTCAAGTTTTGGTGGCGGATTTGGCGACATCTTTGGGGATATCTTTTCTAGTTTTGGTGGCGGAAATCGTCGCAGAGACCCAAACGCACCAATGCAAGGTGCCGACATTCAGGCTCGAATTAATTTAAGTTTTGAGGAGGCGGCGTTTGGTGCGAAAAAATCCATCAACTTAAACCGTTCAGAAACTTGTGCAGAGTGTCACGGCACTGGGGCTAAAAACGGAACTGCTTATTCAACATGTTCACGTTGTGGTGGAAGCGGAAGAATAACAACCCGACAAAACACAATGTTTGGTCAAATGCTCTCTGAGAGCACGTGTCCAGACTGCTCAGGCACTGGCAGAAAAATAAAAGAAAAGTGTTCAAGTTGTCAAGGTGCTGGCTACACAAGAGCAAACAGAAGCATTGAAGTTAACATTCCGGGTGGCGTGAACACGGGAACAATTTTAACTCTTCGTGGCCAGGGTGAGGCCGGAAAAAACGGCGGTCCTGCTGGCGACTTGCAACTGCTGATTAAAGCTGGCGACCACAAAGTGTTAAAGCGTGATGGTTATGATGTTTTCGAAGATGTTTATGTTTCGTTCACCGACGCACTTCTCGGAAAGAAGATAGACATTGCGGGAATCAACGAAAAACTGTCAATCACAATTCCAGCGCTCACGCAAACAGGAACAATCATAACAGTCAAAGGAAAGGGTACAAAGGTTTTAAACAAAAATTCTTATGGCGACCTGTTTGCAAAAATTATTGTTGAAATGCCAAAATCACTTTCAAAAAGAGAAAGAGAACTTGTTGAAGAACTAGATAGGTCAATTCTAGATAAAGAATATCCAAAAAAGAAATCATTTTCTAGCAAAATTTAACAAAACAAAAAATCTTGGAACTCCAAGATTTTTTTGTTGCAAAATATTTCAATTATGTTATAATAAAGCAAAGGATGACCAAATGAAACTTAAAAGATATTATGTTAACCAAAATTTAGTTGTTGGGGAAAATGTCAGCCTCGAAGGTGACGAATTTCACCATATGGCAAACGTGATGCGAACAAGAGAGGGAGACAGGGTTGAACTTTTTTGTGGTGACGGAAACAACTATCTCGCCACTGTCTATGGTTTATCAAAAAAACATGCAGATCTTCACATAGACTCTGTCACAAAAAGCATGGCAGAACCAAACACAAAATTAGACGTTTATCAAGCTCTCGCCAAGGGCGACAAATTGTCACTTATCACCCAAAAGATAACAGAACTTGGAGCAAGCAAGCTGGTGCTGTTTGACAGCAAATTTTGCGATGTAAAAGTCAACACAACAAGAGCAAACAAATTAGACCTTGTCACAATTTCTGCGTGCAAGCAGTGTGGAATGTCAACCCCTGTTCAAATAGAAGGGATACTTTCGATAAAAGACGTTTGCAAGAAAATTAAAAGCTACGACAAATTTTTTGTGTTCTATGAAAACCAAGAAGGCATAACACTTAAAGACGAACTTTTAAAAATATTAAAAAACAAGAACCAAAAAGTTGCAATAATGATAGGAGCAGAGGGCGGCTTTGAACAGGGTGAAATCGAAAGTTTAAAGCAAGCTGGTGCAACTGTTGTCAGTCTTGGAAAACGAATTCTGAGAACCGAAACCGCAGCAATTGCTGGGGCTGCAGTTGTCATGCAATTGCTTGATTAAAAAATGCAAAACACAGCACTAGAAATGTAAAAAATGCCTCAAAAAACGCAAAATATACAAAATAAATGGAGAATAGATGAAAAAAGTTTCAATAGTCAACATGGGCTGCAAAGTCAACCAATATGAGTCCGACACAATTGCTGGGCTGCTTTCTGCAAGCGGATTTTCTGTTGACTTTGGGCTTGTTCCAGCAGACATATATTGTGTTAACACATGTGCTGTCACCAACGAAGGTGAACGCAAAAGCAGAAATGTTATAACAAAACTTTTAAAGTTAAATCCAGAAGCAGAAATTTATGTTTCTGGCTGTGCCAGTGAAAATAACAAGGAACATTTCACCAAAATTTCCAATGTTAAATATGTTATCGGGACGCAAAATAAAAACCGAATTGCAGCTGCAGTTTGCAAGGATAATGGCGTTAAGTTGGTTAATTCATCTGAGCATATTTCAAACCGCACCAGAGGAGTTCTTAAGTGTCAAGATGGCTGCAATAATTTTTGCACATATTGTCTTATTCCTTATGTGCGCGGAAGAGAAGTTTCTCGTCCACTTTCTGAACTTGAGAGAGAACTTCAAACAATGGTTAATTCTGGAGTTCACGAAGTAGTTTTGGCGGGCATCAATCTTTCTGCTTATGGCAACGATTTTAAAGATGGAACATCTCTTGTTTCAGTTGCAAAGCTAATAAATTCTATCAACCAAAAAATCGCAAAATTGTCTGAAAAATCATCAAAAAATGCTCAAAATTTGCTCAGATATCGCTTTTCGTCACTCGAAGTCGGCATAATCACTGAAGATTTTTTGAACTATTTAAAAACAGATGAAGCGTTTTGTCCACACTTTCATTTGTCAATGCAAAGTGGAAGTAACAAAACTCTTAAGGCAATGAATCGTCACTACAAAAAAGAAGAGTTTTTGGCTAAAGTTGAACTTATCAGAAAATACTTCCCATTTGCGGCAATCACTACAGATGTTATTGTTGGTTTTCCAACCGAAACAGAAGAAGACTTTAACGAAACTTTCGACACATGCAAAAAGGCAAATTTTTTTGAAATGCATGTCTTTCCTTATTCAAGCCGAGAAGGGACGGTTGCTGCGAAGCTAAAAAATGTTGCAACAAATGTCAAAGACAGGGTTTGGAAACTAAAAAATATGTCTACCGAAAACCACGATAAGTTTATTAAGCAGAACATAACTGAAAATCCAGTTCAAAAAGTAATAGTAGAAACAACCAATGGTGACTATTACACAGCTCACACAGCAAACTACATAAAGTGTTATATTCCAAAACTAAAATCACAGAATCTTTCAAATAACAGCATTGTTGATGTAAAACTTGAAAAGTTATATCTCGATGGTGCACTTGTCTCGTTATCTGCTATTGACTAAAATTGCAATTTTTGATATAATATTTTCAGGAGAAAATTATGTCAAGTTCACTCAAACAAAAGATAAGAGTTTTGCGAAAGGTAAAGCCTATCAACAGCAGTGCTATTGATGATTTTTGCAATGAGGCATTTTCTGATTTTGTCGCTGATGGTGTTCCTTTGCTTTATAAAACAGTGGTAGACAAGTTTGCCACTTATCAATTGTCTATTCAAACAAGAGAAGATCTTTCAGATTATTTTGTTAAATGTTTTTATGCTTACAGAAGAAGATTTTTGAATCATTGTGAGGTAAATCCTCATTTAAAACATAATATATTCTTTAAAATACTTGCAGATTCAAAATATGATGAACAAAATTGGAAAAACTCAATCGCCACAAGATTTGATCACTTGGGTGACCAATATAATTCAATTCAAAGATTTTTGTTTTTAACAACAATCGTAGACGACATAAACAATGCTTATAAAACTATTGTGGGAGAGAAGGCTGATGTTTTTGTTGGCGCCGAAGATAAAAAAGGAAATGTGATGAGTTTCTTTAATCAAGGAGAAGGTTTCATTCACGTAAAGACACAGGATTTTAAAAAAGAAAAACAGCCAACAGAGTGCAGATTTTATTTAAATTTAAAATATGAAAATATTCCTGCAGTCATTGATTTAGTTATGAATATGGCAAGAAAAAAGCATTTGCCACTTTACTATAAATTTTCTTGCGAAAAGAGACCAGAAGCTCTGCTATATTATTGCAGTTACGAAGAAGCTGACGAGCTCCTCAACATTTTAGACAAAATAAAAAAGAAAAATCCAAAGTTGTTTGATGGAGCAGAAAAAATTCCAGCCTATATGGGCTCAATTAATGGCTACATTGGTTTTGCAGAAGAACCAGTGGAGAGTGTCAAAGAATCATCATACACCTCAAGACTTGTTGACTACATAAACGAAGTCATGAAAGTTGTCAACAATTATCAACAAAAAGTGATAACCAAAGATCAATACGAACAAATGAGAATTAATCTCTGCGAAAAATATAATATTCCAAGAAAATCAAAATATTGGTTTTTAAACAAAACCACATTTGAAGAATTAGAAAAAGATGGCTTTGAGTTTGGTGAATAATTCACTTGACAAAATTATGTTCTAGTGATAGAATACCAATCGAAAAAGCAACCGCAAGAGGAGGTGAAACAAGCATGTCAACCGTTAAAGTAGGTGAAAACGAAAACGTTGAAAGTGCAATTAAACGCTTTAAACGCAAATGTCAAAAAGATGGTATCATTGGTGATATCCGCAAACGTGAAGCATATGTAAAACCTTCTGTTGCAAAAAAGAAAAAGAGCGAAGCAGCAAGAAAACGTGCTCGCAAAGGCTAAAAAAAAGAACTGGCAAGGTTAAAGACTTTTGAAACTTGCAGAATACAAAAGAGCCAAATATAATATCATTTGACTCTTTTTTTTGTTATCTCAAATCTTTTAATATTTTCATTGTATCTTCATCAAAGCAAATTGTTTTGCTTGATATTTCTTCACTTGCTATTGGATAATCTTTATTTATGCGAATAAGATTAAAGTTTTTGTTTTGATAAACCATTCTTTCAAATGGATATTTGATTATTGCAGGAGTATTATAACCAACCCCAATTTCAATTAAAACAACTTTTTTATCTTTTATTTTGTCAAGAAATTCTTGATAGAATTCAGCGTGCTCATACCAGCCAGCGTCTTGAACAAACTTGTCATCTGCTCTTAAATTCATTTCCATATTTCTGCCACAAACAGGGCATTTTGGAATAAGGTCGCTTGGAATTTTGCCGTCCTTTTGCTCAAAATACATTTTTTCAATAAGTTCTTTGTTGTCATAAGTTTTATCGTGGCAAGGAACAGAACATTGAAACAAGCCATAATCGCCTTGTGTGTAAAATAGCTTATTTTTGTCAAATCCAGCAATTTGAAATTGATGGTCAACGTTTGTTGTAATGACAAAGTAATCTTTGTCTTTTACTAAATCAAAAAGTTTTGAGTATGCTTTGTTTGGTGTTTGCTCCAAATATCTATTTATATAAACATATCTTGACCAATAAGCCCATCGTTCTTCTTCTGTTTTGTAAGGATAAAATCCACCAGCATACATATCTTTGAAACCATATTTTTCACTAAAATCTTTGAAATACTTATCAAACTTTTCGCCAGAATATTCAAATCCGCCAGCAGTTGAAAGTCCAGCACCTGCGCCAATCAAAATATAATCTGCATTTGCGATAATTTGTTTTGCTTTTTCAATTCTATCTTTGTAATTTTCTTTCATATAAACTCCTATCTATATCTTTAAAAACATTAAACACGACTTTTATATCATACTTATTTTCTTTAAGCCAATTTTTTACTGTATCAACCGCAATGTCGCAGGCAATGTCATTTGGGAACATAAACTCGCCAGTGGAAATACAACAGAATGCAATAGATTTTAAGTTCATTTCTTTTGCGAGTTCTAGTGAACTTATATAACAATTTGCAAGGTCTTGTTTATCTTTTTCTGTGAGTTTGCCATAAATACAAGGGCCAACAGTATGAATTATATATTTACTTGGCAAGTTATAGGCATTTGTAATCTTTGCTTTTCCATTAGGTTCTTCGTGGCCTTGTTTTTGCATTATTACATTAAGGTCATTTCTCACCTGAAACCCAGCAGCTGAAATGATGATATTGTCTATGCAAGAATGGAGTGGAATAAAACAACCAAGAAGCTGATTGTTGCCTGCGTTAACGATGGCATCAACAGCCATTGTTGTAATATCTCCTTGAAAAACTGCAATATTTTCATCAAAATTTAGGTCATTTAATGTAATTTTGCGTTTTTCATTTGTTTCGCTTGAAAGTAATTTGTCTTGAAGTTCAAAAAAATCTATGCCAAAGTCAAATGGTGGAATTTGATTAAGTATCGCTCTTAGCCAAATCCTTTTCTTATCAAAACCCACAGAAAAATCAACATTTACTGAAAAGTTTTGCTTAATTATTTTTAGCAAACTATCAACAATATTTTCTTTTTCCACGACAGACAAAACCAAAGTGGATTTTTCTTTTGGCCCTAAATCTATTAAGTTTTTGTAATCTTTTAATTCTATCATATTACACCTTTATTGTATTTTTATAAACAAATCTTCTTTGAGTGTTTTTCTTGCACCTTTTTCCATAATGCCAAAACCAATTTTATACATATCTTCAAGTGGAATTATTTCACTTGCAAAAGTTGATAAGAGAATTTCAATCATACCATTCAAAAATGCGTTTGATATATCATCTTTAACCTGATTGCCTGTTGTTTGTTCTAGGCCAATATCCTTTGCAAACTCTCGTTTTATTATTTCCCTATACTCAATCGCAAAATCTCCACCTCGTTGTTCCATAACAAGTGGAATTAAAAACTTTCGGTTATTGTTGAAAAGATTTCTTAAGTCTATTGTTAGTTTGTTGAACTCTTTATCCTTTCTGTTTTGATTATTAAGAGTTTGTTCTAAAAGATTTATTTGATTTTCTTTTATTGAATTTAAAACATCATCTAAATTATCAAAATAAAAATAAAATGTTGATTTATGAACTTTTGCTTTCTCTATAACATTTGTTATTGTAAGTTTTTCTTCTTTTATAAACAAATCCCAATAAGCATTTTCAATTTTTGTGATTGCCCGCTGTCTTGCTTTTGAATATTCAGCCATAATTTCTCCTTAAATTTTTCATATTATATCAAAAATCCGACCATTTGTCTATTTTTGACTAACATTTTTCAAAAATAATTGGTAAAATTATATTAGATTTATTAAAAGGAGGAAAATGATATGCCTTGCAAGAAAAAACCAGCACCTGCTTGTGGAACTGCTGACCCAAAGAAAACTGCTCCAGCTTGTGGAACTGCTGACCCAAAACCAGCACCTGCTTGTGGTAGTGCAGACCCTAAGCCAGCACCTGCTTGTGGAACACAAGACCCAAAAAAGAAATAACAAAACAAAAAGGTGCTAACTTATTTTTTGATGTAAGTTAGCACTATTTTTTAGAGGATTATATGAAAGATTATTTTGCTATTCAATGGCACATTACAGATTATTGCGACCAGCGTTGCAAACATTGCTATATTTTTTCAGAAGGACACCCTTTTCTTGTAACAACTCCAATGGACAAACTCACACATATTTTGCAAGATATTCTCTCATTGTGTGATAAAATAAACCGATTGCCATATATTTACTTGACTGGTGGAGACCCAATTTTGCACCCAAACTTTTGGCAACTTTTGGAGCTTTTTCATAAACATAATGTGAGATTTGCAATTATGGGCAATCCATTCCATTTGACAGAAGAAAACTGCAAAAGAATGAGAGATTTGGGTTGTGTGAAATATCAAGTGTCACTTGATGGGCTAGAAAAAACTCACGATATGTTCCGAAAACCCGGAAGTTTTAAGGCAACACTTAAAGCCATTGACACAATCAAAAATTCTGGAATGTGGGTTGCCGTGATGTCAACAGTATCAAAGACAAATGCAAAAGAAATTCCAGAACTTATTGAACTTATGGATAAACTTGGCGTTGATGTTTATGCAGTTGGAAGATATTGCCCAACAAACACCCACAAAGCTTATGACCCTAATATTCATATGGCACCACTTGAATATAAAGCATATATGGATAGTTGCTACGAAAAATATGAGAAATTAAAAGATTCAAAAACAACCTATCAATTAAAAGACCATTTGTGGACACTCTACCTTTATGAAAAAGGATTGTTTAATCCACAAAAGGACTTGCCCAATAATGCAATAATTGATGGTTGCAATATGGGAAGAAACCATATAACGATACTCCCAACTGGAGATGTTTACGCTTGCAGACGAATGGACTCAAAAGTTGGAAATATATTTGAAAACGATTTATACACTTTGTGGACTAGCACAAAATATGATGAATACAGACAATATGACAAATTTATAAAATGCAACAAGTGTGAACTCAAAGCATATTGCAGAGGTTGCCCATCAGTTACTTTCGGTTACACTCACAATATGTATGACGCAGACCCACAATGTTGGAAGGAGATAAAAGAATGAAAGCTGTTGTATTTGATAAAATAACAAATAGTGATGACATTGTTTTAAGTGAGATTGAAAAACCAAAAGCAAAAAAAGGTTGGATTGTGGTCAAAGTCCTAGGATTTGGACTTAACCACTCTGAACTAATACTTCGAACAAATGAGATAAATGCCGATTACATTAAAAAGCCAATCGTTCCCGGGATTGAATGTGTTGGCGAGGTTGAAGAAAGTTTGGATAAAAATTTTAAACCCGGCGACAAAGTTTGCTCTATTATGGGTGGAATGGGCAGAAGTTTTAATGGAAGTTATGAAGAATATGCACTTTTGCCTGTGAACAAGGTTTTTCACATCAATTCAAAAATGGAAAGTAAATATTTGGCTGCTATTCCAGAAACATTTTTCACTGCATATGGCTCTCTTTTTGAATGTTTACAATTAAAAAAGGGAGAAACCTTGCTTATTCGTGGAGCAACTTGTGCTCTTGGATATGCGGCCATTCAACTTGGCTTGGCAGTGGGGGC
This sequence comes from Clostridia bacterium, assembly GCA_017467585.1. GTDB lineage: Bacteria > Bacillota > Clostridia > Christensenellales > UBA1242 > RGIG4790. The sequence continues at coordinate 458,676 of JAFUSR010000004.1, forward strand.
AAAAGTTATTGGAACAACACACAAAAAAGAAAAAATGCACTTTGTAACTGACCTTGGTGCGCAGTGTATTTTGGATAATGGAACAATTGGTGGCACAGTTTATGCAAACAAAGTTTTGGAACTTATTGGCCCTAAAACATTAAGGGACAGTATGCAATGTTTGTATCACGGCGGGATTTGTTGCAACACTGGTATTCTTGGCGGAGTTTACTATTTAGACGAATTTGACCCAATCAAGGAAATCCCAAACGGAACATACTTAACAGGATTTTTTTCAAACTATCCAACACAAGAAGATATGGATAACATTTTCAAACTATTAGACAATGCAAACATAAAACCATTCATTGGGGCAAGCTTTAAGTTTAATGATATAAAAAAAGCAATAAAAGCTCAAGAAAAAGGTGTTGACGGAAAAATCGTTGTAACAATGGAGTAAAGGATAAGATTATGGAAGATATTTCTTACAAATGTAATTTTGTTGTAGATAAAAGCAAGTGTATAAAATGTGGCAAATGTAAAAATGTTTGCTCTGGAATGGTTATTGAATACGATAAACAAGGTTTTCCATACATCAAGCCATTTGAGCGCTTTGGTTGGCGTGGCTGTTGGAGATGTGAACACTGCCTTGCGGTTTGCCCTGTGGGAGCTATTTCAATCTTTAACAAAAAGCCAGAGAACTCACTCCCACCACCAGACAAAAACCTTGGCGAACAAATGGAAAGACTTGTCAAATTCCGCAGGTCTTGTAGAAGATTTTTGGATAAAAATGTTGAGCCAGAGATTATAGACAAAATTCTGTCGGCACTAGAAAATGCCCCAACTGGTGGAAATGCCCAAAATGTAGAATATACTGTGATAGATGACAAAGAACGAGTAAAACAAATTTGGAATGTTGCCTATAAAAAAATGGATGAGCTTGCTCGTGAGCATATTTACACTCATAGTTTTAGTGATTTCTACTATAAAAAGATGAAGGAATCTGAAAAAACAGTCCGAAAAAATGATTTGCTTTTTTGTGGTGCTCCACATCTATTTATTGCTCACGAAAAATGCGTGGGCAAATGGGCAGAAGATAGCAAAAACAACTGCAACATAGCAACTGCATATTTTGACCTGCTTGCAAATTCATTTGGTCTTGGAACGGTCATCATGTCATATTCAAGTGAAGTCCTAAACGAACTTGTTCCAGAAGCAAGAGAAATGCTAAACATTCCAAAAGACCACTTTACAGGTCTCATTGTTGGATTTGGTTATCCAGAGATAAAATATGCCCGTGGAACGCAGAAAAATAGAAAAGCAAAAATACATAGATACAGAAAAGAATAAATCATGGCATTTAAACGTGTGCTTGTCTTGATACAAGTCGGTGTCGCTTTGCTCCACCGAAGACAAGCACACTCCTAAACAAAACTTGCTGAACTTAAACTGCTTGAATGGAAAATAACATGAGCGAAAAAGGCGTCCACATGCTGAAGCGATTGTGGTACGCCTTCTTTTTTTGCTCATGTATATATTTTCACAGGAACATTCAAGCAGCAAACTATTCTCTAAAAACATTTGTTAACTCTTGTTTTTATTTGCGAATACTTGTAAATAGTTGTGCCCAGTACATGGTATTTTCTATTTTTTCGTGATACTCTCAAATTGCCTTAGCGAACAAGTACACATAAAGTAAGCATAAATTCAGCATACTTTCCTTATTTGGGTACTTCACATTCCGTATATCTTTATGCTAAGGTAAAATCGCTTTTAGTTGAAAGTCGACTAACTAAAAGCTAAGTAATATCAAATGAAATCAAAAACAAGGCATATAAACATCAAGAAGATGTCAAATAATGTCATTCACTTTTTGACTTTTAAATGATATTACTAAATTGTGTTTTTAATTGGTGCACAAGTTAAAAATGCAAAAACTGAATAAAAAGGACAACGCAAATGTTTAACAAATTAGAATTAGAATAGAGTTGGTTAAGTTTAGTTAAAAAGAATTCGTGTCGCACAATGGCATATTAAAAAAATCACCTACCCAACCTTAGGGGAAATATAAGGCAGTTAACATTTTGGCGTAGAAAAAATAATCTTTTTCTATGTCTTTTTTAATTCCCAAAAATCTAAAAAAGGAGTTAAAAAAATGCAAAAAACAACTAACGAAATCAAAAATGTGCTAGATTTATCGCTTATTAACCATGAGTTTATTGTTGCCATGCTGAATTTAATCCTTAAAGAAAAGGAGAAGCAAAATGGACTATCAAGAAACTAAAGTATATTTCGATGGTAGTCACTATATTGGCATACCAAAAACGACTCAAAGTTGGAAAAAGAAAAAGCATAAATCAGCAAACCCTACTGAAACAGAATCGAAAGTTAAAGAAATGTTAAACGAATGTACTGATGAAACTAGAAAGGAAAAGAAAGAACGAATTGTAAATGAACTGAACGAAAAAGTAAAAGATATTGAACAAACTGAACAGATTGTAAATAAAGTAATTGAAAAAGAAAAACGAAATCGTATTGTTAGACTCACGAGATTATTCAGAAAAGCCAATTTGCAAGAATGGAACTACTTTTGTACTTTCACTTATGATTCCACAAAACTTACTGAACAAGAATTTAGAGTTAAATTTCTAAATTGCTTAAGACATCTATCCACTCGCAAAGGTTGGAAATATATTGGTGTCTTTGAAATAAGCCCTGAACAGAAAAGATTACATTTTCATGGAATATTTGTAATAGCCGAAATGGTTGGCGAATTAAAAGAAACTAAAGATTATTCAACCAGAACTCATCAAATGCAAATTACACACCAAAACATATTCTTTTTGGAGAGATTTGGAAGAAATGACTTTAGCAAAATAGAAAATGACAACCATACTCAAGAAGCTATTATGTATATGCTCAAATATATTAGAAAAACTGGTGAAAAAGTAATCTATTCAAAGCACTTACAGACATTTTTTATAACAGATATACTCGAAGATGATGTTGTTTGCACTATCGGACAAGAAGATAGAAAAATACTACTATTTGACAACTTTAGATGTTTGGATTTTTCCACTGGAGAGGTTTTAGGAACTGTTAGCAAAGAGTTAATAAATAAGCTACCAAAGGGTTATTAATCTTTCGCCCGCGAATTGTGCACAAAAACTCTTAGTTATCAAGGGTAAATTGTATTGCTTTTCGCAACCCTTGACAACTAAAGAAAGATTATAACTCTTTAAAATATTTATCCCTTTTTGTTCTTTCGCTGGGTATCGAAAGATAAATAAAAAAAATAAAAGGAGATAAAACCAAATGAAAACAGCAGTAATATATGCTAGATATTCCAGTACAAACCAAACTGAACAAAGTATTGAAGGTCAAGTGCATGTATGTCAAGACTTTGCGAAACGCAACAACATCATCATAGTTGATTCATATATCGACCGAGCAATAAGTGGAACAACAGATGAAAGAGATTCATTCCAAAGAATGTTAAAAGATAGCAACAACAAAAAATGGAATTATGTTTTGGTGTATAAGTTAGACAGATTTGCTAGAAGCAAATATGAAGCTGCAATACACAGAAAACACTTAAAAGACAATGGAATTAAATTATTGTCTGCTATGGAAAACATCCCAGAAACACCTGAAGGAGTTTTGCTTGAATCACTCTTAGAAGGAATGAACCAATACTTTAGCGAAGAACTTGCACAAAAAGTAAGTCGTGGACTACACGAATCAAGAATGAAAGGACATGTTATAGGAGATGTATCTTTCGGCTATATAAAGGAGAATAAAATGTTAAAGATAAACGAAGGAGAAGCAATAATCTTAAAAAGAATATTTGAAGATTATGCAAGTGGAAAAACAATATTGCAAATTTCAAGAGATTTTGAAAAAGAAAATATAACAAGAAATGGACACAAGTTTATACCACAAACAATAAGAGATATGCTTAAAAGAAAACTATATACTGGCGAATATTCAGTTAATGGCAAAGTATATGACAAAATCTACCCACAAATAATAACCAAAGAACTATTTGAAAAAGTGCAAAAAAGAATGGACTTAACAAGATATGGTTGCAGAAAAGATAATCATGAAATATTTAGAATTAAAGATAAATTATATTGTGGACATTGTAATAGAAAAATGTATCCATTTTCAACAAAATCTAGAAATGGAAACTATCTAAGATATTACAAATGTATTTCAACAAAGAAAGATGATAACTGCTTAACTAGAATAATTGAAAAGAACTTTATAGAAGGTGTTGTAGATAAATTCTTTAAACAACAATTCACTATACAAAAGAATCTAGATACAATAACCGATTTAATCTATGAAGAAAACAAGAAACGAACAAAGAACAATAATTCACTTATAAGCATTAAATCTGACTTGCAAAGAGTAAATACAGCCATTTCAAATATAATGTCTGCAATAGAAAAAGGAATAATCACTGAAACAACAAAATCTAGATTAGAAGAACTTGAATTAAAAAGAAAAGATTTAAGCGAAAAATTGATAATTGAAGAATCTAAAGTTAGCTATGAATTAACAAAAGATAATATACAGAATTTCTTTAAACTAACAATGAAAGAATGTCCTGACAAAGCAATAGATTTATTTCTAAAGTTTGTTAAAGTATATGAAGATAAAATAGAAATTGGACTTAATTATTCAATAAACCAAAGCAATACTGAATATGTGCCAATTAAAAGTTATGCATTTACTGAAACACTTGAAATAACTAGAACTTTCAAAGGTGGAACAACTAGAACAAAAACTTTAACTTATGATGTCTATTCAGTAGTCTAGACAAAGAAAAAAGAGCATATTCAAATATATGCTCTTTATCTTTTAGTCTAAAAACTGCAAGTTTCAATTTTCTATGACTAAAAGCCAGTTTTTTTGTTTGCAAAAATAAATCAGCATTATTATAATTATTCAAATAAATAGTAATTTATAGAAAAAATGTTCGACAAATTTGTTGCAAGGTGCTTTTTGCTGTGATAAAATGAAATCACAAGGAGAAAATGACTATGCTTGCAAAAATAAATAGTTATGGTCTTGCTGGACTTTCTGGCTACAAAATTGATGTTGAGGTAGACATAAACTTGGGGCTTCCGGGTTACGACGTGGTTGGCCTTCCAGACGCAGCCGTAAAGGAGAGCAAAGAGAGGGTTCACTCAGCAATCAAAAATAGTCTGTTAACTTTTCCTAAACACAAAATAACAGTTAACCTTGCACCTGCCAACACAAAAAAAGAGGGGCCAAGTTTTGACCTTGCAATTGCTGTTAGCATTTTGGTTGCAAGCGAACAGGTTAAGCAAAAAGCGGCGAGCGAATATGTGATGCTTGGAGAACTTGGACTAGATGGCAAAATAAAATCAGTCAGGGGAATTTTGCCACTGCTTATTTCAGCAAGAGAAAAAGGCTACACAAAGTTTATAATTCCGGCAGAAAACCGCCCAGAGGCCAGCTACATAACTGGCGTAACGGTTTATGCAATGGAAAATCTTTCAGATGTTGTGTCGCTACTCAACGGAACCAAAACGTTTGAAGCTGTCAAAAACAGAACATGGCACATAGACAACACCTATGCTGCAGAAGATTTTTCAAGGGTTAAGGGTCAACACGCCGTAAAAAGAGCAATGGAAATTGCAGTCAGTGGTGGCCACAATATTTTGCTTTCTGGACCTCCAGGAGCAGGAAAGACCATGCTTGCAAGATGTGTTCCAGGAATTTTGCCAGACCTCACTTTTGAAGAGGCTCTAGAAATAACCAAAATTCACAGCATTGCAGGAGTGCTTGATCCCGACAAAGGTGTGGTAACCTCAAGACCATTTAGAGCTCCACATCACACGGCGACAAACGTTTCGCTCATTGGTGGCGGCAGAGATTCAAAGCCGGGCGAAGTCAGCTTGGCGCACAATGGTGTTTTGTTTTTAGACGAAATGCCAGAATATAGCAGAAGCTGTGTAGAAGCCCTTCGCCAGCCACTAGAAGATGGTGTGGTCACTGTTGCGAGAGCTTCAGCCACTTATGAATATCCAGCAAACTTTATTTTGGTTGCCAGCATGAACCCATGTCCATGCGGAAACTATGGCAGCAAAGATTTGACTTGCACATGTTCAATGAGTCAAATAAACAAATATCTTAAAAAGATTTCAGGGCCGATTCTAGATAGAATCGACATTAAAGTAGATGTCGACAGAGTTGCCTTTTTAGACTTAACTCAAGAGTCTAACGAAGAATCTAGCAGCGAAGTTAAAAAAAGAGTTGACAAGGCTCGCGAAATTCAGCGCAAAAGATTTGAGGGAACACATGTTTATTGCAACGCAAAAATGACAAGCAAACAAGTTAAAGAATTTTGCAAACTAGACCAAACAAGCGAACAACTACTTAAGGTTGCTTTTGAAAGATTTAATATGTCAGCCCGTGGTTACACTCGAATTTTAAAAGTGGCAAGAACAATTGCAGACCTTGATGGTGAGCAAAATATTTTGCCAAAACATATTGCTGAAGCAATAAATTATCGCACAACAGAGAAGAATTAAAAAACGCAAATGGAATTAGAATTTTTTAAAAAACAACGCAAATTCTGTTCAAAAGTGAGAAAAATAAGACATGTATAATAAAAATGAATTAGCAATTTTATATCTCGATAAACTCGAATTATCTTACAAAAAGTTTGGAGAACTTTTGTCAAGTCTTGAGTCTGCTTCAGAAATTTTTGAAAAGAAAGGGCAAGACAAACTTTCACTTTTTGCAAAGCCGAGTGCGGTTGAATTTTTAACTCGTCACTCATATGAACAGATTGAAGAATATGTAACAAAAGACTTAGAAAAATTTAACATTTTTGCTGTGACCATTTGCAGCAGTGCATATCCTGAAATTCTCAAGAACATTTCAGACCCACCATATGTTCTCTACACAATTGGAGACATTTCACTTTTGTCACGTCAAAAAATAGGGGTGGTAGGAACGCGCAAAATCACAACCTATGGCAGAGACGTTGCAAACAAGTTCACTCGAGAGCTCTCCCAGGCTGGGCTAGTCACCGTAAGTGGCTTGTCTTACGGCGTTGACACTTGTTGCGCAAAATCCACACTCGAAGCAGGTGGAAAAACAATTGCAGTTTTAGCTGGTGGCTTAGACAATATTTATCCTGCAGACAATCTGGCCTTATCTCAAAAAATCGCAAAAACAGGACTCTTAGTTAGCGAATATAGGCCATTTGTGCGCCCAAAGCAATATAGTTTTCTTGCGCGCAACCGAATTATCAGCGGTTTAAGTGATGGGGTTTTGGTTGTTGAGGCGGGTCGTCATAGTGGCGCAACAAGCACTGCTAATTTTGCAATAGAACAGGGCAGGGAACTGTTTGTAGTTCCAGGAAACATCAACAGCCCACAGAGCGAGGGAACTAACGACCTGATCAACGAAATGCCAGATTGTTTTACAATTTCAACTTCACAAATTTTAACAAGGCTTGGTGTTCAAACACAAACTGATCAAAAGACCAAAACTGTTCAACTAGACTTTTTCAGTCAGCAAATTGTAGATTATCTCAAAAATGGCGAAGCTCATTTTGATTCAATTTGTGCTGCGCTTGCAGTAAATGCTTCTGAGTTGTCTAGCGCACTAACCATGCTCGAAATCATGGGTGTTGTCAACAAAAATGCCGGCAACTATTATTCGCTGGCAATGTGAGAGAAAAAATGAAACCAAAATTTTCAAAAACAGTCAATGCAATGCTTTATTCTTCGTTTGCAAGAATGCTGCCGAGCGTCAACCAAATTTCAAAGCATTATAATATAGACACTCAAAATGCAAAAGTTTTGTTTGTTCCTTTTGCTGACGAAGAAAACAAATATTACATTGCGCTATGCAAACAGGCACTGTGCCTTGCTGGAATTCAAAAGTCAAACATAAACACACTTTCTAGCCACACACATAAAAATGGAAAGTTTGATATAATATTTGTTAGCGGCGGAAATGTTTGCAGACTAAAAGACAAACTTGAACAAATAGACTGGTTCGAAGAAATAAAATCTCGAGTGATTTCAGGAACTCTTTATATCGGCGATAGCGCCGGAGCAGTCTTGCTCGGAAAAACCATAGAGCACACTCTCGAATATGAACCATATTCAAAAGAGCTCAGCTCTTATGATGGCCTATCTATAATAGATAAAGGGGTTGTTGTTCATTTTTCAAAAGTGAGGTTCTCTGGCGAAAAGAAAAGAGTGATTAAAGTCAAAGACTGTTATCTTGCCCATGTTCGCCAAACAAAATTTTTGGGCAAAAATAATTTTATTACAGTCAAAAACAATCAAGCAATATTGCTAAAAAATGGCAAGTTAAAAAATATATTTTTTAGCTATGGCAAAATCAAAAAAAGTGTTCTTGCTGAGAGTTCAAAATATCACAAAAAGGACACAAAATAATGTTTGACAATCGCAAAATGATTGTGTTACTATGAGCAAAGTCTAGATGAATTAGACACGAGTTAAAAAGAAAATTTTGGAGAGAATAATGAAGACATTAGTTCTAATTGAAGGACCCGGCAAAAGAGAAAGCGTTCAGAAATATCTTGGCGATAACTACAAGGTTGTTCCAACATTTGGCCACATTCGCGACCTGCCAACAAAAGGGCTTGGCGTAAATGTGCTAAAAGATTTTGAGCCCGAATATGTTGTTGCTGGCGACAAGAAAAAAGTTGTTAAAAATCTTCAAGATGAATATAAAAAAGCCGATGGCGTTTTAATTGCCACCGACCCAGACCGCGAGGGAGAAGCAATTGCATGGCATGTTTGCGAAGTTCTCGGAATCGACAAAAACAGCAACTGCCGAATAACATATAACCAAATTGAAAAAAACACCGTTCAAGAAGCGGCAAAACATCCAAGACCAATCGACCAAAAGCTTGTTGATGCTCAGCAGGCAAGAAGAGTTCTTGATCGTTTGGTGGGTTACAAAATAAGCCCAATTCTTTGCAAAAAAATTCAAGCCAACATGAGTGCTGGCAGAGTTCAAAGTGTAACACTTAAGCTTGTTGTAGACCGCGACAGAGAAATTGAAAATTTTAAGCCAGAAGAATATTGGGCGCTTGTTGCCAAACTCACAAAAGAGGGCAAAAAAGAGGTTATCAAAGCCAGTTTCGTTGATGGCAAAGACAAAAAAATTAAAACCAAAGAGCAGATGGACAAAATAATAGAAAAGTTGTCTGCAGGAAAGTTCTTTGCAAAAAGCGTTAAAAGAGAAATAAAGTTTTCTCATCCAAGCGCACCATTCACCACAAGCACAATGCAAAAAGAGGCTGGAAACAAACTTGGCATGAGCTTAAAAGTTATTTCAGCAACAGCTCAAACTCTTTACGAAGGTGCACCACTTACCACTGGTGGAAAGCAAGCGCTCGTAACATACATCAGAACAGACTCAACTCGTGTTAGCCCAGAAGCTCAAAAAATGGCAAGGGACTTTATCACTGAAAAATATGGTGACAAATATTTGCCAAAAGTTAACAGAGTTTACAAAAACAAAAAAGATGCTCAAGATGCGCACGAAGCAATTCGTCCAATCAGTTTGGCAAACACTCCAGAAAAAATGCAGTCGCTTCTTGGAAAAAATGAATATAAGCTATATAAATTGATATACGACAGATTTTTGGCTAGCCAAATGGCAGATGCTGCTTATGATAGTCTCTCTGTTGACATTGAAAACTCTGGTTATAAGTTCAAAACAACAGGCAGAGTTCAAACCTTTGATGGCTACACCCTGTTATATAACAACGCCACCGAAGAAGATGATGAAGACACTTCGGCCAAACTTCCAGACATTGCAGAGGGCGACGAATTAAAACAAAAAGAGCTTATTCCAGAGCAGAAGTTCACAAAAGCACCACCAAGATACACCGAATCAAGTCTTGTTGACGCAATGGAGAGCAAGGGCATTGGCAGACCAGCGACTTACACTCAAACGGTCAGTGTTCTCTATGCAAGAAATTATATCGAAAAAGAAAAGGGCAAGGCCATAAAGTCAACCGAACTTGGCAGAGTTGCCGTTGACTATTTGGTTAAACACTTCGAAAACATAATGGATATTGGCTTTACTGCCGACATGGAAAATAAACTCGACGACATTGAATATGAGGGCAAAAATTGGCAAAGTGTTGTCTCTGAGTTCTATGGTCCGTTCGAACAAGAAATCAAAGCGGCGCTCCGAAGTGGCGACAACGCAAAAATTCCCGACGAAGTCAGTGATGTCAAGTGCGACAAGTGCGGAAGCATGATGGTTATTCGAACTGGCAAATTCGGAAAGTTCCTTGCTTGTCCAAACTATCCAAAGTGCAAAAACACAAAGCCTCTCGAAGACGACAGACCAGTTGTTGCAAAGTGCCCAAAATGTGGCAAAAACGTTCGCAGACTCAAAAACAAAAAAGGCAAATACTTTTATGGTTGCGAGGGCTACCCAGATTGCGACTATGTTAGTTGGGATATTCCAGCAAACGAAAATTGCCCAAATTGCAACACACCAATGATAGTTAAACTCTATCAAAAGACAAAGGTTATCAGTTGCCCAAAGTGTGGCTTTAACAACAAAGTAACAATAAAATCAGAAACAGAAGAAAATGAAAACACAAACAGTTAATATAATAGGAGGTGGTCTTGCAGGTTGCGAGGCCACTTATCAGTTGGCAAAGCGTGGCATAAAAGTTAAACTTTTTGAACAAAAGCCACTGGTTTTTTCTCCTGCACATACGAGCAAAAATTTGGCAGAAATTGTTTGTAGCAATTCGCTTAAAAGCACAGACCTTTCTTCGGCTTCAGGAATGCTCAAAGCAGAACTAGAACTTTTAGATTGCAAGTTGCTTCAAATTGCAAAGGAGTGCAGTGTTCCGGCCGGCAGTGCGCTTGCTGTCGACAGAGAATTGTTTAGCCAAAAGGTAACAAATTTTATTAAATCGCTTTTTGGTGTTGAAATAATAAATCAAGAGGTTACAAAAATAGATACAAGCCTTCCAACAATCATAGCAACGGGGCCACTAACTTCTGGCAAACTGTTTGAAGAAATAGGAGAGTTGCTTGGCGATGAGAGGTTATATTTTTACGATGCCTCTGCGCCAATTGTCGATGGCGACACAATAAACATGGAAAAAACTTTTTCTGCCGGCAGATATAACAAAGGCGATAGCGACTACATAAATTGCCCAATGAACAAAGAAGAATATTATAACTTTGTTCACGAATTGGTGGCGGCAAAAAGAGTTGAACTTCATGAGTTCGAAAATGTTCAGGTTTTTGAGGGCTGCATGCCAATTGAAATAATGGCTAGTCGCGGAGAAGACACTCTCAGATTTGGCCCATTAAAACCAGTTGGACTCGTTGACGAAAATGGCAAGAGACCGTTTGCCGTTGTTCAACTCAGACGAGAAAACACAGAGGGCAAAACTTACAATCTTGTTGGCTTTCAAACAAATCTTGTTTATGGCGAGCAAAAAAGGGTTTTCTCGCTTATTCCGGCTCTCAAAGATGCGGAGTTTATAAAATATGGTGTCATGCACCGCAATTCATATATTTGCGCTCCAGCGCACCTAACTCAAAACTTTTATCTAAAGAAACACCCAAACATTTATTTTGCTGGCCAAATAAGCGGAGTAGAAGGTTACGTAGAGAGCATAACCAGTGGGTTGGTTGCGGCAATATCAATGTTTAACATGCTCAGCGAAAAGCCTCAAATAGATTGGCCACAAGAGAGCATGATTGGCTCGCTTTCAAAATATTTGGTTACGGCAGACGAAAAGAACTTTCAACCAATGAACGCCAACTTTGGAATTTTGCCACCGCTCGAAACTCAAATAAGAGACAAAAAAGAGCGCAAACTTGCATATTCTAAGCGTGGAATTGAATCGATAAAACAAATTTTAAATTAGTTGTCAAAAATCATAGACAAACAAGAGAGCGTTTGTTATAATAAAATCAGATTTGACTATTTTTGACCTTCAATGGCTAAAATAAAGGAGAGACATATGAATCAATTAAAAGGAACAACCATCATAGGTGTTCAGCGCAACGGACAAATTGTCATTGTTGGCGATGGACAAGTTACCATGGGCGAGAGTGTTGTGTTTAAGGGCACAGCAAAAAAGGTTCGCAGAATTTATAACGGACAAGTTGTAACAGGTTTTGCAGGGGGCACAGCCGATGCTTTTACCCTTTGTGAAAAGTTTGAAGGCATGCTTCAAAAACACTCCGGAAACTTAATGCGTGCAGCAGTTGAACTTGCTCAACTTTGGCGCAGAGATAATGCGCTTCGTCAACTCGAGGCAATGATGATAGTTGCCGACAAAGAGAACATGCTAATAATTTCTGGCGTTGGCGACGTGTTTGAGCCAGAAGACGGAATTTGTGCGATTGGCAGTGGTGGAAACTATGCGCTTGCAGCCGCTCGTGCACTAAAAGCAAACACAGATTTGTCTGCAAGAGAAATTGCAGAAAAATCTCTTAAAATTGCAAGTGACATTTGCGTTTACACAAACGGAAATCTCACAATTGAGGAGGTGTAGAAAATGGAATACACACCAAAACACATAGTAGCTGAACTAGATAAAAACATAATTGGACAGTCTCAAGCAAAGAGAGCTGTTGCAATTGCGCTTCGCAATCGCTATCGCAGAAGCAAACTCTCTGAAGACTTGAGAGAAGAAATCTATCCGAAAAACATAATCATGAAGGGACCAACAGGTGTTGGTAAAACAGAAATTGCAAGAAGGCTTGCAAAACTCGTCAAGGCTCCTTTTATTAAGGTTGAAGCAACAAAGTTCACCGAGGTTGGTTATGTTGGAAGAGACGTAGAGAGCATGATAAGAGACTTGGTTGAGGCTAGCATCCGTTTGGTTAAGGCCGAAAAAAACAACGAAGTTAAATCACGTGCCGAAACAATTGCCTACACAAGAGTTGTCAATGTTCTTTATCCAACCTACAAAGACAAATATTTGCCAGAAACCGACGAACAAAAGGTTAAGTCAATGCTTCTATCTGATTTAACAGTTGGCAAGTTCGATAACGACGTAATTGAAATAGAAATAATCGAGAGCCCACAACCAATGCCAATGATGCCAGGAATGGAAATCAATCTTGGAGACATAATGGGCGGAATCATGCCAAAGAGAAGAAAGCGCAAACGTTTGCCAGTTGTTGATGCTCTTCGCATTTTCACAGCAGAAGAGAGCGACAAACTTATCGACATGGACAGTGTTAATGCCGAGGCTCTTCGTCGTGCAGAACAAGATGGAATTATATTTATTGATGAAATAGATAAAATCGCTGGCGAAACTTCGGGCAGAGGTGGTCCAGATGTTTCAAGAGAGGGTGTTCAAAGAGACATTTTGCCAATAGTAGAAGGCTCAACTGTCAGCACAAAATATGGTCCAATCAAAACAGACTATATTCTCTTTATTGCAGCAGGAGCCTTTCACGTAAGCAAAATTGAAGACTTAATTCCAGAACTTCAAGGCAGATTCCCAATAACTGTGGAACTCGACAGTTTAACCAAAGAAGATTTTGTAAACATTCTGTCTAACACAGAAAATAGTTTGCCAATGCAATATGGGGCGCTTCTTGGCGTTGATAACATAAAACTAGATTTCACTGACGACGCCATTAACGAAATTGCAAATATTGCAGTAATGCAAAACGAAACAAACGAAAACATCGGTGCAAGACGCCTGCAAGCAATAATGGAACAACTTCTTGAAGATATCAGCTTTAATGCAACAGGAGATCATCCGTTAATTGAAGTTAAAATCGACAAGAAATATGTAGACGAACATCTCGACAAACTCATAAAAGAACACGACCTCAAAAAGTATATTCTTTAAGGAAGCAAAAATGGAAGAAATTTCTCAAGGCATGTTAGAAGATATGATAGACTCTGACCAAACACTTGTTGTAGATTTTTATGCCAGCTGGTGTGGTCCATGCAAAATGATGCACCCAGTAATAGAAAAAGAGGGCGAAAAGCACAAAAATGTGAAGTTTGTTAGAGTAAACGTTGAAGATGCTTATGATTTTTGCGAAAAAAATAATATTGCAAGCATTCCAACAATAATAGTTTATAAAAATAAAAAAGAAACAAACAGAACAATGGGGTTGATGAGCTCCGACGACTTCCATCAATTCATTGAACTGTCAATTAATCAATAAAATTGCACAAAAAGCACAAGATTTTTGTCAAAACCATGGTTGCCATGGCAAAAAAACGCAAAATTTTGTGTTTTTTTGTTTTTTAAATATTGACAATACATTTTTGTGATGCTACAATAACATCAGCAACAAAAAAAGGAGAAACTTATGGAAAAGAGAAAAACCGTATATCTAGATAACGCTGCCACAACACAAATCTCTAGCGAAGTTTATCGCGACATGATTGACGCATATGGCAAGTTATATGGAAACAACTCAAGCCTATATTCTCTTGGCAGAGAAGCTGACTATGCTTTAGAGCAGGCTAGAGAAAAGGTTGCAAAAGCAATTGGCGCAAACCCAAATGAAATCTATTTCACATCTGGTGGAACAGAGGCCGACAACTGGGCAATTAAAGGAATTGCAAGAGCAAACCGTCACAAAGGCAACCACATCATCACATCAGCAATCGAACACCCAGCAATTCTAGAAAGCTGCAAAGCTCTAGAAAAAGAGGGCTTCAGAGTAACCTATGTTCCAGTAGACGAGTTTGGTGTAGTTAAATATGCCGAAATCATCAAAGCCATGGGTCCAGACACAATTCTTATCAGCATCATGACAGCAAACAACGAAGTAGGAACAATCGAGCCAATTCGTGCCATTGCGGAGCTTGCTCGTGCAAACGACGTAATCTTCCACACTGATGCCGTTCAAGCAATTGGTGCAGTAGACATCAATGTTAAAGAAATGAAAATTGATGCAATGAGCATTTCTGGTCACAAGCTTTATGGACCAAAGGGAACAGGCGCACTTTATGTTAGAAAAGGTGTAAAAATTGACAAACTTCTCGACGGCGGCAGCCAAGAACGCGGCATGCGTTCTGGAACAGTTAACGTTCCTGCATTTGTAGGCTTTGGAAAGGCTATCGAAAAGGCAACCGAAAACATAGAAGAAAACAACAAATACCTTCGTTCGGTCAGAAGATATTTCTTAAAAACTCTCAGCGAAAGAGTTCATAACATTGCACTTAATGGCCACCCAACACAACGTCTTGCCGGAAACGCAAGCGTAAGCTTTGAAGGTGCCGAAGGCGAAGCAATCTTAATGCTTCTCGACAAAGAGGGCATCAGCGTTTCAACTGGTTCTGCTTGTGCAGCAGGCAACTTAGAGCCAAGCCACGTTCTTCTTGCAATGGGCAAAACCGAAGAAGCTCAAAACACAATTCGTTTTAGCTTTGGTCTTAATAACACAAAAGAAGACGTCGACTATGTTGTAGCAAAACTTCAAAAAGTCGTAAAGAAGCTCAGAAGCATCTCAGCAATCAGAATTTATAAAAACAAGGTGGAATTATAATATGTATAGTCAAAAAGTTTTAGATATATTTTATGACCCACAAAATGTTGGTGTAATCAAAGGCGCAAATGGCGTAGGCAAAGTTGTTGACGACACATGCGGCGAAATCTTAAAAATTTATGTAACACTCGATGGTTCAAAAGTTGTTGATGCAAAATTCCAAGCTTATGGTTCTCCTGCAGCAATTGCAGCAACAGCATCTGCAACAGCACTTATTCTTGGCAAGACATTAGAAGAGGTTTCAAAAATCACAGCTGATCAAATTTTGGCTGAACTTGGTGGCGAACTTCCAGACAACAAAAAATATGTTTGTCCACTTGCTGAAAAAGCTCTTCACAACTTAATTGCAAATTGCCACAAAAAAGCAAATGGCAAAGCAACAGACGACGAAGAATAAATTAATTTCAAAAAACAACAAAATCTGCGAAAAAATCGCAGATTTTTAGTTTTTATGTCAAATTTTTATGTCATAAAACATATTTTTGCAGTTTTTTGTGCTTGATGATTTATAAAAACCACAAAAAATTGCATAATATTTCATTTTTTGCAAACACTAGCAACCAAGGAGGAATCTATGGAAGATTTTTTAAAGTGTGGAATAGTGTGCCTAGGCATTGGCATGGTGATTGGTGGAATAATTGTTGCAAAAAACAAAAAAATGGCCACCCAAATTGATGAAGGAACAGACAAAATTGCAGAAAAATTTGAAGAGGTAAAAGATTCGGCTAAAGAAAAATTTGAAGAAATGAAACAAAAGAACAAAAAGCAAACAAAAGCGAAAAATTAAATTAATGTGGTCAAAAACGATAGACAATAACAAAAATTTTATGTTACTATATATTCAGTAAACTAAGTGAGAGAGGCAAATGAAATTACTTGGCCTAGACGTAGGAACAGTTCGCATTGGTGTTGCCACCAGCGACATAATGCAAATAATTGCATCGCCTTATGAAGTATATAAAAGGCGAACACCATATCTAGACACGAGATATATTGTTGAACTTGCCGAAAAGTTAGAAGCAGAAAAAATTGTTTTTGGTCTTCCACTTAAACTTGACGGAACAGAGGGTGACAGCGCAAAAATGGCGCGAGACCTTGCCCAAAGAGTTTCTGAGCAAACTAGTTTACCAATAGTTTTTCAAGATGAAAGGCTTTCAACAGTTTCAGCAGAGCGAATTTTGATTGAAACTGGCAATCGCAGAGACAAGCGAAAAGACAAAATTGATGCAATTGCTGCGACAATCATATTGCAAAACTATATTGACAAAGTCAAATAAAAGGAGAATTATCATGGCAGAAGAAACAAAAATCAATGGCGAAAAAGTTCCAGATTCACTTGACCACATGAACAATGACGACGACGATATTGTAACACTTATGTCAGCAAACGGCGAAGAAATTCAATTTGTAGAAATCGCAGGCATTGCATATCGTGGAAATTTCTATGCAATTTTGCAACCAGTAGAACTTCTTGACGGAATGGAAGAAGACGAAGCGCTTGTGTTTAAAGTAACTCGTGGCAAAGATGGCGAAGATAAATTCGAAGTAGAACTCGACGACACTGTCATCGATGCAGTTTTTGTTGAATATAACAGACTTCTCGACGAAGCAGAAGACCAAACAAAATAGTTTGCTATTGTAGTCACATAAAAATGTCACCATTTTTTTTGGTGACTTTTTTGTTACAAAAAATTATTTGTGACGGTATAATATTGACGCAAATGCCATGTTATAGTATAATAATATTATAAAAAATATGGTGAATTAAAGTGGAGGTTTCAAAATGGCAGATTTATGTTACATGATAGATAGTGCTGACAACTTAAGAATAATGCCTAGACAACTTGTAGAACATTGGTATGACGTAACTCTTCGTGGCACGCTAAAGGCCATGGGTCAAGAAGATTTAGCCAATGCTGATGCAGAAACAATAAAAAAAGAAGTCCCAAAATTCTTCGACGGTGAACAAGGTGCAGAGTTAAAGAGAATCACAGACTATTACACAACAATATTGAACTGGACAACAAAACCAGTTATCGAATTTAACAAGGTGATTGTTCTTTCATCAATGCTTTCTGATGAAAACTTTTTAAATGAACATAAAAAACTTTTAAAAGACAAACAAATTTTAGTGGCGTTAAATCCAATTGCATGCCCTTATCAAAGCCTTGAAAAACAAACCCCAGATGAAATCTTTGAAGCATTTAAAACAATTCGAATTGTTAGCAACGCAAACGACTTGATATACACTAAAAGAAGCACAGATGGAAAATATGATGTGCACGTTACTGACGATAGTGCTGCAACTCAAGAACAAGATTTGTCACACAAAATAGAAGACTTAATTCCTTTATCACACAAAATGAGAACAAAACAATTTGCTTCAATTAAATTTCTAGAAAATTATGACGGTGAAGTTGAATATAGTTTTAATGAACTGTTTGTGGCAAACGCAAAGATTGATGATGTTGTTAATTTTATCAAAACCCATAAAAACTTGTCTCCATATGAAAAGTTTTTCTTGGCTTATAAATACGTTTACGGAACCAACAGATATCAAGAAGAAGGAGAAGACGATCCAAACGAAATAAGTCGATCTCTTCTTAGCATTTTAAATGGCGACAAAATTGTTTGCGCAGGCAAGGCTAATCTTCTTAAGGCAATTCTTGACAAACTGGAAATCCCGGCAGTATATCGTGGCTGTAGTGGTCACGCCATTTGTACACTTGCACTAAACGACCCTAAATATAATATTTTTGGAATCTACGATTGCGACCCAACAAACATCAAAGATCCACGTTTAGTTGACGACAGTAATCCAATTTATGAAGAAATTTTTGTTAAAATTGATTGGATGAGTGAACTTTCAGAAGAGTCAAAAAAATATTTGATGGAAAAATCTGGATTAAGCAAATTGCCATCAGAAGTTTTACAGGGGTCGTCACAACGATTTTCTCAAAGAGATCAAGGCATTATCATTTCAAAAAAACTTTGTTGGGACTTGAGCCTAGAGGCAAGACAACGCTGGAAAAAAACAATTATTGAATTTGAAGAAAGAGTAAAACAGCGCATCGAAGAAGGCAAAATTGATGAATTATATGAGAAAGTCATGGGTGTCTATCAACAATATAACAACACCACAGAAGGGAGTTATATAAAAGGAAAATTTGTTGCTGATATTAAAAATCTTTTGCGTGAATATGAAGACATTAAAAAATCTTGGCGAATAATTCAAGAAAAAAGAGAAATGGATAAAAAGTATGCTGCTGAAAATCAAGATGTTTCTACCAATCTACCAGAGTTAGACATGTCTGGTTTTGATGGTGAACCATTAGATGATGCAGGGCTTTTTAATCAAAGACGCGACCTTGGGTATGAGTTTGATGCAGACGATGCAGAGTACTATCTAACTAAGCTCATTGGAATCAACTTAGACGAAGAATCGGTAAAAAAGGCACTTGAAAGCTATAACCAAAAAATAATTGATGCATGCAACAATAATATTGAAGCATATCAGTTGTTAGATTCTAAACGGGGAACAATATTAATTCCTGCTGAAGAAAAAATTTTAAGACTCTCTCGAATCATGGCGATGCTCGAAGAAGCTCATGCAAGAGATGATAAAACATTAGTAGGGGAACTGTTTGCCGCTGTAAAAATAGATGGCTTAGAAACATGGTTTTCAAATCCAGAGCAAATAAGATTAAATGAGCAAGAAATAAGGGAAGCCGCAAAAAAAGCAGGGCTCGAAAGAGTAGACGAGGTTTTGGAATTTCTGCGAAATCCAAATGCCCAAACGCAATATTCAACAATGGAATAATAAACAAACAAAAAATCACTCAGGTGGCGGGTGATTTTTTTTGTTCTCCCACTAACTATTGACTGCTGCCGCTCTTTATGATATAATATTATCATAAAAATATGTGCAAAAACGGGAGGTTGTCATGGAAGTTTGTTATATTGTTAATAAAGACAAAAACACCCTTGAAATATATCCAAAGGGTTTGGTTCAACATGAATTGTTTCGTCAACTAGCTCTTGGAATAAAAATGGCAAATCCCAACTTTGATTCTACAAGTGAAATCGAAATAAACAAAGAAATTGAAAAAATAAATCGTTCAAATGATCAAGAGCTCATCGATTTAATAAATGAAACGAAAAAAGATTTTGATGAAATGTTGAATTCAACAACAATTCCGAGTGAACAATTTGGCAAAGTTATTGTTTTTTCTGGGCTGCTTAGAAATTCTGAATTTTTAGAAGAAAACAAACAATTATTAAATAACAAACACCTTCTTGTTGCTTTAAATGCTTTGTCTTTCAGCTATTCTTCAACAGATGGTGATGATAACTTGAAAAATTCTTCTATTATTGATGTGGTAAGTTACACTAACGATGATGATGATCCACTTAAGGACATCCAAAAGCAAAATTTAGAGTCAAAGATTTTTGACTTGTTGCCTATTATTGACAAGATTAAGTTCAGATCGATTAGATTTTTAGAAAATTACGATAGCAAAATTACATATTCTTTTGAAGAATTAATGACTGCTGATAAAAAGATTGAACAAGTGGTGAAAGTCATAAATTCATATAAAAACCTTTCCCCATACGAAAAATTTTGCATGGCATATTGCTATGTTAATGAATATCAATACAACAAGGTTGAAGAATCATATTCAGCAGAAATAAGCAGATCGCTTTTGTCAATACTAAATAGCAACAAAATTGTTTGCGCAGGCAAGGCTAATCTTCTTAAGGCAATTCTAGATAAATTAGATATCCCTTCTATATATCGTGGTTGTGATGGTCATGCCATTTGCACGGTTGCAATCAACGACCCCAAATATAACATCTTTGGCATATATAATTGTGATCCAACAAACATCACAGATCCAAATTTGTTTGACGACAAAAATCCACTTTATAAAGATCTTTTTGTAAATGTAAAGTGGATAAACAAATTAACTCATAGCCAAGAATATTATTTGATGAGAGACTCCAAATTAAATTCAATGCCACAACAAGTATTGCAGGAGTCGACCAAACGATTTGCAAAACGTGACGAATTACTTAAATTGTTAACCTCAACAGAAAGACACGCAATTCCATCATTTAAAGATAGGGTTGGTTTTAAAGGAACTTTTCAAAAATTAACCAACATTATAAATGATGTATTGCAAGAAACAGACACCAATGATCAAATTTTCGAAAGAATAAAAAAATGGAAAGGGGCTGTCACAGGCATACAAAAAGATTATAATATCAAAACTGGTGAGGTTTCTCACGTGATTGACAATGTTCATCATTATTTCGAAATCAAAAAATCATGGCAGCTACTTAAAGAAAGACTGCAGAGGGAACAAGCAGGGCAGCCACTTACTGCAGATGAAGAATTTGTGATTCGTCATTCTGCTGAGTTTGAAGAAATGGGATTGCTAAATTCAAATGTAGAAAGTCAAGAATTTAATTCTGTCTATGCCGAAAGATATTTGCAAAATTGCAACATAAAACCAACAGAAGAAGCGGTTGCACAAGCCCTTGAACAACTCAAACAAAAAATAACTGTTGCTTGTGAAGAAATTAATAAAATTTATGAGCCATTAGACAATCAAATAGAAGGTGCAGATCAGCTAGAAAGCAAACCATTAATCAACATTTCAAATGCACTAAGAGCTTTGTCTGAAGCCCATGCAACCAAAAACGAATCAAAGTCTAAAGCAATTTTAATTGGTGCACGCCTCGACGGAATAAGAACCTGGGAAGATAATCCAACTAAGAGAAAAAAGATAGAAGAAGATTGGCGAAAAATTGCAATAGAAAATGGCCTCAATCCAGACGAGATTTTGCCAACACTAGATCATCCAGACTTCACGGCTCAACCTCAATCTTCAACAAGGGAAGAATAAACAAACAAAAAATCACTCGGATGGTGGGTGATTTTTTGCTTGCTAAATAATTATATATAATTAACATAAAACTACTTGCAAAAGTTTTTTTTGTGTGTTATTATAATTCACGATCACGCACCCATGTGGACAGTTTTGCTGTTGCAGTTGCTTGGTTTAAGGCGCTGTGGCAATTCTGGATGAAGCAGGGGGAGGAAATAAACAAGGAGGAAAAAGGTTATGTCAGTAGTATCAATGAGACAACTTCTAGAAGCTGGCGTTCACTTTGGTCACCCAACAAGAAAATGGAATCCAAAGATGAAAAAATATATCTTTACTGCAAGAAACGACATTTATATTCTTGACCTAGAAATGACAGTAGGCTTAATTGACGAAGCTTATGCATTTATCAAGAGTGTTGCTGAAAGCGGAAAGAGCATTTTGTTTGTTGGAACAAAAAAACAAGCAAAAGACGCCATCATAGAAGAAGCAAAGCGTTGTGGCCAATTCTATATGGGCAACCGCTGGCTAGGTGGCACTCTTACTAACTTTAAGACCATCAGAGCAAGAATCGATAGACTTGCCAAATTAAACCAAATGGAACAAACAGGCGAGTTTGATTTGCTTCCAAAGAAGGAAGTTATGAAGCTTAAAGCAGAAAGAGACAAACTCGAAGAGAATCTTGGTGGAATCAAAGAAATGCATACACTTCCTGGTGCTATGTTCGTTGTTGACCCACACAAAGAATATATTGCTGTTCGCGAAGCTAGAAGCTTGGGTATTCCAATCGTTGGCCTTGTGGACACAAATTGCGACCCAGACACAGTTGACTATGTTATTCCTGGAAACGACGATGCTATTCGTGCTGTAAAACTTATTGCAGGCGCAATGGCAGATGCTGTTATCGAGGCTCGTGAAGGCGAAGAAGGCTTGGCAAGAATCAAAGCTGCCGAGGCAGAAGCAGAAGCTGCTGCAAAAGCAGAAGAAGCTCCAGCCGCTGAAGAAAAAGAAGAGGCTCCTGCAGCAGAAGAAAAAGCAGAACCAGTTGCCGAAGAAGTTCCAGCAAAACCAGCAAGAAAAAGAAAAGCTGCTGCAACTGAAGAAGTAGCAGAAGCTCCAGCAGCCGAAGAAAAACCTGCAAAGAGAACAAGAAAAACAGCAAAAACTGAAGAAGTTCAAGAATAATAGTTAAAGGAGAACCAAAACAAATGGCATTTACAGCAAAAGATGTAGTAAATTTGAGAGAAAAAACTGGTGCAGGAATGCTAGACTGCAAACAAGCTCTCACCGAAACAAATGGCGACATAGACAAGGCAGTTGAATATCTCCGCAAAAAAGGTGTTGCTTCTGCCAGCAAAAAAGCTGGAAGAGTAGCAGCCGAAGGTGCAGTATTCTCTTACATCCACATGGGTGGAAAGATTGGTGTGCTTCTTGAACTCAATTGCGAAACAGACTTTGTTGCAAAAAGTGACGCGTTCCAAGAACTCGGTCACGACATTGCTCTTCAAATCGCAGCAGCAGCTCCAAAGTATGTAAGCCGTGAAGAAGTTGACCCATCTGAACTTGCAAAAGAACAAGAAATTTTGCGTGCTCAAGCACTTAACGAAGGCAAACCAGAAGCTGTTGTTGAAAAAATGCTTGCCGGCAGAATTAACAAGTTCTATAAAGATGTATGTCTTTTAGACCAAGAGTACGTAAAGGACAACACAAAAACAATTCAAGCAGTGGTTAACGAAGCCATTGCAAAAATTGGCGAAAAGATTTCAGTTCGCAGATTTGTTCGCTACGTAATGGGCGAAGGCCTTGAAAAGAGAAATGATAACCTTGCAGAAGAAGTTGCAAAAACTCTTAAAGCATAGTTAATCAAAAGTTCAAAACACAGCTTAAAGGCTGTGTTTTTTTGTTGTCTGTTTTTATATGTTGAAAAGTCATTAAAAAAGTACAATTTCATTTTAAAGTCGAAAATTATGTCTAAAACGCAAGAAATTAAAATTTATATGGTGAAATATTTAAAAAATTTTTCGTAAACCCTATTGACAAATTTGGGCGAAAATGCTATAATAAGCTCGTAAATAAGATAAACCTAATAATTAAGGAGAAAAAACAATGAAAAACTTTAAAAAAATTATTTTAGTAATGGGTCTTGGAGCATCATCATTGCTAGCCTCTTGTGGAGCAAGCACAGATAAAAATGGGGTGTCTGATTACTACGACGAGTCAGATGAATATGGTTATAAGCAAGAAAAACGTTTAGAAAAAGAAATTGTAGACATCATTGAGGGAAACGGAGTAAAAATCTATCTATTTGATGTTCAAACAATTGATGTTTTTAAATATGATGACGGTTATAATTATCTAGTTCTTGGTGGAGAATCGATTTATGACTTATATAATGGACGAGAAAAAACTGCTATAACATATAATATATCAGATGAAAATGCTGCCAATTTTTTTGGAGATGCACTTTTAAGTCAAGGACATAGTACTTATGGAACAATCATTTCAAACGACCACTTTGCTTGTCAAAAATATGGAAGAGGGCAAATAAGAGATGTCAGAGTTGCTCTTGCAGACGAATCAACAACACTATATTCAATTAAAAACTTAGATAAAGATGAACTAGTTTACACAATCAACTCTCAAGCAGATGCTGAAATGGCAAATTATTAATAAAACAAAAAACACAGCACATACGCTGTGTTTTTTGTTTGCAAATTAGTTGCTATTATTTTGTGTTTTTAGTAAAATGATATTTGGTTATTATTATAAATAAAATATAGGAGTTTTTATGATAGAAGAACAATTAGAAGAAATCTACATGATTTTAGAAGATGACATTGACAAGGCAATTGCACATCTAAAAGGCGAATTTAACAACATTCGTGCAGGAAGAGCCAACCCACACATTTTAGATAAAATCTTGGTTGACTATTATGGCACACCAACACCAATCGGACACATGGCTAACATTTCTGTTCAAGAGGGCAGAATTTTGGTTATCAGCCCATGGGATCAAAGCCAAGTTCGTGCAATATGCAAAGAAATTTCAGCAAGCGACATTGGTCTTACTCCTGCTGACGATGGAAGGGTTATTCGCTTAACGTTTCCACAACTCACCGAAGAGAGAAGAAGAGAGCTAGTTAAGTCAACAAAAAAGCTTGCAGAAGATGCAAAAGTTGCTTGCAGAAATGCCCGCAGAGATGCCATCGATGAACTTAAAAAATTAAAAAACAATGGACTTTCAGAAGACCAAGAAAAGGGCGAAGAAGACAACGTTCAAAAGAAACTGGACGCTGCAATAGCAAACATTGACAAACTTATGGACGAAAAAGAAAAGGACATAATGACCGTCTAATGATAGGAAAAACCATCGACCAAGCAAAGAGCGAACTTGCTAAGCTCGGCATAACAGAAATCGAAATAATCAACAACTTTGTCAGAGAAATTGAGGGTAGCACTTTGCTTGTTACAAACTGCAAAATAAAACAAAAAAAAGCAACGCTAACCGTTGGCAGTTTCAAACTAAATAAGGAATAATTTTTATGTTAAAAAGAACACTCACAGGAATTTTAATAATTGCCGTAGTGGCAGGCTTTGTTGCGCTCAGAATGGTGCATACAGCCTTTTTTGATGCATTTGTCTTTGCACTCATGATAGCGGCAGGCTTCGAAATGATAAGAGCCAAGAAAAAAGCAGGCAAAGTTTTATTTGAACGTCTGATAATTTTGTTTCCAATTCCAGTTGCAGCGGGATATATCTTTGTTCAAAATTTAGCTGTTTCTTTGCTAATTGAAGTGCTTTCAATCGTTGTTCTATTTGTTGCAAGTGTCGGCATAGAACTTATTATAAATGCAGTCAACAGAAAGAGTGGTGCACCAGCGCCAGAAAATGACAAACTGCTTGCAATAACAAAAGACACAATGGGGGTTATCATCTATCCACTTGCGGTCATCAGCACAATGTTTATTCTCAACCACTTTGGATATAATATTGGTTATGTCATGATCATAACAATGTTTGCAATAACCATGACAACCGACACATTTGCATATCTTTTCGGAATGCTCTTTGGAAGAAGACAAAATTCAGCCCGTTTTGCACCAGAAATCTCACCAAAAAAGAGCATGGCAGGCTTTTATGCAGGCATCGCTGGTGGATTGATTGTTTCAGTAGTTTGCTGGCTGTTATTTTATCACTACAACTTGTTCGATAGTGGCCTAGTTGCGAGTCTTTCAACATCGTCATCGCTCATATTATTCACAGTCACAGGAATTGTGGCAAGTCTTGCAACACAATTTGGCGACCTGCTTGCCAGTGCTGTAAAGAGACAGGCAGACCTTAAAGACTACAGCAACTTGCTTCCAGGGCACGGTGGAGTTATGGACAGAATCGACGGCGAAATGTTTTCTAGTGCCGTTGTGGCAACAATGTTTGCACTGTTTTTATTGATTTAATAAAGAAGGAAAGATATGAAAATTTTATATATACTGCTTGCACTTTTAATTTTGATGATACTCATCACTGTCCACGAGTTTGGGCATTATATTGCAGGCAAAATATTTAAATTTGATATAAACGAATTTTCAATTGGCTTTGGTCCTGCTATTTATAAAAGGACCAAAAAGAATGGGGAGGTTTTTTCAATTCGCGCGTTGCCACTTGGTGGTTACTGTGCGTTTGAGGGAGAAGACCAGGAAGTTCCAAACCAAAATGAAAAAACTGCTCAAGACGAGCAATCCAAGGCGGACGCAAAAAATGAGCCGGCTCAGGTTCAAGTTCAATCACACAAAAAGCCTTTTAACAGCCAACCAGCATGGAAGAGGCTGATTGTCCTTTTTGGTGGCGTGTTTTTCAACTTCATGTTCGGAATTATCACCAGCGCAATCTATTTGATGGTTGCAGGCTATGGCGTTCCCGTTGTTGCAGCAAGCAGACAGGGCGCCATTCAACAAGGAGATAAAATTGTTGCAGTAAATGGAAAAACCATAGAAGCTTATAGTCCACTTGCTGACATTTTGGCTGAATATAGCGGCGAAACAACACTTACTATCACTCTTGTTAGAAATGGCGAAACAAAGACAGTTCCTGTTATCAAAGAACAACTAGAAAATGGCTATTTTTATGTTGCCAACACCACCAAAATTGAAAAGAATTTATACATAAAATCTGGTGAAGAATATATCGAAATTTCTGCAAAAGACTTTCAACAAAAGATAATCAATGAAAGTGTAACGAAAGATGTCGATGGAAAATATTTTCCAGTTATGAGTGAAACATATTATCAAAAAAATGAAGACAACACTTTCAGCGAATACACCGTTCAAAAATTGATAGATGATGGCGTTATTGCTCATGCTAACACCGGTTTTTCACTTGGAATAATGTATTACACCGCCATTGAACATTATGGCTTTTTTGAATGTCTCTTAAAAGCTTGGCCGTTCGGATTTTACATTTGCAAAGTGATTTTGGGGGCTCTTGGAGGAATATTCACAGGGGCCACAAAAATCAGCGATTTGGGTGGAACAGTTACAACAATTTCAACAATAGCAACATATTCAGCCATAAACCCAATGATAATTTTATATCTGTTCCCAATGCTGTCATTTAACTTAGCAATATTTAACATATTGCCAATTCCTGCGCTAGATGGGGCAAGAATGGTATTTGTTTTGTGGGAACTAATCACAAGAAAACCAGTCAACAGAAAGGTTGAGGGTTACATTCACACAGTAGGGTTGTTTGTGCTCTTGGCGCTAGTCCTGTTCCTAGACGTTTATCATCTGTTCATTTAACAAATTAATTCAAAAGAGAGAAAAATGGAAAAAATTGACCAACTTTTAAACAACTTAACTGGCGGAAAATACGACTTTGTTTACAAGTCGGCGGTCTTAGACAGCAAAACAGGTGTTTGCACAATTGAAATTTTTTATAAAGATGGAACAATTTTAACTCAGGCAGACAAAGAAAAGTGCAATAAAGCTCTAGCAGAAACACTTGGCAATTATAAATATGACATTCACTACACAAAAAACTTTTTGTCAGAAGGAACAATAAAAACTTTTGTTCGTGCATACGCAAAGAGCAATTATGTTTCTGTTAAGTTGCAGGTAAATTCTGTTGAACTTGGCAAGTCCAACTTGGTCAGTTTGACAATCGCTGAAGAGCAAGAGCAATATGTAAAATCTCAAAAGATTTTGCAAGACATTTCAAAGGCTCTTTCAGAGCGCTTTATGGCGCGATTTAATGTTGTTGCAAACTATCAGCCAAACATGATAGATTTTTCTGTAATAGAAAAACAAGAAGAGCCAACAATAATAAGTGAAAAAGTAATTTCTGTCACCGACAAAAAAGTTTTGATGGGCGAAGAGATAGAAGGCGATGCAACCTACATTCGCGATAGCAGAAATTCTGGTGTAACAGTCACCATTTGTGGAAAAATTCAAGACACAAAAATGCTTTGGACAAAGCCAAAAGTAAAACCGGGTCAAAACGCAAAAGACGTCATTGACTATTTTAAGCGCGATGTTCCAACAAGTGAAAGATTAGAAGCTGGTCAAAAGCCATATTATAAATTCAAAATTCAAGATTTCACGGGCGAAATAGATGTTTTTGCTTATCCAAAACAAGAAGAACAAGAGGCTTTTGCAAGCATCTTTGAAACCCGCTCAGCCATTGTTCGTGGAGAAGTAAAAGACGACAACTATTTTGGAATTCACATAAGGGCCACAAGTGTCAGCGAATGCAAATTGCCAGATGTTTGGGAAGAAAAAATAGACTACAAAAAAGAAAAACCATACTATGAGTTTGTCAAACCAGAAAACATGGAATATACAAACCAAGTTGGGCTTTTCAGCATGTTCGACGCCCCAAAAGTTGCTCCATATCTCGCCAACAACGAAATCGTCGTGTTCGACTTCGAAACAACAGGCTTAAAGCCATATGAGGGCGACAAAATTGTCGAAATCGGTGCGGTCAAAGTGATAAATGGTGCAATTGTTCAGTCGTTTAGAACTTTAGTTAACCCAGAAATGCACATTCCTGAAGCATCTTCAGCCGTTCACAAAATCTACGACAAAGATGTGGTAAATGCACCAAAAGCTGCCGAGGCGCTCCAAGACTTTTACAAGTTCACTCGAGGCGCAGTGCTTGTTGGCTACAATGTTAACTTTGACTATAGCTTTTTAATGACTCAGGGAAAGCAGGCTCAGTATAATTTTGACAACAAAACCTACGATTGTCTAGATTTGGCTCGTCGCTCGGTTAAGGGCTTAAAAAACTATAAACTCGGAACAATTGCAAAAGAACTGGGCGTTTCGCTCGAAAATGCTCACAGTGCACTTGCCGACACAATTGCAACGGCCGAAGTTTTTATAAAACTTGCAGATAACATAAAATAATTAAGTATAAAACATATAATAATTGTAGATAAATACTTGTCAAAACAAAATTTTTGATGTATAATACAAATAGTTAAGCAGAACATGCGAGCAACCGAAAGGTTGCTCTTAATTTTGCAAAAAAGAAAAAGGGAGAGATTATGGCAAAACAAACAGTTGCAGAAAGGGTTAAAACCCATATTCAACCAATTGTCGAAGGGCTCGGTTATGAACTTGTTGATGTCGACTACGAAAAAAAGACTGGTGGCTATCAATTAACTGTTTACATCGACAGTCCAAACGGAATTGGGCTAGAAGACTGTGAAAAGGTTCACAGAGCAATCGATGCACCGCTCGACGAACTAGACCCAACCGAGGGCTCATATAACCTAAGCGTTTCATCTTGTGGTCTAGATTGGGCATTCAGAAGCGCAAGAGACTATCAAAAAAACATTGGCGAAATGGTAGACATCAGTTTGTTTGCGCCAGTCAACCGCAAAAAGAATTACACAGGCAAACTTGTTTCGTTTGACGGCACAAATGTTACAATACTTGCCAAAACAAAAATATCATTTAAAGTAGAAGCTATTGCAAAAATTTGCAAGCACATAGATTTTTAGGAGGATAAAAACAAAAAAATGGTAAACAAAGATTTCTTTCAAGCATTAGAAGACTTAGAAGCAGAAAAGGGAATAAAAAAGGAGTATTTTTTAGACGCGCTTCAAACAGCACTCACTAGTGCATACAAAAAGAACTACGACGAAGGCAGAAAAATTGAAGTTAAATTAATTCCAGAAAAAAACACAATCAAAGTTATTGCATATAGAGACATTGTTGATGTTGTCGAAGACCCAGACACACAAATTTCTCTCGAAGATGCAAAACTCATCAAAAAGACAGCCAAAATTGGTGACACAATTGCCGAAGAGTTTTCACCAAAAGACTTCGGAAGAATTGCTGCTGGCGCTGCAAAACAAGTTATCACTCAAAAACTTAGAGAAGAAGAACGCAGCTTGGCCTATGGCGAACTCGAAGGAAAAATCGACACTCTCATCACTGGCATAATTCGCAGAATCGATGCCGACACAATTTATCTTGAACTTGCAGGAACATCAATCGAAGGTGTTCTCATGAGTCAAGATCAAATTCCTGGCGAGAGCTACAATCTTAACGACAGAATCAGGGTATACATCAAAAAACTTCGCGAAACAGCTCATGGCGTTCAAGCAGTTGTTTCAAGAACAACCCCTAACTTTGTTCGCAAACTTTTTGAACTCGAAGTTCCAGAAATTCAAGCCGGAATAGTAGAGATTAAGAGCGTGGCAAGAGAAGCTGGTTCAAGAACAAAAATTGCAATTGCAAGCAAAGACCCTAACGTTGATGCTCTTGGTGCTTGCGTTGGTCAAAAGGGCGTTCGTGTAAACAACATTGTTGCAAGCTTAAATGGCGAAAAAATTGATA
Source organism: Clostridia bacterium (assembly GCA_017467585.1). Classification (GTDB taxonomy): domain Bacteria; phylum Bacillota; class Clostridia; order Christensenellales; family UBA1242; genus RGIG4790. Next base: position 488,925 of record JAFUSR010000004.1, read on the forward strand.
TCGTTATTTATTCTGACGACGTGTTCGAATATATCGCTCGTGCACTATCTCCTGCAAAAGTTGTTAGTGTAGAAATCGACGAAGCAGCCAAGAAGGCTCTCGTTATCGTTCCAGACGACAAATTGTCTCTTGCAATTGGCAGAAGCGGCTTAAATGTTCGCTTGGCAGCAAGACTCACTGGCTGGAAAATAGATGTTAAGAGCGAAAGCAAAGCAGCTAAAACTCCAGAACAAACAAGCACAAACCTCGATGATATTGGTGGCTTGTTTGATGACATTAACTTAGACTAAAAGGAATCAAAAATGAAAAATACTCCAGAAAGAACTTGCATAGCATGTCACAAAAAGGGTGACAAACGAGATTTTGTCAGAATTGTCAAAACATCAGAAGGACAAATTGTTTTAGACAAAACTGGCAAACTTAATGGAAGAGGCGCCTATGTTTGCGCAAGCGAAGAATGTATTCGCCTTTGCAAAAAAACTCATGCATTAAATCGTGCATTTAAACAAGATGTTTCTGATGAGATATACGACAAGCTTGCCAGCGAGGTATAATGGACAAAGTCAAATCATACATTGGTTTTGCCAAAGCTAGTCGCGCAATAGTTTTTGGCCAAAACACAATAGAAAAAACAAAGCATATTTGTGGAATTGTCTGTTCAGACAAACTAACGGCAAACACAATAAGCAAGCTTAAAACATATTCGGAAAATCTAATTGTTTTAAGCGAAGAAAACTATAACAAATTAAATCTAGCGGCAAGTGCATTTGCCATAACAGACAAATCACTGATGACCGCAATTCAAACACAATTAAAGCAATTTGGGGGAAAATAAATTGGCAGAAAACAATTCAAAAGTAGAGAACGAAAATATTAAAGCAGTTCAGGCTATCATTCAACATGGCAGTCTGAATCTTCTTGCTTCAAATATTAGAAAACTCAAGGCTCAATTAGACCAGTTTGGTTCACTTTTGGCGAACAAAGAAGCTCAATTTGCTGCAAAAGAGCAAAAGCCAGAAAAGGCTGCTCAAGCAGCTTCTGTTCAGCCTCAAAAGGCAGAACCAAAACCACAACAACCACAGCAAAGACCTGTTCAACAACCTCAAACAAAAATCAGAAAGTTTGATTCAAATGGTGCTGGTGCGCAAGGCGCAAGACCAAACACTTTTGGTCAACGCCCAAATGGTGGTTTTGCTAAAAAGCCACAGGGCGCGCAAGGTCAGCGACCAGCAGGCCCAAGACTTGCCAAACCAACCGAAATGTTAGATATCAGCTCACTCGCCGGCAAAAAACCACAGCATCAAACCAAAAAGAAGACTTTCGAGAAGAACGACGACAAAAAGTCAATGAACAAAAAGGCTTTAGTTATGCGTGGTTATGTTGCCGATGAATCTCTCGAAGACGATGGCGAGAGTGTTCGCATGGGCAGCAAAAAGCGTGGTGCACAAAAACAAAAACAAACAAAAGCTGCCGAAGTTCAACCAGCAATCACTCACGCAGTTATAACAACTGATAACTTAACAGTTAAATTGCTTGCAGAAAAAATTGGAAAACCAGCAACTCAAATTATCAGCAAATTCTTAATTCTTGGAATTATGGTTAACATAAACAGCAACATCGACTTTGAGTCAGCAGAACTTGTTGCTGGAGAGTTTGGAATTACTCTTGAAAAGCAGGTTGAGCAGACCTACGAAGAAAAAATTGCCGAACTCATGAAAGACGACACCAAAGAAGAAGACAAAGAGGTTCGCCCACCAGTAGTAACGGTAATGGGTCACGTCGACCACGGAAAAACCTCGCTACTAGATAGAATCAGAAAAACAAATGTTGTCACTGGCGAAGCTGGTGGAATCACTCAACACATTGGTGCCTACACAATTAAAGTAAATGGAAAGCAAGTAACATTTATCGACACACCAGGTCACGAAGCCTTTGTCAGCATGCGTGAACGCGGTGCAAAACTAACCGACATTGCCATTTTGGTTGTTGCCGCCGATGATGGAGTCATGCCTCAAACCAAAGAGAGCATAAAACATATAAAAGCCGCAAAAATTCCAATGATTGTTGCCATCAACAAAATAGATAAAGAAGGCGCAAACATTGAAAAAATCAAGCAAGAACTTGCCGAAAATGATGTTCTTCCAGAAGAATGGGGCGGCGATGCAATTCTTGTTCCAATTTCAGCAAAAACAGGTGAAGGAATTGACAAACTTTTAGAGATGGTTCTCTTTGTTGCTGAATATCAAAACTTAAGAGCAAACCCAAACAAAAGGGCAACAGGTGCAATAATCGAAGCCAGACTAGATAAGGGTCTTGGAAGCGTTGCAACAGTTCTTATTCAAAACGGAACGCTTCATGTTGGCGACTATGTTGTTATTGGAATGGTAACCGGAAAAGTTCGTGCCATGACAAACGACAAGGGAGAAAGAGTTAAGAGCGCTGGCCCAAGCACACCAGTGGCAATAATTGGCTTGTCGGGCGTTCCAAATGCAGGCGACATACTTTATAGCGTTGACGAAAAAATGAGCAAGAACCTAGCAATAGAGCGTCAAGAACTTGCTCGTTCAAACATGATTAAAGGCGCAGATTTGTCAATAGAAGCAATGATGAACAAAATTGCTGACAGCAACTTTAAAGACTACAATGTGATTATTAAAGGTGACGTTCAGGGCTCAGTAGAAGCTCTCAAACAATCGTTGTCTGCTGTTCAAAACGAAGAAGTTAAAGTTCGCTGCATCCATGGTGGTGTTGGAAACATCAACGAAAACGATGTCAGTCTTGCAATAGCGGCTCACGCCATTATTATTGCATTTAACGTTAAGGCAGAATTCAGCGCAAAAATCATTGCAGAAAAAGAGCACGTAGAAATTCATCAATCAAAGGTTATCTACGAGGTTCTTGACTACGTAACAAACAACATAAACAAAATGCTTACTCCAAAATATAGAGAAGAAGTTATCGGCCATGCAGAAGTTAGAATGCTCTTTAAAGCAAGCAAAGTTGGAATGATCGCCGGAAGCTATATTTTAGATGGCAGAGTAACAAGAGACAGCAAGGTGCGCATAACTCGTGGAAAGAAAATTGTCTATGAAGGCGAAGTTAACACTCTTCAAAGAGAAAAAGATCAGGCTTCAGAAGTCAAAGCTGGCTTCGAGTGTGGAATCACCTTCAAAGACTTTGTTGACATGCAAGTTGGCGACATTGTTGAAGCATATGTTATGCAACGAATCAACTAAACAGGAGGAAGGGCCATGCCAAATATTCGCATGAGTAGGGTTGACTCAGAAATTCAAAAAGCTGTTGCATCAATCATCGATGCCAGAGTAAGAGATGAAAGTTTGGGTGTTATGATAAGTGTTCAAAATGTCGACACAACACCAGACCTCATGCTTTCAACAATATATTTTTCAGTTTTGGGTGGCGACTCGAAACAAATTCAAAAATATTTAACCATACACAAATCTGAAATAAGAAAAGAGCTCGCAAAAAAAATAAGACTAAAAATTCTTCCAGATTTAAAGTTTGAAATTGACACTCTTAACGATTATGCAGAGCACATGAACAAGCTGTTTGACAGCATTAAAGGAGACAAATAATGGAAAAAATTGCAAAAATGATAGCTGAGCACTCAAATTTTGCAGTTTTTGCGCATATAAAAACAGACTGCGATGCGGTCTGTTCTTCTTTAGCAATGAAATATGCACTTGCATCGATTGGAAAAAAAGCCGATGTTTTTATCGATTCATCTCTTTCTTCAAAGATGCAAAGTTTGCCACACATTGAAGACATAAATAACAAAACTTTAGAGAATTATGATTGTTACATTTGTTTAGACACAGCAACAATCGACAGACTAGGAAAGTTTAAATATAAAATAATGAAGAACAGAAAAAACTCTTGTCTTCTAGACCACCATGCAACAAATGAAAAATATTGCAAACTCAACTATGTCAATGAAACATATTCTTCAACCTGTGAGTTACTTTTTGATTTCTTTAAAATTATTGATGTAAAAATTACACCAGAAATGGCTCACTTGCTGCTTGCGGGAATATATACTGATAGCGGCGAACTCACATTTTCTTGCACAAAGCCACACACGCTTTTGGTCGCAAGCAAATTGCTTTCAATCTATGGTGGGGCAATGGATGAAATAACAACACCAATATTTAGAAACCAAACAATGGCGGAGTTTAAACTTAACAAACTTGCATATGATAGAATCAAAATTTATAACGACGGGAAAATAGCCATCACAATGCTAGACAACAAAGATTTTGAAGAATTGGGTGTAGGAATAGAAGAAACACATGGTCTTGTGAATATCGGAATTCAAATAGACACCATTTTGATTTCAATTTTTGTCAGTCAAGATTCTGAGCAAGAAGATTGTTTTTATGTTTCAATTAGATCAAAGGGAAACATCAGCGCACGAGATGTTGCGGCTGCTTTTGGTGGCGGTGGACACTTAAACGCTGCAGGCTGCAAAATATTTGACACAAAACAAGGCGTTCACAACGCACTTTTAAAAGCTGCTCAAGAGGTAATTGGCAGATGTTAGGTGTTTATTGTGTCAATAAAGCTAGCGGAGAAAATAGCACATACGTTGTTTCAAAAATAAAACACATAACAAACGAAAAGTGTGGACACTTTGGAACACTCGATCCACTAGCAAGTGGTGTTTTGCCGGTGGCGGTTGGCAAGGCCACAAAACTGTTTGACTACTTTTTAACCAAAGACAAAAAATATTTTGCAATAGCAAAATTTGGAATAGAAACTGACACTCTCGACAGTCAGGGCGAGGTTGTCATAAAAAATGAAAAACAAATTTCACTATCGCAAATTCAGTCTGTAATCAATAAGTTTATTGGCAAAATCAAACAGGTTCCACCACAATATTCTGCAATAAATATAAACGGAGAACGCGCCTACGAACTGGCGAGGCAGGGCAAACAAGCACAGATTAAACCAAGAGAAATTGAAATCTTTAGTCTGTCTGTCAGTGACTATGGTGAAAATATGTTTAGTTTTGAAATCCACTGCTCTGCAGGAACTTATGTCAGAACACTTATTAGTGACATTGCAAAAGAACTTGGAACGGTTGCAACAACAGTTTGCATAATCAGGCGTGCGAGTGGCAAGTTTTTGCTCGAAAATTCTTACACACTTTCAGAGATAGAAAGTGGAAAAGCAGAGCTGCTTTCAATTGACAAAGTTTTAGATCTTCCAATCAAAAGTCTTAGTGAAGAACAATCAAAAAAACTTTTAAATGGCCAAACCATAACAACAGAAATAAAAGAAGAACAAACACTTTGTTATTTAAATGACAAACCAATAGGCATTTGCACAACAAAAAATAATTCAACAAAAATTCAAATTAATTTGTGGGAGGAAAACAAATGATAAATTTTGGACCATCAGGTTTCTGCGAAGACTTTGCAGCAGCAGGCCACAAAAAGAGCGAAGAGATGCCGGAGTGGCTTGAAAGTCATGGGCTTTCTGCCTATGAAATAAGCTTTACAAACGGAATAAACATGAGTGACGAAAAGTGTGTTTTGCTCGGCAAATTGTTTGCAGAAAAAAATATAACACTCAGTGTTCATGGCCCATATTATATCAACTTTGCAAATCCAGACCCAACAATGATAGAAAAGAGCATCGGATACATAATTAACAGTCTCAAAAAAATGAAACTGCTCGGGGCAAAACGACTTGTGTTTCATCCGGGCGCGCTCATGAAGCAGTCGAGGGAAGAAGCCCATGCACGTGTTATGTCAAACCTCAAACTTTTGATGGAGCGAATCGATGATCAACACTTTGATTTTGACTTTCAAATTTGCCCCGAGACAATGGGAAAGCACGGTCAGTGTGGAACAGTTGCCGAAGTTGCTGAAATGTGTTCGCTAGACAAGAGAATTGTTCCAACGCTCGATTTTGGTCACATTAACAGTTTTGGCCAGGGAAGCTTGGTCACAGAGCAAGATTTTGCAAATGTTTTCGACACGCTCAAAATGTATATTGGCGAGCGCTATCATGACGTCCACATTCATTTCACACACATCGAATATGGCCCAAAAGGCGAAGTTAAACATGTTCTTGCAGATAACAATCCACAAAACTTTGGGCCAGATTTTGAGCCACTTGCGAAAGTTTTAAAAGACTATGAAATTAGTGGCGAAATCATCAGCGAAAGCCCGGGTCATCAAACCAGAGAGTCGGTAGACATGATGAAAATATATCAAAACGCATAAAAAATGGCACTTTCAGTCAAATAATAGTTGCCAACGAGCATAACTTATGTTAAAATTATCGTAGTTAAAAATTGGAGGAAATTTATGATTACAGCAGGCGATCTTAGAAAAGGCGTAACATTTGAAATGGACGGCAAAATCTATGTGGTAGTAGACTTCTTGCACGTTAAACCAGGCAAGGGTGCCGCATTTGTTAGAACAAAATTAAAAAATATTGTAACAGGACAAGTTATTGAAAAAACTTTCAACCCAGTAGAAAAGTTCGAAAAGGCTCACATCGAGCGCAAGGAAATGGCTTATCTTTATAACGATGGCGATTTGTATTATTTTATGGACAACGAAACATACGAACAAATTCCACTTAACAAAAGTCAAGTAGAAGACGCTCTTATGTTTATCACAGAAAACATGAACTGCACAATTCAATTTTATAAGGGCGAAGCTTTCAGCGTTGAACCACCAAACTTTGTTGAACTCACAATCACAGAATGTGAACCAGGACTTCAGGGAGACACATCAAAGGCAGGCACAAAGCCAGCCACTGTTGAAACAGGTTTCACACTTCAAGTTCCACTTTTTGTAAACAATGGCGAAAGAATTCGTATTGACACAAGAACTGGAACATACATGAGCAGAGCATAACAAAAATAAAAACAGCAATTTGTTGCTGTTTTTTTTGTGCAAAAAATTGCCAAAATAAAATTCCTTCAAAATTCGCCAAATATAGCAGTATAAAATGGGCAACCGCAAAATAAGTTTTATTAGACATGATTAAAGATTTAATCACTGAAAAATTATACAATGAAATAGTGGGTTTTTGCAGTATTGGCGACATAGAAGAAATAAGGCTCAGGGCAAATTGTCCTGTTGTTGTCTGCATAAACGGCAAAAATTATGCTGTAACAAACAAAAATAATGAATGTGTTTATGCATCAGATATCGATTTAAATCATGTGATATCAAGGGCAACGCAGAATTCTTTTTATGCGGTTAGCGAACAGATAAAGCAAATGTTTATTGCTTGCGATGGAGGAATTCGCATAGGAATAACGGGAGAAGTTGTTACAAACCAGACAGGAATTGTCACCATAAAGCATATCAATTCACTAAACATTAGAATTCCTCACCAGGTAAAGCATTTTGCCGACGTTGCAATAAAGTTTATCTGTGATGGAAAGAGAGTTTATAACACACTGATTGCAAGTGGACCAGGGGCCGGCAAAACCACGCTTTTGCGCGATGTTTGCAGAGCACTTTCTGCAGAAAGCACAATAAGAAATATTTTGCTGGTTGACGAACGTTACGAAATCGCTAATGTAACAAATGGCAGACAAACACTAAACGTTGGGGCATTTACAGATATTATTTCAGGTGGAAACAAACTCATGGCTTTTGGTCAAGGAATTCGCTCATTAAAGCCAAATGTAATAGTTACTGACGAATTATACTCAAACGAAGACTACGAAGCTGTCAGAAAGGCAATTCAAAGTGGAGTAAATGTGATTGCATCAGTGCACGCGCAAAATCAATTTGAGCTACTGCAAAACGACAACATCAAACGCATGCTAAACGAAAAAAGCATAGAGAGAATAATTGTCTTAAATTCTAGTTCAAAAACGAGGTATCAAGGCATCTACGACTCAAACTTAAAGTGCTTATACATGCCTTATTAAAAAAGAAAATGAAATTAATATTTTGCACATTAATCATGTTAACAAGTGGATTTGTTGGAATAACAATTAAAAACAGAATTACAAAAAAATATCAATTTTTTGTGAATTTTGACCGCTTTTTAAACTATTTAACAATCAATATTGCGTTTTTTCAAAAAAGGCTAACATTGTGTGTTTCGAACTTTGCTAATGAATCTAGTTCAAAAGACATGTTTTATTTTGACCTTGAAAAATGTTTAAAAGCAAACAATTTTTCAAAAGAGTCAGTTACTAATTTATTGTCTAAAACACTGTCTAATCAAGAAGCTTTGCAAATAGCAGAATTTTTGATTGAACTTTCATCTTCACCAGAGCACCAAGTTGAAGAACTCATTTCCAAAGAGCAATCAATCATCAAATCAAAGTTACAAGAATATAGCCAAAAACAAAAGTCGGTTGGTTCACTTGCTCAAAAACTCAGTCTGTGTGTTGGAGCAATAATTTGCATTCTTATTTATTAAAGGGAAAATGGATATTTCAATTATTTTTAAAATTGCAGGAATAGGATTAATTACAATTGTTGTCAGCCAAATTTTACAACACTCGGGAAAGGGTGAACTTGCAACATTAACAAATTTGGCAGGATTAATTATGGTCTTAGCAGTTGTCCTTAACATGATTAGTGAGCTTTTTGGCAACTTGCAGACGATGTTTAGTTTATATTGAGGAGCATGACTAGTGCTACTAAAAATAATTGCAATTGGTGCGGTCTCCATAGTTTCGGCTGCCATAATAAAAACATATAGGCCAGACATAGCGCTAGTTGTGAGCATTTGTGGTGGTGTTGCAATTGTGCTTTTATCAATTTCAGAAATAGAAAATATTCTATCTGGAATTTCGTCAATTGGTGCTCAGGCTTCTGCGGTAATAAGGCCAATGATAAAAGTTCTTTGTGTGGCATATTTAACCGAGTTTTGTGCAGACATGGCTGAGGATGCGGGAAATAAAACAATACAGTCCAAAATATTACTTGGGGGCAAAATTTCAATATGCGCAATAGCAATTCCAATCGTGTCTCAAATGCTTTCTACAATATTATCGCTGCTATAGTGGTTTTGATTATTTGTTGTTTTTCTCAGCCGGTTCAAAAAGTGTGCCATGCGGAGGCAACTGTCGAAGAACAACTCGACCAAGAGGTTAACTTAATTTTAGACGACATCGACATGTCAGAACTAGAAAATTATTTTGAGAATAACAAAGAATATTTTGCAAGCACATTCAATGTTTTTTCTTTCAAAGATTTTGTTTTGGCTTTAATAAGAGGTGAAATTTTAACAGATTATAATTCGATATTTTCTGCAATTTTAGGCACAATCAGGCGCAATTTTACTCAAATTATGTCGCCTTTGCTTACAATTTTGATAATTATCATGCTTGCGGTACTCTTCAAAATTGTCAAACCAAAACTAGAAGAAAGCTCAGTCAGCAGGGCAATTTTTTTTATTTGTTATTCGAGCGTCATAATTGTTTTGGCAAGTTTAATGCATGGTGTTTCTAATAATGTATATTCAGTCATTAGCAACATGCATAGCCAGTCTGCATCGGTCTTGCCAATCATATTGTTTGCAATGAATCTTGCAGGAGGAAGTGTAAGTGTTAAAGCATATCAGCCAATGGTGATTTTGCTTTCTAACTTGGTTTCAACCATTTTTTTAAAAATTCTCTTTCCGCTTGCTGTTGCAATTTTTGTTCTTTCAATTATAAGTCATCTTTCAACTAAAATGAAGCTTAACAATCTGATTGATTTTTTCAAGTCTTTGTTTAAGTGGATAATAGGCATCGTGTTCACAATATACATTGGCTTTATGACGATTCAAGGAATAACTGCATCGTCAGCAGATGGAATTAGCATAAAAACTGCCAAATATGCCATAAAGAACTACGTTCCAATGCTTGGCGGATATATAAGCGATGGTTTTGAACTTGTCAGGGCTGGGGCAGTGATAATAAAAAATGCAGTTGGCTTTGCAGGAATTGCAATGCTTGTTGGGTCAATCATCAGCCCAATTTTGCTCATTGCCACTTTGCAACTCGCACTTAAGTTTTTAAGTGGAATAGTTGAGCCACTTTCTGATTCAAAGGTAACATCAATAATTTCAAGTGCAAGTTCCAGTTTGTCAATGATGCTCACAGTTTTAATTGGTGTGTTTTTAATGTTCTTTGTTTCCAACATGCTTTTAATGGTTTCACTTTCTGGGGTGATTTAATGGAATATAAATTCAGGTCGCTTATAACAACAATTTGCGTGTGTGCAGTTCTTCGTGGACTTTTTGAAATCATTTCTCCAAACAAAAAACAATTTGCCTTTGTTGATGTTGCAATAAACATAATTTCAACGTTTTCAATCTTTTCAGAAGTGATAAATTTGCTGCGAACAATGTTTTGAAAAACCGCAAAATTATTTAATATTTTTTAAAAAATGACATATTTTTGTATAAATCAACATAAAATACTGCATTTTTTACAATTAAAGTTGTCATATCTGAAATCGCTTGTTAATATACATAAATCAGGAGAAACAAATGTCACTATCTTCCGCAATAGACAAACTAAAATCGAGCAAAATGTTTAAAAACAAAAAAGTGGTCTATGCATTTGTGATATCCCTTCTAGTTGTTGCTGCTGCAATTTGTTTGAGCTCATTTTCCAACAAACAAGTCAAACAAAACAAAACAACAGAACAATCTGAAGCCGCCGCTGTGTCATCACTGACTTTGCAATATTCAAAAGAGGTTTCGTCATCACTTCAAAACTTGCTTATGTCTGTCGATGGACTTTCCAATGTAAAGGTTGTTGTAATTGTCGAGTCTAGTCCAAAAATTGAATATCTGTTCACGGGAGCAGAGCAGAATCAAACAGTGGTTTATGACAAGCAATCTTCGGTTAGCCGGCCGGCGGTGGTCAGAGAACTTTTACCCAAGATAAATGGCATATTAATTGTGGCAAGAGGTGCAAACAATGTGTCGCTAAAAAACAAATTGATGATTGCCATTTCTGCCACATACGGAGTGGACATATCAAGAATAGATATCTTGGAGGGCAAATAAGTGAAAATTTTTGGTTTTATTGGAGGAGATAATATGAGCAAGAAAAAGAAAATATTTGTTTTGGTTGCAATGGCACTTTTGTTGGTAGTAACAGGCTATTTGAACATTGCACTTAACAAAAATAACAATCAAGAAAATTTAACAGCATCAACAACCGTAACTGCAAGTTTTTTATCTAGTTACAGATCTAGCAAACTTGCAACTCGAAACTCAATGCTAGAATATTATGATTCAATCATAGCTTCCGCCACCACACAAGCTCAAATTGCCGATGCAAACAACCTTAAAATGGAACTAGCAAAGCGCATGGAAAGCGAAACAATTTTAGAGAGTATGGTCATGGCGTCTGGCTATGAAGATGCAGTTGTAACAATTGCGGATGAAAACACAACCGTAATGGTTAAGTCAGACAATTTAACAGGTGATGATGTCTCTAAAATTTTAACAATTTTGGTTGGCGAAACAAAGGCTGATCCAACAAATGTCAAAATCATGAGCGTTTAGTCTGCAAAAAAAGGGCTGCGAAAGCGCTCTTTTTTTTGCATATAAATTAATTTTAATTTATTGCATATAGTTTTTTTGTGTGTTATACTAATAGTGAAAAGCAAACATGGAGAGTTATTATGAAAGATAATATCGCACTAGAAGCAGAAGGTGAAGTAAGTTACAAAGACAATGTGGTTTTAAGCATTGTTACACTTGCTGTTCAAGAAATCAATGGAATCGCCGGAATTTGTCGCAATGCAATTCCAGCAATCAAAAGAGCATTTAACAAAAAGTTTCACAAAGGAATCATAATAGAGTTTGTTGAAAACTCCGTTTATGTTGATGTTTTCGTTAAAATCAAATTTGGTTATTCTGTTCGTGATGTTGCGTTCAGGGTTCAAGAAAACATAAAAAATAGCATAGAGTCAATGACAGACTTCAAAGTAGGCGAAGTTAATGTTCATTGTGCCGAAGTTGTGTTTACAAACGATGAAGAGGTAGTATAATGGAAAATTCATCAAAAGTTCGCAGTAGTTTATCTATGTCTACAGCATTTGCTGTCATATCACTGTGCTTAGCCGCAGTGTTTGCTGTGTTATACTGCTTTTTTGATGAAGGCTTAAAAACTTTGTTTTTAGTGCTGATGTGTGCATTCGTTGCTGCGTCAGTCATTTTTTTAGCTTTTTCTATAAAGCTAAATAGAGATGAGGGAAAAGCATTATCACAAAAGGTCAAAAAATCAAACTAAGGATTAGTTTATGGAAAAAACAGTTCAAAAGATAAAAAAATTATTTTGGTTTTACGCTCTTGCAATGGTTCTTGCTTTGGGCATAATTCCTCTTGCGATTTTTGTTCCAATAGTTTGGTTAAAAGTTGTTTTGATTTTACTTGTTTTTGCTGCAAATGTTTATTTAATATGCTATGCATATTCAAAACTTAAAAAGCTTGAAAAACAACTAGAAAAAGAAATAAAAGAACTTGAAGAGAAAAAGAAAAAGACAACACTTTTAGATGTCTATGGAATTTTAGGAATAAGTCCACAATATAAGCAAGATGGAACGCTGAAAGACATTTTTGAGCTGCTCGGAATTGAGCCTCAATATGACGAAAAAGGAAATAGAATTGAAACAATCTATGAGTTAATAGGTATCAATCCACGATTCACGGCCGATGGCGTTGAAATTCCACTTGTGTTTAGAATAAAAAACAGAATCAATGCGCTTGTTAAAGCTTCTGCGGCCGTTCCACTTTATTATTTGCCACGTGATTTACTCATGCTAGGCTTAAGGCCATATCCAATGCAACCACTTCCTCCAGAAATAGAAGGAAAACCTAAAGACAATGGCGCTAAAAAGCCACCAATTGTTATCAAAGTTGGCAGTTCAACAAAAGGCAAAACTTCAAAACCGGAAATGCCAAACTATCCTGCAGTGGCAAAACCTGCCAAAAAGCCAGACAAAAAGAAGAGTGGTGGTTCTAAAGCTAAAGGGCCAAAGAAACCACAAACCAATAAGAAGAAAGATTATAAACCACATAAAGATAATGCTACAGCATTTCAAGGTGCAGCGGATGGAGGCTCTCAAAAGGCACAAAACACTCCAGAGCAACGAAATAAGAAAACATATAGTAGACCTAGAATCACAGAGCCACCAAAAGGTTCAAATACGCTTGTTCTTGGTGGACCAATTAATAACAAAATAGTAGAAGAACGTATTAATAATGCCAATCCCGAAGAGAGAGAATTTAGTGAAACTGCTAAGAACAACTTAAAAATAGCAACAACAACTACTACATATGCAAACATAAACAATAGTAGTCAAGAACAACATATAAACAGCGGGCCAACATTTGAATAATAAAATTGGAGAATAAGAATAACAATGAATAGCCGAAAAGATGCGCGAGAAGTTGCGTTTAAACTAATTTTTGAATATTTGTTCAGTGGTCAAAAAAATGACCTCACATTTAATGAACTTTCGTCTGAATTTGAACTACAAAGTGAACAAGACTATGTTTCAAAAGTCTATTATGGTGCAATAGAAAAAAGCCAAGAACTAAATGATATCATAAAGCAGCACGCAAAGGGTTTTAGTTTAGATAGAATTTACAAAGTAGACAAAGCCATTTTGTTTGTTGCGCTTTATGAAGTTTTATATTTAAAAAACATTCCATATAAAGTCAGCATAAACGAAGCTGTTGAACTTGCCAAAAAATATTCAACAGAAAAAAGCCCATCATTTATTAACGGAATTTTAAGCAAAGTTGAAAAAGATTAATGGAAACAATCAAACTAAACATAACACAACTTAACACCATCATAAAACGCATTATAGATGCCGAAGAATTTTTGCAAACCATCAGTGTATATGGCGAAGTAACAAACTTCAAAGTGTCGGCAGGTAACGCGTATTTTGATATTAAAGAAGATGGTGCTCAGCTTGCGTGCATCAAGTTTGGTGCAACCGACTTAGACATACATAACGGGGATATGGTTCTTTTAACTGGCAGGCTTAATTATTATGTAAAAACAGGCAGGTTAAGTTTTATTGCAAGTCGCATAGAACCTTATGGTCTTGGAGAGTTATACAAGCAATATTTGCTTTTAAAAGCAAAACTAGAAGCAGAGGGGCTGTTTGACGAGAGTCGCAAAAAAGAACTTCCACGATTTGCGAACAAGGTTGGCGTTGTAACCAGCGAAACCGGAGCGGTAATTCGAGATATCGTTCATGTTGCGCGAAAGAAAAATCCGTTTACTGACATAATTGTTTATCCAGCGCGTGTTCAAGGGGCAGGGGCAGAAAACGAAATTGTAGAAGGCTTAGAATATTTTGAAAACTCAGATGTAGATGTTGTGATAATTGCAAGGGGTGGCGGCTCATTTGAAGACCTAGCACCATTTAACACCGAAAAACTTGCAAGAAAAATATTCGAATGCAAAAAACCAATCATTTCTGCCGTTGGTCACGAAACAGATTTTTCGCTTTCAGATTTTGTTAGTGACATGAGGGCCCCAACACCAAGTGTTGCCGCTGAAATAGCATTTTATGATTTTAGATTGGCTCTGGCTAATCTTCAAGAAAAAATAAATGGAATTTCAGATTCTGCAACAATGCTTGCAGACAAAAAGAGGGAACATGTTTACGACACTCAAAAACAAATTTACGATGGTTACAAGGGGATTGTTGCAAACAGTTATTTAGAATATAAAAATCTTGTCAGTGACATGGCAAACAAATATGAACTAGCCATCACCGCAAACAGGGCAAAATTAGATAAACTTGTTCTTGCAACTGAAAAATCTAATCCACTTACCATTTTAAAAAATGGCTATGCAATTGTGGAAAAGAGTGATAAAAAAGTTGCTCACTCAAGTGATTTAAAAATTAAAGACGACATAAAAATTAGATTTGACGATGGCCTGGTTAGTGCTGTTGTCACAAACAAGGAGGACTTATGACATACGAACAAGCTTATGCAAAACTAGAAGAAATTTCCCTTAAACTTTCTAGTGGAGAAATTGGTCTCGAAGAAGCAACAAAACTTTTTGAACAGGCAATTGAACTTAGCAAAATCTGTTACGAAAAACTTAAACAAACAGAAGGACAACTGCTTGTTTTTAAGGGTGAATTAGAAAAACTAAAACCATTGACTGAAGTTTAGGAGAATATAAGTTGTTACAGAGCATAACCATAAAAAATATTGCGCTAATTAGCGACATAACAATTTCACTTGCGGGCGGTCTCAATGTTATCACTGGAGAGACTGGTGCCGGCAAGAGTTTGGTTATTGACTCAATTTCTCTTTTGCTCGGTGATAAAGCCGATAAAACTCTAATTAGCTACGACAAAGACTATGCTTATGTTGAAGCTGTTTTCACAACCAAAAGTGCTGCAATTCAGACCTTAATGTCTGAACTTGGACTAGAAAAAGAAGAAACAATAGTCATTTCTCGCAAGCTGTTTAAAGAGGGAAAAAATGAATGCAAGGTCAATGGGAAAAACTTTTCTCTTTCAATGCTAAAGAGACTAACTGCGCCCCTCATGGACTTGCATGGCCAATTTGAACATCAATCAATTTTAAATGAGCAAAATCAGCTGCTCATTGTCGACGGAATTGCTGGAAAAGAGCATGCTGTAACAAAAGAAAAATTCGCATCACAATTCGAAGAATACAAGGCTCTTAAATCAGAACTGAATTCTTTTACTGCCGACGACAACGAGCGCAACAGGCTTATTGATTTATATGACTATCAAATAGAAGAAATCGAAGAGGCAAATTTTCAGGTTGGCGAAGAAGAAAGTCTAAAGGAATATCGCCAAAAAGTTCTTCACATAGAAAAGATAGCCGACAGCTTAAATAATGCCTCAGAGCTCGCCAATTTTGGATTTTCCGGAACTGGTGGACTAGTTGAAACCATAACGAGACTCATGAGCACAATTTCGCAGGTTAAACAATATTCAAAAGAAATAGAAGAACTCTATAACAGACTCGACAGTGCAAAAATCGACATAGCTGATATTGTCGATTCAATTGATGAACAAAAAGACAACTTAGAGTTTAATGAGCAAGAGGCAAAACAAAATGAAGAACGCCTAGATTTGCTTAATTCGTTCAAAAAGAAATATGGTGCTAGCATCGAAGAGATAAACGCTTATTTAGAGAAGATAAAAGCAGAGAACACAAGACTTAAAAACTCAACAGAATATATTTCTGAGCTTAAGAGCAAAATAGAAAAGATAAAAACAGAACTTTATTCACTTGGTGGTGAACTATCTAAAACAAGAAAGCAGGCTGCAGGCGTGTTAGAACAAAAAATAACAAAAGAGCTTTCAGAGCTTGCAATGAAGAACACCACATTTAAAATAGAGTTTGATAACGTTGATTTAGATCAGTGCGACTCAACTGGGTTAGATAGGGTTGAATATTTGTTCTCAGCAAACAAGGGGCAACCAGCAAAGCCACTTAGCAAAATTATAAGTGGTGGAGAAATGAGCAGATTTATGCTCGCCGTCAAAAACATAACGGCCGACATAGAAAACATCGACACAATGATTTTCGATGAAATCGACACAGGTGTCAGTGGTGTTGTTGCAGAAGAACTTGCAAAAAAACTGTTGAAGATTGCGAAAACCAGACAGGTTATTTGTGTCTCTCACTTGTCGCAGGTGGCAAGCTATGCAACCGCACATTACTACATAAACAAGGTTGTTGAAAATGATAAAACCCAAACAAAAGTTAAACTTCTTTCTGAAGAAGAGAGACTTAAAGAAATTGCAAGGCTTATTGGTGGAACAATTTCGCAGCACTCGCTTGAACATGCCAGGTTTATGATTGGTTCAGCAAAAAGTTTTTTAGAATCTTTATAACAAAAATACATAGTTTATATCAAAATTAACAAAACTACTTGAAGGAGTAGTTTTTTGTTTAAATTGAAGAAAATATATAGGTTTTTCATATTTGCAACACTATTTTTTGCGGTTTTTTCGAGTATGCTTGTTAATGTAAACCCTGAAATTGAAGGGCACTACTCAAGAGCAGGACTATTCGAATTTTTTGCAAATGTGTTTGGTGCAAACTCTGTCCAAAGAGAAATGCCAGAAGTTTATCTTGGCGGAATTCCTCTCGGATTTACGATCAATTGTAATGGTGTTGTGGTTATTGCTGTTGGTGGTGTTCACACAAAGACTGGCTTAAAAAAAACTATTGTGTCTGGACATATAGAGCCGGGTGATGTTGTGGTTTCCATAAATGGAAAGCAGATTTCTAGTTCTGCGACCATCAGTGAGGAGATAAAAAAACAAGAACAACAAAACAAAGAGGTTACCCTTGGGGTTAAACGAGGTGAAAACCCATTTAGCGTAAATGTTCTTCCAGCTTTAGATATCATCACTGGCGAATATAAACTTGGCCTCTGGATTCGTGACAATTCAGCAGGCGTGGGTACGCTAACATATGTTATCGAATCGAACCATAGATTTGGAGCACTTGGCCACTCTGTTTGTGATATTGACACTGGCACAAAACTTCCTGTTTTGTCAGGCAATGTTTATCGTTGCAACATTATAGGTGTTAGCGAAAGCAAACGAGGTTCTGCTGGCGAACTTAAAGGGTTGTTCTTGCGAAACGGAAAAGTTCTTGGAACAATCGATAAAAACACAGAAGATGGTGTCTATGGCAACGCAAGTGATGAGTTGATTTCTTCCCTTAAAACAAAATTGAAAGTAGCAACAAAAAAACAGGTTAAAACGGGCAGAGCAAGCATATTTTGTTCAATTGATGGCAGTGAGGCACACGAATATAAAATTGAAATTATAAAGGCTTCTCATCACTCGCAAAGCAGCAATAAAAATTTAGTAATCAGAATAATAGATCAGGAATTGCTTTCGAAGACTGGCGGAATTGTTCAGGGAATGAGTGGAAGTCCGATTGTTCAAAATGGAATGCTTGTTGGGGCAGTCACCCACGTATTTTTAAGTGATCCAACAAAGGGTTACGGAATTTTAGCTGAAAACATGATAGATAATTAAAGAATTTTGTCAAAAAATAAAATTAACAAGAATATACTTGCAATATGAATAGTTATAAGCTTGACATCAAACTGAAAGATAGTCTTTCGTTTTGGCTAAAGGAACATAAAAGAGAAATTGTATTATGCTTGATATCCATGCTGATTGGAATAGTTGTTGGGGTTATAATTTCTTTTGGTGATGTAAATCTCTATAAACTTCTCACGACAGGCAATGAAAATCTTTATGCATTTATTTCTGGAACAGCAGAGCTGAATGTGATTTTTTGGCAAAGGCTGTTTGTCGGCTTGTTTGGAGCGGCATTAATTATTATTTTCTCATTAAGTTTCTATTCGTCATTTTTAGGATTTGCATATCTTAGTTATCAAACGGCAGTGTTTGTTTTAGCCATAGTTGCAATAATTGAATATTATAGTTTGGGTGAAATTATTTTTTGTGTTGTAATGTTAATTCCAACAAACTTGCTGTTACTTTCTTGTTTAGGTTTGCTTCAGGCAAATTGCCATAAAAGGGCAAAAGATGTTCACCATTTTCAGATGCAGTTTACAAAAAGTTTCACAAAAGAATTTTGGATTTCAACAGCAATATTAGTTATATTTTATTTATTAGTGCAGATTTTAATTAATCTTTTTGTTCCAATGATTTTACGCGCAATATATGTGATAAATTACTAAATTTGCGCATAAACAACTTAAAAAATGCAAAAAATAAGCGATAATAGGAGTGAATTATGCACAAATTTACAAAAATAATCGCAGTTTTTGCAATATTATTATCAATATTTTGCTTTTCAACACCAAAATCAAAGCAGGCATTGGCGTTGAACGAAACAGAAATTTCAGTTCAGGCAAAGGCCAGCTATTTGATTGACCACGCAAGTGGAACCGAAATTTTATCAAATAATGCAGATGCAAAATTGCCAATTGCAAGCATGACAAAACTTGCCACGCTGGCTGTCGTTTTTAATGAAATTGAAGAAGGAAGATTGTCGCTAGACGACAAAGTTTCTGTTAGTCAAAATGCGGCAGACACAGAAGGGTCATCTGCCTTTTTAGATGCGGGCAGCTCTTATTCGGTTCAAGATTTAATAAAAACAATAGTTATGGTTTCAGCTAACGACAGTTGTGTTGCTCTGGCTGAAAAGATTGCAGGAAGTGAAGAGCTGTTTGCGAAAAAGATGAATAATCTTTGCTCAAAGCTTAAACTGTCAAACACTCACTTCGAAAATTGCACAGGTTTGCCATCTGCTAGTCATTATTCTTCTGCTCGTGACATAGCAAAAATCTATTCTCAAATTTGTGATAATAGTCTCTATAAACAATATTCAAAAATTTGGATGGAAGACTTTATTCATCCTAGTGGCAGAAAAACTGGTCTTGTTAACACTAATCGTCTGATTAAGACATATTCGGGCTGTGAAAGTGGAAAAACAGGCCACACGTCAGAAGCGAAATATTGTTTAACAGCATCAGCCTCTCGCTCTGGAATGCGACTAATTGCAGTTATCATTGGCGCTGAGAGCAGCAAAGTCAGATTTGCTGAGGTAACAAAAATGTTTAATTATGGATTTGCAAACTATCAAACACAAACAATAATAAACACATCTTTGCCACTTGCCAAAGTCTCTGTTCGTGGGGCAACACAAAGGCAACTAGAACTTTATGCAAAAAGAGATTATAGTGTTCTTCAAAAAAAGGGTGAAGAAAAGGACTATTCAACCAAACTTGAAATTCCTAACTCAATAACGGCCAGCATAGAAAATGGTCAAGTTATAGGCAAAATTTATGTTTTAGACCAAAACAAAATAGTGGTTGATGAAATAGAACTTGTTTCAAAAGAGAACATCAACAAAATTAAGTTAGGCGAAATTTTTCATAATATAGCACTGAGCTGGTAGGCAGAAAGTGGGAATATTTTCCCACTTTTTATTGTTTAATCAAATTGCGAAATAATTTGACATGTTGGGTTAATAATATATATAATAAATAACAGCAAATATAGCAGGAGAATTATGATACGCGAGATATTTTCTAACCCAAATGCACTCAACGCTTTTGTTTTGCTAGCAATGGGAATAAGCGCATTGTTGGTTGCGTTGCCCGTTCACGAATGGGCTCATGCTTTTGTTGCCTACAAACAGGGCGACCCAACAGCAAAATTATCTGGAAGAATGACTCTTGCGCCATTTAGCCACTTTGACTTTTTCGGATTTTTATGTTTGCTTTTCTTGGGGTTTGGCTGGGCAAGGCCAGTTCCTGTTGATGAGCGCAATTTTAAACACCCAACAAAGTCACAAATTTTGGTGTCTCTTGCCGGCATATTTGCAAATATTATTGTTGGAACAATCTTCATCATAATATCCTGCGCGCTAAACAAATTTGTTCCAGATTATGCAACAAGTTGGGGAATTTATGGTTATGCACTTAAAGCATTTTTAACCTATGCGATTTCAATTAACTTCGTGTTGGTGTTCTTCAACATTTTGCCAATTTATCCGCTAGACGGATTTAGGGTGGTTGAATCACTTTCTCGCCCAGGAAATTCATTTGTCGAATTCATGCGCAGATACTCAATAATAATTTTAATTCTGCTAATTATGTTCACCTATGTGATAGATCTTTACCTCACGCACACTGCAGGCAACGTAATAAAGGGACTAACAGTGCTGTTTGATAAGTTTTTTGCACTATTTTAGGAGTTGACTAATGACCGAAGAAAAAACACAAGAACCACAAGAAAATATCAACATTGAACCATCTGAAAAAGAGACATCAGATGGCCTTTTCTTTGGAATAAAGTTAGACTCTGTAGGAATGCAAATTCTCGAGAATGCAGAAGAAAACGATGAGTATAAGTTTAAGCTCGAAAATTTTGATGGCCCACTAGATTTGCTATTACACTTAATCAAGGTCGCGAAAATCGACATAAAAGATATTTTCGTGTCGAAAATAACAGAACAATATATGATATACATGGAAGACATCGACAACATTGATGTTGACAAGGCTTCAGAATTCATTTTGATGGCGGCAAGACTTGTTGAAATAAAGTCTAATAAATTGCTTCCAAAACCTGCTGAAGAAAATCCAGATGAAGAAGATCCAGAGCAGAGATTAATCAGACAGATTGAAGAGTATAAGTTGTTTAAAGAGGCATCTGAAAAGCTGAAAGAGATTGAGGACGTTGACAGGCTTTATAAACAGCCAGACGACTCAGCCAATGGCTATCGTTATGAACTGCCAGAACACTTAGATTTGTCCCTTTTAACTCAAGCGTTTTACAAACTTCTCACAAGAGAGACAATAAAAGCACAAGAGATAACCGAAAGAAAAATTGTTAAAGACCGTTTTACTGTGGCTCAAAAGATAGCTCAAATAAAGGACGATTTAATAACAAAAAAACATTTCAAATTTAGTGAGTTGTTTGAAACCGACTACAGCAAGAGCGAAATAATTAACACGTTTTTGGCTCTCTTAGAACTCTTAAAAGGTCAGTTTATCACAGCATCACAATCTTCAACCTATGGTGAGATTGAAATATTCAAAAAAGAAGAAGAGAATAAATAATGGAAAATTTAGATAACATTTTAGAAAGTTTGTTGTTTGTTGCTGGCGAGGCTGTTGCAATAAGCGACATCACTGCAAAGTTAGATGTAACAAAAAATGAAATAGAAAAAGCAGCAAAGCGCCTGCAAGAAAAATATGGCGAAAAATGTGGAATCAATTTGCTTACATTCAACGGCAAGTTGCAGTTTTCTTCAAACCCAAAATTTGCAGAACAAGTAAGCACGGTTTTAAATCCAATCAGACAACGCAACTTAACCAAGGCAACAATGGAAACCGCTTCTATCATCGCTTATAAGCAACCAATAACCAGAATGGAAATTGAAGAGATTCGTGGAGTTGGTTGTGACTATGCCATAAACGTTTTGCTTGAACACAAACTAATAGAGGTTGTTGGCAGAAAAGATACAGTTGGTCACCCAGCGCTTTTTGGAACAACCGATGAGTTTTTAAAGAGGTTCGACATTTCTAGCATCGATGAGCTTCCAGATTATCAGCAGATGATAGAAGACATCAAAAAAATTAATGAAAAACCAACAGATGATAGTCTTTATAACAATTTTAAAGTTGAAGAGCAGACCGAAGAAGAAGTTGAACAAAAGTTAACAGAAATTGCTAAAGACGACTTGACAGATCACATAGAAGAAGAGACAGATGATTTTGTTGATTCAAACCTAGAACAATTCGATGACGACGATTTGGTTTAAAAGAGCTTAAAAGAGCTCTTTTTTTGTGCATAAAATTTTTAATTATTCCCAAACTATAATTGTGAAAATAGAGTTTGTTACTTTAGTTCTGTTACTCACAATTTTGCTGATGGTTTTATTAATATTTCCAATGCATGCAAAATTAAAGGTTCACATAAACGTGCTCACGCTAGTTTGTGAATATTCACTAAAGGTTTTAAACATAAAACTGCTGTGTGGAAGAGTTTCAATTAAAGAAGGAGAGTTTGTTATCTTAAACTCTCACAACAAACTATTTTCCGGAACTAAAGAAAGACAAAAAAAGCAGGGGCTACTCATTAAAAATTTATTGTCGCGGCTCACGATTTCGCGAATTGAGGTCTACTTTGAACTGGGGTTAAAAAATTATGCTGCGATGGCAATAGCATGTGGATTTTTTCAGAGTTTGTTTAGTTCGCTTTTGGCAATGACAATAACAAATAACCCATGTGTTCACATAATCGAAAGTGTTTCTCCAAATTTTAGTGGAGAGCAGTGCGAACTAACATCGCAGGCTCTGTTAGAACTCAGTCTGTTAGACATAGTGAGGGCAAAAATAAAGGCGAACAAACTTCACAGGGAGAATATAAATGGCAAATAGAATAGAAGAAATGATAGAAGCTGCACTTGCAAAAGTAAAGCAGACAATAGACTCTAGCACTGTGGTTGGAAACCCAATAGAAATAGATGGCAAAATTGTTGTTCCTGTCACAAAGGTAACACTGGGGCTTGTTTCTGGTGGCGGAGAATATAGTACAACCGACAAACAAATAAAAAAGACCGAAACATATCCAATTGCAGGGGGAACAGGAACAGGCATAAGCATTCAACCGGTTGGATTTTTGTGTCAACAAAACAACAAGTTTGAATTCTTAAAAGTTGATGCACTAAGCCCCATGGAAAAGATTTTTGAAACGCTTCCAAAATTAACAGAAGCCGTGGTTGAAGTGTTAAAGGAGAAGAAAAAATGAAAACGCTAACAAAATCGTTATTTTATGTTTTAATGTTTGTTCTTGCGGTGATATTTGGAAGTTTTGTGCTTGTTAAAACTTTTGGTGTGGCATATGAGCAGCAAGACGACACAAAATATCAAACAAGTGCAGAATCAATGATCTTAATGGAGGCAAACAGTGGCAGAATTATTGCAGAAAAAGATGCTGACAAGCAGCTTCCAATGGCGAGTCTAACAAAAATTATAACAGCCATTGTGGCTATCAAAAATACCCCCGATTTAGATAAAGAAGTTGAAATTTCCAAAGAGGCTCAAGGCGTTGAGGGATCTAGCATTTATCTCAAAAGCGGAGAGCACTTAACAATGCGAGAACTCTTATATGGGCTCATGCTTCGCTCAGGCAATGACGCTGCTGTTGCAATAGCAATTGCAACCAGTGGAAGCGTTGAAAAATTTGTTGAAGAATGCAATTCTTTTTGCGCTAGTATTGGTGCAACAAACACTCACTTAGTTACCCCAAATGGCCTTCACGACGACAATCACTACACAACGGCGCGAGATCTTGCGGAGATAACAAAATATGCACTTAGCAATGACATATTTTCTCAGATAGTTAAGACCCCGGAAATAAAAATTCACAACGAGCTTGGACGATTTGATCATCGATTACTCATCAATAAAAATCGTTTTTTAAAAATGGTCGATGGCGCCGATGGCGTTAAAACGGGATACACTAAAAAAGCGGGCAGATGTTTTGTTGGGAGCGCAACACGAGCAGAGGATAACTTAAAACTAATTTGTGTGCTACTTAATTGCAGACCAATGTTTGAAGATTGCTCACGCTTAATTAGAGAGGCTCAAAAAGAATATAGAAACGTTGATTTCTCTGAGCGAGTATCAGAAGAAAAAATAAATATTGGAGAAAAGGTTGTTTCAATCAAACCGCTTGATTCAATGATTTATCCTGTCACCCAAGAAGAAGATAATCAAATAGAAATCAAAACACAATTAATGAGAGATAATTCTCTTCCAATAAAAATTGGTGAAAAACTTGCTGAAGTTCAAATTTTTCTAGACAAACAAATGATTTTGTGTGATAATATATATGCAGCCGAAGATGTGAGTGACACATCATATAAAGGCACTTTAGAAAAAGTTATAGAAAACTTTTAAGCTAATATCGGTGGAATATGAGAATAAACAAGTTTTTGGCAAGCACTGGGCTTGCTAGCAGAAGAAAATCAGAAGAATATGTAAAACAAGGAAGAATAACAGTTAATGGCAAGGTTATAACAGACCTTGCTTTTGACGTTTCTCCAAAAGATAAAGTAGAACTAGATGGAAAGACCCTTGGAACCGCAGAGCACAAATATATAATGCTACACAAACCAAAGGGCTACATAACCAGCACAAGCGATGATAAAGGCAGAAAGACAGTCATGGAACTTATACCAGAAGAATATGCTGGTGTTAAGCCAGTTGGAAGACTAGACTACGACACAGAAGGTTTGCTTTTGCTCACAAACGATGGAGAGCTCGCCAACAAGCTAACCAGCCCGGCCGCAGAAATAACCAAGACCTATCATGTTAAAATAGAAGGAAAAATTTCAGAAAGCCAATTGGCTGTTATGAGAGCGGGCGTGGTGATAGACGGAATTAGACTCAAAAAGTGCAAAGTTCAGATAACAGAAGTTGGCGACAATTGGACAAAACTTGAAGTAAAAATAACCGAGGGCAAAAACAGACAAATAAGAAAGATGTTTGATGCCGTTGGTGTTAACGTTAGTTTTTTAAAAAGAGTTGCTATTGAAAATTTAAAATTAGGTGGTTTGTCACGAGGCAAGACGAGAGAACTTCATGCAGACGAAATAGCATATTTAATGGGGTTATAAAATATGAATGTTTGTGTTATTGGTGGCGGGGCCAGTGGTTCGCTTTGTGCGATTAAGCTCGCAGACTATGGCCACAAAGTCACCTTATACGAAAAGAACGAGAAAATAGGAAAGAAATTATACATAACTGGCAAGGGCCGTTGCAATTTAACCAATGCAACAACGGGCAATGAATTTTTGTCTCATGTGGTCAATGGAAGCAAATTCATGATGTCTGCCGAAACAAGGTTTAACAGCACCGACACAATGGAATTGTTTAAGTCTTTTGGTGTTCCTCTTAAGGTAGAAAGGGGAAACAGGGTCTTTCCACAAAGCGACAAATCTAGCGACATTATTGCTGCTTTAACAAATGCTTTAAAAATGAAAAAAGTTAAAGTGGTTTTGGGGACAACTGTTCAAGATATCGTTACAGAAGAAGGAAAGGCAGTTGGTGTTGTTGTGAATAACAAGGTTGAAAATTATGATGCAGTTGTTGTTGCAACAGGAGGCAAGAGTTATGCTGCCACAGGCAGCACTGGCGATGGCTATGTTTGGGCTCAAAAAACAGGTCACACCATTGTTGAGCCTGTTCCAAGCTTAGTGGGTATTTTTGTCAAAGATAAAGATATTTTTGCGCTAGAAGGCTTGTCTCTTAAAAATGTAACAGTTAGCGCTGTTATTGACGGAAAAACCATTTATAAAAGTCCTGTTGGTGAAATGTTGTTTATTGATGGGGGAATCAGTGGACCAATTGTAATTTCAATGAGTGCCTACATAAATAGAATTGACATTTCAAATGCAAAAGTATATATTGATTTCAAGCCAGCACTTTCAAGTGAACAACTGCATCAAAGAATAAATCGAGAAATAGCAGGGCTTGGAGCAAAACAAATTTCAAGTTTGCTCGAAACACTGCTTCCAAAAAGTTTGTGTGGAATTGTTGCCAATCGAATTGGTGTTTTAATGGAAGACAAGGCCAATCAGATGTCTGCAACCCAAAGAGATAATTTGGTTAACACACTTAAACATTTTGATCTCTCTATAGACCATTTAGAGGGTTTTGAAAGAGCTGTTATAACTAGTGGGGGTGTTTCAACAAAACAAGTGTCTCCGCGAAACATGCAGAGCAAACTAATCAAAAATTTATACTTTATTGGTGAGGTTCTCGACATTGATGCACTCACTGGTGGATTTAATTTGCAACTTGCTTTCTCAACAGCGGTTGCGTGTGCGAGCGACTTAAAGGAGAACAATTGATGTTATTTGTAATTGGCTTTATTTTATTTTTCCTTCCAATAACTTTGTTGTTTCCAACAAAGGTTTTAAACAAAAAGAACTTTCCTAAAAAGAAAAGTGACAAGGGCTATGTTGTTTGTGCTAATCACTATAGCAACGCAGATGTAATGATTTTAGACATCAAGTTTGGCAGAAAAATCTTTTATCTTGCAAAGAAGGAACTTTTTAAAAACAAGTTTATTTCTTGGGTTTTAAAGTCAATTGGCGGAATAAAAATAGATAGAGAAATAAATGATATTGCAGCTTATAAAACAGCCATCAAAACACTAAAAGACAAAAAGCCTCTTGGGATTTTCCCTGAGGGAACTAGAAACAAAAACGGAGACGATGCAAACGTTCAAGAAATAAAGAGTGGTGCAATTGTTTTTGCAAGCAAAACAGGTTGTCCAATAATTCCTGTTGTAATGCTTCGAAAGCCAAGGGTGTTTAGAAAAAACTATATTTTGGTTGGTGAACCATTTTACCCTCATGGCGAGAATGGTCAAAAACTTACCAAAGAAGAAATTGAAGAAAACACAAACGAATTATCTGAAATCATGAACAGTCTTCACAATCAATTGCTTGAAAGATATTCCAAGAAATAAAAATTTCAAGCAATTTGAAATGTGCTGGTGTGGCTCAGTTGGCGCGATGCGTTAAACGAGCACGCCGTGCGCTTGCGAGTAGCCAAAGCGTAAGCAAATTTGTAATTTGCGCCGGAAGACCGGAAGGTCTGCCAAACAATCACTTGTAAAAATAATGTTTTTGAAATATACTAATGAATTTCAAAAACTCCCACAACTAAATAGTATGCTGGTGTGGCTCAGTTGGTAGAGCAATGCATTCGTAATGCGTGGGTCGGGGGTTCGAGTCCCTTCACCAGCTCCATAAAACAGGTCTTCTTTTTGCAAGAAGCCCTGTTTTTATTTATCAGTGTTGACAAATTTTTTATGTTAATATATAATTTGTTTGAAAAATTATTAATAATTAAGAGAGTTTAAATATGGAAAGAATTTCAATTTCCCCAAAAAAGAATTTGGTAACAAGAGCCATTGTCATTTTAATTGCTCTGTTTTGCGATTTTGGTTTCAGATTTTTGCCAGCGCCATGGGGCTTATCTCAAGATGCCTTTGGTGTTATAGGTGTGTTTATCGGAAGTCTTTTGCTTTGGATGACCTTGTCAATTGATTGGCCAAGTGTCCTTTGCATTTTGGCGTTGGCTTTAATTCCAAATTTTGGTTTTTCAACAGCCTTTACTAGCAGTTTCGGAAATGAAACATTTGTGTTTCTTTTGTTCACATTTGTGTGCACATATGCAATAAGCAAAACACCACTTATCAAGAGAATTGCCGTTTGGTTTGTCTCAAACAAACTAGCAAGAAAGAGTGGTTGGTTGTTTGTAACCATGTTTTTTGCCTCAATTACCCTTGTTGGCATGTTTATGAGTCCAACAGTTTTATTTGTTGTTATGATTCCAATTTTGGAGCAGATTTTGTCTTTGGCAAAAATTGAAAAGAACACAGGTAACAAACTTGCTAAAATGCTTTATATTGGAATGGCTTTTTGTGTTTCAATCTCTTCAGGAATGACACCAATAGCCCACGTATTTCCAATTTTAGCAATGAATGCAGCAGGACTTTCTATTGACTATTTTTCTTATATGGCATTTGCTGTCCCTGTAGGAATTGTAAGCATAATCATTATGTTAATTATTTTCAGACTGTTCTTGAGACCAGATGTTAAAGTCTTAAAAACCATCGACACATCAGCTTTAAAACAAGATTTGCCAAAGGTAAATAAGTCAGAAATTTTAACTCTTTCAATATTTTTGTTCATGATATTCTTGTGGATAACCCCATCAATTTGCATGGACAACATTATTTTAACTTATGTTTTGTTTGGTTTGTTTGCGGTTATTGCACTTGCTTGGTCGCTATACACTTTGGTCGCAGAATCTAAACATAAAATAATAAACAGCGTGTTTGGTGCGACTTATGCACTTGGTGTTGGAACCTTTGCTGTGCTTGCAGTGCTGTTTAAATTAACAAATATTTTTGACATATTTGCATTGCTAAATTCAACCAAATATGCCTTCTTAATTCTGTTTATGTCGTTCGTGGCATTAGTTTCATTAAAGGCTGTTTTTGTTGCCATATCAGAGAAGAAACACGTTTTCGCTAAAGTCTTATTGTTTCTTGTGTTTGCAGCCATAGCTGTTCTTATTTGCTTGTTTAATAGTGAATCACTAAAAGTTATTGAGTTTATCAAAAACTGCAAAACTGCTATGCCACCACTTGTGGGAACGGTTCTTATGTGTATAATTTATGTCGATGGAAAACCACTCGTTAACATTCAAGATGCATTTAAAAACGGAATTCCTTGGTCGAGTCTTTTGATGTGTGCAGGAACTCTTGCACTTGGCGCAGCGCTCACCAGCAATGCAATAGGGTTAAAGGCCTTTTTAGAGACAAATTTAACAAGTGTTCTTGGTGGAATTCCAGACTTGCTATTAATTACAATATTTGTTGTTTGGGCACTTGTTCAAACAAACTTGTCATCTAACATGGTAACGGCAACGCTTGTTGCAACAGTCGCAAACACCGTTGTCTTATCGCTTGCATCAACAACAATATGCTTGCCAGCCATTGTCGCAATAATTGGAATGCTTGCAAGTTATGCGTTTGCAACACCACCAAGCATGCCACACATTGCAATAACCGCATCTAGTGGTTATGCCGACACAAAAGATGTGTTTATTTTTGGAGTGGTGCTCATGATTTTAGTTGGTGCAATTGCAATATTTGCCGGTTATCCGCTTGCAAAAATAATTTTATAAGGAATGTAGCCAATGGAAAAAACATTAGAAGAATTGAGGTTAGAAATAGACAAAATTGACACAATAATGGCAGAGTGTTTTGAAAACAGAATGCACATTGTTGCAGACATAGCCAAAATAAAGGCTGCCACCGGCAAAAATACTTATGACCCAGAGCGAGAAAAATATGTCATTGAAAAGAACTGCGCTCTCATGTTAGACAAAGAGTTAATTCCTTTTTACAAAGACTTTTTGCAACACAACATGGACTTGTCTAAAGCATATCAAAACATGCTTAGAGAACAAAAGAAGTTTGTAAATGATGAAGCAATAAAAATGCAAAACAAAAAGGCTTAAAAAGCCTTTTTAGTTTGTTTGTGACCAAAGTTGTTTGACATTAACAGACCTGTTAATTATAATATATGTGTTATGAAAGCAGTATTTTTTGATTTTGATGGAACACTTACACTTACAAGTCTCAATTTTTGGAAAAAAATGTGGCTTGCTCTTGGTTATGACATTAAAGAGGGGTCATATTACAAAAATTTGTTTCATAGTGCCATGAGCGGAAAACTTACTCATCAACAATGGGTAGACAAGTGTTGTGCAAAATTTCAAGATGGTGGGCTAACAAAAGATATGCTCATTGACCTTGCAAAAACCATAGATATGATAGATGGTGTTGAAGAAACCATGAAGGAACTTAAAAAACGTGGTTTTAGACTGTTTATTGTAAGTGGAAATGTTAGACAAGTAATCGACGAGAACCTTGGTGATTTAACAAATTATTTTGACGGAATTTACGCCAATGACTTTGTTTTTAATGATGATGGATCTCTCAATCATATTGTTGGAACAAAATATGATAACGAAGGAAAGGCAAGATTGATAAAATTAATGTCAGAGATAACTGAAAGTCCAATTTCAAACTTTTGGTTTGTAGGAAATGGTGGAAATGACGAATGGGTTTACACAACAGGATGCAAAACACTTTTGATTAACCCATATGACACAAAACAACACGACAACACAAGCGTTTGGCACAAACAGCTTAAAAAAGTTACTAATTTAACCCAGATTTTAAGTGTAATCAACGATTAAAAAAACTACGTCGATTTGACGTAGTTTTTTTTACAATAAAATGCATATGCTGACATTTAAATAGAACGCATAAATAAGCCACATCATATACACACAAAAGATAATTCCGCTAACAATGTTTGCCACAAAATATCTCCACGTGGTGATGAGCGCCAAAACAACAATTATCGCCAGCCAAACGCAAGCAACAATCGGAAGGGCAAGTCTAAAGAAAAATAGTGGCCATGTTATGTTAAATGCCATGTGAATAAAATAGAGCCACAAATTAAATTTTCTGTCCTTTTTTGTGAGTTCTTTATCTCTCCACATGCAAAATGTTGCAACACCAATAGCAATATAAATTATTGTCCACGCAACCGAAAACAACCAGTCGGGAGCCATTCCCATAGGTTTTGGATAAGAATCCCATTTAAACATTGGCCAACCAAGCAAAGTGGCAATTCCCCCAAGAGCTAGTGTTCCAACAATAAAGTAGAGTGCGTCTAACCACCAAACATGTTTTGGCGGCATTTTATTTTCTGGGTGTTTGCTGTCGTTAAGTTTCTCGCTGTTGTTTGCAGAACTCTCTTGCTCTGTTTTTGGCTTAATTTTTTCTGCGTCTTTTTTGTCAGATTCAGAATGGTTTTTGTTTTTATCCATAATAAGCACCTCATATTTAAATTATCCAAAAACTGCAAAATATATACATTAAACATGCAAAAAGTGCATAAATTGTTGGCGTTTATCATAATTTTGCGATTTTATCAAATTGATTCTGATTTATGATTTCAGCGTGGCAAGCAATGTTTTTCATTCTAGTTTGTGTATAAGTTTGACAACTTTTTAGAAATATTGTATTATTCTTTAGTAAATATTTATTAAGAAATGGAGACAACATGATTACAGTTAACAACGTTAGATTACAATTTGGTGGCAGGGTGCTTTTTGATGAAGTGAACTTAAAATTTTCAAAAGGAAACTGCTATGGAATTATCGGCGCGAATGGTGCAGGAAAATCAACATTTTTAAAAGTTCTCTCTGGTCAGATTGAACCAAGCAGTGGTGAGGTTGTTATCGATCAAGGAGAGAGAATGAGTGTGCTCGTTCAAAACCAAAATGCATATGACAACTTATCAGTTCTTGAAACTGTTATTGGTGGTTATGAACGCCTCGTTGAAGTTATGCACGAAAGGGAGCAACTATATGCTAAGCCAGATTTTTCAGACGAAGATGGTGTTCGTGCTGGTGAGTTAGAAAACGAGTTTCTTGAAATGGGAGGATGGGAAGCCGAAGGCGAAGCTCAAACCCTTTTGCAAGACCTAGGAATTGCTCAAGAATATTTTGGAGTTAAAATGGCAGACATGGAACCTAAACAAAAAGTCAAGGTTATGCTTGCACGCGCACTCTTTAAGTCACCCGACATTTTAATTCTCGACGAACCAACAAACAACCTCGATGCAAAGACGGTTAACTGGCTCGAGAACTATTTGCTTGACTATCCTAACACAGTTATTGTTGTTTCGCACAACCGTTATTTTTTAAACAAAATTTGCACACATATTTGTGATGTAGACTTTCAAAAAATCAACATGTATGTAGGAAACTATGACTTTTGGTATGAAACAAGTCAGCTTCTAGCTAGACAAGCAAAAGAACAAAACAAAAAGGCTGAACAACGTGCTAAAGAGCTCAAAGAGTTTATTGCGAGATTTGCTGCAAATGCCAGCAAGTCAAAACAAGCAACAAGCAGAAAGAAAGAACTTGAAAAACTTGAGTTTGTTGAAATTAAACCATCTAGCAGAAAATATCCTTACATTGATTTCAGACCAGAGAGAGAAGTTGGAAACGAAGTTCTTCAAGTTATCAATCTTTCAAAACTTGGATATTTTGAGAATGTAAGTTTCACCGTTCAAAAGGGAGACAAAATTGCCTTCTTGTCTGACAGGGCAAACGACACAACCATGCTTTATAAAATTCTTGTTGGTGAAGAGCAACCAGATTCTGGTTTTATCAAATGGGGCAGCACAACAAAAATTTCTTATCTGCCTGAAAATAATGATAAATATTTTGATGGATGCGATTTAAATTTGGTTCAATGGCTAGGTCAATATAGCAAAGACCAAGACCAAACATTTTTGCGCGGTTGGCTAGGAAGAATGCTATTTACTGGCGAAGAAAGTCAAAAACAAGCCAAGGTTTTAAGTGGTGGAGAAAAGGTTAGATGCATGATGGCTCGTGCCATGCTAACTGCTGGAAATGTGTTAATATTAGACGAACCAACAAACCATCTAGATCTTGAAAGTATCACAGCTCTCAACAAAGGTATGATTAATTATAAATCGCCAATGTTATTCACAAGCCAAGACCACGAAATTTTGCAAACAGTTGCAAACAGAATTATTGTGATTAATGGCAAAAAAACATTTGACAAACAATGCACATACAACGATTATTTAGGAATAGATTAAACAAAATAAAACACTGAAAAATATTGTCAACAGAGAGGTTGAAATCAAGTTAATTTTTTTAGAACTTTTTTGACAAAATTGTTGACAATATTGACCAACCAGTGTATATTAGTGGGGTAGCACGACAAAAGGATGTCGGGGTGTAGCGCAGTTTGGTAGCGCACGTGGTTTGGGTCCATGGGGCCGGGAGTTCGAGTCTCTCCACCCCGACCATATAACATATTTCCTTTGCTGCTACAATTGGTTTGGGCCTTTAGCTCAGTTGGTTAGAGCAACCGGCTCATAACCGGTCGGTCCGCGGTTCAAGTCCGTGAAGGCCCACCAAACATTTTAATATTTTGGCCCGGTAGCTCAGTTGGTTAGAGCGCTAGCCTGTCACGCTAGAGGTCGAGAGTTCAAGTCTCTTCCGGGTCGCCATTTTTATTCTATAAGTGATTCGCGGGCAAGCGGATAACTGACAGAAACAATATGCCTCGGTAGCTCAGTCGGTAGAGCAAGAGACTGAAAATCTCTGTGTCGGTGGTTCGATTCCGCCCCGCGGCACCAATGCGCTGGTGTGGCTCAACGGTAGAGCATCTGATTTGTAATCAGACGGTTGTTGGTTCGATTCCGACCACCAGCTCCATTCGGGAAGATTGCAGAGCGGCCAAATGCAACGGACTGTAAATCCGTCGACTTGCGTCTTCGATGGTTCGAATCCATCTCTTCCCACCAAAAAGACCTCTTAATTGAGGTCTTTTTTGTTTATTTTTATTTGATAATACTTATAATAAGTAGTATAATGGAAAACAACTAAAGGTGGAGAATTCATGAAAAATAAAAATACATTTTTAATAGCATTAATTCTAGTTATTGTTGCAGCAACTTCAATATTTATTTTTGCTGGTGGAATTAATGGAAAAACAGGGCAGTCTGCTTATCAATTGGCGGTTGAAAAAGGATATAGCGGAACAGAATCTGAGTGGCTTGAGGCTCTTAAAGGTGCCAATGGTCAAGACGGTCAAAGTGTGAACTATTCATCAATGTATGAAACGGCTCAATCGCATGGCTACACAGGAACGTTTTTAGAGTTTGTTAGTGATTATCTTGCGGCGAATGATGAAAATTCAATTCGTTTTAACAGCATTCAAGACTCAATTTTATCTTCAGTAAACATTTACACATTTTATCAAAGAAATGGCTATGGCGAAGAGAAAAATTCTGCCGGGGCAGGTTTTGTTTACGACGTAGATGACAGTGGAAATATGACCATTGTAACAAATTATCACGTAACTTATGTTTCTTCTGCCGCAGTTAGCACAAGAAAAATTTATGTTTCACTTTTTGAAGATAACTTCCTTCTAGACAGAACAACAGATGTTTCAGCAAGCATCCAAGAAAATTGTGTTGAAGCTTCTTATATTGGAGGAAACAAAGAAGTTGATATTGCTGTTATTAAAATTAATGGCAGTCAAAAGGTTAAAGATGCTTACGCGGCCGGAACAATCAAAAAGGCTGAGTTTGCCGACGTAAATTCTGATCTTGCTTATGGCGAATCTTGCTACACAGTTGGCAACCCAATTGGTTATGGAACAAGCGTAATAACTGGTGTGGTTTCTGTGCCTTATGAAGAAATTAAACTTGCAGATATTGAATTAGGTGGAAGCCATTGGTTTAAACAACGTGCAATTCGAATTAGTTGCAATATTAACCCAGGAAACAGTGGTGGAGCATTGTTTGACTACACAGGCAAGGTTATTGGGGTGGTAAACTCTCGTGACGCTGAAGAAAGTGGTGAAGATATTGATGGCATAGGTGGTGCAATTCCTTTAAGGGAAGCATATTTCACTGTCCTTGCAATACTTGATAATTGCGATGGAACAACAGTCACAAAAGTTGAGCCTCGCACGCTTGGAATTGAAATAGAGGTTTCAAAAACAAAAGTTACATATTCCGATGGAAAAGTTACCACAACAGAGGTTTCAAC
Organism: Clostridia bacterium; assembly: GCA_017467585.1. Taxonomy (GTDB): domain Bacteria; phylum Bacillota; class Clostridia; order Christensenellales; family UBA1242; genus RGIG4790. Next base: position 523,663 of record JAFUSR010000004.1, read on the forward strand.
AGTCGCTTCAATCGAAGAAGATTCAGCTGCCTTAGCTCCCGTTTCTGGAACACTAGAACTTGGCGACGAACTCAAAAGTTTTGTGTGGACTCACCACTCAAGTGGAACAACCGAAACAATTGTTATCAATCATTATTTCACTTTGTCTGATTATGAATTTTTGTTTGAAAAAGACGACACAATTGAATTAACATATTCAAGAGTTGTTGGTGGAACAGATACTACCGGAACTGTTACTTTAAAAGTAAAATAATTCCACGAATACAACAAGATTGAAATAAAAATATAACAATATATAAAAAAATGGAGAATTAGTCAAAATTCTCCATTTTTTTGTGCAAAAAATTTTATGGAACATTGTTAAAATTTTTTTGGAGGCAAAAGAAATGGAAATTAAATATGTAACCAAAAACAATGCACTCATTGCAAAGTTATATGGCGATTTAGATGAATATTCGGCAGAATATGTTCGCATGAGTTTAGACAAAATTTTGTCTGACATGAGTTTTGTGGGTGGAGCATCGTTGATCTTAGACTTTAGTCATGTGACATTTATGGATAGCACAGGCATTGGTGTGTTAATTGGAAGATATAAGAAATATGAAAAAAAACAGGTCGAAATAAAAATTTCCAGCCCACCAGCTCAAGTAGATCGAATCATGAAAATGGCGGGAATATACAGGCTTATGCCACTTGTTTAAAGGAGAATAAAATGGAAAATAAATTTAGCATGCAAATAGATGCAAAACTTTCAAACGAATCTTTTATTAGAACAACAGTTGCAAACTTCGCGTTGCCTTTGAACCCAACGGTTTCAGAAGTGAATGACATAAAAACAGCAATAAGTGAGGCGATTACAAATTCAATTGTTCATGGATATCAAAACAAGGGAGGAACAATCTTTTTGTTGTGTGAAATAAAGGAAGACACGTTATATGTTGAAATCAAAGATAATGGTGTTGGAATTAAAGATATCGCAAAGGCAAGGGAACCGTTTTTTACCACCAAAAAAGATGAAGAAAGATCCGGCATGGGATTTACTTTGATGGAAACTTTCATGGATTCGTTAGATGTAAAAAATAATGCGGAAGGTGGTTTAACCGTAAAATTAAGCAAAAGAATTGTGGGCTAGGTGGAGTTATGGATAGTTTTAAATTGCTATCTGCTGACGACATGAATAGTCTCGCAATAAAGGCAAAAAATGGCGACACAAAAGCGAAAGAAGAACTAATCAATGCAAATTATCCACTAATAAAATCTGTTGTCAAAAGGTATATTGGAAAAGGTGTGGACTACGATGATCTCTATCAGATTGGCACTATCGGTTTTCTGAAGGCGATTAACAATTTTGATGTGTCGTTTAATGTGAAGTTCACCACTTATGCTGTTCCTATGATAAATGGCGAAATAAAAAGGTTTCTTCGCGATGATGGACTAATTAAGGTCAGCAGGGCGATAAAATCTCTTAGAATCAAAATTAAACACTTTGTTGATGAATATCAGAAATTGTATAACAAAATGCCACAAGTCTCAGAAATTAGCATTGCTCTAAACGAAACAGAAGAGGATGTTATTACTGCGATGGAAAGTGAAAAATCATCGGTTAGCATAGATGCAAAAATTGATGAATCAGACTTAAATAGTGGTCTTGTTGTTGACAAGTTGTTGGTTTCAGACTCCACAGAAAACATGCTAGATAAAATAGCAATAAAAGAGGCAATAAAAAAATTGCCAGAGAGAGAAAGAAAAATATTGTTATTGAGATATTTTAGAGACAAAACACAAAGTGAGGTTGCAGAAATAATTCAAGTTTCACAAGTTCAAGTTTCACGAATAGAGACTAAAATTTTACAGACATTGAAAGATGCATTAAAATAAAAAGTGGCAAAAACATTAAAAATTTGCCACTTTTTCATTGCGCAAAGTATCTTTTTTGCGTTTTTTAAATTACAGATTCTTTATAAATCTCCCTTGAGATTTCCTTTTCATCACTAGACGACGTTTCAATTGCTTCTTTGCTTGAATCGGTTTTATTTGTTTCAACAATGTTATCTTCTGCAATTACAATTGCTTGGTCTGGCTGGGTTGTTTGTTCTTGCGACGCTTGGTCTTGCTCTTCACTTTGATTGTCTGTTTCATCAAAGTCGTTCTTTGGCTCGGGCGTGTTAGCCTCGTCAATTTGTGGCTGTGATTCATCTTGTGGGTTTGTCTTTTCAATAGTGTGATTGTTTTGTTTGGGTTTAACAATTAAGTTAGCGTCAATAATTTCAATAATACTGTTCATAGAAAGAATAGTAGTGTCAATTTTTGCACAGCGAAGTTGAAGTGTTTCAACAGCTTTAATTATATATGCGTTAACAATATCTAAATTTTTGTTTTCACTCATCAACTCATTGGCTTGGTTTATTTGGTTTTTCAACATGCCATTATAATTAGTAATATAATTACTGTTGTCCTTAATTATGTCCATATAAACTTTAATAGACAAATATCCATCTTCGTTAAGAGAAACGTTTCCAGCAATAAGTTGATTCGTTGAATAAGATAGGTCATCTCGCTTTGAAAGCATAATGTCGATTTTTATTTTTAGTTTGTCAATCCACTCAGACACTTCTTCAACATCAATAGAGGTGTCAATTTGCGAATTAGAAACTGTGTATAACGAATCAATCGATTGTTCAGTTGGCCAGTCTAGACTGGTTGCTGAAGCAACAAAATTGTTTACGCTAGATTCTAATTCTTTTGCTAAATTTTGGATGTTATATGGAGTGCATCCACTTATTAAAACCGCACAAAAACTAATACAAAACATCAAAAATATAGTTGATAATTTTTTCATATTACAACTTTAGTTTACTTCATAAAAAACAAAAATATTTATCATATTGAATAAATTGTGGCTATTTTGTTAATATTTTAACTTGAAAATGCGTTTTTGTGGGGGTCTATGAACAAGAATCAAAGAAATGCTGATTATCTTATCTATGTTGAAAATCAGTCTCCAAAATCTGGTTGGTTTGTTTCGCTATTTAGGGCATTTATTATGGGAGGAACAATTTGCTGTTTTGGCCAAATGATAAGTGACGTTTTAAAGTCTTTTTATCCAACAATGAATTTGCTCACAGTTGGGGCATGGGTAAACATTGTTGTTATTTCATTAACAATTTTTTTAACGGCATTTGGTGTTTTTGATGTTCTAGCAAAATATGGTGGAGCGGGAACTTTTATTCCTATTTCCGGTTTCGCGAACTCGATTGCTAGTTGCGCTATTGAATACAAAAAAGAGGGACTAGTGTTTGGTGTTGGCGCAAAAATGTTTTATGTTGCAGGCCCCGTGCTAGTCAATGGAGTTGCATATTCAATGCTTGTTGGAATAATTTATTTTGTCGTGAGTTTATTTTAGGAGTTAACATGAAAAAACAAGGAAAACAAACTTATGTTCTCTCAAGTGGTGTGTCAATTGTTGCCGCTCACACATTAGTTGGAACTAAGGAAAAACATGGTCCGCTTGCAAATTATTTTAAAGACTATTTTACAGATGACACATTTGGGCAACCCACTTTTGAAAAAGCGGAGCGCGAGATGCTTCTCACAACAATAACAGAAATGCTCAAAAAAAACAAAATAAACATAGACGATATTGATATTTACATCGGTGGGGACATTTTAAATCAGCTAGTTACAACAAACTATGTTGCAGAGCAGCTTCAAATTCCATTTATAGGGGCATATTCGGCGTGTAGCAGTGTCACAGAATCAATAGCACTTGCAAGCGCATTAATAGACGGCAACTTTTGCGGAAAAATTTTGTGTTCGGCCTGCAGCCACTTTAGCACAGCAGAAAGGCAATATAGGTTTCCTCTTGAATTTGGAAATCAACGTCAGGCATATAGCCAGTGGACGGTTACTGGGGCAGGCTGTATGTTGCTTTCAAAAGAAGATTCTGCTTGTCCAAAAGTTACAAAAATATGCTTTGGAAAGGTTGTGGACTATGGGGTTTTAGATTTGGCTAACATGGGCGCGGCGATGGCACCTGCTGCTGCGGACACTTTGCACACATTTTTTATTGACACAAACACAACACCAACCGATTATGACTTGATTGCAACTGGAGATTTAGGAAAACTTGGCAGCGACATATTCAGAGATCTGCTTGCGAAAGATGGAATTAATCTTGGAAATAACTATATTGATTGTGGGCACATGATTTTTAACGAAGATGAACAATGCATGCAGGGCGGCAGTGGAGCTGGTTGCAGTGCAAGTGTCTTTAGCGGCTACATCTACACAAAATTGAAAGAAAAGAAGTTTAAAAAGGTTTTGTTGCTGGCTACTGGTGCTCTAATGAGCACAACAACAAATCAGCAAGGTGATTCGATTCCTGCAATATCACATTTAATAATGGTGGAGGCATAATGGTATCAAATTTGTTAATGTATTTAAAGGTGTTTTTCGTTGGTGGAGTTATTTGCTCAATTGCGGAATTAATTTTAATTAAAACAAAAATAACTCCAGCGAGAATATTGGTTTTATTTTTAATGATAGGTGCAGTGCTTGGAGGATTTAATTTGTGGAATTATGTTGTTGAGTGGGCAGGAGCGGGTGCAACACTCCCAATAATAGGTTTTGGAAATTCACTAGCTAAAGGGGCAATAGAAGGTGCAACGAGTGGTGGCTTTTTTGGAGCTTTGGGAGGTGGGTTAATGGCCACGAGCGCTGGCATATCGGTAAGCATTGGTCTAAGTTATTTAGTGTGTTTGTTTTCCTCTAGCAAAACAAAGAAATTTTAATTATTTTTAAAATTTTTTCTTCATATAATTAAATGTGAAAGAAAAAAGAAAATTTAGTATATTTACAGTAAATTTTGCAAAAAAGCGCGGTTTATACCGTTTTTTTGCAATTTTATTATTCATTTTTGCGTTTTTATTTTGTTACATCCAATTTTTGATAACGCCACTTATTGTTGAAACGTGCAATGCCACAATTAAAGTAAATTCAACCAAATGCATTAACTATGCGATCACAGAAGCGATGAATCAAAATGTTAGGTATGACGATTTAATCAATTTGGTTACTGATAGTTCCGGAAAAATTTCAATGATTCAAGCAAACAGCATTCAGATTAACATGTTGAGCAAGCTTATAAATAGAGTGGCGTTGGCTCAACTTTCTAATTTCTCAACAACAATTTTGGAAATTCCGCTCGGAGCATTTACCGGAATTTCTATCTTTTCTGGGCTTGGCCCTGTTGTTCCCATTGATGTTTATCCTTATGGTGATGTTCATTGTAATTTTAAATCAAACTTTGAAAGTGCAGGAATAAACCAAACAATACACAAAATTTATTTGGTTGTTGCGGCTAATATAAGAGTGGTTCTCCCAATGAAGACAATCAATGTTTCTAATAGTGGCGAGGTTGTTTTGTGTGAGAGTTTAATTGTTGGACAAATTCCTGATGTATATTTGCATAGTGGCAATTTAACTGAAATGTTAAATCTAATTCCTTAGTTTTTCATTTGCTTGACAAAAAATGTCTTTTTTGTCATAATTCTTTCTATGGAAAGAATTGTTTATCTAGATAATGCAGCAACAACTAAACCTTTCGATGAGGTTTGCAAGATTTTCTGTGATTGCCAAACAAATTTTTACAATCCTAGTGCTTTATATGATGTTGCTGTTTCAACAAAAAAGAAAATAGAATCAGCGCGCACTCATATTGCCGAACTTCTTGGCGGCGAAAACGGTAGAATTGTTTTTACATCTGGTGCCACAGAAGCCGACAACATGGCTTTAAATATTGTCAAATTTAGAGAAGGCAAAGATCTGGTTGTTTCTGTCGGCGAGCATCCTGCTATTTATGAAAAGGCAAAACAGATGGAGCGCACTGGCGTTAAAGTGCTTTATATTCCGCTAGATTCAAATGGAAGAGTTGATATTAATGCCCTAGATAACATAATAACTAAAAACACATTGCTTGTTTCGGTTATGATGGTTTCAAACGAAACAGGTGCTATCAACGACATAAAATCAATAACAAAAAAAGCAAAACAAATTAATCCTAATATTTTGGTTCATGTTGATGGTGTTCAAGCTGTTGGAAAAATAAAAATTGACCTTATGGATTTAGGTGTTGACTTATTTACTATTTCAGCTCACAAAATTCACGGGCCAAAAGGCATTGGTGCACTTTGGGTGAAAGATAAAATCAACATTGTTCCAACTATATATGGTGGAGGCCAAGAAAATGGCTACCGAAGCGGAACAGAAAATGTTGCAGGAATTTTGGCTTTTGATTATGCTTTAACCAAAGTGGTGAAAGACTTAAAAGAGAACTTGAAAAAAGTTGAAAATCAGAGAAATGTGCTTTTAAATCAACTTAATTTGCACGGGATTAGTTATAAACTAAACAGTTCAGATTCTCCATATATTTTAAGTTTATCAATTCCTGGTTTGCGTGGTGAGGTTTTGGTTCACAGCCTAGAAAAATATAAAATATATCTTTCAACAGGGAGCGCATGTTCGAGCAAAAAACCAGATAATCGAACAATGATTGCAATTGGAAGAACTCCTGAAGAAATTAAGGGCACAATCAGAATCAGCTTTTCGGCTTATGAAGAATATGACATGCAAGAAGTAGGAACAACAATTGCAAAAGAAATATTGCTATTACAAAAGAAGATAAAAGGAATCAAAAATGAATAAGGTAATAATTGTTAGATATAGCGAAATTCACTTAAAGGGAAAGAATAGAAATTTTTTTGAGGGGCTGCTTAAAGACAACATAAAGCTAGCAATAAAAAAATATAATGCAAAAGTTGAGAGAATTCCTGGCAGATATATGGTTTATGATTTTGAAGAATCTAATTTGCAGAGAATTGTCAGTGAGCTTGCGAAAGTTGCCGGGATTTTTTCTTATTCAGTAGCCACAGAGGTAAATTCGAATTATGACGACATAAAAGATGAGGCTATTTGTCAAATGATAGAGTGCTCAGGAACTTTTAAAGTTGATGTTAACAGGGGCGATAAAAAATTTCCACTAAACAGTATGGAGCTTGCAAGAGCGCTTGGTGGTGACATTTTAAAGAAAAACAAAAGCTTAAAAGTTGATGTTGTTAACCCAGAAACAAAATTGTTTGTTGATGTTCGTGAAAATCAAAAAACATATATATTCAGCAAGATTATTTATGGAATGGGTGGAATGCCAGTAGAGTCATCTGGAAGGGGACTGCTGTTACTCTCCGGGGGTATAGATAGTCCTGTTGCCGGCTATATGATGGCTAAGCGCGGTGTAAAATTATATGCCGTGCACTTTCATAGTTTTCCTTACACAAGTGAACTTGCTCGCGAAAAAGTTGAAGACCTCGCAAGGAAACTGGTTCCATATAACGCAGGAAATCTAACTGTGTTTATGGTGAATATGGCAAAATATCAAGAGGCGATTAAAGCAAGTTGCAATGACAGCTACACAATAACACTGTTGCGTCGAGGAATGTTTAGAATTGCAGAGAAACTTGCTGGGCAATATAAGCTTGACATGATTATCACAGGTGAAAATCTTGGCCAGGTGGCTAGTCAAACAATTGAAAGTATGTCAGTCGTTGAAAATGTTTTAATTTCAGATAGGCCAGTTTTAAGGCCACTTGTTGCCTTCGATAAGGCAGACATAATAACATTGTCTAAAAAAATCGACACATATGATTTATCTATCAAGCCATATGAAGATTGCTGCACAGTTTTTCTTCCAGATAGTCCAATAACAAAACCAAGACTTGATCACGTAGAAGAAGAGGAAAATAAATTTAATTATCATGATCTTTTAGATGAGGCATTTGCACAGGTTGAAGTAGTTAAATTTTAGACAAAAAAACATGAAAATTTTTCATGTTTTTTTAATGGGCAATCAACTTAATATGATTGCTTTCGGTTGAAATTTCCTGTCTGCTTTCGACAACAAAATATTCATAAAACTCGTTTTCTTCAGCCGACAAGTCTACAAAACTAACTGGCCCACTAACATATAAAATTTTATCTAAAAACTGCAAATTTCCATTGTTTTGCCTGTAAATTTGATATATACAATTGCGTTTTGCACTAAATTTTATGGTTGGTTTGCTGTTTTCAAGATTTTCAATTTCAATAACAAGTGTGTCAGTATTGTCGCTTTTTGGAGGAGTGAAATGCCGGTTAAAAATGTCGCTTTGTGTTCCGAATATGTCTTCTTCCAAAATGTGTTTAGCCAATGCTTGGTCACTCAGGGTTACTTTCACAATTCCGTTTGGCTTGGTAAAATTTTGTGGAGACTTTTCTCTGTAAATTGAATTCATAATTTTTGAATTAATTATAGTTGGAAATGTTGCACCAGTAACATTTTGGTTAAGCTTAGATGAGTTATCGTCTGTTCCAATCCAAGTCAGAGTGGTGTAGTCTGTTGTGTAACAAACATTATATGCATCGCTGTTGCCGTCTTTGTTTCCAACGGTGCCTGTTTTGCTTGCAACGTCAAACTCAAGGTTGAGTCTTTTTGCTGTTCCGCTTTTTGCTACATCTCTTAAACAGTCTGTAATTAGATATGCTGTTCCTTCCGTCATTGCTTTAGACAAGAATAGCTGGCGATTGTAAACTAGTTTTCCATTTTCTTTAATTGATTTAATAAATTGACTCTGACAAAATTGTCCGCTAGAGGCTAAGCACATATATGCATCAGCAAGTTGTTTTAACGTATGACCATTTGTAAATCCGCCGAGCGCTAGTGCCAGGTTTCTGTCTTTTGGGTCAAAAGTCAACCCCAATTGTTTAGCAAATCCAACACAATAGTTGATTCCAACATCACTAAAAACTTTCACTGCCGGCACATTTAATGACCTTTTTATCGCTTCTCGAACCGATACTTCCCCTCGGTATTTTTTGTCAAAGTTTTCTGGCATGTAACCACCATAGTTAACAGGGCTGTCTTCAACAAAACTCGCTGGGCTAAATTTGCCAGTTTCAAAAGCTGGAGCATAAACTAATAGTGGTTTAATTAGTGAACCAGGTTGCCGTCTTATTAAGTTAATGTCAGCTTTTCCATTATTTGCGAGTGCAACCACTGCTTTAGATTTGTTGTCGACAACAATACATGCCTTATTGGCATTAAAATCCATGTCTGCTGACTTTAGGGAATTTTCAACACTTTCTTGAATTTCAGGATTAAAATATGTCTCTATTTCAACTTCCAGGTTCTTAAGCTGATTTTCATTCACATGCAGAATTTTGCATGCTTCGGCGATTACCCCCTTACGGTATTGATTGATGTCGGATTTGTTCTTTTTAACAATAGCAGGATCTTCCTTTATTGCTTGCATATATTCAGACTCTGAAATTTTTTTTGAATCCTTCATAAGTCTCAAAATTAAGTTTTTTCTTTTCGTGGCCGTTTCTTTGTGTGAAACTGGATCATAAACACTAGGGGCATTAATTGTGCTTGCGAGCAGAGCGCTTTCAGATATTGTCAGTTCAGATGCGCTTTTGCCAAAATAAAATTGACTTGCATTTTCAATTCCATAACAGCCGTTACCAAAATAGATTGAATTTAAATAAACTTCCAAAATTTGATCTTTGCTCAGTTTGTTTTCTAATTCTTTTGCCAGCTTTATTTCTTTCAGTTTTCTTGTGAGTGTTTTTTCGCTCGAGAGTTGAGTGTTTTTAATAACTTGCTGTGTTATTGTGCTGCCACCTTGTTTGTGTGAGGGGTGAAAGATGTTGTTTTTGATTGCTCCCAAAATTCTAATATAATCAACTCCGTGGTGCTGATAAAATCTCTTGTCTTCAACACTAACAAAGGCATCAATGGTCTGTTTGCTTAAGCTTTTAATTGAAATGCTATTGTTTTGACTAAATCTAAGGGTAGAATAGTTTCCGTTGGTGTCAACAATTTTAATGCTATGGTTGTTTGCGAGAGCGAGCTTTGACTCATCGAGTTTTGTGCCGGCGGTCACCGAAAAATAATAGCCAAAGGCAAATGTTACGCTGCCAACAACAATTAGCAAAACGGTTAAAATAAAGAATTTCAGCACTTTCTTTACTTTATTCATCTATGTAAGTATTTGTCAAAAATTGTAAAAATATTACAAATGTTGTGGCAAAGTGTTGAAAATTATTCACCTTTAATTTATAATATAAATTGTAAATTAATTAACTATGCTAATTGGAGCTTTTATGAAATATTACATTAACACTTACGGCTGTCAAATGAATGTGCACGAATCAGAAAAAATGGCAGGAATACTTGAAAAAATGGGCTACACACTTGCAGAAAACGATGCGGTAGCCGATGTTGTTGTGTTTAACACCTGTGCAGTGCGTGAGAGTGCTGAGCAAAAGATTTTTGGAAACATTGGAATGCTTAAAAACGTTAAAGCCAAAAATCCAAACATGATTATTGCTGTTTGTGGTTGCATGAGCCAACAAAAGGGCTATCCAGAATTAATACTCAAAAAATATCCTTATGTTGATATTATTTTTGGAACGCACAACATTGCCAAGCTTCAAGAATTTTTGGTTCAAAAACAAACAAAAAAGCATGTTGTTGAGGTTGTAGAAACCGAGGACATTCGTTTGCGTGATAGCATGGAGCCAACAAGAACCAGTGGAACAAACGCCTGGGTTAACATTAACTATGGTTGCAATAACTTTTGCACATATTGCATTGTTCCATATGTTCGTGGCAGAGAAGTTTCAAGGCCAATGGAAGACATTGTTTGCGAGGTAGAATCACTTTTAAAGCAGGGCTACAAACAAATAACACTGCTTGGTCAAAATGTAAACAGCTATGGCAACGATATGGCAGACGAGAACATAACATTTGCTAATCTTTTGAAACAGATAGACAATCTTCCTTATAAGTTCCGTTTACGTTTTATGTCGAGCCACCCAAAAGACCTTTCAGAAGATGTTGTAAAAGTCATGGCAAACTCAAAGAATATTTGTCATTATTTGCACTTGCCAGTTCAAAGTGGCAGCAACAAAATTTTAAAAGCCATGAACAGAAACTACACGCACGAACACTATATGTCGCTTATTGATATGTGCAGAAAACATATGTCAGACATTGAATTTTCATCTGACTTTATTGTTGGTTTTCCAGGAGAAACCGAAGAAGATTTTGAAGACACAATAAAGCTTGTAAAAAAAGTTAAATATCAACAACTTTTTACATTCATTTATAGCAAACGTAAGGGCACTGTCGCCGAAAAAATGCCAAACCAAGTAGACATAAAAACAAAGCATCAAAGGCTTTCTAAACTCATTGAAATTCAAAGAGAGATTGCAACAGAAATCTCTTCAAAATATATAGGTAAAAAACTCGAAGTTTTGGTTGAAGGAATTCATCCAAAGAAAAAGGGCTATCTTTTGGGATCAACTGACTTTGGAAAAACAATTAGTTTTGAAGGAGCAGAAGATCTTCTTGGAAGTTTTGTTTTGGTTGAAGTTCAAAAATCAAACAACACATCTCTTTCTGGAAAGATTGTTGACATTTTAGAAAAATCAAACAGCGAATATCGTTTGCCGCTAGACAAAATTAGGAGAAAATAATGGACAAAAAAGAACCAACTGCCATGATGCGACAATATCTTGCAACCAAGGGAGAATATCCAGATTGCATATTGTTTTATCGTCTGGGTGATTTTTATGAGATGTTTTATGAAGATGCAATTTTGGCTTCAAGAATTTTGGAACTAACACTCACCGGAAAGGATTGCGGACTAGATAAGCGTGCTCCAATGTGTGGAGTGCCTTACCACGCAGCAAAACAATACATCGCCAAACTTGTTGAAAATGGCTACAAGGTTGCAATTTGTGAACAAATGACACCACCATCTGCAAATTACAAAGAGTTAGTCAAAAGAGAAGTGGTTCAAATTGTAACCCCAGGAACAGTTCTCGAAAGTGATGCACTAGATAGTTCATCTAACAACTTTTTGATGTATATTCATGTCGATGGTGACAAAGTCGGAGTTTGTTATAGTGATATTTCAACAGGGCTAATGGAAATGACCGAGTTTGATGGCCCAGATTATGTTAAACTTTTAGATGACATTTTAATTAGAGTTAGACCAAAAGAAATTTTATGTAATAGTGCAGCAATCGAACTTGCTGCAAGTTTGTCTTGCGTTAAAAATAGTTATGTTCCTGCGTTTGAAATATATGAGGGAAAGCACTCGTCTCCAGCTGCTGCAAAAAACTTTTTGTTGGAGCAGTTTGAGGTTCAAAGTCTCACTGTGTTTGATGCAGAGGGCAAAAAATTTGGAATTTTGGCTACAGCAAAACTGTTGGATTATGTTTTTGAAACACAAAAAAGATCAATATCTAACCTTAAAAAGCTGTCGACAATAAAAGACCAAGCATATGTTCATTTAGACATCGCAGCAAGACGCAATCTAGAACTTGTTGAAAACATGTCGCTCCGAAAAAAATATGGCAGTCTGCTATGGCTTTTAGACCAAACAAAAACCTGCATGGGCGCAAGAAAAATGCGTTCCTTTGTTGATAAGCCACTCACAAATGTAAGACAAATTAATGAAAGACTAAACGCTGTGGATGAGCTCAGACAAAATTATATTTTGCGTGAAAACTTGCAAGAAGCTCTTCAAAACATTGGAGACATTGAACGACGCTGCGGAAAGATTAGTGCAAACACAATTCTTCCAAAAGAATTATATAGCCTGGCAACTTCTCTAGAGAGAGTTTCAGGAATCAAAAATTTGATTAGTGGTTGCAGCAGCAAACTTATTCAAAAACTCAACGATCAAATGATCAACTTCGACAGTCTTGCAGCATTTTTAAAATCTGCAATATCAAGCGAAGCGCCAGCAGTTATGAAAGATGGTGGCTACATTGCTGATGGCTACAGTCAAGACCTGGATTCACTTAGAAATGCCAAAGAATATGGAAAGGTGTGGCTTGCTCAGTTAGAACAATCAGAAAAAGAAAAAACTGGAATTAAGAATTTAAAAACAGGTTATAACCGAGTGTTTGGATATTATATCGAAGTAACAAACGGAAGTCTTGCTAATGTTCCAGATTATTACATCAGAAAACAAACCACAACAACTGCCGAAAGATTTATTATTCCTGAACTTAAAGAAATGGAATATAAGATTTTAAATAGCACAGAAGAGGCTTTAAAACTTGAGAGCGAACTTTACATAAAAATAAAACAAAAAATGCAACAGCATATAAGTGAAATGCTTATGTCGTCAGACGCCATTGCAACACTTGATTGTCTTTTGAGCTTAGCGGTTGTTGCTGCAAAAAACAACTATTGCAAGCCTGTTGTTTCAGACAAATCTAACGCAATCAAAATTATCAATGGAAGACACCCAGTCGTTGAGGCAATGATGGCAACATCAGAGTTTGTCCCTAACGACTGCATTTTGGATGATACAACAAAAACAATGCTCATAACTGGTCCTAACATGGCCGGAAAGAGCACATATATGCGTCAAGTAGCAATAATAACACTCATGGCTCACATGGGCAGTTTTGTTCCTGCAACTAGTGCGGAGATATGCACGGTAGATAGAATTTTCACTCGTGTTGGTGCAACTGATGAACTTGCGTTTGGTCAAAGCACATTTATGGTAGAAATGAACGAGGTTGCAAACATAATCGCTAATGCAACAAACAAGAGTTTAATTATTTTAGACGAGGTCGGCAGGGGAACAAGCACTTATGACGGACTGAGCATTGCATGGGCAATTCTGGAGTATATAACAAAACATATCGGAGCCAAAACTTTGTTCTCAACCCACTATCACGAACTAACCACACTAGAAGGCCAGTTAGATGGCGTTAAAAACTATAAGGTTATGGTCAAAGAATTTGGTGGTGATATTATTTTTCTTCACAAAATTGGAAGAGGCAGCGCAAACCGTAGCTTTGGAATAGAGGTTGCAAAACTCGCTGGTCTTCCAGAAGAAATGCTTGCTCGCGCAAAACAAATTTTAGCTCACGAAGAGTCAACAGCAAAAAACACTAGCATCGGCGAAGACGGCAAAGTTTTTGAAAACATAAAACCACAAGAGAGAGAAGTCTTAAACATAATTAGTGAACTAGACATAAACAACATTCCGCCAATCGTTGCCTTCACAACGCTTAGCGAACTAATTGAAAAACTCAAAAAATAAAGGAGAAACCTATGGCAAAAATTAATGTCTTAGATAGTTCAATTTATAACTTAATTGCTGCTGGAGAAGTTGTTGAAAAACCAGCAAGCGTTGTCAAAGAATTAATAGAAAACAGCATAGACGCAGGGGCAAAGAACATCAAAGTTGAAATTTTAGATGGTGGAATCAAAGAGATTCGTGTAACCGATGATGGTTCAGGAATTGAAAAAGAATATCTAACCAAGGCTTTTTTGCCACATGCCACAAGCAAAATTGAAAAGGCTAGTGACCTTGATAACATTTTTACACTTGGTTTTCGTGGTGAGGCTCTTGCAAGCATAGCTGCTGTTTCTAACGTAAAAATGACATCAAAAGTTGCAAATGAAGAACTGGGAAATACAATCACTCTTTCTGCAGGCAAAATTGTTAATCAGTCTGCTATTGGTGCAGCAAATGGAACAACAATTGTGGTTTCAGATTTGTTTTTTAATGTTCCAGCGCGTGCAAAGTTTTTAAGGAAAGCCAAATCTGAAGAACAAGACATTACAAACATAATAGAGAGGGTTATTTTGGCAAATCCAGCCCTTAACATATCTTATTATGCCGATGGCAAACAGGTTTTAGCAAGTCAAGGAAAAACACTCAAAGAAGCAATGTATTCTGTTTATGGCAAACAAGTTTTAACCGAAACATTAGAGGTTTCTGGTGGAAACCAAACAATAAAGGTTTTTGGATACATTGGCAGACCAAGTTATTCAAAACCAAATAGAACTTATCAAACAGTCATAGTAAACGGAAGGTATATCTTAAATCAAACAATTTCAACGGCAGTTGCAAATGCTTATGGCGAAATGTTAATGAAGCGTAGATACCCATTTTTTGTTCTCAAAATAGATGTAGATCCAACAGTTGTTGATGTAAATGTTCACCCAAACAAACTTGAAGTTAGGTTTTCAAATGCTGTTCCTGTTTATTCTGTGGTTTACGACGCAGTTTCAAGAGCGCTTAGCGAAATGGACTATGTTTTAGAGGTTGACACATCAACAGGAGAAGTGACGAAGCGCAGCGACAGCGACATTGCAATAAGCAACACTTTCTCTGCAAATTCTGCAGAAAGTGAGAGAACAAAACCACTAGAAAATGTTTATATGCCAACGAAATCGAAAGAGGTAGACAAAGCTGGCGTTAATTTGAATCCTTTTGCTGATTTATATAACATAAACTCACAGACGCAAAAAGAGCAACTTTCAGAAAAGATTTTAGATTCAACAATAACACTTTCTAGTGCTGGTGACGCTGCGGCTGATGGTTTTGGCATTGGCAGCAAATTAATTGAAAAACTTGCAAGCAGCAATTCAACTCAACCAGACAATGAATTTGTGAAGCCTAAAGCAACTCAGCAAAGCATGCTTCAAAGTGACGAACTCAACCGAATTAAAATCAAAACAATAGGCAAACTGTTTAACACATACATATTGATAGAATATGGTGATAACTTATACATGATAGACCAACATGCTGCTCATGAGAGAATTTTATATGAGAAGTTCACAAAAGAGTATAATGCAAAGCGGCTTGTCATTCAGCCACTGATGTTTCCTTATATTTTAACTGTAAACCCAACCGAATTTACAATTCTCTCAGAGTGTTTAGACCAAATGAGAGAACTTGGTTTCGATATCGATGAATTTGGCGACAGAACATTTAAGGTTTCTGCACTTCCAATGCTTTTGTCAGACCTGAATTTTGACATGTTTTTTGAGGGATTTTTGTCAGAAACCAAATCAAACTTGTCAGCATTAAAACAATCAGATATGGTTAAAGAAAAGCTCATGCAGCACTCATGCAAGAGCGCGGTTAAAGCCGGAAACGATCTTTCTAATTTAGAAATTGAAACATTATTTAAAGAAATGAACAACGAAAAAATTCCACTTTTCTGCCCACATGGCAGACCAATTGCGGTGAGAGTAACTAAAACCGAAATCGAAAAGTGGTTTAAGAGGATAGTGTAAAATTCATTAACAAAAAAAGGCAGTCAATTAGACTGTCTTTTTAATACTGGTGTGGGGTATATTAATATTTACGAATTAAGCCAACAACAATTCCGAGAATAGAAACTTCTCCAACAATAATTGGTTCCATAGTGTCATTTTCTGGTTGAAGGCGATAATAACCATTTTCTTTATAAAATCTTTTAACAGTGGCGCTGTCATCAACAAGGGCAACAACAATTTGACCATTGTTTGCAGTGTTTTGTTTTTTAACAATAATTTTATCACCATTGTTAATTCCAATTTTAATCATGCTTTCGCCCTTAACATTGAGCATGAACAATTCTTCATTGTTATAATCAAAAAGGTTGGTTGGAAGTTCAAAGTAGTCTTCAATGTTTTGTTCAGCCAAAATGGGCTCGCCAGCAGCAACGCGACCAACAAGTGGAACGCCAGAAAGTTCTTGAGCATTAACAAGTTCAATCGCACGGTTTTTGCCTTTAGAACGGCGAATTATGCCTTGGTCCTCGCATTTTTGCAGATAATAGAAGATAGTAGATGTGCTAGCAAACTTCATGTGATTGCACATTTCACGCACAGATGGAGTATATCCGTGTTCTCTAGTGAAATCATAAATAAATTTGATTAATTCTTGTTGTTTTTCATCAAAATTTTTGCTCATAACTTTCACCACCTTTATTCTTTCTAACAACATAATATCATAGATTATTTTAATAAATCAAACAATTGTTCTAAAAATTTCAAAATTTTTTAAAAATTTTTTCTCAATGCCAAACTTGACAAAATTTATATTATAGAATATATTATATTCGATATAAAAAGAGGGAAAATAATGGATAAGTCTAAAGATAAAAACATTCCAAACGAAGAAATTTTTGAAAACTTTGGTTACAACCCAGATGCCGAACTTCACGAGGTAGATTTGCACGATTGCGAGTGCGAAGACGATTGTTGTTGCGAGCACGAACAAGATGGTTGCGAATGCGGACACCATCATCATGGTGCAAAAGTCCACAAAATTCATGGCTATCTCGACAAAAAAACAGGCAAGAGAATGTGTGTGATGGAAGACGACAAACTTTGTTCAAATTGTGGTGCTTGCGACATGTGTGACCTAGACCCAACAAAGGTTTGTGACAATTGTGGAAAATGCTTAGATATGCTTTCAACCGACGAAAAGGGCTATGTTCATGTTCCTATCGACAAAATTATCACACAAAGTGATGAACTTTCTGTTGAAGACCTCTATGCCATGTATGGGCTAGACGACCAAGACGACGAAGAAAAATAAAAGATGGCTAAAACCATCTTTTTTTCTAGGAAATTTAAAACCAAACAATAAACATTTCACTCGTGGCGTGCGCTGGCGCTTGGGCTGAGCAAACTGGTCGCATAGCTCCCGTACGATGCCTTGTCCGCATACAATAAAAAATCCAAACCAAAAATGGTTTGGAATTTTTTATGGCAGGGGTGGAAGGAATCGAACCCTCCTCTGGAGTTTTGGAGACTCTCATTCTACCGATGAACTACACCCCTAAGTGAGAACAAGTATAACACAGACTGAAAACTATTGTCAATAATTTGCATGTTTATTTTTACTTGTGATATAATCACATTATGAAAGACAAAACAAAAACTCATGTAGATATATACACTGATGGAGCATGCTCTGGAAACCCAGGAAATGGTGGTTGGGGAGCAGTTCTTATTTATGGTGAAAAAGAGAAACAAATTTCTGGTGGAGAGAAAAATACAACTAACAACAAAATGGAGCTTTTGGCTTGCATAAAGGCACTAGAGATGCTAAAGTATCCATGCCAGGTTGATTTATATAGCGATTCGGCTTATGTTGTTAACAGTTTTTTAGAAGGCTGGCTTGAATCATGGAGGCAAGCTGGTTGGAAAACTACTGGCAAAAAGCCAGTCAAAAATGTTGAACTTTGGCAGCGTCTAGATGAGTTGTGTCAAACACACGCTGTCACTTGGCACAAGGTTAAAGGCCATGCCGACAACAAATATAACAATATCTGTGATCGTCTCGCCGTTGCTGCCACACCACCAAATGATTTAGTTTAAATATTGGACAACAAAAAAACACCACACGTTGTGGTGTTTTTTTTGTCTAATTAAATATGAAACTTTTTGCTGTTATAAAGGAACATATAGGTTAGCGATTGCAAAATAGGGATAAATGTTAAAACAAGTGGAATAATCCAAAGCAAGTGATTATAGTTTTCTTGTGCAAAACTATAAAAACCAACTTGCAAGTTAACGCAATAAACAATAACAATAAGTTGAATAGTAATAAGCAAGTTAATCAAAATATTTAAGCGGGGAGCATATTTTGCAATACTTTTTCTATATGGATTCATGAAATATCTAACGGTAGAGTAGCCAGGAATGACTAAGCTAACTGCAATTGCTGTTGCAAATTGCCAAAAACCAAAGTCATAACTATAAGTAGATTTAAAGGAATTTAAAATTGCAAAGATGACAAGCAGTGTAAGTGAGGTTGTTCCCCAAACAATCCAGTTTTTAACAAGGTTGATTTCATTTGTTTTAACATAGAGTTTTGCATCGTCAGATTCTTTAACTTGTCGTTCGTGTTTTCTAATGGTTATTCCGTCTTTTTCGAAATCGGCCTTAAGTTCTTCAAAACTCATTGCGTTTTGATTATTGCGCTTAACAGGTGCCGACGAAACTGTTCCGCCACCATAAGACTCAAGTTCGTTAAGCATTTGCTTATATGTTTCGTCAGTGTAGCCAGCTTGCAAATTTTCATAATTTTCTGTTGTTTGATAAAGCTTATTAATTTCTTCTGCGCTTGCATGCTCAGCAGGTTTAGAATAAAATTGTTCGTTTATGCTAGCCGCAGTCTCTTCAATAGAAGGGCCGTCGGGTTCTTCAATTTTTTCAAAATTATATTCTTTAGGTGCTTCTTGAGGTTCTTCTGCATTTTGGTTTTGAATGTTTGTTATGTCGGCTTCTTCTTTGTTTTCTGTTTGACCAAAATTGATATAGGTTGGGGCAAATAATTCTTCTTGATTGTTTTCAGGCTCCAAATCTTCTTGTTCAGGTTGCTCTTCAGCATAGTCAACATTTGGTTCAGGATGATAAATTTGGTCATCTTCTGAAGTGCTGTCGGCCACATAAATTTCGTCGTCATCATTACTCTTATCAATTTCAGATTCTTCTTCTGCTGAATCATCAAGAATATTTTCAGAATTTTGCTCGTCGTCTTCGCTGTCGTCAAGCAGGTTTGTTGCAGAATAATAGTTAGATGTTTGAACTTCATCTTGATGTTCATCATCGATGTCTTCTTTATTTTCTTCTGCTTCGTCTAGCAGAGGTTCGTCATTGCCAAGGTTCTCATCTAAGTTTAAGTTAACGAGTTCCTCTTGTTCGGCATCGTCACTATTATCAGTTTGAACAGCCAAAATAGGTGATGGCTGTTCATCATCTTCTTCAACTTCATCATTTGCAGAATCTTCGCTGTTAGAATCAAAGAAGCTTGCGCCAGCAGTTGATTCATTTTCGAAATCAGCGAACTCGTCTTCGTTGTTTTCATCTGAATCAGCAAGAAAATCACTTGAAGAGTTTTCTTCAAGTTTGTTTGTGTTATCCTCAATTTCTTCGTTCAAATCTTGTGGTTGCTCTGAGTTATCATTAGAATTGTCAGAAGGTTCTTCACCAGGTTTGTCCTCATAAATCTTTGCATAGTCAATTGTTGTGTTATAAATAAGGTTGTCAATAATAGCTCTAGACCTAAGCCATTCTTCTTGGTTGGCTTTGTAGGTTTCAATTCCTTTTTCAGTAAGTTTATAGTAGTGACGTTTGCCACCAAAGTCGATATCTTCCCAATAAGAAGAAAACAGGACTTGCGATTCAAGGCGTTTTAAACAGCTATAAAGAGTAGGTTGCTTAAGTTCATAAGTGCCGCCGCTTTTTTCTTCAACCTCTTGAATTATTTCCAAACCATACTTATCACCATGATAGAGTGATTTAAGAATTATGGTATCAATATGACCACGAATAAGATCGCTATCTATGCCAGACATAATACCCCTCCTTCCATAACAGTAGAGTAATATACAATAATATATTAGAATAATTTATAATTATAAGTCAACTTAATTTTGTCTGCTAATGATATTTTTAACATCAAAATATTTAAAATATTCAGCGTGTTCAAGGTTATTTGTTGCTTTAAAAAAGCGGGCTGGGGTATAATATAGGAAGTTATTTAGTATAATATTGCAAAATAAGACAATAATTTTTGTTAATCAAACAAACAATGTCATATAGAATATTGAGAGGAGAATTTGGCGTGA
Source organism: Clostridia bacterium (assembly GCA_017467585.1). GTDB lineage: Bacteria > Bacillota > Clostridia > Christensenellales > UBA1242 > RGIG4790. Next base: position 544,150 of record JAFUSR010000004.1, read on the forward strand.
TATATCCTGACAGAATAATAAAAACCAGACGAAAAACAATATCATTATCAATAGAAAAGGGTGGAACAATAATAGTGCGAGCACCATCTAAAATGAGTGACGCTCAAATAAATAAATTTGTTTCATTAAAACAAAATTGGTTAATGTCAAAACTTTCTGAAATTAAATTAAATCAAAACAAGTTTTCAAGCATAATTAATCACAGCGAATATTTGTTATATGGCATAAACCACAACGTAGCCATAGCTGATGTAAAAAGGGTTGAAGTTAATCAGAGAACAATCCTAGTTCCAAACAAGATTGAAGAATCAAGAAGACAAGCTGCTCTAATTCAGTTTTTTAAAAAACAGGCAAAGAGTGTGCTATCAAAAAGAATGGCATACATTCAGTCAATAATAAAGTTAGAACCTAAAAAGGTTAAACTAACCAACAGCAAGGGCAAATGGGGGTCGTGCAACAGCCACCAAACAATTGCGCTTAACTGGCGCATGATAATGATTCCGCCAAGTTGCATAGACTACATAATTATTCATGAACTGTGTCACTTGGTTGAAATGAATCACTCGGCAAGATTTTGGAAACTGGTTGAGACTTTTCTGCCAAGCTATGGTGAAGCGAGAGAGAAGCTAAAAGAATACTCATTTCTATTAGAACAGTATAGATAAAAATGGTGCAGGGAAATTACCCTGCTTTTTTGTTGGTCATTTTTTTTGTTTAAACACTGACTTTGGCTACTTGCTTGGCTCATAAAAAGTGTCGTCATATTGTGTATAGAGTTTGTGACAAGATTAAGTCAAAATCAAAATTTTAAGAGAGTCTTAGCCGAGGGGTAGAGAAAGAAAAGTGGTCTTTTATCATCGGAATAATTGTTAACAATTGTTGAAAATGTTAAAAAGTTACTATCTAATCTATTCGCAAAAGACAGCTTTTGCGAATAGATGGGGTCAAAAACGTGGGTTTATTAACAAAAATCAACTGATTTATAACAAATCGTCAATTTTCATTAATTTATGATTTCTGATAATTTAAATTCAATTTAATAATATATTATGTCAGATATAGCATCCCAAAAATACTGACAATTTTATTGTTACGTTGTTTAGTGTGTTATCAAACATAACACCCAGCATGCTTTATTCAACTTACAAAAATTTTGTTTTTATAGACGGACAATTTATCATTAATTTTTAAAAATTCTGTCTCAGAGCGTCATCTGATTTTGAATTTCAATTTTTTATATGGACAATTTGTTGTAATTCAAAAATAATTCTCTCTCAGCTCGCCATAATTATTGTCAATAGTTTTTAATCGATTTTTATTATCGATTTTTATTGAAGACTTTGCTAACCAAAGTAAACAAATTTTACTAAGTTTTTTTTGACAGTTTTTATTGATAAGATATTTATCAAATTTTACTTAAGGTAAGTTGATTGTTTATCAGGTGTCGCAATAACGACATTTGTTTTAACAAAATTTTATGTTTTGTCTTGTTTGTTGTCTTGACAGACATAACATATTAATTAGTTTTATCAAAAATTATGCACAAAAAAACTGGCCTACTCGCCAGTTTTTTTATTACACTTTTTTAACTATTTTTTCTTGTCCGCCCATATACTTTCTGAGCACTTCAGGAATTGTTATTGAGCCATCAGCATTTTGATATTGTTCAATAAGTGCTGGGAACACGCGGCTTGTGGCAAGTCCAGAGCCATTAAGTGTGCAAACAAATTCAGTTTTGCCTGTCTCTTTATCACGATACTTTGTGCTGTTGCGTCTTGCTTGATAGTCATTTGCTGTAGAAACCGAACTAACTTCTTTATAAATGTTCATGCTAGGAATCCAAATTTCAATATCATAGGTTCTGGCCATACTGTCTGAGCAGTCGCCTGCAGCAAGTTTAGACAGTTGAAAATGTAATCCAAGTCCTTCAACAAGCTTGCAAGCCTTGTTAACAAGTTCTTCAAAAGCGGCTTTGTTTTGTTTTGGTGTGCAATATTGAACCATTTCAACCTTGTTAAATTGATGTCCGCGAATCATGCCACGTTCTTCTGCACGATAACTTCCGGCTTCTCTGCGATAACATGGTGTATAAGCAAAATATTTTTTAGGCAGTTCGTCTTCTTTAAAAATTTCGCCGGCATGCATGTTAACGAGTGCTGTTTCTGCTGTTGGCAACATAAACTTGCTGTCTTGACCTTTTTTGTCAATCCAATAAACATCATCTTCAAATTTAGGAAATTGTCCTGCACCAGCACCGCAGTTATAGTTAAGCATGTGTGGAGGCAAAATGAACTCATATCCGTCTGCAAGATGTGTGTCGATAAAATAATTCAAAAGTGCCCATTCAAGTCTAGCACCGTCACCTTTATAAATCCAGGCGCCATTTCCTGCAAGCTTTGTTCCACGTTCATAGTCAATTATGTCGAGTTCGCGGCACAAGTCAATGTGATTTTTTGCTTTAAAGCCAAATTCCGGCTTCTTTCCGTAGCTGTAAATTGCTTTGTTATTTTCTTTGCCACCTGCAACAAGGTCGTCATCTGGCAAGTTTGGCAAACACATAAGCAGATAGTTGATTCTGTTAGAAAGTTCTCCGAGTTCTTTATCAAGAACAGCAATTTCATCTCCAAGAGTCTTCATTTGGGCAATAATTGGAGCAACATCTTTTCCTTGTTTTTTCAAAACCGGAACTTCAGCGCTAACTTTGTTTCTTTCAGCTTTTTTTGCTTCAACTTCTTGTTGCAAAACACGACGTTTAGAGTCAATTTCAAGAATTTCAGTCAAATCAACGTCTTTTCCTCTGCGTTTATATTTTTCGACAATTTCTTTTGGGTTGTTTCTGATTAATTCTAATGCAATCATTTTTTATCTCCTTTTTATCAAAATAAAACACCTCTAAAGGTATTTTCTTTAGAGGTGATAACTTTTTTACCACGGTGCCACTCTAATTGAGCCAATAGCTCCACTTTAATCGTTGAATAATTGTGCATCAACGTTGCCCAAACTTTCGTAAGGTAGCTCAGGGGTAGACAACACAAACACATTTTATTTGCTTTCACCAACCGCAAACTCTCTGAAAAATGTAATAGTTGTGATTAGTCCCATCACCGCTAACACTCAAAATTTTACTCTATCTAAACACTTATGTCAAGCAAAAATATAAAATAAAAACTATTCGCAAAATACTTTAATTTGGTTGCCAATCAAAATTTTGTGGCGTATAATAAAAACATGGCTACAAACACTTCATATTTCACAGAACGAAGCAGAAAATGCACTCAAAAAATCAGGGAAATTCTCAAAGAATTGCCCGACTTTATGTATGATTATTTTGTTGGAATCGAAAACAACACAAGCGAATTAACAAGACTTAATTATGCCTATGACATGAGAACTTTTTTCCATTATTTAATGAATGGAACCAACATTTTTCATGATAAATCATCTGTTTTTGAGTTGGAAGTTTCAGACTTAAATCGCATTAAATCAACCCACATCGAAAGATATTTAAGTTATCTTTCTTCATATGAAGACGAAGAAGGAAATCAAAAAGTAAACACAGAACGCGGAAAAGCCCGAAAACTTGCTAGCGTTCGTTCAATGTTTAAGTATTTTTATCGTCACAATCTGCTAGATGCCGATGTTGCAAGCAAGGTCCCTACTCCAAAACTTCACGACAAGTCAATTATTCGTTTAGAGGTCGACGAAGTTGCAAAGTTTATCGACACTGCTGAGTCAGGTTATGGCCTCGAAGGTCACGCAAAAACCTATCACGAGCACACAAAAGTTAGAGATGTTGCACTTGTAACACTGTTGCTTGGAACTGGAATGCGTATTTCAGAGTGCGTTGGTTTAAACGTTGGTGATATTGATTTTTCAACCAACGGGCTAAAAATTACCCGCAAAGGTGGAAACCAAACAATTTTATATTTTTCTGACGAAGTCAAAGTTGCCCTTGTTGATTGGCTAAACGAACGCAATTCAAACCCTAATTTAGTCAACGAAGATGCCCTTTTTATCAGTCTTCAGAACAAAAGAATTTCGCCTCGCGCGGTTCAAAAATTAGTTAAAAAATATGCGGGAATAACAACACCACTTAAACACATAACACCCCACAAACTTCGCAGCACCTATGGCACAAACCTTTATAGAGAAACTGGCGATATTTATATTGTTGCTGATGTTCTTGGTCACAAAGATGTTAACACAACCAAAAAGCACTATGCCGCAATCAGTGAAGACATGAGAAGAAATGTCGCAGACAAAGTTAAACTTAGAGAACCATAAAAAACACCCCTCCGGGGTGTCTTTTTAATTAAAGAATTTTTCTGCGTTTTGATAAAAGAGTTTTAAAATATCATCTTTTGTATATCCCAAATTAGTCAGTTTTTCAGTTAACTTTTTTTCTAGATCAAAATAGTTTTTAATGCCTTTAGGCAGGTGCTTTGTTCCATAAAAGTCTGTTCCAATTGCAAAGTGCTCTATTCCAAATTTGTTGACCAAATAGTCAACATGCTTAACATAGTCGTCAAGTGTTGATTTCTTTTTTCCAGAAAGGAACTCACTAACCAAACTTAGCCCAACAATGCCACCTGAGTCTGCAATAATTTTAATTTGATAGTCTTTTAAATTTCTTGGGTGATTATTAATAAAATAGCTTGCCGTGTGCGAGCACAACATTGGCTTTTCTGTTATGGTAGCCAGCGACATAAAACTCTTTTCATTTAAGTGTGCGGTATCGATACAGATATTTCTAGTTTCAAACAATTTAATGGCAAATTTTCCGAATTCAGACAAGTCACCATATTCTAGTGCTCCACCTGCCAGATTATTGTTATAATTCCAAGTAAGCCCACAATATTTTGGATTTTCATTTGCAATTTCAAGAAGACTTTGTTTTGAAGCAAAACCAAGGTCTTCAATGGCTAAAAATGTAAAATCCCTTTCTCCTGTCAGTATTTTTGCTCTTTTAATCGTTTCAAGCGATTTTTGGGCGTCAAATTCTGTTGTCCAAACAACAGTGGCGAGTGTTTTTGCCACCTTTTGAGCAGAAGATAAATATTTGTTTTTGACTCTAGCACTTTTTATTGAAGTAAAATAATCGTTGTGCAAATCATAAATATAATTCATGTTATATTTTATTATTGCCAAACAAAAATAATGATAAAAATTACGCACAAAAAAACGGACTATTTCTAGTCCGTAAATTTTTTATTGAGCCACATCAGTTGCTCTAGTTTCACGAATAACGTTAACCTTGATTGTTCCTGGATATTCAAGTTCGCTTTCAATTTTTCTAGCAATTTCTTTGGCTAAAACTGGCATAGAGCTGTCATCAACTTCTTCTGGCTTAACAGCAATTCTAATTTCGCGACCAGCCTGAATAGCATAGCTTGCTGCAACACCTTTAAATCCGTTTGCAATAGACTCGAGTTTTTCAAGGCGCTTTACATATGCGTCTAAGCTCTCTCTTCTTGCACCTGGGCGACTGCTAGAAATTGCGTCCGCAACCTGAACAAGAATAGCTTCTATGCTGTGGAAAGGAACATCGCCATGGTGAGCTTCAATGCAGTGAATAACCTCTGGGTTTTCTTTATATTTTTTAGTCAGGTCAACACCAATTTGAACGTGGCTTCCTTCCATTTCAAAATCGAGCGCCTTGCCAATATCGTGCAAAAGTCCACCGCGCTTAGCAATGTCAACATTTGCGCCAAGTTCACCAGCAAGAAGACCAGCAATATGGCTTGTTTCTAGTGAGTGTTTTAAAACGTTTTGTCCATAACTTGTTCTATATTTGAGTCTGCCAAGAACTTTAACAAGTTCAGGGTGCATGTTGAATATGCCAACTTCAAATATAGCGTTTTCACCAGCCTCTTTAATTGTTTTTTCAAGGTCTTTTTTAACCTTTTCAACAATGTCTTCAACACGTGCTGGATGAATTCTGCCATCTGTTATCAGTTTTTCGAGGGTTAATCTTGCAACTTCTCTTCTAATTGGGTCAAAGCTGCTCAAGATTACAGCTTCTGGAGTGTCATCAACAATCAGATCAACGCCAGTAGCATTTTCGATTGCGCGAATGTTTCTTCCTTCGCGGCCGATGATTCTTCCTTTCATTTCGTCATTAGGAAGTGGAACGGCTGTGACGGTTACTTCGCTAGTCTGATCAGTAGCACATTTTTGAATTGCGAGTGTAACAATGTCACGAGCTTTCTTTTCGCCTTCTTCGTGAGCTTGTTCTTCGATTTCACGAACAATGTTTCCAGCTTCTTTTCTTGCATCGTCAACAATAGATTCAACCAATTGTTGTTTTGCTTCGTCGCGAGAAAGACCAGCAACTCTTTCGAGTTCCTTAGAAATTTTTTCGCGTTCTTCGCCAAGCTTTTTTTCTTGGCCAGCAAGTTCTTTTGTTTTGTTTTCAAGTGTTAGTCTTTCGTTGTCTAACATTGAAGACTTTTTTTCAAGAGATTCTTCCTTGCGGTCGAGCATCTCTTCCTTTTGAAATAGTCTGTTTTCTTGTCTTTGAATTTCGCTTCTGCGCGCCTTGATATCTTCGTCAGATTCAGTTTTAAGTTTCAAAACTTCCTCTTTTGCTTCAAGCACAGCTTCTTTTTTGATGTTTTTTGCTTCGTTTTCAGCATCAGCAATCAATTTGTTGGCTTGAGCATGAGCCTTGCCGAGTTTATTTTTTTGCACACTAATTGTAACAAATGTTGCAACAACTGCACCAACTGCAAGACAACCAAGGGCGATAGCAATATAGATTCCTACCATAAAAATTCCCCTTATTTGTTGTTTAGTTATACTATTATTCAGTTTAAAATATATTAAAAATAAAATTATTTATTATTGAACTTTAGTATCTGAGTTAATAGTAACACACAAAAAAAGTTGTTGTCAAGCAAGTTTGTTTTAAGGCTTCAAAAAGATTAAAATTAATTTAAAATTTTTGTCAAAAAAAATCTCACACATTGTGTGAGATAAATTTTTACTTACCTTCTCTAATGGCCTGTTTAATTTGTTCTTCAATAGCAGCAGCAAACTCAGGATTATTTTCGATATATTGTTTTGCGTTTTCCTTGCCTTGAGCAATCTTTTCTCCATTATAACTAAACCACGCGCCGCCCTTTTGAATTATGTCTTTTTCTAATGCCATGTCAAGCAAACATCCAGACTTAGAAATTCCTTGACCAAACACAATGTCAAATTCAGCGGTTTTAAATGGTGGAGCCATTTTGTTTTTAACAACTTTAACTTTTGTTCTGGCACCAACGCTATCAGTTCCATCTTTAAGAACTTCACCTTTTCTAACGTCAAGACGAACGCTAGAATAAAACTTAAGCGCCTTTCCGCCAGGAGTTGTTTCTGGGTTTCCAAACATTATTCCAACTTTTTCGCGAAGCTGGTTGATAAACACAACACAAGTTTTTGTTTTGTTGGTGATTCCAGCAAGTTTTCTAAGGGCTTGGCTCATAAGTCTTGCTTGAAGGCCAACGTGGCTATCTCCCATTTCCCCATCAATTTCTGCCTTTGGGGTAAGCGCTGCAACAGAGTCGATAACAACAATGTCAACAGAGCCACTTCTAACAAGACTTTCAGCAATTTCAAGACCTTGTTCACCAGTGTCTGGTTGAGAAACATAAAGGTTTTCTGTGTCAACTCCAAGACGTGCAGCATAAACTGGGTCGAGAGCATGTTCTGCATCAATAAACGCAGCAGTTCCGCCAAGGCGTTGTGCTTCTGCGATCATGTGGAGCGAAACAGTTGTTTTGCCTGAAGATTCAGGTCCATAAATTTCAATAATTCTTCCACGAGGAATTCCACCAATTCCAAGCGCAATATCAAGTGGCAAACAGCCTGTTGGAATAACTTCAACAGATTGTTCTGCAACATCACCAAGTTTCATGATGCTGCCCTTTCCAAATGTTTTTTCAATTTGAGCAATAGCTTGTTCTAGATTTTTTTGTTTATCAGATTGTGTAGCCATAATTTTTACCTCTTTTTTTATCTAAATCAATTATAGAACATTTATTCGATAAATGCAAGTGTTTTAATCAACTTTCTTTTCATTTAATGCTTTTGTTGCATTAACAATATAGTTAACGCATGAAACAATGCAAAGCAAAACACCAACAATCATAAGAGACAGTCCAGCAATTCTAACATATTCAAGCCAGTCGCCCTGAACAACACAAGTGAGCCCAATATATAGCATCATAACCATGCTTGCAATATCAAGGAAGAAAGATTTGATTTTTCCAAAAATGTCTGCAGCAATAACAACATCGTTGTTTGCAGCAACCATTCTAACGCCGCTTATCAAAATATCGCGAAGAACGACAATCAAAACAATCACAATAGCAAGCCAGTTTAGTGTTGTTGGAATTTTAAAGAGAACCAATATAATTGCAGTTGTTGTGATAAATTTGTCTGCAATTTGGTCCATAAATTTTCCAAAGTCAGTAACAAGATTATACTTTCTAGCAATATATCCATCCAAAAAGTCAGTGAGACATGCCAAAACATAAACTCCAAGTGCACAGAAATATCCAATGCCATTTGGAATATCAATTAAAAATAGCGCAATCATTAGCGGTGTGCAAAAAATTCTTACCATTGTTAGCACATTAGGAACATTCCATTTAAAATTCATAATTATTCTCCTTCTACTTGTTCGCCAACGAGGTCGTATCCGCGAACTTTTTTAATTTTAACTTTATATACTTCACCAACATTTAAGCTGGATTTAGCCTTGAAATAAACAATTGAGTCGATTTCTGGGGATTGATATTCACTTCTTCCAAACATCATTGCGGCGTTATAATCAATTCCTTCATAACAAACGTCAAGTGTTTGACCAACAAATTTTTTGTTGTTTTCAGCAGTGATTTTCTTTTGAAGTTTAACAAGTTCAACAAGTCGTTTTTGCTTTACTTTTTCTGGAACTTGGTTAGGCATTTTAGCTGACGGAGTTCCATCTTCTCTGCTATAAGCAAAAAAACCAACATGAGTTAATTTATATTGTTTGATAAAGTCATACAGTTCTTTAAAGTCTTCTTCGGTTTCTCCAGGAAATCCTACCATAAAAGTTGTTCTAATTGCAATAAACTTTTTTTGTTTTTGCATTTCTTCAATTAGGCTAACAATTTCCGCCTTGCTTGTGTGTCTGTTCATGGCTTTTAGCAACTTGTCTGACACATGTTGAAGAGGAATGTCAACATAGTTGCAAAGTTTTGGGTTTGTTTGCATTTCTGCAATAAGGTCATGAGTTATTGCTTCTGGGTAGCAATAAAGAAGTCTAATCCACTCTAGTTTTTCAATTTTAGAAAGCTCGCGAATAAGTTCAATGAGTTTTGGCTCGCCATAAATATCTGTGCCATAGCGTGTGATATCTTGTGCAATTAAAATAATTTCTCTTGCCCCACCACGAACGAGGTCGCTAGCTTCGTGAAACAGCACTTCCATGTTTCTGCTTCTATATCTTCCACGAATATATGGAATGGTGCAGAATGTGCAAAAGTTGTCACAGCCATCTGAAATTTTTAAATATGCATAGTGATTTGGCGTTGTTACAACCCTATCTTGAATATAAGGAATTGTATCAGACGAACCGGCTTTTATTGTTTTTGTTTGTTTGCTTTTAAAAGAGTCTTCAATAATTTTCACGATGTTTGGATATTGGTCAATGCCCAAAAAGATATCAACTTCAGGAAGTTCCTCTCTCATTTCTTTGATCCAAAGCTGTGGCATGCAACCAGTAACAACAAGTTTTTTGCATGTGCCAAGTTTTTTATATTCAGACATCTCAACAATTGTATCGATAGATTCTTTTCTTGCTCGAGAAATAAATCCACAGGTGTTTATTATGATAATGTCAGCTTCGCCAGCGTCAGCCGTAAAGGTATATCCAGCATCACGCATAAATGTCAGCATAAGTTCAGTATCAACCCTGTTTTTATCGCATCCGAGCGAAACAACACCAACTTTCATTTTTTCTTTTGAATCCATAATTTCTCCTTATAACAGCCCATCGTCTTCTTCGCCAAAGAGCTCTTTATATTGTTCATCCGGAATTTTAAATTCTCTTGGTTTTGAACCGTTTGGTGGACCAACCCAACCAAACTCAATCATTTGATCGACAATGCTTGCTGCACGGTTGTAACCAATGTGGAACTTACGTTGCAAAACAGAAGATGAAACAGTTCCAGAAGCTCTAGCATAGTCAACAGCAAGTTTCATATATTCATCCATGCCATTGTTCCTGCCTGCAGAGCCCGATGCCCCAGCACCATCATCAGCAGTTTCTTCTTCTTTTGTTGCATAAACTTCTTTCATAATATCTTCGTTATAGGTTGCTTGGTTGTTAGCTTTTACATATTTAACTGCATTCATAATTTCTGCATCGGTGCAGAATGCTGCCTGCAAACGTATTTTTCTGTTTGAATCTTGAGGTGCAAAAAGCATATCACCTTTTCCGAGCAAACTCTCAGCACCACCCTCGTCCAAAATTGTTTTACTATCTGCAGAGCTAGAAAGTGCAAATGCAACACGCGTTGGAAAGTTGTTTTTGATTGTTCCTGGAACAACGTCAACACTAGGACGCTGAGTTGCAACAACCATGTGAATTCCAGAAGCACGACCAAGTTGAGCAATCCTTTGAATGTTTCCTTCAAAGTCTTTTTTAAGGCTTCCGCCCATAAGTTCAGCAAGCTCATCGACAACGATGATAATATATGGCATTTTTTCGAGTTTGCCACTTTTTACATCTGGCAAGCTGTTGTAGCCCTCAATGTTGCGGCACTCATTTTGGTTCATTGTGTCATAGCGTCGCATCATTTCTGCAACAGCCCACTTGAGTGCGTTCAAAGCCTTGTCGTGATCAACCAAAACATTAGGGAACAAAAGATGTGGCAAGTTGTTATAAAGTGTAAATTCAACCCTTTTTGGGTCGATCATTATAAATCTTACTTGGTCTGGAGAATACTTATAGAGTATGCTCATAACAACTGAGTGAATAAACACAGATTTACCACTTCCGGTAGAACCTGCAACGAGCGCATGAACAAGTTTAGGCAAACTTTTGATAATAACTGCGCCATTGATGTCTTTTCCTATTGCAATTGGAAGTGGGTCTTTAAAGTTAACAAATTCTTTGCTCTCTAAAAGCTCTCTCATGCCAACTGTTGTGGCCTTGTCATTTTCAAGCTCAATACCGATGGCGTTTTTGCCGGGAATTGGAGCTTCAATTCTAATCATGCTGCGCGCTTCGAGAGCCATTGAAATGTTGTTTTGAATTGAAGTAACTTTTGTAGTTGAAATACCAGCAGGCAAACTCATTTCATAGCGGGTAACTTTTGGTCCACGAACAACATTGATAACTTTTGCTGCAATGCCAAATTCATTCATAACTTTTTCTAGCGCTGCAGACTTTCTGCGATATTCTTCTGAGTGGTCTTCTTGAGTCTCTGAATATTCTTCAAAAATAGAAATAGGAATGGCGTTGTATCTTACAGCTTTCATGCCGATTTGTTTAGCAACTTGTTTTTGAGGTTCAGGTCTTGAGTCTTGAATTGGAGACGCAGAGCGTCCGAGATCAATGTTTCTTGGGCTGGCAACTCTTTGTGCAGAAATTGGCCTTTCTTCTTGTTGTTCTTCATTCAAATTGATGTCATTGTCGATGTTTACAACTGTTCTGTCTGAAGTTCTTGAAATTCGTCTTGGTTCACGATTAATAGAAATATCGTCTTCAGATTCTTCTTGAATTTCATCTTGTTGAGAAGTGGCCCTTCTAATGTCATCCATACTGACAGATCTTTGAGGGAAATTTCTTCTATATGCGTCTGATGGTTGATATTTTTGCGCAGTAGAATCAGTTCTTTCACTAGAAGAACCAAACAAGTTTGAAATGTCGTCTTGTTCGTCTTCAGTTTCAATGTTCTCTTTTTCAATCTCGCTCTCGTGTTGTGAGCGATAATTTCGCATAAATTCGTCACGTTCTTGGTCGTTTGGCAAGGTTATGTCCGGAACAGCTCTGTTGCCAAAGAGTGTGTTTCTTGCAATTTCTCTCGAAGATTTTCCAATTGGTTCTGCAGGGTTAATATATTCGTTCGTAGTTGTTTTGTTAGAAAAAACGCTTTTGCTAGCGGGAGTTTCTTCTGGTTTGTCAAACATAATTGGTTCTAGTTCATTTTCTTCTTGTTCTTCACGAGAAAGAGATGTGTTAATCATTGCACTTTCACCAGTAGGAACTTCTTCATAGTGATGTTCCTCTGATTGTTTTATTACATCCACTTTTTGTTGCTTTTTTGCTCTGCCATAAATTAGGTTGTCCAAAACAATTCCAACAAAAATCGCAACCATCATAACAAGAACGCAGTAAACACCTATCATTCCAAAAACATTTCTAATAAAGAAAGCAAAAATTCCAGAAACAATTCCACCAACGGTTAGGCCATTTGTGGCATTGTAGCATGATGATAAATATTCTGAAAATTTGTCAAAACCTTGCATGTCAGCAAGTGCTGTTGAAAATATCACGTGCAAAAGTGTGACAATGCTAAATATGGCAACACACAACAAAGTTGTAAATTTTGCGGTATAAGCATATTTACGTTTCATTGCAAAGGCTGATCCAAGAAGCAACACAAAAGCTAGATATCCATACCAAGCAATGCCAAAAACACCAAGGAAAAACTTGGTGACAGCAAAATTTGGAATAATTGTTAAAATAAATAGCAATGCAGAAACAACAATCAGAACCAAGCCGATTGCAGCTTTATTTTTAGAGCGAGAAATTTGTTCAGCCAATTATATTCACCTTCTACACATTAAGTAAATCGTCATAAGTAATTTCAATAGGATGTCCGAGATAACTAACAAACATCTTTTGCAAATCAAATGTTTCAGCAAGATATTTGTTTGCATCTTTGCTTGTGAGCATTTCGATTTTCAGCTTTTCAGTTGAATTGTTGAAAGAGCGCTTACAAATAGCAAGTTCACGAGCATTCACTAAAGATTGTTCCAAAGAGTCTTCTTTTTTATAAATGAAATTAGTGATAAAAATATTCTTTTCAAGTTCAAATTCTTGCTCACCTATTGCATCTTCGGTGATAATATACTTTAGTGCTTTAACAAAGTTTTTCAAGTGTTCTTCAGCATGGTCATAGTCAACAGCGATATCAAACACAATTTTTCCATTGTTAGCATATGTTGTGGTTTTAACGTCGAGTGTGTTGAAATATGTCGAAGACAGTCTTAAGGCTTTTCTGAGCTTGTTTAAAATGATTGGCTCAACAATCAAAGGCAAATATTTTTTAGGATTTTTGTAACTATATGTAGGAAACGCAATAGAAATTCTGCTTTGATTAAGTCGCTTGTTTCTTGTTCTAAGTGAGCCTTCATAGCCCTCAACTTCTGAAGTATATTTAATCTTTTTATAGTCGTTATCTTCAGGCAAACGAGAGGCAAAATAGTTATCAACTAGCTCAAAAAACTCATTCTCATCTAGGTTGCCTGTTCCACTGACAACTGTGTTTTTAGGTGTGACAAGTTTATCCCAATATTCGGTGGCAGCAAGTCCATCAAATCTCTCTACTGTTATTGCAGTTCCATATTTAGGGTTAGCAAGACCAGTTCTATAAAACAAGTTTTGGTTTACGCTTTTTTCAAGTGTGTAAGCGTGGTTTTCAGAAAGCCTTTCAACATCAGCTAGCAGGCCATTTTTAACATTTTCTGCAATTTTTTCGTCAAAATCATAGTTAAACACAATATCAGACAAAAGTTCAAGTGCAAACGAAATGATTTCGTTAGGAAAAACTGCACTGATTGTAATGTTTTCACTGCTTGCAGAAGTCTTTAAAATAATTCCGTTGAGTTTGGCATAATTTAGCAGAGCTTCTTTTGTTGGATAGTTTTTTGTTCCACACATCAAAAGCCTAGCGACATATTCACTAATTCCACTTTGATTATTTTTTTCAGACTGACTTCCACCTGTTATTTGAACAACAACAGATGTAATTTGTGCATCATCTTTTTCGTTAAAAACAGCTCTCATGCCATTGTCATAATTCTTAATAGACATAATAATTTCCTCTTATAAATATAAATCTAGCATTATAATAGCATAAAAAAATCTGCCATGGCTAGCAGATTTGCATATATTTTACAAAAAATATCAACTTTTTTACATTTTCATGCGCATGTTTTATGAAATTGTGTCAGACACAGTTGTTGGCTTTAAGCCAGCGTTTTTTGCATAAGTTAAAATTTGTGGCAGAGCCTCCAACGTTTTTTCCTTTGGGTGCATCAAAACAAGGTCACCACCCTTTAATCCACTTGTTGCTCTGTTATAAATTAGCGTAGCGTTTTGATCACGCCAGTCTATAGTATCTTTTGTCCACATAATACAAGCATAATTCATAAGTTTTGCAGCTTCAACAGTGTGTTTGTTATATGATCCGCCAGGAGGTGCAAACAGCGTCATTTCATAGCCCAAAATGTCCTTTACAATTTTATGATTTTTTTGCATTTCTGTGAGGTTTTGTTCAAGAGATAATCTCTCATGTTCTTTGTGAGAATAGCCATGGCTCGCTATTTCGTGACCTGCGTTATAAATCTTTTTTAACAGTTCTGGTTCTTTTTCTGCCCACATGCCACCAACAAAAAAAGTACACTTAACATCATTATCTTCGAGCACTTTTAAAATTGGTTCAATATATTCTGTGCCCCAATATACATTTATCATAAAACTAACCTTGTTGCTGTTTGAGTCTCCTGCATAAATGCAACCATTAACAACATTGTTAGCCGATGCCTCGATTGCTGGAGAAAAACAAAATAATGCGGAAAAAACAAGGGCTACAGCCAGTATTATGTTAGACGTAACAGACACCACAAACCTACTTTTGTTCATGGTTTATCATATGTGATGAAATTATAAAAAATGACAAATTTTTGCAACAAAAAAGCCACACTATTCTGTGTGGCTAAATCAATATTATAATTTTTTGATTAGTTTAAGGTCTACTCTGCCTTTTTCATCAATTTTGATAACTTCAACTTCAACCCTGTCGCCAATAGCAACAACGTCTTCAACGCGTTCAACACGTTTAGAAGAGAGTTTAGAAATATGAATCATTCCGTCACAAGTGCTTGTAAGTTCAACGAATGCGCCAAATTGCATAATGCGAACAACGGTTCCAACATATCTTTCACCAAGCTCAGGAACAAACACAAGATCTTCAATGATTTGACGAGCTTGAACACATTTTGCTTCGTCGCTAGAAGCAATCATAACTGTTCCATCGTCGTCGATGTCAATTTTAACGCCAGTTTGTTCAATAATCTTGTTGATAGTTTTTCCGCCAGAACCAATAACTTCACCAATTTTTTCTGGATTAATTTTAAAGCTGATAATCTTTGGAGCATATTTGCTCAAATGATTGCGGCTTGCAGGAATGCACTCGAGCATCTTATCCATAATAAAGAGTCTGCCCTTTCTTGCTTGTTCAAGAGCGGTAGTCAAAATTGCCTTGTCAATTCCTTTGATTTTGATATCCATTTGAATTGCTGTGATACCCTTGGTGGTACCGGTAACTTTAAAGTCCATGTCTCCAAGGAAGTCTTCAATGCCTTGAATATCAGTGAGAACTGCAACTTTTCCAGATTCTTCATCTTTAATAAGACCCATAGCAACACCAGCAACAGGTGCTTTAATAGGAACGCCTGCGTCCATGAGAGAAAGTGTGCTTGCGCATGTGCTTGCCATAGATGAAGAACCATTACTTGCAAGAACTTCACTAACTAGGCGAAGTGCATAAGGGAATTCTTCTTCGCTAGGAATAACTGGTTCAAGAGCACGTTCAGCAAGTGCACCATGACCAATTTCACGGCGACCAGGGCTTTTTAGTCCTCTAGCCTCACCAGTTGCATATCCTGGCATGTTATAGTGGTGAATATATCTCTTATATTCTTCACCATCAAGTCCGTCGAGTTTTTGAACTTCAGATATTGTTCCAAGGGTTAAAGCGTTCATAACTTGTGTTTGTCCACGAGTAAACACGCTAGAGCCATGAACTCTAGGAAGAACTCCAACCTCACACCAAATAGGACGAATTTCGTCTGTTTTTCTTCCATCAGGACGAATTCCTTTGTTGATGATTTGAGCTCTAACCTTTTCTTTTTTCATCTTATAAAGTGTGTCAGAAATTTCGCGTTCTCTTTCTGGGAATTCTTCTGCAAAATGTTCAAGAACTTCTGCTTCAACAGCATCAACGTTTTCTTGGCGAACAACTCTGTCTTTTGTTACTTTAAGAGCTTCGTCAAGTTTCTTATCTGCATATTTGCGGACAGCCTTTTCAACATCTTCACCAACATGATAAAGTTCGATTTCTTTTTTAGGTTTTCCAACCTCTTTAGCAATACCTTCAATAAATGCAACAATCTTTTTAATTTCTTCATGTGCAAACATAATGGCATCAAGCATGTCAGCCTCAGTAACTTCTTTTGCTCCTGCTTCAACCATCATTATTGCATCTTTTGTTCCAGAAACTGTGACATGCATTGTGCTCTTTTCTGCTTGCTCAACTGTTGGGTTGATAACATATTTTCCATCAACTTTGCCAACAACAACACTTCCGGTTGGGCCTGCAAAAGGAATATCAGAAATGCTAAGTGCAACAGAGCTACCAATCATTGCGAGTGGTTCTGGAGCATAGTCTGGGTCAACAGAAAGTGCTGTTGCAACAACAGTAACATCATTAAAGAATCCCTTTGGGAAAAGTGGTCTAATTGGTCTGTCAATAAGACGGCTTGTCAAAATAGCTTTGTCGCTAGCTCTGCCTTCACGTTTTTTAAATCCACCAGGGATTTTTCCAACAGAATACATTTTTTCTTCAAAGTCAACAGTAAGTGGGAAGAAGTCTTGGCCTTCTTTTGGCTGATCACTCATGCAAGTGTTAACCATAACCATTGTTTCTCCACTTTTTACAATGCAAGAACCATTAGTAAATTCCGCATATTTGCCAACACGAACTTCAAGTTCTTTGCCAGCGAGGTCCATTTTAAAAATTTTTTCTTCTCTCATCTCTTTCTCCTTAACTAACAAAAAAGAGGCAACAAAAAATTTGTCCGCCCCTCTTTTTAATTTTATTTTCTAATTCCAAGTTTTTCAATCAAAGCTCTGTAGCCTTCAAGGTTAGTATCCTTCAAGTATTGAAGAAGACCACGACGCTTACCAACAAGTTGCATAAGTCCACGACGTGAGTGATTGTCTTGTGGGAATGATTTCAAGTGCTCAGTAAGGTGATTGATTCTTTCAGTCAAAAGTGCAATTTGAACTTCTGGAGAACCAGTGTCTTTGCCATCACGAGCATAACTTGCAATAATTTCTGCCTTTCTTTCTTTTGTCATTTTTCTTTCCTCCATAATAAATTCGCCATAAACCAAAGCAAATCGCTGGAAAAACGCGTGTCCCCTTGATTTAGGTCGCAATAATAATATCACACAAATTTAAATTTGTCTACAAGTTTTTATAGATTATCCAATATTTTTTCTAGCAATAGCTTTAACAAATGGAAGTGATTGACGAATATTCAAAATAATTCTGTCTAATTCGCGTTTGTTAAATACCCTTAGGGCTATCATGATTTCGAACTTGTTGTTTGGCAGAGCTTGGGCTTTTACTGCAGAAAAAGTCAAGTCCATTCTGTGAACAACACTAAGAAGTTTGTTTAGCGCACCAACACAGTCTTCACCAACAAATGAAAGATGAACGTCATAAAGTCTTTTAACCTTTGGGTTCCATTCTGCTTTCAGATTGCTTCCACCAATATATCTAAGATTTTTGCAATCTGTTGTGTGAATGCTATATAACCCCTCTTTGTTAACAGTTGCCATAATTTCATCACCAGGAATTGGCGAGCAACAATGAGAGAGCTTATATCTTTCAATTGGTTTGCCTTCAATAATAAATGGTGAATTTTCTAAGGCTTGCTTAGAAATTTGTTTTTCTTGAATTTTGGTTAAAATAGGCTTCATAATTTGGTTGACCGTAACACCTTTATATCCAACGGCCGCAAACATATCATCAATTGAAACGAAATTATATTTTTCTTTAAGTTCAGCAAAGTTTTCGTCCGACAAAATTTCACCAAGCGAAATCTTTGCCTTTTGGCACTCATATTCAAGAATGTTTTTGCCGAGTGTAATATTTTCTTCAGTCATGTTCTTTTTAAAGAACTGCATAATGTTTTTGCGCGCATCACGGCTAACAACAACATTGAGCCAATCTCTGCTTGGTCCTTTGCTGGTAACTGAAGTGATAATTTCAACAACATCACCAGTTTCAAGTTTGGTTGCAACAGATGCCTGTTTGCCATTAACTTTGCAACCAATACATTTGTCTCCCAGCTCTGAGTGAACAGCATAAGCAAAGTCAATTGGAGTTGCTCCTTCTGGCAAATTGATTGGCTTGTGTTTTGGTGTAAACACCCAAATTTCAGACGAAGAAAAGTCAACTTGCAAGGCCTTAACAAAGTTTTTGTTGTCGGTTATTTGCATGTCTTGCTCAATCAAGTTTTTAATCCAGTCTAGTTTTTCTTGAAGCATAAATGCATTGTCTGAAGCACCTTTATAGTTCCAGTGCGCAGCAATTCCATATTCGCAATATTCATGCATCTCAAAAGTTCTAATCTGAAGTTCAAATGGTGTTCCATCGTCGGTTAAAAGTGTTGTGTGCAAGCTTTGATAGCCATTTGGCTTTGGAGCAGCAATATAGTCCTTTATTCTGCCAGGGATTAAGCGGAATTTTTGATGTGCAGCGCCAAGAACACGATAGCAGTCGTCAACATTATTAACCAAAATTCTAAAGGCGATAATATCATAAATTTTTTCAGTGCCCTTCTTTTGGAATTTCTTATACATGCTATATAAGCTTTTAAATCGACTGCTAACCTTTCCGTCAATCTCATACTCTTTTAAAGTATAGTTCAAAACACCTTTAATACGTTTCATGGTCTGTTGCCATTTATCATATTTGCTATTCAGCTCTTCTTCAAGTTCTTTATAGTCTTCAGGATTTAAAGTTTTAAAGCACAAGTTGTTAAGTTCTGCGTGCATTGCGCTAAGTCCCAAGCGCTCAGCAAGTGGCGCAAAAACCTCACTGGTTTCTGTTGAATATTTAATTTGTTTCTCACGAGGCAAAAATTCAATAGTTCTCATATTATGAAGTCGGTCTGCAAGCTTGATAATAATAACACGAATATCTTTGCCCATTGCAACAATAAGCCTTCTCAGATTTTCTGTTTCGTCTAGTTCGTTTTTACCATACTTAAGGCCATTAACCTTAGTTATGCCTTTAACAAGCTCGTCAACATTGTCGTTTGTTGCTTCTGAAATATCTTTTGCCGTTAAGTCTGTATGATCTAAAACGTCATGCAAAAGGCCTGCAGCAACAGTTTCTGCATCCATATGCATTTCAGCCAAAATCATGGCAACACCAGCGCTGTGCTCAATCCAGTCGTCACCACTGAGGCGCTTGTCGTTTTTGTGGCCAATGATTGCAAGTTTATATGCCTGCTCAATCAGTCGCCCATCATAGAGTTCATAATGCTCTCTTATATACTTTAAAAAATCTTCTTTCATTAGTTTGGTATCCTTACAAATTCTCTATATAATTTAGAATTTGTTAATTCGTTTTTGTTGTTTTCATTTATAGTTATTGTTGGTTGTTCATAGTTAGAAACAGAAATAATATTTAATTCATCAAACACGCAAATTGCAAACAGTATTTGTGACATGCTAATTCCACCAGCATAATAGCTGAGTTTTTGTGCCAAATCGAACATGTCGTTGGCATAGATGTTTGCAGAGCATTTTTTGATTGTTTTATAGCAAGTTCCCATAAGTTCCCTGTCGGTTGAAACAATTGAAGATGAATCAAACAAATTAAGGTCATAAACTGTTTTAGAAGAGTCAAACAAATAGTGTTCGTTTCTAATAGTTGATGTAAAGAATAAATAGTTTGTGTAGCCAATTTCTGCAGTCTGCTTTCCTGCGCTTTTAATCAAAATGCAATTCTTTTTGTTCGATGGCACTGTTGCGGTAACAATATAACTGTTTTTAATTGTCGTGTTTGCAAGCATTTTGGTTAGGGCTTTTTTGCTTTGACAAATTATCATTGTTCCAAACGAAGCGCTAGACAATTCCTCTGCCTTTTCGATTAGCTTTTGTTCAGAGAGATGATAACATTTTAAGTTTTGATTTTGATTTTTGATTGATAAATATCTATTTAATATGCCACTTGCTTGTTTAAGCTCGTTATCAAACTCAAATGTGCTGTCAGCGAACTCTGCCCCAACAAGTTTAGCACTTGGTGACTTTTTTCCACCAAATGTGTTAATTTCCAAATCTACAAACAAATTTTTTGTGCAGTTTGACTTTAAAAGTTCAACATATTTATAAGCAGCAAAAGCAATAATTTGTTTGTTGTTTTTTAAATGCAACTTAAAGTGCTTAAAATTTTTGCCTTTCATTTGCTCTGGTGTGACTGAATTTGCTTTAAGCATAAACACAGGTTTTTCGTTTTCACATCCAAATGGCTCAAGCAGTTTAACTTGATTAATGAAATTCAAATTAATGTCGTCTTCAGTGATTTCAATATCATAATTTCTAGAGGAAGACAATTGCTTTTCATAGTCTTTGATGTCTGATTCCATAAGACTATTGAATTTTGTCTTAAACTCTTCAAAGTTTTCAGGAACAATTTCAACACCAACTGCCATTTTGTGGCCACCAAATCTAACAAACAAATCAGAAAGTTCAGCTAATTTTGAGTGAATGTCAATGTTTCCAACACTTCGTCCACTGCCCTTATATGTTCCCTCTTGGGTTTTTGTGAATATAATAGCAGGACGATTAAAATCATGGCAGACTCTGCTTGCCAAAATTCCAAGCACCCCTTGATGGAATTCGCCAACAGCAAGAATGACATTGTTTTTTTCTATATCAATGTTTTTAATTGCTTCAATTATCTTCTCATTTCCGCTGTTAATTTCTTTAAGTCGAAGTTCATTATCAGCGTCAATTTTAGCATATAATTCTTCTAGTTTTGCTGGGTCGGTTTCAACCAAGAAGTCAAGAACTTTTTTGCCATTATCCATTCTACCACTGCTGTTGAGTCTTGGAACAATTCTAAAAGAAACATCTTCGCTAGAAATTGTTTTTAGACCGAGTTTGTCGAGCAAAAACTTAATGCTTGGCATAGCATTTCCAGTGTTGATTTTTTCGAGTCCGAGTTTTGCAATAATTCTATTCTCGCTGACAAGCGGAACAATGTCACCAATTGTTGCAATAGCACAAATATCAAGATATTTTTTAATAAAATCTCTGCCCTCAATTGCTTCGACAAGTTTTAGCGCAACACCAGCACCACAAAGACCATTAAATTGATATTTTTGTCCAATAACCTTAGCATCAATAACAGTACAATTTGGCAGCGTTTCACCAGGTTCGTGGTGATCAGTTACAATCACGTCAATTCCAAGTTTGTTAAGTTCTTCAACCTCGTCAATTGCCGTTATTCCAAGGTCTACAGTAACAACGAGGTCTGGCTTTCCGCTCTCACAAAATTCTTTAATTGTGTCAGATGTAAGTCCATAGCCATCGTCAAATCTATTAGGGATAAATGCATCAACATTAGCCCCCTTTTCTTTCAAATATAGCACCAAAATAGTGGCAGCAGAAACACCATCACAATCGTAGTCACCAAACACAAGAATCTTTTTGTTTTGTCCTATTGCAAGTTTAATTTTTTCTACCGCTTCTGACATGCCATTAAGATCGAAAGGATTTAACATTTTAGAAATATTTGGAAACAGAAAATCTTGCATATCAGCATTTGATATACCTTTTTTAGACAAAAACTTATATAATCTATCATCTATCTTTTTCATATTTCCAACTTAAAGAAAATGGCCCTTTATTTAAGGCCATTTAGAATTTATTTTTTTGTTTTAGCGGTTCTTTGTTTTGAAGTTTTAGAAGGGGTTTTTGATTTGATTTTCTCTGCTTTAGCAGGTTCTTCTTTTGGTTCTTCCGCTTTCTTTTTTCTAGAAACTGTTTTTGTTTTTTCTGGTTTCATTTCAACATTTTTGCTTAACTTTTTCTTCTCACGAGTTCCAGCCATCTCAAGAAGATAACCATGAATTGCAGGAACCATCAAAACAACCGAGTAAGCTGCGACAGCAAGTGCAATAAGTGATGTCACGCCAGCAAGTCTAACATATTTGATTGGTGTGAACACAAATACTAGCGAAATTGCTAAAACAGCTATTGCAAAGACTAAAAGCCATTTGTTTTGTTTTGTTGCAAGCATCATCTTTTCGTTGCTATCCAATTCTGCATATTGAGAAGATTTTGAGTTTTCTCTGTTTCTCTCCAAAATGCTTGCAAAGGCAAATGTAGAAAGAATTGTTAGAGCAACCACTGTGCAAAGCGTTATCATTGAGAATTGAATTCTAGTTAAAAAGACAAGCGCTAGTGATATAATAAAGTTATGGAGAACCATAAATATCATAGAAACACCTGCTAGAATTCCATATCTTAGCCATGCAGTAAAGAAGCAAATTGCAATAACAGCAAGAAGCGCAAGTCCAATATATAAAATTAGTCTGTTAGAAAAGTAAGATGCCAAGTTTTCAACGTTCGATACTCTAGCTTCGTCGATAGAAAGTGCTGTTGCAATTTCGGTTTTAATCGAGTCTGCATTTTTAATTTCTTTTTGTGCAATTCTAACAATCAAATATGTGTCAACGAGTTTATCTTCAACAACATATGTGTCGATTGATGCTGAGTGATTTGCAAGAACTTTATTAATTTCTGAAACATAGTTTTGTGTGTTTTGTTTTCCGTCGTAATGAACACCATCCTGTTCATAAGACATTGTAATTTCAATTTGACTTCCACCACTAATTTCAACGGAACTATTGATTCCAAAAATTGCAACAATAATTGCAGACACAGCCACTATTGCAAGAGAAATAATTGCAAAAATAGCAAGCGGATATTTACGTTTAGTCATTATTTTCTCCTCCTTGCACAAATCTAAATGGTTTGCCCTGCTCTTTGTTTGTTCTGTTATAGATGTTGACAAACCAAGGTAGTAACAGAACATTTGTCAAGATATTAAGAGCGCCAGCGATTGTCAAAACAAGCGATGCAGATGCGAGTTCGCCTTTTGTGATAATGGCAAGAACTGCAAACAAAGCAATCATAACCGCACTTGTTACAAGCAAAGCAGGTTTGGCCTTTTTTGTGCCCGCTTCGATACTTGCATCAATGGTTTTTCCTTGCTTATATTCTTCTGCAATTCTAGACATATAACAAATTGAACCACCAAATACAATAGAAAGTGACAAAATGATTGAAATAAGTGAAGGAACGTTAATTTCGAACATGCTAATTCCAGCAAAAATCCAGCAAGAAATAATGGCATTTAACATCATAATTGGCATAAGAAGAAGCGATGCAATTCCGAATTTAACCGCCATATAAACAAAGCCCGCAACAATTAAAAGTGCAATCAAAACAAGAAGTTCAATCAAAACAACGCTTGCTCCCTCATTTGAGCCAAGACCCAAAGGTGCAGACATTGTGTTGATCTCCATTGTGTCGCCGTTTAATTGAATTTCAAGTGAACCATACATTGCTTTGTAGTAGAAATCTTTTGCAGAAGCATAGTCAGCAACAGAAAGTTGAATTTGAGAATAGTTAGAAAGGTTTGAAACTGAAAAGCTTGTTTGCAAGTTGTCTCCCATGTAAACATAAACTGTTGTGCTTGCTGCACAAAGGCTCTTAAATTGTTCTTCTCCGGCATCGTTGAATTCAATTGTAAGATATGTTGTTCCGTTATAGTCAGCAACGTTAATTTCTTTAACGTGTTTGCTTCCAACAACAGCAACATAGTCGTCGCCAGATGAAGATCTAAATTCAAACGAACCAACTGCAATGCTAGAAAGCGCACTATAAGCAGCGCTAAAGCTGTTTGTTACTGTTTTTGGATAACCGATTTCAACTCTAACCTTAGAATTGTCAACAGCAAAAACGTTTGTTGATTGATAGCCTTGTTCACCAAGTAAGCTTTTGATTTTTTCCATGCTATTTACAACTTGAGAAGAATTAGCATCACCGACAATGTCATATTCAGCATAAAGTCCGCCATAAACACTCGAAGAAATACCGATGTTACCCCAAACACCAGTATAAGTTGTTGTGCCGAACTTCATTGGAACAAATGTGAAAATTGCACAAATGCTAATGATAACTGTAAAAATTGCAATAAGCAAAGAACTAGTAGGTTTTTTTGATTTCATTTTGTCTGTTCCTTAATTTTGTATTACGCTTGCAATTATACAACACTTATTTAGGTTTGGTCAATCCTTTTATTATTTTTTTTGTTATAAATATTATTATTTATAAGTGTTTTCAAACAAAAAAGGCTGCATCAAGCAGCCAAACCTATTTATTTTTTAGAGTTTACTCGAATTACACCAACTATTGCACCTACCGACATTGAAAACAAAAGGTCAAGAAAAATTGTGTAATCAAGCGCAAACTTTGCAGAAATTGCGCTGAAAATCAAAAACGAAATTGCAGTGTAAATCAGCCCAAACAGCAGTCCCTTTTTTAACCCGCCACTTCTGTCTTTTGTTATGATAATCGTTCCCAAAATAACAGAAATAGCTTTAATTGCAAGATTAACAGGAATAATGGTCGAATCTGGCAATAGCAGATATTTTATGGCAAGTGCGAAAATAATAACTAGTGCAAATGAAATTATGAGTGAAATAGAAATTGCTTTGACAAATCCAAAAAATTGGTTGTTAGCTCTTTCAATCTTTGCATGTTTTGTGG
The DNA here is from genome assembly GCA_017467585.1 of Clostridia bacterium. Taxonomy (GTDB): domain Bacteria; phylum Bacillota; class Clostridia; order Christensenellales; family UBA1242; genus RGIG4790. Next base: position 569,053 of record JAFUSR010000004.1, read on the forward strand.
TCATAGACAAAAACTCCTTATAGCAAATATCTATGCACACAAAATTTTAAGTATGAAAAAAGGTGCATTTTTTGCACCTATGTTTTTGTTTTATTTTGAAGATTTTTTGGCTTTTTTGTTAGCTTTTGGTTTCTTCTCTTCGGCTGGTTTTTCTTCTTGCTTTTCAGCTTCTTCTGCTTTTTCTTCTGGTTTAGCTTCTTCTTTAGCCTCTTCAGCTTTTGGCTCTTCTTTCGTGGCAGCTTTTTTAGAAGAATTTAAAACAGTATAAACGCTTGCCATGTCAAATTCCATGGTTGTTTTGTTGCCCTTTGCACCAGTTTCAAGAATAATTGTTTTGTAGCCATCTTTTTCGTTGATTTTAACAATTCTGCCAATAACGCCACCAACAGTTCTAACTGTGTCGCCAACGTTGATGTTATTAATCATCTCGTTATACTCTTTTGCTCTTTTTCTATTTGTAATCATTGGCATTATAAGCATAACAAGTAAAAGTCCAACTAAAACAACATAAATCCACCAAGAATTTGCAAGTGATGCTTGACCTTGTAATAAAAGTTTTTCCATAAATACTCTCCCTTTAAGTGATAAACTAATTCTAGCAAAATTTGCATGCTAAATCAAGAAAAACACAGAAGTTTTTTGATGATATTGCTACATTTTTTGCGAAATATACATAATTTTGCTATTTGTTATAACCTGTTTTAGCAAAATATTCATCACGAAATTCAAGAAGCCTGTCTTCTCTGATGGCCTGCTTTATCTGCTCCATTAGGTTCGTCAAATATCTTAGGTTATGAATACTCAAAAGTTGTGCTCCCAAAATTTCGTCAACGTTAAATAAGTGGCGCAAATAAGCTTTAGTAAAATTTCTGCAACAATAACAGTCACACTCTGCATCTAGTGGTTCAAATTTTTCTTTGTATTCGCCATTTTTAATAACAATTTTTCCTGTGCTGGTAAATGCTGTTCCGTTTCTTGCTATTCTTGTTGGAAGAACACAGTCGAACATGTCTATTCCACGAATAACGCCCTCAACTAAGCAATCTGGGCTTCCAACACCCATCAAATATCTAGCTTTGTCTTCTGGATAGTTTGGTGCCATTTCGTCCATTAACTTATACATTAGTTCCTTTGGTTCGCCAACCGAAAGCCCACCAATAGAAAATCCAACATCAGCAACATTTTTAACCTTTTCAAGGGCTTTTTGTCTCAAATCAGAAAAGAAATTCCCTTGAACAATAGGAAACAACATCTGCTTGTCATTTTTGTGATAAGCCACACATCTGTCTAACCATTTTTCAGTGCGTTCTAGCGCTGATCTTGCATATTCATAAGAAACTCCATAGTTTGAGCACTCGTCAAACGCCATAATAATGTCGCTGCCAAGTTTGTTTTGAATTTCAATAGATTTTTCAGGAGAGAAAAAGTGCTTTGAGCCGTCTAAATGGCTCTTGAATTCAACGCCATCATCGGTGATTTTGTTTAAATCTGAAAGCGAAAAAACTTGAAATCCACCACTATCTGTCAAAATTGGCTTGTTCCAGTTCATAAACTTGTGAAGTCCGCCCGCCTTTTCAACAAGGTCTGCACCAGGGCGCAGATAACAGTGATAAGTGTTTGCAAGAATAATTTGGGCATGAATGTCGTTTTCTAACTCTCTTGGCTCAACAGCTTTAACTGTTGCCCTTGTTCCAACAGGCATAAAAACAGGTGTTTCAATAACACCATGAGGAGTTTTAAGTTCGCCAATTCTTGCGAATGTGCTTGAAGATTTTTGTTTAACTTTAAATTCAAAATTTGGATTATGTTTCATAAAAAGTCCTTATATTTTCTAAATTTCAGAGTGCTATGTCTGGCAACATATCCCTACTGAATAAACATGCTGTCGCCAAAGCTGAAAAATCGATATCTTTCTTTAACCGCAGTGTTATAAATTTCTAGAGTTTTTTCTCTGCTTCCAATAAAGGCAGAAACAAGCATAATCAGAGTACTCTCTGGCAAATGGAAATTTGTGATAAGCGCATCGACAAACTTAAACTTAACTCCAGGATAAATAAATATGTTTGTGTCGAGTTCTCCGCTCTTTAAATTGCCATTTTCGTCGCTCATGCTCTCAAGTGTTCGAACACTGGTTGTTCCAACTGCAATAATGCGCTTGCCAGCCTTTTTTGCATCATTTAAAAGTATTGCGGTTTCTGGCGAAATGCTAAGGTGTTCGCTGTGCATAACGTGGTTTTCAACATTCTCTACCATAACAGGCCTAAATGTTCCAAGCCCAACATCTAAAGTAACTTCAGCAATTTGAACTCCTTTTTCTTTGATTCTTTCGAGTAGCTCTTCTGTGAAATGCAAGCCTGCCGTTGGCGCAGCACTAGAGCCTTCAACCTTGTTATAGACAGTTTGATAGCGCTCTTTGTCTTTAAGTTTTGCTTTAATGTATGGTGGAAGTGGCATTTCTCCGAGTTTGTCTAACTGCTCTTCAAGAGTTCCGTTTTTAGGAAAGAATTCAACAACTCTTCCAGAAATTTCTGGAACATCGTCAACAATTTTGCAAGAGAGTTCATCGCTTAAGTGCAAAACAGTTCCAACTGGTGCTTTTCTTGCTGGCTTTAGCAAAGCTTCATAAGTGTTTAATTTTAGTCTTTTGAGTAGCAAAAGTTCAATTTTGGCTCCAGTTTCTTTAAACCCAAAAACTCGCGCAGGAATAACACGCGTGTTATTGACAACAAGAACGTCATTTGGAGACAAATAATCAATAATGTCATGAAAAATTTTATGCTCAATTTTGTCGGTTTTTCGGTCATAGACCAAAAGTCTAGAGCTGTCACGTTTCTCTAGTGGTGTTTGAGCAATTAGCTCTTCTGGTAATTCATAAAAAAAGTCGCTAGTTTTCATCTCTATTCTTCCGTATAAATTCTGCCCAGGTGTTTATATGCAGGATCTAAAGGAATTCTTCCTCTTGGAGTTCTTGAAATAAAGCCTAGTTGCAACAAATATGGCTCATAAACATCTTCAATTGTTCCCGCTTCTTCGCCGGTAGCAGCAGAAAGTGTGTCAAGGCCAACAGCCTTTCCATGAAACTTGTCTATCATAGTGAGTAGCAGTCGTCTGTCAACAAGGTCTAGACCGAGGTCATCAATATCCATCTTTTTTAGTGCGAGTTTTGTTATGTCAAGGGTTATTTCACCAGAACCCAAAACTTCGGCAAAGTCACGCACACGTTTTAAAAGCCTGTTAATTATTCTTGGAGTTCCTCTGCTGCGCTTTGCAATTTCATTTGCAGAAGCTTCGTCTATGTTAATATTTAAAATGTTAGCAGAGCGTCTTGCAATTGTTGCGAGTTCTTCTGGAGAATACAATTCAAGTCTGCAGAGAACACCAAACCTATCACGAAGTGGGCTTGCTAGAGTTCCCGCTTTTGTTGTTGCTCCAATAAGCGTGAACTTAGGAAGGTTAATTCTCATGCTTCTTGCCGATGGTCCCTTGCCGATCATAAAGTCAAGTGCAAAGTCTTCCATGGCAGGATACAAAATCTCTTCAACATTGTGGTTAAGTCTATGAATTTCATCAATAAACAAAACGTCGTTGGCATTTAAATTTGTGAGAAGCGCAACAAGGTCAGATGGCTTTTCAATTGCTGGGCCACTCGTGATTTTAATCTGAACATCAAGTTCATTGGCAATAACACTAGCAAGTGTTGTTTTTCCAAGTCCTGGAGGACCATACAAAAGGCAGTGGTCAAGTGCTTCACCACGTTTTTTAGCAGCTTTTATATAAACCATAAGGTTGTCTTTAACCTGTTTTTGCCCAACATAATCTGCCATTGTCTTTGGTCTAAGAACATTTTCAACTGCTTCATCTTCTTCGATTTTCGAACTGCTTATAAAGCGTTCATCAAATTCTTCATCGTTTTCGAACATAATCTTTCCCTTTATAGTTTAGTTAGTGCGCTCTTTACAATTTCTTCGGCCGTCATGCCCTCTTTCGCAACAAGTTTAACAGTTTCGTTAGCCTGTTGTTTATTAACCCCCAAAAGAACAAGAGTTTCAACTGCATCGGTCATTTCTGGAGATGCAATAATAACAGGGCTAATGCCACTGTCTTTAGCATCAAACCCATCAATTCCGAGTTTGTCTCGAAGTTCCAATATAATTCTTTCAGCTGTCTTTTTTCCGAGACCCTTAATGCTTGCAAGAAGTTTCACGTTGCCAGTTGAAATGGCATTCGCAAGAGTTGCCCAGTTCATTCCACTTAAAATGCTCATAGCAACTTTAGGACCAACGCCAGAAACAGAAATCAAATTTAAAAACAATGACTTTTCTTGAGAGTTTTCAAAGCCAAAAAGTCTCATTTCGTCTTCGCGAACATAAAGATATGTCAACAGTGTAACACTTTCTGTTTTTCTCGAAAGATTAAAAACAGTGTTTGTGCTTGCAGTAACTTCAAAGGCTATTGCGCCGTTAGAAATTGCAACAGTGTTTTCGTCAATAATGTTTGGTTTTCCAGTAACAGAATAAATCATTTTTACCTCGTTATTTCATGCTTGAGTCAACCAAGCGAGTGTTAGTTTGTGCGTGAGTTAGAGCCGCCGCAAGTGCGTCGGCAGCGTCGTCAGGTTTTGGAATGCTTTTCAAACCCAACATCATCATTGTCATATATTGAACCTGATGTTTGACGGCCCTTCCGTTGCCCGTTAGTGCTTGTTTTATTTGAAGCGGTGTATATTCATAGAGTGCTTTAACCTTTTTCACCGAAGTTTGAATAATAACGCCCCTAGCTTCAGCAACCATAATTCCAGTTGTGATGTTAGTGTTAAAAAACAGCTCTTCAACACTGATTGCGTCTGGTTTAAACTTGTCGATAAGTGCATTAACGCCTTCAGCAATAACATTTAATCGATAAGGAAATTTCATTTCTTTTGGAGTTGTTATTGCACCATAGTCAATAATTCTGCACCTTCCACGACTGTCTTTTTCAATAACTCCCCAGCCAACAATTGCGTAGCCTGGGTCAAAACCAAGAATTATCATACCTAGCCCCACATTAAATTACAATTATAATAATATATCAAACAAATGTTTGTTGTCAAACATATTGTAACAACCTGTAACAAATAAAAAAGCCACCAAACTGGTGGCATAACAGGTTTTAATGATTCTGTTTGTGGTCAATTCTCTCCCACTTTAAATTTTTGGCAAAAAGTGTTTTTACATAGATTGGCAGATAGTCAAAATAGAAAAATGGAACAGTAAAAAATGCATTAATTTTTTGACCTACCGTCATGTGTAATTTCTCTTTATCTGTAACCATCGCAAACAATGTCCAAAAACACATAATTAAATAAAATCCAACAAATGTCGCCGCACAGCCGATCAAAGCCCATACCCATAGAGGGTTTCCATTAGCAGCCAGAACAATTGTTGCAACGCCAGAATAAATTGCAAATAGCAGACAATCAATAATTATTATCAGCGGCGCCACAAGCGCATAAAGCGCGTCATACTTATAAATTCCATCATTATATTTGCATTTAGTTTTGGTAAAAGTTTTCATATATTTGAAGTTCGCCTGATGATGTCCTTTAACCCAGCGCATGCGTTGTTTAACCCCAGCATCGCGCGTATCTGGCTGAACGTCATAACTCCAAGCATATTCATAATAAAAAGTTTTAAAACCATAGATGTTGCAAATATATCCGAGTTCCAAGTCTTCAGCAAAGCCCATGTCTGGCCACTCGCCGTGCCAAAAGTCTTCAATTATTGTTTTGTTGATTAAAAGAGGACTTCCTTGAACAACAATGTTTTTTCCATTTTCGCTACGACACTTGTTGTTGAGAGCATTTATATAGGTCCATGTTAGAGTGCTTCCTGCACTAACCCAGTTCCCTGAAGGATATTTCGAGACTCTAGCGCCAAGAACAAGGTCATTTCCAGCGCACATTGCGTTATGTGAAAGTTCAATAAATTCTGGACAAATTTCATTGTCAGCATCAATAACAAAATAACCGTCAAAGCGTTTCCCAGAGTCATATAAGTCTTTAACAACAATTTTTAAAGCTTTGCTCTTGCTTCCAGGAGAATAAGGCAAAACATATGCTGATGTGTTTTGATAATTTTTGCAAATTTCAACAGTTTTGTCTTCTTTACTTTCAACAATCACAACGGTTTCAACGTTCTCTTTATTATATGTTTGATTTTTAATGCTCTCGAGCAGCCCAACAATAACATTGCTTTCATCTCTAGCCGGAACCAAAATCAAATATTTTTTATTTTGCTCAGCAGATGGCAAAACTCTTTGTTTTCTTCTTCCATATTTCCAAAAGTGAAATTTGTAAGTATATGCTAAAATTCCAACCAACAAAATTGCCACAAACACAATGGCTGTAATTGTATAAAAATTCATAATCTTTTAAAATGGTCTTTCCTGATTAGATATAAATGCAAAGGCAACTGCATTTGGTCCAACATGAGAACCAATAATTGGTCCCATAATTCGTATATCAGGCAAAACGCCCAACTCTTCCTTTATTAAATTTTGTAAAATTGTTGCTGCTTCTGTGTTATTTGTGTGAACAATTACATATTTATTTACATCATTAAATGTATATTTTTCTTTCGCTTCTTCAACAATGCTTTTTATGGCTCTTCTCATGCCTTTTTCTTTGCGAACAACTTTCAATAAACCCTCTTTGCTCATTTCGATTATTGGCTTAACTTGTAGCATTGTTCCAAACACAGCTGCAGCACTGCTTATTCTTCCACCTCTTTTCAAAAAGTTGAGGTCATCAACAATAATTAGGTGCTGAATTTTGTCTTTAAGAGAGTTGATTTTGTCAACTGTTTCTTGCATGGTTGCGTTTTTATCTCTCATTTCAACAGCAACTTTCACAAGCATACCTTCACCCACAGTTGTTGTGTTTGAATCAATTGCAACATAGTTGATGTCTGGATAATCTTTTTTGACAATCTCAATTGCTTGTTTTGCATTGTCAATTGTTGGACTTAAACCCCTACCTTGACTAATGTGAATGGCATTTTTTACTCCGTTTTTTGCCATTTTGGTAAACAAGTCAATATGTGCTTGCAAATTTAAAATGCTTGTTTTGCTTGTTGCTCCATTTTTGAGTTGCTCATAAAAATCCACATATTGCTGCTCGTTTTGAAAATTATCTTCACAGTCGGTCATGTTGCCCATTTTGGTAACAACAAAGTTTAAATGACCTACATAAATTCCAAATTCTTTAATCTCATTTGCATAAAGATCGCAAGTGCTGTCGGTTGAAATTTCAAAATTTTTCATATGCGCCTTCCTAACTTTAATATTATGTTTTCATAACAATAATATGATATCAAAACATTTAAAAAAAATCAAACAAAATAAGCAATAAAAAAATAACACCGAGGTGCTATTTTCATTTTAAATTTTATTCAGCAAATTCAGCATTTGTGTAAACTTCTTGAACATCATCGAGGTCTTCAAGTGCATCAATAAGTTTTTGAATGCTCTCAGCTGCGGCGCCTTCCATTAGTGATGTGTTTGTTGCAACATAAACGACCTCGCTGCTTGCAACCTTCATTCCAGCCTCTTCAAAAGCCTTAGAAAGCGCATGCAACTTGTCTGGAGCGGCAAACACAACAAAGCTGTCCTCTTCTGTTTGAATATCATCTGCACCATTGTCTAGTGCAACCATCATAACATCATCTTCTGCAAGATTCTCCTTTGCAAGAACAATAACTGTTTGGTGATTAAACATAAAAGTTACGCTTCCTGTTGTTCCAAGACTTCCACCGAACTTATCAAAGAGGTGTCGAACGTCTGCTGCAGTTCTGTTTCTGTTATCAGTTAAACATTCAACAATAAAAGCCACACCATGTGGGCCATATCCTTCATAAGTTATAGCGTCATAATTTTGCGCAGAAGTTTCACCCATAGCCTTTTTAATGCTACGCTGAATGTTGTCGTTTGGCATATTATTTTGTTTAGCCTTGGCAATAACATCATAAAGTCTGCTGTTGGTGTTTGGGTCTCCACCACCAAGTTTTACTGCAACAGCAATTTCTCTGCCAATTTTGGTAAAGATTTTGCCGCGTTGTGCGTCCATTTTGTTTTTTGTGGCCTGAATATTATGCCACTTAGAGTGTCCACTCATAAAAATCTCCTTACTTTAAATTCTTACCTTCTAGAACATACATTAAAACGCTTGCCGAAACACCAGCATTAAGGCTTTCAATTCCTGCGTTCATAGGCAGTTTAACCAGTCTTCCATTTTGAACAAATTTGTCACTAACCCCGTGTCCCTCGTTTCCAACAACAACTGCATAGTCGCCAGAAATTTGCGTTTCGAAAACATTTTCTCCGTTCATGTCAGCAACAATAAGTTCAATGTTGTGTTTTTTGCAATAAGCAATAATTGAATCTTCTTCCATTGGATAAACTTTAGAAAAAAGAACTGCACCAGCACTGCTTCTCACAACTTTTGGAGAATAAACATCAACGCAGTTAATCGCAAAAATAAATTCAAAGCCAGTGGCTTTTGCAGTGCGAATAATTGTTCCCATGTTGCCAGGATCAGAAATTCTGTCAAGTATCAAAAGCTTGTCTCCGCGATTATATTTATATGCACCAAGAAATGGCAATGCAAGTTCAGCAACAATACCCTGTGGGGTTTGTGTGTCACACAGTGATTTAAACACCGTAGAATCAACAAAGAAAACAGGTGCATCAACCGATGCAATAAGTTGGTCAAATTTGTTTCCTGCTGAGCTATCTACAAATAATTTTTCAATTTTATATCCAGCAGAAATCGCATCTGAAACAAACTTTCTGCCTTCAAGCAAAAAGTGGCCAGTTTCAATTCTAAACTTTTTATCAAGCAAACTTCTAGCTTGCTTAATGTTAGAGTTTTCTTTGCTTGTGATAACTTCCAAAATTGTTTTCTCCTATCACAAAAAATATCTCAGTTGGCTGAGATAAATTTTGTTTTACGCATTCTTAAGAGCTTTGTTTGCGGTTTCGCAAAGTTCACCAAATGCAGCTTTGTCAGAAACAGCAAGTTCAGCAAGAACTTTTCTGTTCAAATCAATGTTTGCAAGTTTAAGACCATGCATAAGTTTGCTATATGAAAGGTTATAAGCTCTTGCGCCTGCATTGATTCTAGCAATCCAAAGACGTCTGAAATCTCTTTTCTTATTTCTTCTGCCAACAAAAGCATATTGTTCACTCTTCATAATAGCTTCGCGAGCTACTCTGAATTCTCTGTGCTTAGCACCCCAATATCCTTTAGAAAGCTTTCTAATTTTTACTCTTCTTTTATTTGCGCTAACGCCTCTTTTAATTCTCATCTGTCTTTCCTCCTATTAGCCTTGGTTTCCTACAAGTTTTTTGATTGTCTTTGCTTGTGTGTTAGAAACATAAGATGTGCGTCTAGCATCTCTCTTTCTTCCTGTTTCTTTGCTTGAAAGCAAGTGACGTTTGTTTTGATTTCCACGTTTAATTTTGCCGCTCTTTGTCACTACAAATCTTTTTTTAGCAGCACTGTTAGTTTTTTGTTTTGGCATTATTTTGCCCTCCCTTTAATAATTTTTCCTTTATTTTTTTACAATTGGTGCAACAATCATAATAATGTTGCGACCCTCAACTTTAGCTTCTTTTTCTTTCACGCCAAATTCAGCCAGCATTTCAAAGAAAGAGTTGCACATTTCAATACCCTTTTCCCAATAAGCTTGTTGGCGACCACGCATCCAAAGTGCAACTTTAACTTTGTTTCCAGCCTGCAAAAATTTGATTGCATTTTTTGCCTTAACTTGCATGTCGTGAAGTTCAATAGTCATGCTGAGTTGAACTTCTTTCAGTTCGGTTACTTTTTGGTTTTTGCGTTGTTCTTTTTCGCGTTTGGCTTTGTCAAACACAAATTTGCCATAGTCCATAAGTTTGCAAACAGGTGGAACAGCATTTGGTGAAATCTTAACAAGGTCAAGACCTTGATCGTCAGCAATTTGATTTGCTTTCGACGCCGACATAATTCCGAGCTGCTCTCCGTTTGCACCAACCAGTCTTATTTCACGGTCAGTGATATCTTCGTTGATTTGATGTTCGCGTTTTACTGCCACATTATCTCCTTTTGTCCTCGCAATTTTTAGAAAAAAAGTGAGGCGCTTTCACAGAAAACACCTCACACAAAACACTATTTAGGCTACAAAAATAGCAAATATTAAGTTTGTGACCAACAAAAATCTCTCATTCGGTTGGTGGAAATGTCTTCTCTTTAAGCTCGCTTATTATATATGATAAAAGTCAACTTGTCAAGCACTTTTATTGTTTATTTTTTATTTCTAAGAGCATGTCAGCAACAAACTGTGATGGATCAACATCTTTAATCTCTTCACCACTGCGTTTTCTGATGCTTATTTTCTTGCTAGCAACTTCGTTTTCACCAATGATGATCATATAAGGAACTTTTTCAAGTTGTGCAGCGCGAATTTTATATCCCATTTTTTCTGCTCTAAAGTCGTTTTCAACCCTAAGTCCAGAAGCCTGAAGATATGCAGAAATTTCTTTTGCATAGTCAAGACTCTTGTCGCTTACCGGAATAATTTTAACTTGAACTGGCGCAAGCCACAAAGGCAAAACACCTTTTGTTTCTTCAAGCAAAAATGCAACAAATCTTTCAAGAGATCCAAGAATTGCTCGGTGAATTACAACTGGTCTTTGTTTTTGATTGTTTTCATCAACATATTCAAGTTCAAATTTTTCAGGTAATTGATAGTCTAATTGGACAGTAGAAAGTGTAACTTCATGTCCGAGCGCACTCATAACGTTAACGTCAATTTTTGGTCCATAGAATGCCGCCTCGCCCTTTGCTTCATAAAATTCAGCTCCAGAATCTTTCAAAATTTGTCTGAGTTCCTCTTCACTTTTTGCCCAAAGTTCGTCATTGCCGAAATATTTTTCAACGTTATTTGGGTCTCTGAGTGACAAACGGAACTTATAATTTTTAAAGCCAAAGTCTTTGTAAACGTCGAGAATCAGTTTGATAACACCTTCAACTTCACTCTTAATTTGATCATTAGTGCAGAATATGTGAGAATCGTTTTGCGTGAAGGCCCTTGTTCTTTCAATGCCACAAAGAGAACCGCTTCCTTCAAATCTGAAGTCATTTGCAATTTCAGCAATTCTAAGTGGCAAATCACGATAAGAATGCAAAGAATTTTTATACATCATCATATGGTGTGGGCAGTTCATTGGGCGCAAAACATACGCCTCTTCATCCCTCTCCATAACAGGAAACATGTCGTCATGATAATGATCCCAGTGGCCAGAAGTTTTATATAGGTCAATAGTAGCAAGACTTGGGGTCATAACGTGTTTATAGCCAAGAGCAAGCTCTTTGTTCATTATGTAGTCATCTAGCTTTCTTCTAAGCATAAAGCCATTAGGCAGCCACATAGGAAGGCCTTTTCCAACAAGGTCGTCAAACATAAAGAATCCAAGCTCTTTTCCAAGTTTTCTATGGTCACGAGCTTTGGCTTCTTCAAGACGAATAAAATATTCGTCAAGTTCGCTTTTCTTTTCAAAACAAACGCCATAAATTCTTGTTAGCATTTTGTTTTTGCTGTCCCCTCTCCAATAAGCACCAGCCAAGCGAACAAGTTTAAACGCCTTTATCATTCCAGTAGATTTAAGGTGTGGCCCACGGCACAGGTCAAGAAACTCCCCCTGGGTATATATGGTAACTTTTTCATCTTTAGGAATACCCTCAAGAATTTCCACTTTATACATTTCATTTCTGTTTTTAAACAGTTTCATGGCTTGTTCACGAGAAATTTCACTTCTAACAATAGGAAAGTTTGCTTTAACTATTTTTTGCATTTCTGCTTCAATTTTAGGAAGGTCTTCTGTTGTTACTTGACTCTTAAAGTCAATGTCATAATAATAACCTTCATCTGTTGCAGGTCCGATAGAAAGTTGTGCATTTGGGTAGATTGATTTAACAGCCTGCGCCAAAACATGCGCACAGCTGTGGCGCATAACGTGTTGATATTCTGGGTCTCTGTTTGTAATTATAACCAAGTTGCAGTCTTTTTCAATTGGCGCATTCAGATCAACCAAATTGTCATCAATTTTTCCACACACGGCAACTCTTGCAAGGCCTTCTGAAATTCCCATTGCAATTTCTAGTGGTGTTATTCCACTTTCAAACTCGTGAACTTCACCTTTCAAATTAATTTTAATTTTACTCATAGATGTCTCCTTTTTTCCAAATAAAAAGCCCTTATGCTTTTTATTTTCAGCATAAGGACGAAATAAATTCCGCGGTTCCACCTTATTTGCCTTTTGGCCACTTAAATTCAGTTTTGTTTAGCGTGCTAAAAGTGGTTTGGCATCAATCCCGTTGTTTGCAAAACTTCCAGCCTAGGTTTTGTTCTCTGGTAACAAGGAAATATTGATGTTACTTGTCTTAAAGCCATAATAGCTAAAACTAGTTGTATTATATTCCCTAAACTAGTGGTTGTCAAGTTTTTATAAAAATTAAATTCTAAAAGTTTTAGCTTTCAAGGCATTTGGTAACTTACTAACAAGCGTTTCAAATTCATAATCACCACCATGAAATATTAATTTTGTTGGTTCAAGTGAAATTAACTCATTAGCAACAAGATCGTAGCAATCGTTTGAATAATAAAAATATAAGTCATCAGACACACCATTGATGGAAATTTTTATTCCATTACGCTCGCAAAAAACTTCAACCTCACCGGCCGATTTTGCATCATTAAAATATCCTATAATATCTTCTAAAGAATTGTTGAGGAGCATATATTCAATATTATCATTTACAATTGTTGCAATATCTTTCCAACGCTTTTTCAGATTTTGCATTCTAAAATTATAATAAGAATCAATTGAAATGTAGTTGGAACAAAGAATTGAATTTTTTACTAGCTCTTTATCTGAAAAATTGTCAAAGTTTACTAGCGCATTAATTAACTTTAAAAATGACGAATGGTTTTCAGTAAACTGATAAATAGACTGTGACAAATATTCAAATTTATAGTCGTGTGCAATAATGTCTGCAATTGCATCCAAAATAATGGCAGACACAAACTGATAGTGCTTAACTGAAAAAGCTAAACACACACAATATTTTTTGGAAACAGTGTGTTTCACGATTAAATCACAAACACATTTCGTTTGAGTATAAATTTTATCAAATAATTTATCAGCGATTTCTTGACTTTTGGTTGTGCTTATAGTCAGTTCAAACATCAATTTTGCTCCACTAGTTGTAGTCTATGCAATAAGAAAAATTTTTAGTCAGAGCCTACATTTTTCGCAAAATTTATTACAAACAAAACCGAAATAACATATTTTATGCCTATTGGTTTAAAAATGCACTTATAGACGAAATAAAATGTAAAAATTAATAAAAAATTGCAGAAAACTGCAATTTAACTAAATCTATTGGTGAAATTTTGCAATATTTTTGCATTAAATGTAGAAAGGATACTTGTTTGCAAGGTCTGTTTTTTCATATATAATTGTTCCGTCTGAGTTTGCGATTTTAAGTTTTTCACACACGCTTGAATAAATTTCAATAAGCTCAGTTCTATCAATCAACCGAATTTGATTTTCTTTCGCAAGCTGTTCTGCCTGAGGTGTAAACACATTATTAGACACCACCCAAGCCTCGTCTGTGCCATAATGAATCTTGGCTCCTATAATTTCCTGAACAGCATGACTTCCAACCAGTTTAGAATACCTCTTTGCTTGAACAGCTATTTTTTGTCCCGACGTCGCATCAGTTAAAATCAAATCTGCCCCGTAGTCTTTTGATTTTTTGGTACCATGAACCTTGTAACCAGCATAAAAGAACAAAACTTTTAAATAATCTTCAAACATATAACCTTCCATCAAATCTATGTCAGTTATTCCATTTGAAAGCAACAGTTTGTGCCCATTTAATTCTGATTTTTTCCATTTATGCTTTTTAATGCTTTTTCTAATTACAATGATTGCTCCTTCGATAATTAGAACAGGCAACAGAACAATAAAAAGCAAAACAAACAATATTCTTTTGAAAGTTTTCATAATCGCCTCACCTTGATTATATATAATTAATCCAAGTTTTGGCAATAATATATACAAAATATTTTGCTTTTTGTTTTGCAATCAGTTACAATATCTATAGAAAAGGAGATATTTTATGATAGTAGCAATTGACGGCGTAACCGGAAGTGGAAAATCAACAATCAGCAAGGCGCTTGCAAAAAAAGTTGGATTTGCATATATAAGAACAGGAAGCTTTTATCGTGCGTTAGCATATCAGGCAATCAGCAATAATATAAAGCCCGATGACGAACCAAAAATAACAAAAATGCTGCAAAACACCAAAATTGATGCCGATTTTACTGGTCAACACGTTAAAATTTGCGTTAATGAGAAAGATGTTTCAGATAAGTTGAATTCACAAGAAATATCAATAGCAGCTTCAGTGATTTCAACTTTAAAGCCAGTAAGAAAATATGTTTCAGCACTTCAAAAACAAAGCGCTGAAATCTACCCTAACATAATCATGGAAGGCAGAGACATCGGCTCTGTTGTATTTCCAAATGCTGACTTAAAAGTATATATTTATTGTGATATAGATGAGCGCGCAAGACGTCGCAAGGCACAATTCGAGCAAAATGGTGAAATTGGTGACATAAACAAAATCAAAAACGACATTTTGCAGCGCGACTATAACGATATGAACAGAAAAATAAGCCCACTCGTTCGACTTCCTGAAGCATTCTATTTAGACACTACTTCTCTATCAATTGAGCAATGTGTTGATCTATTGAATGAGCAAATAAAAAACGCAAAACAACACAAAAATTAATTAAAAAAGCACAAAAAAACAAGCAAAATGCTTGTTTTTTTAATGTTCAGTTTCAAACCAAATTGAATATTTACAACCGCAATATCTCTGGCGATAAATACAATTTTCTTTGCAAATTTCAATACTTCGCTTATATCCATCTTGCTCTTTGAAATCGCTAACTAGATATTCAACACCATATTTTTTAGAAATGTTCATGCCAATTTCATTAATCAATTTAGCATTTTTATGAGGACTAATTGTGAGACTTGTTGCAAATATGTCATAGCCTAGTTCTTTTGCTTTTTTAGCAACAAAGTCAAGTCTTAATGCAAAACAAACAGCACATCTCTTTCCACCTTCTGGTTCATCTTCTAAGCCTTTAGCTGCATCAAAAAATTCATTCTGATTATAATCACAGTCAATCATTTTTATATTTTGTCCGCGACTATTCAATATGCCAAGATATCTAATTTGTTCGTTTTTGCGTTTGAGATATTCTTCTTCAGGATAAATATTAGGATTGTAATATAGAATAGTCAAATCATAGTCTTTAGAAAGTCGTTCTATTGTTGTTGTGCTACATGGCGCACAGCAAGTGTGCAATAACATTTTTTTCATAGCCACTCCTACATCTTCTCCGGAATTTCAAAACCAAGAACGTTAGAAGCCTTAACGATAGCCTTCAAAGCTAATTGACAAATAGAAATATAAGCATTGCGTTTTGAGTTATCTTTTTCTGTCAAAATTTTGGTGTTGTTATAAAATCTGCTAAAGGTTGCACAGAAATTATATAGCGCCAAACACAAACTATTAAGTGAATATTCATTATAACTAGAATAATAAGACTCGTTTAGTTTAATCAAGTTAATAACAAGTTCTCTTTCATCAGCGCCATAAACACATACCCCACTGGTGTATTTGCCAGCTTTTGAAATAAGGCTTTTAATTCTTGTTCCGGTATATTGAATGTAAGGGCCTGTCTTTCCTTCAAATGACGCAAATTTGTCTATATCAAAAACATAATCACGACTTGTAATTGACGACAAATCACCAAACTTCATAGCAGCCAAGCCAATTTTTAATGCTAGTTCATCATCACCAACTATTCCATTTTCTTCTAGTTTTCTTTTTGCGCTGTCTTTAATAAGATTGATAATATCTTCAAGTTTAATTGTGTCGCCACTTCTAGTTTTAAATGGTTTTCCATCTGTTCCGTTCATTGTTCCATAGCTAACATGAGTCAACTTTGTGTTTTTTGCTACAATTTCAGCTTTTTTTGCAGCTCTAAAAGTTATCACAAAATGTCCACTCTGACGATTGTCAACAACATAAATGAATTCGTCTGGGTGATATTTTTGATAACGCATGTTAATGGTTGCAATTTCGGTTGTATCATAAATATCAGCCCCATTTGCTTTTTGAAGCATAACAGGTGGCATTGGGTTAATTAAAAGTTCTTTCCCATTTTCGTCAAATTTTCCACTCGGAACATTCTCTCCCGGTTCACTCACATCAACAATAAGTGCACCATCGCTAATTTTTGCCAAATTTTTATCTTTGAAGATTTGAATGGTTGGAGCAACATAAGGTTGCGCTGTGCTTTCGCCGTTCCACAAGTCAAAGTGGCAGCCAAGAACATCATAATTTTGTTTTATTCTTTCAACAGACACTTTTCTAATTTCTTCATAAATTCCATAATATGGCTGTTTTTTACCTTGAACATACAATGTATATTCTGCCGCTTTTTCTTTAAATGCTGGGTCTACTTTCTTTCTTGAACTTGCTTTAGGATAAGCAATATTTAACATGTCAAGGGTGATTTGCTCTTTTTCAGAGCTTCTTCCAAAATAAAATTCAAGATGGCCTTCATCTTCAAGTTCTGCAATGGTCAGCCCCATCTGCGTTCCCCAGTCTCCAAGATAAACATCACTTATCACAGTGTCGCCAAGTTCTTTATGAAGCCTAGAAAGCGCCTCACCAATTATTGGTGAACGCAAGTGACCAATATGCAATTCTTTTGCAACATTTGCACCGCCAAAGTCCATAAAGATTTTGCGTGGTTTTTCAAGCTTTTCTAATCCAACCATTTCATCTTTTAAACAGAAATTTGCAAACTCATTAATTGCCTTATCCGTTAGTTTAAAGTTGATAAATGCTGGTGGCACAACAGAAACTTCATACAGATCGCTTTCAGGAAGATTTTGAGCAATGACTTCAGCAATCTGAATTGGCGCTCTCTTTGCGGATTTTGCAAGGCTAAAAGCAATGTTAGATTGAAAATCAGCAAGCTCTGGTTTTCCAGAAAAGCTCACTTGGGCTGCAGACTTGTCTAACCCACACTTTTCAAGTGCATAAGCAATATCATTTAATAAAATTTTCTTAATATTCATCATTTTCTCCAATATAAACAAATTTTATCAAATATGCTCGTTTATGTCAATTCAAAGTAAGGTTTTACACAATTATTTACTTTTAATAACATCGTGTGCTATAATATATTTGGAGAGTATAAGTTATGAATTCAATTGAATATGAAAAAATTAAACATTTAAGTTATTTAGAATATTGTAAATATTTACAAGAAAAATACGGACTTGCACCATGCAATTATTTGAGACCATCATTTACAGAAAATCCAAAAGCAAGTAGAACATCGGAAGGGCTAGTCGCCCATCATAAGTTTGAAGATACTGCTATTGATCTATCAAAAAAAGAAATTGCATCACAATGCCCATATGAGTGGCAATATCCTGTAAACATTGTATATTGTGACTATTTAGAGCATCTACTGTTACATGTTCTAATATGTGAGTATAGAATAAAAGATGCAATAAAAGGAGATATTATTCCAGTTGGAATCGCTGGAATATTTGATTTTATAGTACCGGAATTAAATGATTGGTATTCTGGCTTTGTCCCAAAGCAAGATTATAAAATTTGTCTTTATAATAAAGTAATTCATGATAAAAATGTCTACTTAACAATATTAAAAAGATTTCAACATACATGCTATCTTTATCCACTCTACAATCATCATCATTTTTACTCGAGTTTAGGTTCAATGTATGGTGTTTGGGACAAATCAAAAAATAAACAAATTTATTTTGATATTATAGGCAAGTAAAAAGTGAGCTAAGTGCTCACTTTTTTGTTTGGAGGCGACACCCAGAATCGAACTGGGGAATCGGAGTTTTGCAGACTCGTGCCTTACCGCTTGGCTATGTCGCCACTTTATGATATTTTGTCACAATTATAATGCTTAAATACCATTTCAAATATAAAAGCAGGTTTTGCCCTGCTCTTGTGGAGCGGGAAACGAGATTCGAACTCGCGACATCTGCCTTGGCAAGGCAGCGCTCTACCTCTGAGCCATTCCCGCATAGCCCCAAAGGGGCAAATATTTGGTGGAAACTGTAGGGCTCGAACCTACGACCGCCTGCTTGTAAGGCAGATGCTCTCCCAGCTGAGCTAAGCTTCCATGTTCGGTTGAACGGTAATAATATATCAAACTTTTAAAAATAATGCAACACTTTTTAATAAACTTTTTTAAATTTTGTTTACTTGTGATAAGGAAGTCCTGCATTTATTGTAAACGCCCTATAAATTTGCTCACAAAGAACAACCCTAAAAAGTTGATGGGGAAAAGTTATTGCACCAAAGCTGATAACATAATTTGCTTGCTTCTTCAAATTCTCTCCAACGCCATTGCTTCCACCAATAACAAAACTTATGCTGCTAGATTTCAGCGATTCATCACTAATAATTTTTGCCAAATTCTCACTAGAAACATTTTTTCCGAGCCTGTCTAAAAGCACAACTGTTCCCTTGCAAGCACCAATCAAAAGTTTTGTTTCTTCTTCTATTTTCTTCTCAATGTTCTGTTGTTCACTTTTTTCAGGGAGTTCAACCACAGAAAATTTGCAAAATTTTGAAAGGCGCTTTGCATATTCCCCTATTGCTTCAATATAATATTTCTCTTTAATTTTGCCAATGGCAACAATTCTTACATTAATCATATTAAAATATTAGCATAAAAATAAATATTCTTGCAACAGAAAAGTTGTGAAATCAAATATTTATGCTATCAATCCATTTCAATTTGATTGCAAAATTCATAAGAAACATTTGGCAACTGTTCACTACTAAATTTATGCTTTGGTTTCTTTCTGTCTTCATTATAAGCAGCAACAAATTCATTATATTCAA
This sequence comes from Clostridia bacterium, assembly GCA_017467585.1. GTDB lineage: Bacteria > Bacillota > Clostridia > Christensenellales > UBA1242 > RGIG4790. The sequence continues at coordinate 588,116 of JAFUSR010000004.1, forward strand.
CAACTTCAAATTTGCTTGAAGCAGTCATTCCATAATGAGAAAATGATGGACATTCATAAATATACTTTCCCGCTATTTTTTCATCTGCGATGAGTAAATATGAGCTCATGAAAGGATATTCTGTTCTGCTATTTCTCACGTGAAAAACCTTCATTTCCGGTGGTAACACAAATCTTAACTTAACATCATTCAACACGCAGTCCTCTAAAAATATTTCATCAAAACAATATGATGTTTGAGTTTGAATGACAATTGTTACCTCTTTATGTTTTTCAATTGGCAGATTTCTCACCACAACCATACCCTCTAAATATCCTTTTGATTTTGCATCACAAGAATAGATTCTCGCATGTGGCTTGTTGCTTCTTAATATATTATCTAGATCAAATTTTGTTTCTTTAAAACAATCGGGGATAATGTATTCAGTAGGAATAGCATCACTTAACAAAAAGAACTTGTTTAAATAACCACCGGTAGGAATACACGCCCACTCTAATTCTCCATTGCTTTCTGCGATATACATTTCACCGTGTTTAACAGGTTTTCCCATAATACTCCCTCAATTAACAAAATTACACTGACATTATAACACCATAATCAATAAATAAGCAATAGCAAAAATAATAAAACAATAGTTTTTCAAAAGTGCTTGATTTTATGTGCGTTGTTGATATATAATACTATCAGTTTTGAATCAAAGATATGTCGATGTGGCGGAATAGGCGCGACGCGTTAAACAAACTTGCCTTCGCGCAAGTGAGCAGCCAAAGCGGGAGCAAAACTTGTTTTGCGAGTGGAAGACCTCTGGGCTGCCTTAACGGACTACCCCTATTGAAAACGGATTTTTGAAACATTTAAGGAGTTTCAAAAATAAACAAAAACTTAATATATGCCGATGTGGCGGAATAGGCAGACGCAAGGGACTTAAAATCCCTCGAGTAGAAATATTCGTACCGGTTCAAGTCCGGTCATCGGCACCAATAAAAAAACTGGGTTTACCCCAGCTTTTTTATTGTAAAGAGATTAACGTGCGGAAATGTAAAACAACTTTTTGATTATCACCTATTCCGCAACGGTCCTCAGCCGAGCGCCAGGAGCACTATCGACTATCGGCACCAATAAAAAAACTGGGTTTACCCCAGCTTTTTTATTGTAAAGAGATTACCGTGCGGCAAAAAAATTGTTTTGTGATTAACACAAGTTCCGCAACGGTCTTCAGCCGAGCGCAAGCGAACGCCAGGAGCACTAGCGACTATCGGCACCAATAAAAAAAGCGAGGTATATCCCTCGCCTTTTATTATTCCTCAGTTTCAAACTGACTTGGGTGCTTCACAAAGAAATCTTCCCTTGGATTCAAAAATTTTGGTTTGTGATGTTCAGGGTTTTCTATAAAATCATAAATTAATTTATCTTCATTTTCCCACTTAAACACATCAAAGTTAATGCCTAAAAACTTAGCCAAATTTTCAATTCCAACAGGAACAACAGGGTGAAGTTCAAGCATGGCAATTCTAACCATGTGAAGAGTGTTCACAATAACCTGTTTTTCTAGTTCTTTGTTTCCAGCAAATTCAGCCGACCACTTTGCCCAATATTTGTTAATGTTGCGAATATAGGTGTCTAACTCATAACTAACCATGTGAAGTTTTTGTTCGCTCATCAGTTTTTCATACTTGAGCAAACTCAGTTCGCCCTCTTTAACAATTTCATCATCTGGAATTCCATAAGGCATAACACCATCAAAATCTTTTTGCCAAGTGTAACATAAATTTCTTAAAACTCTGTTAAACACATTGGTAAGAAGGTTGCCTTCACGAACAACTGGGTCAATTTCCTCTGGCTTAGCATCAGGATTAAGAGGCTTTGGGAATATACTTGCTGGATTATTAATAACGTTCATGCCAAGGAAGTGCATTCTTAGTTGTTCTGGCGTGTAATAATTTAATAGTTCGTGCGCAAGTGGTGCTTTAACCGCACTGCTGCTTCCCGCCTTTTTGCCCAAGAACAAAAGGTGTTTGTCGCTGACTATTTGAGGAATAGTGAGTGCGCCATCTGGAATATCAACTGTTGGGTTTTTGCCTTGCATGCAAAACCACATTGCAGTTTGAGCTGGGCCATAAAAATATATGTTGTCTTCACCAATAAATTGATAAACCTTGCAGTCTTTGTCGCACCAATACTTTTTCCAGTCTTCTTTTGGTTTGCCCTGGCTTAGTAGCCATTGTTTTGTGAATGTAATTGGAGCCCACAAGCTTTCTGGCCAAACCCAAAATGTGAGATTTTCACCTGCTTCTGGTGGACACTTTAAGCCCCACTCACAGTTTCCAGTAAGTCTAAATGGAACAAGTGTTTTTCCTGTTCTATAGTTAATTCCAGCTTCTGTCAAAATATCACAAGCAGTTTCTCTGTCTTCAAGCTTATCAAACACAATGGTAAAACTAGCTTTTGTGTCGTCTTTATATTCAAACTTAGGTAATGATAATTTTACTCTTTCAAATTGTGATTCAAATTCTTTTTTAATATAAATTTCTGGTTTTTTCAAAAACTCTTCAACAGTTTTAATAACATTATCACGAGTTTTAGTGTTTTTCTTTAAATAATCAATCCAATCTTTCAAAAGGTCAGTGTGGTTTTGCAAATCAAAATACCAGTTATCAATTTTTTTCAAAACAGGCTTTTCTCCAGAGAGAACGCTAACAGGATCAATCAGTTGACTTGGCATGTATTGATGACCCAAGTCGCATTCATCTGCATAACCTTTTTCGCCCGTGCATCCTTCAATTGGACACTTTCCGATAACTTGTCTTCCGTTTAAAAGAACACCAAGTTTTTCGTCATAAAACTGGCTTGTTGAAAGCTTTGATAAAAAGCCATTTTCGCGAAGGGTGTTAAAAATCCACGCACCAGTCTCCTCATGAAGTGGAACAGCATCGTCTAAGCAAGAACCAGAATAAAGGTTGATTCCAATTTGATATTTGTCAAAAGTCTCTTTTTGAAACAGCCTCTTAGAGAGCGCAAATTCTTTAATTGTTCCCTTAAATTCACCGGCTTCAACCGCCTTTCTATAGCCCTCTTCAACGGGAGAGCCAAAGCTGTCTGTTCCAGAAACGTGCAAGACATTGTCATAGCCAATTCTATCTCGCAAAAATCTTGCAAAAATGTCGGTGTGAACCCACATCATGGCGTGACCAATATGCAAAAACTTGTTTCCGTTTGGCATTCCAGAAGTTATCATAGCACGCTTAGGAAAGTTTGGCCTGTGGGCAATCATATTCTCAAGTCTAACATCATTAAAAGTTTTCATAATAGTCTCCTAAAAATAGTTTAAAAACAAAAAATCCTCGAACCGTTGCTCAAGGACTCAACTATTAAATTCATTAAATCCTTAAACAACAAAAAGTCATGCATAAGGAAGTTTACGCATGAAATTATCTCTGTTGTTGTTGGATTTTTACATTTTTCATGATTCTATGATATCATCACCAACATTAATTGTCAACCAAAATAGCAATAATCTAATTGAGAACAATGTCATTGCAAAGCTTAGAATATGTTTTTTCAGCAATTTCAAGAGCTTCTTCTTTTATTTTTTCATCTTTAATCAAAATGTTTGCAATTTCAAGAGCTGTGTCGTAGTTAGAAAGGTTAACAGCAAAATTTGTTGAAAAGCCATGTTGTGCCGTTCCATAAACATCGCCTGCGCCACGATTGTTATAATCGAATTCAGCAATATCAAATCCGCTGGAGTGATCACGAAAAAATTTAAGTCGTTCGCCAGCGGCAAGTGACAATTCATTTGCCAAGCAAAAACAATAAGACTTAGCGCCATTTCTACCTATTCTACCACGTAACTGATGAAGCGTTGCAAGGCCAAACTTTTCTGGGGACATAATAACAATGATGTCGGCTTCTGGAACATCAACACCAACTTCTACGACAGTTGTTGAAACCAAAACGCTAATTTCTCCCGCAGCAAAAGACTGCATAATTTTTTCAGATTCTTGTTTCTTTATTTTTCCATGCAAAAGGGCAACATTTTGCTCACCAAAAAGGCCCTTGAGTTTTTTGAATACATTTGTTGCAGAATAAGATTCATCGTCTTCTTCTGAATCGATATTAGAACAAACAACAAATACCCTACTGCCGTATTGTATTTTGTCACTAATATATTTCCACATCTCAACTTGTTTTTGCTTTGGCACAATGTTTGTTGTTATATCTTTAGCAAAGGGACAACTTGTTATGACAGATAAATTTAGATTGCCATATAGCGCAAGTGCCATGCTGCGTGGAATTGGAGTTGCGCTCATAACCAAAGTGTCTAATTCACCTTTCGCCTTAGCGGCTAATTTAGCCCTTTGAACAACACCAAACCTGTGTTGTTCATCAATGACTGCAAGCCTTAAATTTTTAAATTCAACATCACTCGAAATCACAGCATGAGTTCCAACAATAATCTGTGAAATTCCTAGTTTGACTTGCCTTAGTGCCTCCCTTCTTTCGGCTGCACTCATATTGCCAGAAAGATATGCAATTTTCACTCCAGTGCCAGAAAAAGTTTTAATCAAGTTCAAATAGTGTTGCTTAGCCAAGATTTCAGTTGGTGCAATAATGGTTGACTGATATCCACTGTTTGCAGCAACCCACAAGCAAAAAAATGCAACCATTGTTTTTCCACTGCCAACTTCACCCTGCAAAAGTCTGTTCATAATTCCACTTCCAGTGAGGTCTTTTTTTATGTCGGAAATAACTTTTAATTGATCACCAGTTAGCGAAAATGGAATTAACTTTTGAAACTCTACAAAAAGTTTTTCAACATCACCATACTTACAATTTCTCTTTCCGTTGCAATAGATTTTTTGAGTTAAATTTTTAATGGCAAGGGGAACAAGTTTTTCTGTGTCTATTCTCTTTTTTGCCAAAACGATTTGATCTTCACTTTCTGGATTATGAATTTCAAAAAACGCATTTTTAAGTGAAATCAAGTTAAATTTTGCTTCTAAATCTTCATTAATAAGTGATTTATAGTCACAATCACCAAGGGCAATATCAATTAAATTAGTAATTGTTTGGCCGCCAAACGAACCAATTTTTTTATAAATTGGCAGCATTTTTTTTGTTGTTTTTTCTTTGTCTTTGGTCATTGAAACAACAAATGTATTTTTCTTTTTAGGACTGTTTTTACCATAAATATAATATTCTCTGTTAAGCGACAAAACAGACTTAATATATGGCTGATTATACCAAATCGCATTAAACAAATCACCCTCTGAATCTAACACTTTACAAATGGCATAATTCATTCCTTTAAAGTGAACTACTTTTGGTTCAGCAACAATTTTTACAAGCAGAATTTTATTTAAATTGTCTTCAGCAAAAATACCAACATTAGAAAAATCATAATATTTTTTTGGAAAATAATTTATCAAATCATAAGACGAAAAAATTCCTGCGTCGTTAAGCTGCGCAAGTCTAGTCTTTCCTATTCCTTTATAATCCTTCAATTCCATAATATTATTTTACCAAACACGAGGTCAAAAAATCAATTATATTTATTAATATTCAAAACAACAAAATACCCTATCCGGGTATTTTTGTTCAAAACAAAACCTAGCAGTTAATGCTAGGTTGTTACTTCTATTGAATACTGATTAAATAGTAATATAGTGGTTGACCACCATAATGAACATCAACTTCAAGTTCAGGATACTTTTGAGCAAGCGTTTCTCCAAGAAGCTCTGCTTCGGCAGCTTGAACGTCCTGACCATAAAACAGTGTTATTGTTGTTGCAGTGTCTTTCATCATTTTTTCAATGGTGTTTGCTGAAACTTCGTTAACATCTGCGCCTTTGGCAACAATTCTCTTTTCGTCAAGACCAATAATGTCGCCTTCTTTAAGTTTAAATCCATCAATGCTTGTTGAACGAACAGCATATGTAACTGAACCAGTAGCAACTGTGTCGAGCATTGCCATAACATTTTCTTTGTTTTCATCAACACTTGCCTCTGGATCAATAGCAATAGCAGCATTAATTCCTTGAGGAACACTGCTTGTTGGAATAACAATAATGTTTCTCTTTGAAAGGTCGTTAGCAAGTTGCGCTGCCATAACAATATTTTTGTTGTTAGGAAGAACAAAAATGTTTTCTGCAGGAACGGCATCACAAGCTTTTGCAATGTCCTCTGCGCTAGAGTTCATTGTTTGGCCACCCTCGATAACATAGTCAACATTACAATCTTTAAATAGTTGAGATAATCCTTCACCAGCACAAATAGCAACAACACCAATGTTTTTAAGTTGCTCAGGCTCCATTTTAACTTTTAGAGCTCTGTTTTGTTCGAGCATGTTTTCAACTTTAACACCGTTGAGTTCTCCTAGTTTAAGCGCACTTGTAAGCGCAACACCAGGCTCGTTTGTGTGAACGTGAACTTTAATTAAGTTAAGGTCACCAATACAGATAACACTATTTCCAATACTCATGAGTTTTTCACGAAGTTTATCAATGTCTGCTTCAGTTGTCTTCTTTTTGATGTTAATAACAAAAAATTCTGTGCAATAAGCAAATTCAATGTCAGCTAGGTCGTTATAATTAACCTTAACATCTTCAAATGCTTCGTGAGTATTGTCAAGTTTGTCGCTGTTAAGTTCAAGAATAACTTGGCTTTCGTCGCCCATTAACACTTTGAGGAATCCACCAACAACAAACAAAAGTCCGCGACCACCAGAGTCAACAACGCCAGCCTTTTTCAAAACAGGCAAAAGTTCTGGTGTCATTTTAAGTGTTTCTTCACCAACTTCTAACACTTGCTTTAAAAATTCGCCACAATCTGCTTCTTTTTTAGCAATTTTTTGAGCTTCTTCAGCCATAACACGAATAACTGTTAAAATTGTTCCTTCTTTAGGAATGGTAACAGCGCGATACGCAATGTCTGCACCTTCTTTAAAAGCCTTCGCAAAAGCCTTAACATCAATTGATTTGAGTGATGCAACAGAAGAAGTAAAGCCCTTTAAAATTTGAGAAAGAATAACACCTGAGTTACCTCTCGCACCTTTTAAAGCACCTTTGCTAACGGCATCAGCAATTGTCTCCATTTCGTTATTAGTGCAAAGATTGAGCTCTCTGACAACAGATTTCATTGTCATGCTCATATTTGTTCCAGTGTCACCATCAGGAACTGGAAAGACATTTAAGCTATCTACATATTCTTTGTTTTCGTCAAGATAATTTGCGCCCGAAATCATCATTTTTCTGAGCAGAGCGCCAGTTATTGATTTACCCATTGATAATTTTTCTCCTGCCAAACAAAAGTGTTTGGCTAATTGTTTTTTTTATATATACAAAAAAAATACAGTTAAACTTTTACACCAACAACATTGATATTAACAGAATCGACAATCATTCCTGTAAACTGTTCAACGTTATATTTAACAGAACGTCGAACTGATTCAGCAACAGCATTAATAGACACACCATATTTTAATATAATTTGCATGTCAATATGAATTCTGTCGCCAATTGTCAAAATTTTAATACCACGTTTGCTGCTTGTCTTAGAAAAGACTTCTTTCACTGCATCAGAAAATTTTCTAGACACAAGGTCGACAACCCCATAACATTCAAGCGTTGTGTGAGACACAACGTCTGCAATAGACTTGTCTGTAACAGAAATTTTTCCATAAGAGTTTACTGTATTAACCGACATAATATTCCTTTCTTATTGTTATTGAAAAAGCGAGAAAGCCCCACTTAATCAATAGTATATTACTACATTTTGCGATATTTTGCAAGTATTTTATGTCATGAACATAAATTTATAATAAATTGAAAATTTTGTTATTTAACACTTGCCAAACCGACTAAAGTGTGATATTATCTTTGCGATAGAAATTGAAAACACACAGGAGGATTACCAAATGAGCAAAGTTTGCAGTATTTGTGGAAAAGGCAGAATGAGCGGAAACCTTGTTAGTCACTCTAACATTAAAACAAAAACATCTTACGCTCCAAATGTTCAAAAAGTTACTATTGAAGTAGATGGAAAATCAAAAAAAGCCTATGTATGCACAAAATGTATGAAAGGTTCAAAAGCAGACAGATAAAATTGGTATTTTAACCTTGAAAATAAAAAACTTGCTTAGTTAGCAAGTTTTTTTTGTTTCTCTATTTTCCCTTTTGCTTGTTTTTTACAAACAAGCTAAGTATTTTGCTGATAAATTTTGGTGCTTTTAAACAAACAATGGTCATAAAAGTTTTCCTCCCTTTATTTCCATTATATTTAAAGCGAACAATTTGTGTGAATTTTATAGACTGTGCATATGAATTCGCCAATCTCGGCCTTTAAGGGCTCGGATTGTTTTTGAAACATTACGGCTTTCAAAAACACAAGACCCACTAACCAAAATGTTTGCACCGAGTTTGCGAAGAACCTTGCTGTTTTTAAGGTTGACGCCACCATCAATTTCAATATACACACTTTTGTCTAGTTCACGAACCTCAGCAACCTTCTCTGCAGAGCCAGGAATAAATGTCTGACCCGAAGCGCCCGGCTCAACACCCATAACAAGAACAACATCAACCAAATTTCTGTTTAAAAGGTCTTTAATTTTAAAAGCTGGCGTTGAAGGGCTAATCGCAAGTCCTGCAAGAACATTTTTGCTTTTAATATGCTTTAAAAGCGCCTCTGGGTTTTTAGTTGCTTCATAATGAAAATGAAGCACATCAGCTCCTGCTTCAATATAGTCATCTACAACCTTTTCTGGGTTCTCAACCATTAAGTGCACATCTAAAAGAAGTGTTGTGTGATTTTTTACATAATCAACAAATTCATGGTCAAAAGTTTTGTTTTTAACAAATTTTCCATCCATCACGTCAAGATGAACAAAATTTGCTCCACCTTCTTCAATGTCTTCTAGAGCCTTATTTAAAATATCAGGATTTTTATAATCTACTGCAATGATAGATGGTGAAACACGAGTAAAAAGTGGCATATTATTGTTCTCCTTCTTTAATTACTTTTCTTCTAAGTTGTCCACACGCGCCAGAAATGTCTTCGCCAAGGGTTCTTCTTGTTGTTGCAGAAATGTTGTTATCTTTAAGATGTTGCCAGAACTCTGCTGTTTTTGTTTTTCCAGCCGGCTTCAAAAGGGGGTCAACCTTTGCGTTTGGAGTCATGTTAATAGGAATCAAATTAAAATGATAAGACAGCCCTTTGCAAAGAGATTTAATTCTTCTGGCGTCGTGAACCGTTGTGTTTTTGTCTAACAAGATATATTCAAACATAACGCGTCTGCCAGTCTTTTTAAAATAATAATTAATCGCTTCAAACAAATCAGCAAGCGAATAAGCATTTGCAATTTTCATAATCTGCTTTCTAAACTCATCTGTTGTTGCATGCAAACTAATGGTTAGTGTTATTCCAAGGTTAAGGTCTGCAAGAGCTTTAATTTTAGGAGCAATTCCGCAGGTTGAAAGCGAGATGTTTCGCTGCGAAATGTTAATTGAACCATGACTGCTGCTCACAAGCTCAATAAATTTAACAACATTGTCAAAATTATCAAGAGGCTCTCCACAACCCATCAAAACAATGTTGGTTATCTGCCTTTGCGAAACCGTGCCACCAAGGTCGTGATTTACTGCCAAAACCTGACCCAAAATCTCGCCGGCAGAAAGGTTTCTAACCATTCCGTCTAGACCAGTTGCACAAAACAGACAACCCATTCTGCAGCCAACTTGTGTTGAAACGCAAATTGTGTTGCCATATTTATATTTCATGAGAACACCCTCTATCATGTTGCCATCAAACAACTTAAACACATATTTGAGTGTTCCGTCTTTGCTTTCAAATTTTTTGTAAATTTGAATTGGCTGTTCATCATAGTTTAGTTGCAAGAGTTCAATAACATCTTTAGGAATGTTTGTCATTTCAAAAAAAGGCACATATTCATTTGCCCAGCGATAAAGCTGTTCAGCCCTCATTCTCGGCATTTTTACACCAAGTTCTGTCAGCTGACTTTTTAGTTCATCTAAAGAATAATCTTGCAATATTTTTTTCATTAGTTTTCTGCTTGCAAATTTTGCTTGCAAACATCTCCCACTTTTAATTTTCTTCCAGAGATAAGTTGCTTTGCCTCGAGAACTTTTCCTCCAGGAAGTTGAACAAGCCCAAGGCTTATAATTCCGCTGCCTGTTTCAACAAACACTCCAGCCTTTGCACTGCTTGAGCCTAATATTGTTCCTGGCAAGGCATCTTCGCTGCTGTCAATTGTTGCAACAGACGCAGTATAAATTTTGAGAACCTGTCCGCCAACTTCGGTTGTGGCAATTGGGTCTGGATTTGCCCCCATAACAAGGCTACGAATTTGATTTGCAGACTTGTTCCAATTAATAACGCAATCTGCCTTGCTTATCTTTTTTGTGAATGTCGCTGCGCTGTGATTCTGCTTAATGTGAATTTCTCTGCCTTCTTCAATTGCGTTTACTGTTTCAAGAAGCATTCCGGCGCCAAGTGCAGAAAGTTTAGCAGAAAGGTCGCCTGCTGTGTCAGTTGGCAAAATTTCAATTTCTTTTTGACAAAGAATATCACCAGTGTCGAGCCCAATATCAGTTTGCATAATTGTTATTCCGGTTTTAGTTTCACCAGCAATAATTGCAGACTGAATTGGAGATGCCCCACGATATTTTGGAAGCAGTGAAGCATGAACATTAATAATTCCGTGGCGAGGAATGTCAATAACTTGTTGCGACAAGATTTGCCCATATGCCGCAGTAATCATTAAATCTGGCTTTAAATCTTTTAAAATGTCAATTCCATCACGAGATATTTTAACAAATTGATAAACAGGAATATTGTGTTCAACAGCATAAACCTTAACTGCAGAAGGTTCAATCTTGTTTCCTCTTGCGTTAGGCTTGTCTGGCTGGGTTACAACGGCCACCACCTGATGATGGCTGTTAACCAGCATATCTAACGATTCAATTGCAAATTCTGGTGTTCCCAAAAAAATAATTCTCATATGTCTTTCCTAGTTATATTTTTTAATTTTTGTTGCTCTATCAATAAATAAAATTCCATCTAAGTGGTCACTTTCATGACAAAACGCCTTTGCAGCATATCCAGAAAGCTTGTCTTGGTGGCTTTCTCCGTTTCTGTCTTGATATGTTATCCAAACATGCTCTGGTCTTTCAACATAACCAAATCTGTCCGGAATAGACAAACAGCCCTCTTCCTTAATCTTGTTTGTTCCACTGCTCTTTGTGATTTTAGGGTTAACAAATTCTCTAAGCCCATCGCCAGTGTCAATAACAAACGCACGTTTTAAAACGCCAACTTGAACAGCAGAAAGTCCAGCTCCATCAGCCTTATACATTGTGTCTGCCATATCGTCTAAAAGCATAGCAAGGCGCTCGTCGAAAACGGTAACTTCCTTGCTGACTTTTCTGAGCACCGGGTCTCCCTCTAAAATAATTTTTCTAATCATAATTTCTCCTAGCTTAAACTTTGAGGATTAATTTCAACAAAACAACTAACATTGTTCTTTTTGTTCTCTTCACACAATCGATAAAGCTGAGTAATAATGTCGTCAGACTCTTCTAGTTTTAGCCTCATCAAAACCTGATATCGATATTTGTTTTGAATTCTGCCAACTGGCGACTTGCTCACCCCAAGATACACAAATTGCCCCGAATGTTTAAGCGATAAGTCTTTTACGCTATCATAATACACCTTTGTTGAGTTTTTTGCAAGTTCTTCGTCATCACTCGAAAACAGAACTCTGACAATTTTTGTAAATGGTGGAAAGTTTGTCATTTCTCTAAGGTTTGCCTCTTTTTTATAAAACGACAAATAATCATAACCGCTAGCCAGCCTATAAACGTAGTGTCTTGGCACATAAGTTTGCAAAATTATCTTACCCTGAAGGTCTGCTCTGCCGGCTCTGCCTGCAACCTGAGTAATTAGCTGGAATGTTCTCTCTGTTGCCGTGTAACTGCTCTGATAAAGGCTTTGGTCAGCATCCACAATTCCAACAAGAGTTACAGCCGGAAAGTCGTGACCCTTTACTATCATTTGCGTTCCAACAAGAACTTGAGCTTTGCCATCTCTAAACTGTGACAAAATTTTATAGTGCCCATTTTTTTGAGAGGTTGTGTCGTTGTCCATGCGCAGAACCTTTGTTCCCGGAAATAGTTTTTCAATTTCTTCAACAACTTGCTGTGTTCCAACACTGCCAAATTTTAAGTTTTTGCTGTGGCACTCAGGACACTCACTAAACACTTTGTATCTCGCAGAACAAAAGTGACACTTAAGCGCATTATCATGCTTATGATAAACAAGTGCAGTATCACAATTTTGACACTTCGGAACATAGCCACAGTCTTTGCACATCAAAAACGAAGCATAGCCACGACGATTAATAAAAATCATGGCTTGATTGCCTGTGTCTAGTGTGTTTTTGAGTTCAGTTTTCAATCTCTCGCTAAAAATTTCGTTGTTTCCATTTTGAACCTCAGCGCACATATCAACAATTTCTAGTGGTGGCATTGGTTTTTTGTTTATTCTCTCTTTAAGTTCTAACAGATGATATTCGCCAACAATTGCCTTATGATATGTTTCAAGGTCTGGCGTTGCAGAGCCCAAAACAAGCGAACAACCACAAATTTCTGCTCGTTTTTCAGCCACTTCAATCGTGTGATATCTTGGGTTGCTCTCGCTTGTATAACTTCCGTCGTGTTCCTCATCAATAACAATCAAACCGAGGTTTTCTGTTGGAGAAAAAATTGCTGACCTTGCTCCGACAACAATCTTAGCTTTGCCAAGCAAAATTCGACGCCACTCGTCAAAACGCTCACCGGCAGAAAGTGCGCTGTGCATAAGGGCAACCTCGTCGCCAAATCTTGCCCTAAAATTTGCAACAACTTGTGGGGTTAACGAAATTTCAGGAACAAGCATTATTCCGGTTTTGCCTTGGTCGAGAGTCTTTTTCATGAGCGCCATATATATTTCGGTTTTTCCGCTTCCGGTAACTCCATGAATCAAATATTTGCCAGTTTTTGTAGAAATTGTATCAACAACCCTTTGCTGGTCTTTTGTTAAAACAACGTTGTTTGGTTTTGCGCTAAGTTCTGCAAGAGGCTTTCTCAGAACAGTTTCTTCTCGAACCAAAACAATTCTGTCATCAATCAATTTTTTAAGTGCACCAGCCCCAAACTGAGCATTAATTTTTGAACATTTGTCCTCACCAACTTCTAGCAAATATGCAAGAACGGCTCTCTGTTTTGTGGCGGTTGACCTAAGATTTGCCATATATGCTTTTGCGGTTTCGTCGTCAGAAATATATGCAACTTTAGAAACAAGTTCTTTAACTTTTCCCGTGCGCATTTCACTTGGCAAAAACAGCCTAAAACTATCACAAAGCCCAATGTTATATTTCTGTTTCAAAAATTTGGCCAGTTCAAATTGGTCCTTTTTTATAACAACAAAATCGTCAATAGGTTTAATAATCTGCTTAAGTTTGTCCGCGTCATAATCAGAAACATCAGTTTTTTCAACCAAATATCCCTCTTTAACTTGACGTCCAAACGGAACAAGCACCCTTGTTCCCACTTCTATATCATATGGCAAAATATAGTCGAAAACCTTGTCGACCAAGCTGCTTGCAATATCAATGATAACTTTTCCAAATTTTGCCATGATTCTCCAAACAAAAAAGTTAGTATATACATTATATACTAACTTCTAGCATTCTGTCTAATATTTTTGTTGATTAGTTTTCAGGGTGCTTAATAGTATAAACACCTTGATAGAACTCACGACTAGCAAGTTCAATAGGTTTAACCTTTTGATTGTCTCTAAAAAATTCAGGGCGCTCAACAACTAACTCTTTTGCTCTTTTAGCAACAACCGTAACAAGTGCATATCTGTTGCCAGCTTTTTTAATAACTTCTTCAATTGGTGGGTTAATCCATGCCATAAATGTTTATCTCCTTTTGTCTGACCTATTATAACTCAACTTTTAAAAACTTGCAAGTGAAATATTAACAATTTATCTCAAAGAATACTTTTTCAAAATTTCAACAAACTCAGCCTCGTTTATTGTTTTAACACCAAGGGCCATCGCCTTGTCTAGTTTGCTGCCGGCATCTTTTCCAACAACAACAAGGTCGGTGCTCTTCGAAACACTACTGGTGCAAACAGCGCCAAGTTTTTCAAGGAGCGAAGTGGCTTCAATTCTGCTAAAGTTGTCAAGACCACCAGTCAACACAACCTTTTTGCCAAGAAGTTCACTTTCTATCGAACTGTTTGAAGAATTTATTGGTTCAACGCCAATTTTAAATAAATCTTCAATTTGTTTTCTGTTAAACTCATCAGCAAAATATTCAACAATGTCGGTTGCAGAAATCTCTGCAATGTCTGGAACAGCATCTAGGTCTGCAATTGTAGCTTCACTCAGTTTCTCAATGCTGCCAAATTGTGCCGCAAGTGTTCTTGCCATCTTCTGACCAACCCCGTCAATGCCAAGCGCATAAATCAAATTAGACAATTCTGGCTTTTTGCTTGCTGCAATGCCATCTAATATGTTCTGTGTTTTCTTTTCTTTAAATCCTTCCAACTCAAAAAGTTCATCAAAAGTCAACTTATAAAGGTCGGCAAAAACAGAAGTTCCAAACTTCTCATGCAACAGTTCAACAGTTTTTATGCTGAGCCCTTCAATGTTCATGGCCTGCCTGCCGGCAAAATGAGTTAGTCTACCAACAATTTGTTTCTTGCAACCAATGTGATTTGGACAATACAAATTTGCCACTGTTTCAATAAGTCTTGTGTGACACGATGGGCAAAACTCTGGTTTTTCAATTTCTTTGCTATCAGAAGAAGTTCTTGCTACAGACAAAATCTCAGGAATAACCTCGTTGCTTCGTCTGATAAACACTTGGTCGCCAATTTTGACTTTTTTTCTTAAAATGTCATTAAAGTTGTTAAGTGTTGCGCGCTTAACAGTAACACCACAAAGTTCAACTGGTTCAAGCTCAGCAACAGGCGTCAACTTGCCTGTTCGTCCAACCTGCCAGGTGATGCCAAGAAGTTTGGTGTCTGTTTCTTCAGCATCAAACTTATAAGCAAGCATGCCTCTAGGAAATTTAGCAGTAAAGCCAAGTTCTTCTTGCACTTTTTTGCTGTTTATCTTTATGACAAGTCCATCAATCAAAAAGTCAAGTTTGTGTCGTTCGACATCAATTTTGTCAATGAATTTTTTAATCTGTTCAACGCTAGAAACAATTTCAAAAAACTTTGCAACCAAAAATTTCTGTTCAACTAAAAAGTCATGAATTTGCTGTTGAGATTCAAAATAATCGGTTTCTGAATAGTTTATGTTATACGCAAAAAAATCAAGATTTCTGCTTGCAGTAATCTTAGGGTCTAAATTTCTAAGCGCGCCCGCAGCGGCATTTCTGGCATTTTTAAGTTTTTCTTCGGCATCATTATTAAATTTAGCGAGCTCGCTAAGCTTCATAATAACCTCGCCCTGAACAACAATATGGCCTTTATACGCAAGAGAAAGTGGCAGCGAACGAATTGTCTTTGCCTGAAGAGTTACGTCTTCACCAACCTCACCATTTCCGCGAGTGAGTGCTCGAACAATAACACCATTATCATATTCAACTGCAATAGGAAGCCCATCAAACTTATATTCAACACTATAGGTTGTGTCAAAATTCATAATGTTTTGGTTTCTCGATTGCCAATCTAAAATTTCTTCAAAGCTTTGAGCTTTGTCAAGGCTATAGAGTTTTGAAACATGCGATGCCTTAACAAATTTATCAAGCGCATCACCACCAATTTTTTGTGTTGGGCTATCTGGCAAAACAACACCCGTTTCTTTTTCAAGCAAAACAAGTTCTGAGTAAAGTTTGTCCCACTGTTTATCACTCATAATTGGGTTGTCATTAACATAATACGCAATGCTAGCTTCAGAAACTATTTTAGACAGTTCTTTCATTCTTTCAATTTTGTCTTGCATACCATACCCCCCTATCCTATAATTTCCAATTTTGCATATTTAAGTGAAAGCGTTTTTGATCCAACACTTTCAAAATTAACAGTTACAAAACCCGACGCAAAGTCTGTTACTCCAAGAGTAACAACGCCATTTCCAAAGTGTGGATGATGAACTTTTGTTCCCTTTTTATAATCACTATAATTAATCTTAGGCTTATTAAGCCCTTGTGATAAGTCTATAGATTCAGTTGACCTGTGTGACGAATTTGAGCCAGAAACATTAACAATGTTGATTTTGCTGGCAAGATTATAATCCATGCTGTTTCTCTTTCCATAATCAACCGTTTTAATGTCATCAACCGTGAGTTTGGTTGGTTCAGCATCTATTTCGTTTAAAAATCTAGATGGCGCAGTATATTCGATTGTCTTCTTTTCAAAGTTAAAGCGAGTTCTAGACCGAGTTAAATAAAGTCTTTCTCTGGCCCTTGTTATTGCAACATACATAAGCCTTCGCTCTTCTTCAAGTTCGTTTTGACTGCCATTAATTGCCCTAGCAAGAGGAAATAATCCTTCGTTTAAACCAATTATAAACACAACCTTAAATTCTAGTCCCTTTGCTGAATGGACAGTTAAAACAGTTGCGTAGTCATCATCATCGTTCATGCTGTCAATATCTCTCATCAGAGTTATTCCCTGCAAAAACTCTTCAAGGTCGGCAGTTGTGTTGCTGTCTGAATATTCTTTAACACTAACCAAAAAGTCATCAACGTTCAGTTGTCTGTTTTCGTCTTCTTCTGTTTTTTTGCCGATAGCTTCTTTAATTTGAACCCTGCCAATCACATATTCAACAAGTTCATAAAGTGGCAGACTTTCTTTTTTGGCTTGCAGATCAACAAAAAGTTCACGAACAGGCTCAAGTTTTTTCGCAAGAACACCTTGTGTTTTGGTTGGATCCATGATAACATCCATCAAACTACAGCCAAAAATGTCTGCAATTTCCGTCAGGTTGTTTATGGCAACATCTCCAATTCCTTTCTTAGGAAAAACCAACATTCTAAGCGCTGCTTCGTCATCTTTTGGGTTAGACAAAAGCCTAAGATAAGCAACCGTATCTTTAATTTCTTTTCTTTCAAAAAATTTATGTCCACCATAAACTTTATAAGGAATGTTATATGTTATAAACTTTTCTTCAATGCTGCGGCTCAGCGAGTTAACACGCATCAAAACCGCAAAATCTTTGTAGCTATAATTTCCATAGGTCACAAGATTGTTTATTGCGTTCGCAACATATTCTGCCTCTTCAAGGTCGTTATAACTAGAAAATTCTTCAACGCGTGCACCTTCTGAATTTTCTGTCCACAAGTTTTTGTCTAGGCGATTCAAGTTTCTTTTAATCAAAAAGTTTGCTTTTTGCAAAATTTGTTTTGTGGAACGATAATTTTGTTCAAGTTTAAACACCTGAACAGGCTTAAAATCTCTAGTAAACGCCAAAACATTTCCACTTTCTGCTCCGCGCCAACTATAAATGCACTGGTCTTCGTCGCCAACCACAAAAATATTGTTATATTTTTTTGCAAGCAGTTGAATCAAACGATATTGCGCATAGTTTGTATCTTGAAATTCGTCAACATGAATATATTTAAACCTGTTTTGATAAAGCTCCAAAATTTCAGGTTTTTCAACAAACAACAAATAAGTTTTCGCAAGCAAGTCGTCAAAATCTAGCGCGTTTGACTTTTTAAGTTCTTTTTCATATTCTTCATAACAAGCAATAATAACATCTCTTTTATAAGAGCGTTCCATTTCGTTTTCATATTCTTCTGGAGTCAACAAGTGATTTTTTGCATTCGATATATGATATCCCACTGTTTCAACGTTAACATTGGTATTTTTGTTCTCTAAAATGCGCTTAATAACTCTGTCTTTTTCAACATCACCGTAAATGGTAAAATTCCTGTCATAGCCAATCTCTTCTGCGTGTCTGCGCAAAATTTTTGAGCACATAGCGTGAAACGTACAAATCCAAGCGTCGCTTGCAGAATCAACCATACGCTCAATTCTAGACTTCATTTCGTCTGCTGCCTTGTTTGTAAAAGTTATTGCCAAAATGTTATATGCCGGAACACCAACCTCATCAATCAAATATGCAATGTGGTGTGTGAGCATACGAGTTTTGCCACTGCCAGCACCAGCAGTAACTAAAACAGCCCCTTCCTTAATTTGGGCAGGCCTTTTTTGTTCTTCATTTAAGTTGTCTAAAATTGAATTTGCCATCTTTTATTCCTATGGAATAATTATAACACAACAAAGGCTTCTTCACAACAAAAAAACAATTAAGCAAGCAAGTTATTTTTAATTATATATCTCTTTATTTCGTTAAACCTCTTAGTGGTTTTCAAAATATATTTTTCACGTTCTTGCCTGCTCAAAGTTGAAATCAGTTTTTTGTCAATCACATAAGCGATTGGATTTAAGATTATTTCTTCTTTTTCTCGCTCTAAAACCTTTTTAACTTTGGCAAACATTGGGTCATCTTCAATTTGTTTCATGTTTGCAACAACCATATAAGTTGTGCCAGCAGAAAGATATGCTTGCTTTTGTGGCTTTTGTGATATTTCGCCAGCAGTTTTAAGTCTTTCTCTGGCTCTTTTTGCAAGTAATTTTAATGTTTCGTTCATAAGCAATTCTCCGTTTTTAGTTGAGGCATTTTTGCCACATAAGCAGCATATTAGCACAAAACATCAACAAATTTTCACAATCAAAAAATAAGACAAAAACAAACAAAATTTCTTAAATTTTTGCACAAAAAAAGCAGGTTTATCACCTGCCTAGAAAATATGTAATCAAAATTAAACTTTATCTTTAATTTTAGCACGTTTACCGCTGCGATCACGAAGATAGTAAAGTTTTGCTCTGCGAACGTCACCCTTTCTCACAATATCAATGTGATCAATCTTTGGTGAGTGCAATGGGAAAACTCTTTCTACTCCAATTCCATAAGATACTCTTCTAACAGTAAATGTTTCACGAAGTCCACCATTGCGTCTTGCAATAACAATACCTTCATAGCCTTGAAGTCTCTCACGGTTTCCTTCAACGACTTTAACCCAAACTTTTACTGTGTCACCAATATCAAATTTTGGTAAATCAGTGCGCATACTTTCTTTTTCAATTTGGTCAATAATATTAGCCATTATAGTTCCTCCTAAAAAAATTGTTAGTATGTGGAGCGTTCTTGAACTGCGAGCTTGGTTAATCTCACAAACAGCGGACTCACTCTTTACACGCTTAGTAGTCTATCACACATGCAAAAATAAATCAAGTGGTTTAGACATTTTATTTTATAATTTTGAAAAAATTAAAAAGCTTCTACAAAATGTTCAATTTTTGACTTGTTTCCGTCAACAAGAACCGAAATAACATCAAATCTAAACCCGCAATTCTCTAAATGATTTTTGATAATAAACGCCTGAGCAAATCGCTTAATGTGGGCTTGCTTTTGCTTGTTTACTGCTTGTTCTGGCGCGCCAAACGCCAGTGAATTTCTAGCTTTTACTTCAACAAAAACATAAGTGTCAACAGCTTGCTTTTTAAGTAGTTCATAAGTTGGTTTGGTGATTTGATTATTTTTAAATTGAACTTTAAGAGCAGCAAGTTTCTGCCTTTTTGAATAAAGCGCAACAATATCAACTTCAGCTCCAGCAAGTTTTGAATTGGTTTCAATAATTTTATAGCCAGCATTTTTCAAAAATTGCTGTGCCAAAAATTCGCCATCTTTCCAAGTTTTAGCATTAAACATTATTCAAAAACCCCAAAAATGATTTTCTGTGAATATCTAAAACACCATATTTTTTTATGGCGTCAATATGTTGTTTTGTTCCATAACCCTTATGTTTTTCAAAACCATATTCAGGATATTTTTTGGCAATTTCGCACATCAGCCTGTCTCTGGTGACTTTTGCCAATATCGAAGCAGCAGCTATGTTATAACTGAGCGCGTCACCATGAATAATAGGAAGTGTTGCAACATTAACATCAAGGTTTTTAATAGCATCAACCAACACAATGTCTGGCTTAATTTTCATGTTTTCAATTGCATTTTTCATTGCGAGTTTTGTTGCTTCCAAAATATTGATTTTGTCAATAGTCTTTTCATCGACAAATTCAACTTGGTAGCAAATGGCTTTCTCTTTAATTTTTTCAAAAAGAAACTCACGCTTTTTCTCAGACAATTTTTTGCTGTCGTCAACACCATCAATAATGTCATCAAGTGGCATTATTACACATGCAACACAAACAGGACCAGCAAGCGGACCCCTGCCAACTTCGTCAACGCCAGCAACAAGTTTATAGCCATGGGCCATCATTTTGTTTTCATATTCTAATTTGCTTTCTGCCATTTAAATTTCATCCAAAGTTATTTTGCCAATTCTGCCTGTTCTAAAGTCATCTAAAAAGCCACGTCCAGCACGCAGATAATCAATCTCTCCACCGCGAAGGATAAAGCCTCTGCGCCTGCAAAACTCATCATAAATATCAATGAATTCTGCGTCTTTATCAAAGTCGCCATAGCGACTAATAACCAAGTTTTCGTGATTGATTATTAAATATTTCATCAACTCAAAACCTAGTTCAGAAATATCCAAAACATCGTCTTTAATCGAACCAACATAAGCCAACTTAAGCGCAAGATTTTGATCATCAAACCTAGGCCACAATGTTCCCGGGGTATCAAGCAAAACGAAATTGCTATCAACCTTAACCCACTGGGTAGATTTTGTAACCCCTGCTTTGTTTCCAGTAACTGTTTTTGCTTTTGAAGCCATGGCATTAATTATGCTAGACTTTCCAGTGTTTGGAACACCAATAACCATAATTTTAAAGTTCTTAACAACATTTTTCTGCTTGTTTTTTTCAATTTTTTCTGCAAGAAGTTCAGCTAGAGCTGTCGAAATTAAAGCTTTGGCGTTGCTTGCACTAGACGTAATTGACAAAACTTTCTTTCCTTGTTTCTCAAATTTTTGAACAAAAGCTTTGGTTTTTGAAGGGTTTGCAAGGTCAGATTTGTTTAAAACATAAAGAATTGGTTTGTGGCTTACAATTTCGTCTATCTTTGGGTTTAAACTGCTTTCTGGAATTCTAGCGTCAAGCACATAAATTAAGCAATCGCAAAGTTTGATGTTTTTTTGCATTTCATCAAGTGTCTTTTTCATATGGCCCGGAAACCAGTTAATTTTATAACCCATAAATACTATTCCCCCATATGGTATATTGTCAGACATAATACCCCAGAAAATCTGGCGAAAGCCTACTTCTTGAGCAGGTCTGGTCTTTTTTGTTCGGTTAATCTTTTCGACTCTTTTTTTCTCCACTCGTCAACCTTTTTATGGTCTCCACTAACTAAAACTTCTGGAACTTCATGCCCCATAAAGTTTTGTGGACGAGTATATTGCGGATATTCTAACATATTATTAGAAAAAGTTTCATCTTCTGCACTCTCACTTTTTCCAAGAACTCCAGGAACAAACCTCGCAACGCAGTCAGTCAACACCATTGCAGGAAGTTCTCCCCCAGTCAAAACATAATCTCCAATGCTAATTTCTTCATCGATAAGCATGTCAATTATTCGCTGGTCAACACCTTCGTAGTGGCCACAGAGTAAAATTAAGTGCTCATAGTTTGACAATTCTTTAACAGTTGCCTGACTGAGAGTTTTTCCTTTTGGAGACATATATACTTTGTGTGCCTTTTCATATCCTTCAATTGATGTCATAGCATCATAAATTGGCTGTGGTGTCATAAGCATTCCAACACCACCACCAAATGGATAGTCATCACACTTTTTATGTTTATCTTTTGTGTAATCTCTAATGTCTATAACGTTAATTGTCAAGGCATGTTTGTCTTGAGCTTTGCCAAGCAAACTTGTTTTAAGCGGAACAAACATCTCAGGAAAAAGTGTCAAAATATCAATCTTCATAATCTACTGCCACCTCTCCATAAATTTTTTCATCAAAAATAATTTTTGAGTCTTCAACAGAAACAATCAATCCCTGTTTGTGACTCGCCATAATAAAATGTTTTGGAACAACCGACTTAATTAAAAACACATCAGCACTTCCAAAGTTTAAAACTTCAACAATTTTGCCCAGTTCTTTGCCGTCTGTCAAGCAAACTTGCTTGTCAACCAAGTCAGCAACCAAAAACTTGCCCTTAGGAACTTCAATGGAATTTTTGTCAACACAAATAATTTTATTTCTAAAGTTTTCAGCTTCATTTCTCGAATTTATGCAGTCTAACTTTAGCGCAACACCACCACCAACATTATAAGACTTTTCAATTTTAACTGGTTTTCCTTCAATAAAAACAGTTTTGTTTGAATAGTCAAAGTCAGAGACAAAAAGTTGAACCTTAATGTCTCCCTTAATACCTTGCGGTTTGATTATTTTTGCTATTTCAAAAGTTTCCATCAATATTTCCTTTTTTCTTATTATAAACAATGACAAAATTTATTGCAAGAAAATAACAAAAAACCACCAAAATTGGTGGCTAAAAAATCTATTTTTTATCAGTAAACTTAATGTTTACTCGTTTGCCTTGTTTGCGTGCGCTTGTTCTTGCAACAGTTCTGATTGAGTTTGCAACTCTGCCGCTCTTGCCAATAATTTTTCCAAAATCTGCTTCAGAAACTCTAACAAGAACATTGATTTCTTTTCCTTCGTCAGAAAGTTCAACAACAACTGCATTTTGATCTTCAACAAGGCTTTTAACGATATATTCAACTAATTCTTTCATATTATTTACCCCTTAGTTGAACTATTTTGCCTTTTTGCCTTCAATAACGCCACTCTTTTTAAGAAAAGCCTTAACTGTGTCTGTTGGTTGAGCACCATTAGCAATCCATTTTTTTGCAAGGTCTGCATCAATTTTAACTTCTTCTGGATTTGCAAGTGGATTGTAAGTTCCAAGTTGTTCAAGATACTCTCCATCTCTAGCTTTTCTAGAATCAGTAACTACAACACGATAAAATGGTGTTTTCTTTGATCCAAGACGAGTCAATCTAATTTTTAACATTTGTTTTTCTCCTTTTTATTATTTTTATATATCATACACGGCAGCAGCCGAAATATGCACTAAAATCTTCTGCCAAACATTTTGGCAAGTTTGCCGTTGTTGGCGTTTTTCATGAGCATCTTTGTTTGCTCATATTGCTTCAAAAGCGAATTAACCTCTTGAATTGTCGAGGCAGAGCCAGCAGCAATACGCTTGCGCCTGCTTCCGTTGATAATTTCAGGGTTTTGACGCTCTTTTGTTGTCATTGAGCGAATTATTGCTTTAAACTTATCAATTTTCTTTTCATCAACGTCAGCAGGGTTAAATTTGCCGGCCATTCCAGGAACCATAGAGAGCAAGTCGGCAATGTTTCCCATTTTTCCTATTTGCTCAAACTGCATCAAAAAGTCTTCAAGCGTAAATTGATTTTTTTTGAGACGTTCTTCGAGTTTTGCCATTTCTTTTTGGTCAACAGCTTCTTGTGCCTTTTCAATCAGGGTTAAAACATCGCCCATGCCAAGAATTCTCGAAGCCATGCGGTCTGGATAAAATGGCTCAATGTCACCAATTTTTTCTCCAATTCCGCAAAATTTGATAGGTTTTCCAGTAACAGCTTTAATCGAAAGCGCCGCACCACCACGTGTGTCGCCATCAAGTTTGGTTAAAACAACGCCAGAAATATCCAGTTGTTTGTCAAACTCTGTGGCAACATTAACAGCCTCTTGACCAGTCATGCTGTCAACAACAAGCAAAATTTCTGTTGGTTTCACCGTCTTTTTGATGTCAGAGAGTTCCTTCATAAGTTCGCTAGAAATTTGAAGGCGTCCAGCAGTATCTAAAATAACTGTGTCACAGCCAATTTTTTTAGCATGGCGAACAGCTTCTTCTGCAATTTTAACCGGGCTAATTGTTCCCTTTTCAAAGAATTCAACGCCTGCGTTTTTCGCACCGATTCGAAGTTGTTCAATAGCGGCAGGACGATAAATGTCACACGCGACCAAAAGTGGCTTTTTGCCTTGCTTTTTAAGACTAAACCCGAGCTTGGCGCACATTGTAGTCTTTCCTGCACCTTGAAGACCACACATCAAGATGATTGTTGGTGGATTTGGGCTTACTGCAAGTTTAGAATTCTCGCTGCCCATAAGGCTGATGAGTTCTTCATTAACAATTTTAATAACTTGCTGACCAGGAGACAAACTTTCTAAAACTTTTTCGCCAACCGCTTTTTCACTAACCTTTGCAATAAAGTTTTTTGCAACCAAAAAGTTAACATCGGCTTCTAAGAGCGCAACACGAACTTCTCTCATTGCTTCTTTTATTTCAAGTTCAGTGAGTTTTCCGCGCTTAGTTAGCTTTGAAAAAATATGATTAAGTTTTTCACCCAAACTTCCAAATAAAGCCAAAATATATCTCCCTTATAGTTTTGTGATGATTTTGTGAATTTGTGCTGAAATTTTTGCCTGCAAAGCATCAGTTGTGTCGAGCGTTGATTGCAGCTTTAGTAAATCGGCCTTTGTTTGATTATACTTTTCGACAAAGCCACACTTTTTTTCAGTTTCATATAATTGTTGTTCTGCTTTTGCAAGCGAATCGTGAACAGCTTGTCTCGTGATTTTTAACTCTTCAGCAATTTCAAACAGCGACATGTCGTTTTGATAATACATTTCAAAAATCTGCTGCTGTTTTTCTGTTAAAAGATTGCCATAAAAATCAGCCAAAATACAAAGTTCAATTTTTTTGTTTAAATCAATCATATTTCACTTTATCTGTAAAGCATTTTTACTTTACACCTGTAATATTACACTAATATTTGCTAATTGTCAACATTCTTAACAAAAAAAATGGCCAAAATAAGACCATTTTTATTCAAATATGCTGTCAACAAATTCTTTTGCGTTAAAATCCAAAAGGTCGTCAGCAGTTTCGCCAACACCAACAAACCTAATTGCCATGTCATAGTTTTGAGCAAGCGCAAAGACAAAGCCACCCTTGCTTGTTCCGTCGAGTTTGGTAACTGCAATATCCGTGAGTCCAATCGCCTCATCAAACAATTCAACTTGACTTAGCGCATTTTGGCCTGTTGTTCCATCAACAACAATCATCTTGTGATATTCAGCCTCAGGGTATTGTTTTTGTATAATTCTGTCCATCTTTTTGAGTTCTTCCATAAGGTTAACCTTGTTATGCAAGCGCCCCGCTGTGTCGATAATGACAACGTCGTTTTTGCGTGCTTTTGCACTAGCCAAGCCATCAAACACAACACTTGCAGGGTCTGCGCCCTCTGTGCTTCCAACAATTTTAACCTTGGCGCGCTTTGCCCAAACCTCAAGCTGCTCACCAGCAGCAGCTCTAAATGTGTCGCCAGCAACAACAAGTGGGTTTTTGCCAGCTTTCGCATAGCGCTCTGCAATTTTGCCAATTGTAGTGGTTTTTCCAACACCGTTAACTCCAACAACCATAATAACACAAGGATAAGAAAAGTCTTTTGCCTGAGCCTTGGTGAGAATATCAACCAAAACCTCTTTCAAAAGATTTCTGCAGGCATCTGTTGTTTTAACTTTATTCTTTTTAACAAGTGCCTTCAGGTTTTCCAAAATTTCTTCTGTTGTGCTCGCACCAACATCACTAGAAACCAAAACAAATTCAAGTTCATCATAAAAGTCTTGGTCAATGTCGTTGCCAGTAAAGGCATATTTAAGCTTTTCACCAAATGATTTTTTGGTGTTTTTCATTCCAGCAATAAGTCTAGATAAAAATCCCATAAATTCTCCTAAACAGCGTTATCAATTCTAATGGCATCACTAAGTTTAACAGAAACCATTTTAGAAACACCCTTTTCTTCCATGGTAACACCATACAAGCAATCAGCAAGTTCCATGGTTGGCTTTCTGTGAGTGATAACAATAAACTGAGTGTCTTTGCTATAATTTTTAAGATATCTCGCAAATCTATCTACGTTTGCATCATCAAATGCCGCTTCAATTTCGTCAAGAACGCAGAATGGCATTGGCTTTAACTTTAAAATTGCAAACAAAATCGCAACAGCAGTAAGAGCCTTTTCTCCACCAGACAACAGCGAAATGTTGCTAAGTTTTTTGCCAGGTGGCTCGGCAATGATATCAATTCCACACTCAAGCAAGTTTGATTCGTCTTGGAGCAAAAGTTCTGCCTTTCCGCCACCAAACAACTCTTTGAAGACTTTTTGGAAGTTTAAATTAATTTGTTCAAATTGGGTTTTGAACTTGTCTTCCATTTGTGTTGTGAGTTCCTTGATAATTTTAAGCAGGTCATCTTCGGCTTTAGAAAGGTCATCACGCTGACCCGCAAGGTCGTTATACCTTGCTGTAACTGTTTCAAGTTCTTCAATAGCGTTAACGTTAACATAGCCAAGTGACTGAATTTTCTTTTTAAAGCTTGCACTTTCAGCAAGAGCCTCTTTCAAATCAAACACCTCAAGTCTAAAGGCTAGCGCATCAGAATAAGTCATTCCATATTCTTCCCACACACGCTCTTGCATTGTTTCAACTTCAGCGTCTATCTGACTTAGCCTCATTTCTTCTTTAGCACGCTTCTCGGTTATTCTTTGAATTTCGCCAGAGAGTTGCATTTTGAGTTCATCTGCCTTGCTCATTGCAAGTTGCTTAGACTGTTTAAATTCATCAAGCCCAGCAAGCTTGTTGCGAATTTCTTTAATTTGTTCCATGCTAGCCTTATAATTTTCGTCACCGGTAACATTATCTAGCATAGCAGAAAGTTCACTAAGCTGAGTTGCGTTCTTTTGAAAAGCAAGCCTATTTTCACGATAGCGATAATCACTAACAGCAATATCAGAAGAAAGTTTGTCTATTTCAGCCGTCAAACTTTCAATTAAACTTGCCTTAGATGTCTGTTTAATTTTAAGTTCTGTCAAACTGTCATAAAGTTCTTCTCTTTGCTTTCTGAGCATATCAAACTTTGTGTCGGCCTTTTTCTTGTTTTCGTTAGCCTCGCTGGTCTTAGCAATTGTTGCACCAACTTTAGCACTAGCAAGTTCAAGTGCATCACTAACAGCAACAATTCTGTCCATAAGAGCATCTTTTGCATACTCGGTTTGTCTAAATTCGTGTTCTAGTTCTGAAACTTGGTCATCGAGTTTGTCCGCCTCATCACGAGAGCGAATAAGTTCAACTTCGATGTCGTGCACCTTTCCGTTAACAACAATAAGTTCATCATTGTTTGCTTGTTCTTTTGCCTTATATTCATCAAGTTTTTTAGTCTCGGCAGAAATTTCGTCAGCAAGCAACTTAAGTTCTTTGTTAAGGTCAGCAATTTCACGCTCACGACCAATCAGGTTGCTAGACGACTCTTTGCGGCTACCACCAGAAATGCTACCCTGTGGGTTGATTACGTCGCCATCGAGCGTTACAACTTTTGCAGAATATCTAGTTGCTCGGGAAAGCGCAATTGCGTTGTCCATGTTGTCAACAATAACAGTTGAGCCAAGCAAACTCTTAAACACAGAATCAAGTTGTCTGTCATAAGAAATCAATTCGCTTGCAACACCAAGAACACCACGACTGTTTAAGTGGTCTTCAACAATGTCAGGAAGTCTGCGTTCTTTCATGCTAGAAATTGGCAAAAATGTTGCACGTCCAAACTTGTGGTCTTTCAAAAAGTTTACAATATATTTTGCGTCGTCTTCGTCCTTGGTTACAATGTTTTGAACACTAGCACCAAGCGCCATTTCAATTGCAACTTCTAAATTGGCCGGAACTTTCATAAGTTTTGCAACAACACCAACAATCATTTTGCTCAGTGTCGGGTTGCTCTTGGCTTGGTCTAAAAGACGCTTTACAGGAACAACAAAACCCTCGTTTTCTTCTGCCATTTCTTGAAGAACCTTGGCACGCGACATCTTTGTGTGATATTCAACCTTTTTGTCGTCAAGAGAAATCGACAAGTTGTTTCTCTTTTCGGCAAATGCATTTGCGTCGTCTAAAAGGTTGGTCTGTTTAATTTTTGTGTCTGACAGTTTGTTAGACAGTTCAGCAATATCTTTTTGCTTTTGATCGAGTTTAGACTGCAACGAAGAAATGTTATCTTTAAGTTCAGATAATTTTGAGTCGGTTTCAGTCTGTTTTTCTGCAAGCATGTTTTTTTCTGCTTGCAAGCTCGAAAGTGCCGATTTGTCGTCACCCAAGCTTTGAAGCGCGCTATAAATCTCTTCGCCAGACTCTTTTGTAGACTTTTCTCCCGCAGTAAGCCTGTCAACAATGTCTAAATATTCTTGATTAACCTTTTCGATTTGACGATCAAGTTCGCTGAGCATTGTTTTGTTTGTCTCTAGTTCAGTTGTTTTGTCTGTTATTGCTCTCTTTAGATTTTCTTTTAAAATTTCGTCTTGCTTAATTTGAGAGTCAAGCCTAGAATTTTGCTCGGTTAAGTTGTTAATTTTTTCTTGAACAAGTTTTGCTTCACCATTTTGTTTTTCAAGTTCAACGTTTAAATTCAAGAGTTCTTCACGAAGTTCTTCAATTGTCTGGTCTAGTTTGCTGATGCTCTCAAAACTTTGGTTATATTCGCTAACTGCATTGTCAAAATCTGCCTGCTTAACAGCAAGTTCTTGGTCAATTCCCTCAATTTTTAAACTGATTTCTTGTTTGTTGCTATTAGCGTGGTCATATTGATAAACATAAATATTAAGTTCAAGATTTTTTAATTTTTCTTTATATTCCAAAAACTTTTTGGCGCTTTCAGACTGTTTGGTGAGGGGTCCTATTTGGTTTTCAAGTTCATAAATAATATCATTAAGTCTGGTTAAGTTGTCACGTGTTCGAAGAAGTTTACCTTCGGCTTCTTGTTTTCTGTTTTTAAACTTAGAAATGCCAGCAGCCTCCTCAAAAATAGAACGTCTGTCTTCTGGTTTAGCCGAAAGCAGGCTGTCAATTTTTCCCTGACCAATAACACAATAGCTTTCCTTGCCAAGGCCAGTGCCCCTGAGCGCATCTACAACATCTTTTTGACGAACAGGGTTTTTGTTGATTGAATATTCGCTTCCGCCACTTTTATACAACTTTCTAGAAAACACAACCTCGTCGTAATCCAGTGGAAAGATTCTGTCTGTGTTGTCAAAATAAAGAGAAACCTCACAATAACTAAGTGGTTTTCTCTCTTGTGTTCCGTTAAAAATAACATCTTGCATGCTGCTTCCACGCATAGATTTTGCACTGGTTTCACCCATAACAAAACGAATGCCATCGGCAACGTTACTCTTTCCACAACCATTAGGTCCAACAATTGCAGTAACACCAGAGTCGAAACTGACTTCTAGTTTGTCTGCAAAAGATTTAAAACCATATAACTCCATTTTTTTAAATTTCATTTGTTTTTTACGCCTTTTTTAAAATTGATATTGTGTTTTTTGCCGCAATTTGTTCAGCGGTCTTTTTGTTTTTGCCCTCACCATAACCACACAGATTGCCATTAACAATAACAGTGCACTTATAAAATGGGTTGTGGCTTTCTCCATGTTTTGTTGTTGAATAAACAATTCTTTGATTTTTGAGCATTTCTTGAAGCA
Organism: Clostridia bacterium; assembly: GCA_017467585.1. Lineage (GTDB taxonomy): Bacteria > Bacillota > Clostridia > Christensenellales > UBA1242 > RGIG4790. The sequence goes on from JAFUSR010000004.1 coordinate 617,720, forward strand.
TGGACTTTGCGTTTTCTTCTAGGCCTTCTGCTTTAAGTTTTTCAATGGCATCTCCAAGAGACTCATCAACAAACTTTCTGCTCGCCTCAATTCCACCATCTAAATATAACGCTCCAACAACTGCTTCAAACAAATCGCACTTTTCTGCGCTGGTTGGCTGAGTTTTTTGTTCTCCTTTGCCTCTTAGCAAGAACTTGTCTAAACCAAGCTGAGAGATAACAAACGAAAGTGTTGGCTCACTAACCAAGCTTGCACGATATTTTGTGAGTTTGCCCTCTGGCAAGTTGAAAATTTTGTAAAGCTTGTCAGTAACAAGCAGTTCAAGCACTGCATCACCCAAATATTCTAGTCTCTCGTTGCTTTCAACGGACTTTTCATTTGCGTAACTCGAGTGAACAAACGCCGTGTCTAAAAACGCTTTGTTTGCAAACTTGTGTCCTATGATTTTTTCAACTTGCTCTCTATTCATTAGCGCCGCCTTCAATTTGTTTTAAGTTAGCGGTGAGGTTTTCTATCATTTTGGCTTTATATAACCCTCTCAGTTGCAACACACAACTATAAATTGTTTCTGCTTTGCTAGAGCCATGAGATTTAAGAACAAGTTTTTGAACTCCCAAAAATGCCGCACCAACAGAAGTATAATTAATTCTTTCTTTGGTCTTTCTGAAGGCTTTTTTAAGCAGCAAATATCCAAGTTTTCCTTTGAAACCAAGTTTTAGAATTTCTTCTTTCATAATTTTGTTGAGCGAATCAACACCACACTCAGCAGACTTCAAAAGAACGTTGCCAGTAAAGCCATCACAGACAATAACATCATATTTTCCAGAAAGTGCATCACGAGCTTCCATATTCCCAACAAAATTGATGTTTTTGAGTTCTTTCAAACGAGCAAAAACCTCATGAGTAAATTCATTGCCCTTGTGATCTTCTGTTCCAACACTCACTAACGCAACCCTTGGATTTTTAATTGAGTGCATAGCCTTCATATATTCACTGCCCATAATGGCAAATTGAACAAGATATTCTGGCTTTGCATCAACATTTGCACCGCTGTCTATTAAAAGCGTTTTTGAGCCCATTAAATTAGGAAGTTCAGGTGCAAGCGCAGGCCTTAAAACGCCTTTGATTCGGCCAAGGCGAAGCGTTGCAGCAGTAAGCACAGCTCCTGTGCTTCCAGCACTGATGAGTCCAACAATGTCATCACGATTTTTTAGTGCATCAAAGGCAACAACAATGCTGCTGTCTTTCTTTTGACGAATTGCAACTGTTGGGCTTTCGTCGTTCGAAATAACCTCTGTTGCGTTAACAATTTCAATCTTATTGCCGTTGTAGCCATATTCTGCCAAAATCTCTTTAATTTTTTCTTCCTTTCCAACGAGAGCAATTTCTACGTCGTCGATTAAATTAACGCTGGTTATAGCGCCTTTAACAATCTCTTCTGGAGAATGATCTCCACCAAATGCGTCGATAGCAATTTTCATAAATAAACTCCTAAACGAGGATATTATATAATAAATATAATATTTTGACTAGCAAATTGAGCCACTTTTTGATTTTTTAATTGTCAAAATAATAAATTATTTTGCCCCTAAAACTTAACAAAAAAGAACTTGTAACAAGCGTTTTGACCAGATATTTCCGTTGTTATGTCTGTCATAACACCCTATTTTGTGCACAAAAAAACAACCCCTTTTGGGGTTGCTCTTTTTTGCTCATTAATCTTTTTTAGCTTTGTCAGCTTTAACAAGTTTCTTCTTTTCGCCATTATAGTATCCACAATTTGGGCAAACAGCGTGTGTAGCCTTCATTTCATGGCACTGTGGGCACTCAACAAGTGTTGGAGCTGTAGCTTTTCTATTTGCTGATCTGCGACTTCCTGTTGCAGCCTTGCTAACCTTATGTTTTGGAACTGCCATTGTTTTTCCTCCTGTATTTTTACCCAAGTGGGATTGTTTTTTGCACGGCAATTATATAACTATTGCGTGCGTTTGTCAATTGTTTTTGTTAAAATTTATAGTCCGAGTTCGGCTTTTGTTTCTCTTGCAATTTGCAATTCTTCGTTTGTTGGAATAACAAATACTTTAACTTTGCTGCCAGGAGCAGAAATTTCGCCCTCTTCAATATGGGCATTAGCTTTAGAATCAATAACAATTCCGAGATATGTTAAATATCCAAGAACTCTCTCACGATAAGCAGCATCGTGCTCGCCAACACCCGCAGTAAATGTAATTGCATCAACACCGTTGAGCGCTGCAACATAGCTGCCAACAATTTTAGCATCACGATATGCTCTCATTTCGTTTGCAAGCTGCGCATTTTCTACTTGTGAGCGAGAATATTTGCCATCTTTGTTTGCTGCCATTGCATCAACATCGCGAGAGTCGCTGGCACCAGTGAGACCAACCAAGCCACTGTTTTTGTTAAGGTAGTTCACAACACCATTAACATCAAAGCCATGTTTTTCGCAAAGTGTTGGAAGAACAGATGCGTCGATATTTCCAGATCTTGTTCCCATTAAGCAGCCATCAAGTGGTGTATAACCCATGCTGGTGTCTTGACAAATGCCATTGTTTACGGCAGAAAGTGAAGAACCACTGCCGATGTGAAGAATAATAAACTTGCCTTGTCTGCCAATGAGCTCTGCTGTTCTTTGGCTAACATATTTGTGGCTTGTTCCGTGAAAGCCATATTTTCTGATGTGATATTTTGTATAGTCTTCTCCAGGAATTGCATATCTAAATGCTTTTGCTGGCATAGTGCTGTGAAAAGCCGTGTCAAAAACTGCTACTTGAGGAACTCTTGGCATAAGTTTTTGACAAGCATAAATTCCTTGCAAGTTTGCTCTTTGATGAAGTGGTCCAAGTGGAATTAAATCTTCGATTTTTGCTTGAACCTCTCTGTCGATTATTGCAGCCTTTGAAAAGAATTCGCCACCATGAAGAACTCTGTGTCCAACAGCGTCGATTTCGTCTAGACTTTTAATGCAGCCATTTTGTTTGTTGGTTATTGCTTCCAAAACAAAGTTAAGTGCAACTGAGTGATCCTTCATTTGAGGATAAGTTACTGTTTTGTTGCCAGCTGCGGCATAAGAGAAGATTCCCTCTTCAAGTCCTATTTTTTCACAGTTTCCTTTTGCAAGAACTTTTTCATTGTCCATGTCGATAACTTGATACTTAAGCGAACTGCTTCCTGCGTTTAAAATTAAAATTTTTGCCATTATTTTTCTCCTTTATGAACCTTTAATTGTATTTTTGCTTTGCAACACTGTTATTGCAATGTTATAAATAATTTCTTCTGCCGTTGTTCCACGCGACAAATCGTTAACAGGCTTGTTTAACCCCTGCAAAATTGGACCAATTGCTCTTGTGTTGGCCACACGTTGAGCAAGCTTGTAGCCAATGTTTCCGCTCATTATGTCTGGGAATATCAAAACGTTGGCCTTTCCTTCAACGTCGCTATCTCGACACTTAGACGCCGCAACAAGAGGACTCAAAGCCGCATCGCCCTGAAGTTCTCCATCAATTCTAAGCATTGGATCTTTTCTTCTGACAATTTTATATGCCCTTTTTATTTTTTGCGTTTGTTCGTCGTCAACATCTTCGTGAGACTTTGTTGTAAACCCTAAAAGCGCAACGTTTGGTCTCATGTTGCAAATTGTTTTTGCTGTTTCAGCAGATAAAATTGCAGTGTCGGCTAGTTCTTCATCGGTTGGATTTATGTTTACAGCGCAATCTCCAAACACCAAAATTCCATTTTCACCAATCTTGTTGCCTTCTGGAACTTCAATTAGCATAACAGACGAAACCTTTGAGATTTTTGGTCTTGCTTTGATAATCGAAAAAGCACCTCGAAGAACATCTGCAGTTTCTCTCACCGCTCCTGCAACAATTCCATCAGCATCTTCACTTTTAAGCATCATCATTGCAAAAGTTAAATTGTCTTTAAGCGCCTCCATGGCTTTTTCTTCTGTCATGCCTTTGTCTTTTCGAAGTTGAAACAAACTATAGGCATACATTTCTCGAGTTTTGCCGCTGCTTTTTGGGTCGATAATTGTTATGTTCTTTTGAGCTTTTCTGCGAATTTTAGATGCAAGCAAATTTTTGTCACCAAGCAAAATAATTTTGCACAAATTGTTTTCTGCTGCCCAGTTGGCGGCCTCCAAAATTCTTGGGTCGTGGCCTTCTGGAAGAACAATTTTTGCAGTGCTACCTTTGGCCCTTTCTATTATGCTGGCAAAAGGATCGTACTTTCTCTTTTTATCCAACTATATTACTCCTCAAACTATTGCATAAATTTATTTGAATTGATATAATGATTATATCTACCTGCTAAGTATACAATACTTAACTTCAAAAAATCAACAGGATAACAAATTTTATATGGAATTTTGTGCAATAATTTCAGAATTCAACCCATTTCATAGTGGGCACGAATATTTGATTTGCCAGGCAAAAAAACAAACCAATTTGCCTGTTCTTTGTTTGATGAGTGGAAATTTTGTTCAACGCGGAGAACCAGCCATAACAAACAAATATGCTCGCGCACTTGCAGCAATCAACGCTGGAGCCGACATGGTTTGCGAGCTTCCTGTGTGTTATGCCTTGTCTAGCGCAGAAATATTCGCCTATGGGGCAATCAAAATTTTAAAGTCGCTTGGCTGCACAAAGCTTGTTGTTGGAGCTGCCCACACACAGTTAGAAGACTATCAATCCGCCGCAAGCATAAATCAAAAATCACTTGTCAGTGCAATGAAAAATGAGCTAGATAAAGGCGAAAACTACAGCAAAACACTTATTAACATAACAACACAAAAATTGCCAAATGCTGCCGACATTTTTAAAGATGCAAGCAACATTTTAGCGTTAGAATATGTCAGACAAATAAAAAGACAAAAAGCAAACATCGATGTTGTTTTGGTTAAGCGCACCGACGGCGGCTACAATTCGAAAAAAACAACCAATAATTTTGCAAGTGCCACCATAATCAGAGAGCTTCTAAAAAACCAAAAATTTTCTGACGCAAACAAGTTTATTCCTAGCTTTGCTCATTTTAAACCAGCAGATATAACAAGTTCAAACATCATAAATTCTGTTGCAATGTTCACTTTGCAAAATATGTCAGCAGAAAAACTTAACCAGTTTTATGATTATTCTGAAGGCCTGCCAAATTTAATATCAAACTTATCAAAAACCTGCACTAATTTTGAAGAACTAATAAATCAAGCCTCAAGCAAAAGATATCGCACTGCACGAATAAAAAAATTGTGTTACTATCCTACAATCAATTTAACAAAAGAAAACTTCAAAACTATCAAAAGTGGCCGCTCTGTTGTTAAAATGCTTGCGATAAAAAAAGACAAAAAGAAATTTTTATCTGAGTTTAACAAAAATTTTACACAGGTTATTGTTAGCCGCTCCGACTATGACAACTTAAGCCGCGCACAAACACTATCTGCCAAGCTCGATTTAAATGCTTCTAACTTATACAATATTTCACAAAAAGAATTTAATAGCGACATAAAAACCGGAACTATTTTTTGTTAAAAAAAACACCACGTGGTGTTTTTTTATTTTGACAAATCTTTTAGCTGTCTTTTCTTTTTATCAACAATTTGTTTTGTTTTTTCTTGTTTTTGTTCCTCTTCAGAAACAATTTGTTTATTTAGATAATGTCTGTGCTCATAAATGCATACTGCGATTTCGTAAACAAAATACATAATATACATTAAGAACACTGAGGTCGCCCCACTATATTTAACTTCTGCAGTGGCAAGCATTGCCCAAAGAAAAATTGAAATTGCAAGAGCAACAAATCGAATTTTAAAATATGCCCCAATGCGCAAGTTGCGAGCAAGTGCGCTCAGTGCTAGTGCCGTTGCTGAAAAAGCATCAATCATGCAAAGCAGCGGAGATGATGAAATTGCTGAACTGAAAACATAAATTCCAACAAAGAACAGCACATAATAAAACAAAATGAATAAGCCTTCTTTGTCGGTTAATTTCTTGTCTCGCAAGATGAATGAATCGCCCTGATTCCTTATGGCCAAATATTGCATTGGAACATAATAAGCAATGTGTAATAATCCGTTTGCAACAAGCCCAATAGGAACGCAAATCAAAACATAAACCATGCTCATCATTATGCTTAAAAACAAACTAATTGGACTATTTAGTGGCAAAAACAAATTCCAAACAATGCCAATAAACAAAACAAGTGGTCCAATTAATGTGTCTTTTCCAACAAGGGCCAGAAAAATGCTAAGGGCTAAAAAGATAGATGAAATTAGCACTTTTGCATATAAAAACCTATCAGAACGCGTGTATGGCAATTGGTCGTCTGAATAGTCTTTAGAAAAAATCATAAAAGCCCTCCTATCAAACCATCTTGGTAATTTTACAATAAAATTATAGCATAAACTTTCGTATGACAACAAATAAAATATTAACCAAAAACAACAAAATTTTTAAGAACATAGAGCTGTTGCTATTGTCACTTTCAACAATTTTTGTTTTGATAGTCATTTTAAGCAACCCAAAACGATATAACACAAGTGTTTTGCAGGGATTGACAATGTTTTTAACGTGTGTTTTACCAGGGCTTTTTCCTTTTATGTTTTTCACTAAACTACTTTCTAGTTTTGGCCTGATAGAAAAGCTATCATCAAGGCTAGAAAAACCAACAAGGCTCCTTTTCAACACCAGCCCGATTTCTAGCTATGTGCTTTTAATAAGCGCAATCAGTGGCTATCCTGTTGGCGCAAAACTTATCAGCGACCTATATTTGTCAAACTCAATCTCGCAGTCCGACGCAAAAAAGATGTGCTCTTTTTGCACAACAAGCGGACCACTATTTGTCATTGGAACAGTTGGTGCCGTTATGTTTGGAAACATCACTGTTGGAATTGTTATTTATATATCGCATATTCTTGCGAGTGTTATGTGTGGCATAACACTTAGAGGAAAGTCGCAACAAAGCCAGAAAATTTCTAGCGTTGTGCCCCTCCACAGACCAGACAATTTGTTGTCTAAAACCATGCTCGACACAGTTCAAAACATTTTGCTTGTTGGTGGATATATCACCATTTTCTTTTTGATTTCAGACATAATTTTTGACACAAAAATTGCGACGGTTGTTGCCTATCCGCTAGAAAAGTTTTTATCTCTCTTTGGCATAAGCGGTCTATCAAATGGAATTGTTGGCGGACTATTGGAAGTAACCCGCGGCTGCAAGATTCTTTCTGCCTTTACTGGCATTTGGCCAATTTGTTTTGCAGCAAGCCTAATTTCGTTTGGTGGGCTGAGCATAACAATTCAATCTATGGCCTACCTTTCTCGTTGCAAAATAAAAGCACGCTACTTCGTGTTTGTGAAGTGCGTGCATGCAATTTTTACTTTTTTTATTTGCCTAGGATTGTGCAAGCTTTTTATTGTTTAAGATTGTTTTTAAGTTGAATAAGTGTTGCAGTAAGTTCGTCACGGCTGTCGTGAACAATATTTAAGTGCTCAGCCAAATAGTCCTCAACGGCTTTTAAAAGCTTGTCGACATTGTTTTTTGTTGCATCCAAAAGTTGTTCACAGCGCTTTGTTGCAAGGTTTGTCATTTTTGTAGCCTCTTCTTCAGCCCTTTCCATAACGGCACTTTGTGAAACCAAGTTGTTTGCCTTTTCATTTGCGTCATCTAAAATTGCCTGTGCATCTGCACGAGCAGTTTCAAGCAACTTGTCTTTTTGAGACAAAATATATGATGCCTCTTCAACAGCTTTAGGCATGTTATTTTTAAGGCTTTCTACAAGTTCTGCAACCCTTTCTGTGTTGATTTTTTTGTGGAATAGTCCTGGTTTTGATTCGCCCACCTCTTCTTCGAGCTCGGCCAAAATGTCATATACGTTCATAATTTATCCTTTATGATATTCAAAGATTACCACTTTAACAGTACCATAATCTTTATCTTTAATCATTATATACTTTTGTGGATAATTTTGCAACACTTTTTTATTACTCATTTCACAAACAACAATTGCACCATCACAAAGAAGTTCTTTTTTATGCAATAAATACAAGGCTTTTTCAAGATATTCACTCTCAAATGGAGGGTCCAACAAAACCATGTCAAAGGCGTCGTTGCGCTTAGAAAATGTGTGGAGAGCATCTTGAAAGTCGCTGCAAATGAGCTCTGTTCCGTTTGTGTCGTTTCTTAAATTTTGTTTTATTGTCTTTATGCTTTCTTTTTGCGCATCAACAAAGACAACCTTTTCTGCGCCACGAGACAAGCACTCAATTCCAAGTGCTCCACTGCCAGCAAACAAGTCAAGAACCTTACGCCCAGCAATGTGCTCATTAATCATATCAAACATGCTGCCTTTTATTCTCGCTAGTGTTGGTCTTGTTTGGTCTGTCGGAACGCTCGCCAGTTTTCTTCCCCTGAATTTTCCTGTGATAATTTGCATTATACTTCCTTTTTACGCGGCAAGATATGCCTGTTAAAATCTCATAACAAATTGTATCACACCATTTCGCCAAATTGCAAACGGAATTATACCTTTTGCCATTTTTGCCAAAAATTGTAACTCTTTCTCCAACACTCACATCAACACCAGTCACATCAATCATAAAGCAATCCATGCAAATGTCACCAACAATTTTGCATTCTTGGCCTTTGACAATAACACTACAACCAGAAAGTTTTCGGTTTATTCCATCGGCGTAGCCAAGCGGAACAACGGCAATTGTCTTTTTCGATTTTGCCACAAAATGTGCGTTATAGCTAACAATATCTCCAGGCTGTATTTTTCTAATTTCACAAATTTTGCTCTCGAGCGATAGTGCGCACTTGTTTTCGTTAAAATAAAGGCCAATTCCAACCCTGACCATGTCTTCTGCAAACATCAAGCCACCAGAATTAGAAATGTGACACAAAACATCGTTGAAATTTGCTCTTGCAACATCGAAAAACTTTGTCGCAATTTTGTGCTGTTTTTCCATGGTTAAAAAGTCGGAATTATAAAAGTGGCTAAAAACTCCCCTCATGCAGATATTTTCTGACTTTTTTGCGCTTTCAACAATCTTTAAAAATTCATCAAAATTCGCACCGTAGCGGTTCATTCCGGAGTTGATTGCAACATGAATTTTGAACCTTTCTTTTTGACGTTTGAGTTCTTCAACAATTTCCACTCTGTCAACCGCAAATTCAATGTTTTTATATTTAATTTTTTTAATGTCTTCAATGCTTGGCGGCGACAACACCAAAATTGGCTTGCCAGAATATTTGGCAAGGGCGTTCGCTTCAAGAACATTTGCAACCGCAAAATAGTCTACAATGTCACAAATATATTTTGCGAGTCTAATTCCAACGCCATAAGCATTTGCTTTAACAACGGCACAAAATTTGGCCTTTGTTTGGCTTTTTATTTTAATTATGTTATCTCTGATTTGGTCAACAAAAACGTTTAATGTTCCACTCATGGTTATCAATATCTAACTTATGAAATCATCAGAAATTTTGTGCACAAAAAAAGACGGCCACGCCGTCTGTTTTTTTATTGTTTTGAAAGTTCTTCAAGTTCTTTGGCAACATCGAGCCTTGGAAACAAGATTGGCAATGTTTCAAGAACCTTTCCCTCTTTAAGATTATAAAAACTTTGCTCGCCAATTTTCGCCTCAACGCCAAGCACATCAAGCACCTTTTTGCTTACATCTGGCAAAAATGCAGACAAGTGAACTGTTCCAATTCTAATTGCTTCTAAAAGGTTTCTCAAAACTGTGTCAAGACGCTCTTTCTTTGCTGGGTCTTTTGCTAGTATATATGGCTCAGTCACTTCAATATATTTGTTTGCCTTGCTAAATATCGCAAAAATGCTAGCAAGAGCCTTTGAACTGTCTAAGTTTGCCATGTGAGCCTTTACATTTTGTTCTTCTTGAAGAACAATGTTAATGAGGTCTTTATCTAAAACATCAAGTTCTTGAGAATGAGAAGGAACAACTCCATCTCTATACTTTTTAAGCATCGAAAGTGTTCTGCTAACTAAGTTTCCATAGTTGTTTGCAAGGTCGCTATTAATTCTGGTTAAAAATCCCTCGGTTGAATAGTTTCCGTCTGAACCAAATGGAATTTCTCTAAGCAAGATATATCTTACGGCATCTGAAGAATATCTTGGAGCCAAAATTCTTGGGTCTACACACTCAACGCTTGCAACTTCTTTGCTCTTAGAGAGTTTGTCTCCGCCAAAAAGCAACCAACCATGACCAAACACCTTTTTAGGAAGTGGAATATCTAGCGCCATTAAAACTGCTGGCCAAATAATTGCATGAAAGCGCACAATTTCTTTTCCGATTATGTGAACATCTGCTGGCCAATATTTTTCAAACATTTTTTTGTCTCTTAAATATCCAACACCAGTAAGGTAGTTAGTGAGTGCGTCTATCCAAACATAGATTGTATGTTTTGGGTCAAACGGAACTGGAATTCCCCATTTTACGCTTGTTCTAGACACACACAGGTCTGAAAGACCTGGCTTGATAAAGTTGTTAACCATTTCGTTAACACGGCTCTGTGGTTGCAAAAATTCTGGGTTGTCTTGATAAAGTTTCAAAAGTTTGTCACCAAACTGGCTGAGTTTGAAAAAATAAGCCTCTTCTTCTTGGTCGATAACCGCTCTACCACAATCTGGGCACTTTCCGTCAACAAGTTGACTTTCTGTCCAAAAACTTTCGCAAGGAACACAATATTTTCCTTTATATGAACTTTTGTAAATGTAGCCCTTGTTATAGAGTTCAGAAAAGACATGCTGAGCAACTTCAACATGGTCTTCATCGGTTGTTCTAATAAATCTGTCGTAGTTGATGTTTAAAAGTTTCCAAAGGTCTTTCGCATCTGCAATAATCTCGTTTAAATATTCCATTTCAGACTTGCCGGCATCTTTTGCACGACCTGCAATTTTTTGACCATGCTCGTCTGTTCCGGTCAAATAAAAAACATCTTTCCCAAGCAATTTGTTATATCTTGCAATCGCATCACAAACAACAGTTGTGTAGCAATTTCCAAGCGTAAGTTTGTTGCTTGGATAATAAATTGGGGTTGTAATATAAAATTTTTCTGCCATTTCTTCTTCCTTTAATTATCGGCAAAAAGTCGATTTTTGTCAGGTTTTTCGGCTATTATGTCAGACATAATAGCATGATTATTCGTGATAAATTATCTCTTTGCCACATTTTTTAGCATAAGCAATTGCTCTCTTTGTTGCCTCGCCGATATATCCGCCGATGTTAACAACATAAATAGCATCTGCAATTTCGATTTTCTTATAGTGGGCCACTTCAATGTTGTGCATTTCGTCAATGTTATCTAACTTATCTGATTTTTTGCTATAGACACATTGAATAACTGCCCAGCCCTGCTTTGCTTCTATTCTGCGCGCAATTGTGCGCATTTCTTTGTTAAATTTCATGCTTCCGCACATTGTTACAACTTTGATTTTCATAAATATATATTCTCCTTTAAATTATTCCACCATCAACACCTACAACACTTGCGGTCATGTAGCTTGCTTCATCACTTGCTAAGAAATAAACAACTGATGCAACGTCTTGCGGCGTTCCTATTCTTCCAAGAGCTGTCTCATTTTCTAACTCTTTCATGTCGTCGATTGTGATATTTTTTGTCATGTCTGTCAAAATAACACCAGGGCAAACACAATTAACATTTATGTTTGAGTAGCCAACCTCTCTGGCAACAGCTTTTGTAAAAGCAATTATTCCACCTTTGCTCGCGCTATAAACAGTTTCCATGCTGCCACCAGCAACTCCCCACATGCTCGACACATTAACAATTTTGCCATATTGACGAGATATCATGCTAGGCAGTGCCTCTTTTGTTACATAAATTGTTCCAAGCAAATTAGTGAGCAACAGATTCTCGATTTCACTTGTCTTTGTGTCGATTAATAGTTTTGTGAGTGCCGTTCCTGCGTTATTGACCAAAACATCAATGTAGCCAAAAATCTCGAGTGTTTGTTTAACCAAGAGTTTTGCCTGCACAGGGTCGCCAACATCAGCGCGAATGGCAACAGCTCTAACCCCATTTCTTGTGAGCTCATCAGCAAGATTTTCAGCTTTTTGCTGACTAGAAACATAGTTTATAACAACATTATAGCCACCACTTGCAAATTTTCTTGCAATGGCTTCACCTATTCCCCTTGATGCTCCTGTGATTAAAACCGTTTTCATTTTGCCCTCAAATATTATTATAATTAACAAAAAAACAATTGTCAAAGACTTTAGTTGGAGTAAAAAATATTTTTTTGAATTAAAAAAGCTGGTCACCCCAGCTTTTGTTTTTCTTTTCTACATTGAACGTTCTTGCAAATCAACAGAATAATAAACTTCTTTTGTTTTTGAATTTGTAACTGTTTCAATCTTAGAGGTTTCTGCCCCAATTATTTCACCTAATCGTTCAATGTCACCAAGATAAAAAATACAGTCATCACTTAAATATTGAGATCTTCCCATGTCTTCAAGTGCTAAGCTATAACCATGAGTTTCATAAGAAAAATTCACCACAAAATTTTTGTCTTTTTGGCTGACATTAACATCATAAAATGTTATTATCTCTGAATCTCTGTCTTTATAAGCATAGCTATAGCTAATTTCTTTCTTCGGAAATTCAAGTGATTCATAGTTCAAACCGACGGCGTTCATGTCTGATAGCGCACGCTTAACAATTGACGAATCTATTTTAGACAAATATTCATCAGCTGTGATTTTAGGATAAAAGAACACAATTTTGCTGCAGCCCGCAAGTGGAAACGCAAACATTGTTGCTGCAGTTAATAACAATTTTTTTGAAGGTCTTTTCATATAATTCTCCACAAACATTTTTTACAGCATGCATTATATTATACATTAACTCTTTTGTCAATATTGATTTTCACAAAAAAAACACCTGGCGGTGTTTGTTTTGGTGAATCGCCAGGGGTTAGCCAACTGGACCCAATGTATGCGACAGCATTCAGGGGTGCGACAATATGTTAAACAATGGTTTTTTGCAAATCACATATTAAGCAAGGTAGAATTCCTGGCGAAAAATAAATAAAAAAAACAGGCTTTTGCCTGTTTCATTTTGGTGGATCGCCAGGGGTTCGAACCCTGGACCCCCTGATTAAGAGTCAGATGCTCTACCAACTGAGCTAGCGATCCATGATAACATAATTTTCTCTGTTTTTTAGATTGGGTCCAGGGAAACCCTTCCGCTCGCACCAAAGTGCTCGCACGCTTTGGCTAAAAACTTGCCACTGGCAACTTTTTAAACGCGTCGCGCCCAGATTAAGAGTCAGATGCTCTCCTAGCTGAGCTAGCGATCCATATTCGCTTAAAATGAACGAACAAATAATATTATACACATATCAAGCAAAAAATCAAGAACTTTTTTTGTTTTGTTAAAACTTTTGATTGTTGCTTTCTATTCCGTAAACATTTTGATAAATCAGGTTTAAACAATTGTTAACATCTTTAGCAAAATCTTTGTGAGTCATTATATTAAGTTTTAAATTTGAAATAAAATTTTTCTTGCGGTAACTTGGCTGAAAATAGCAAATGTTGTGATGAACAAAATTTAACTTTTCATAAAAATGAATTCTTCGTTGCGCAATGGCGTTCTCTGGTGGTTCAACTTCAAAAATAATATTATTGCCATATTTTTTGTTAAACTCAGTTAAAATTTTTGTTCCATATCCACGTCCACGAAAATCTGGCAAGACTGCAAAATGCTCAATAAAATAAAAGTCTTTAACCTTCCAATAAACAAGATAAGCAACCAAATCGTTTCCATCATAAAAAAATCTTGGGCAAAACTGTTTGTTGTTTTCAATCAAATTTCTAATTTGGGTTTTTGTTCTTCTTTCGACAGAAGGAAAATCTTTTTTGTGAATTTCATAAAAATAATCAACTTCCGCCGTGGTTATTGGTTCAATTCTCATATGTTAATTATATAACACACTCATCAAGCTTGTCAAAAAATTTGTTGACAACACTCAAATTGATTTGTTAGCATATTAATTATGAACAATAAACTTATTGCAGTTGACATTTTCGACAACCAAATTGGCACGGTTTCTAAAGAAGAAGCTCACAAAAAGCCTGTTCTTCACAGGGCTTTTTCTGTGTTTCTCTATCATGACAACAAAATTTTGATTCAACGTCGTGCGTTTTCTAAATATCATTCTGGCGGGCTTTGGGCAAACACGTGTTGCAGTCACCCAAGAACAAACGATATTTTGGCCGATGCAAAACAAAGACTGAGCGAAGAAGTTGGAATTGTCGTTGAAAAAAACTCACTTTCTGAGCTCTATTCGTTCACCTATCTTTCTAAGTATGCCGAAAACCTTTATGAATATGAATTTGACCATGTTATTGTTGGTGAATATGATGGTTCTTTTGCCCTCAACAAAGACGAGGTTGAAGAAATGCGATGGGCAGACATTAACGAGCTTGCAACAGACATTGTTAAAAATCCAAAAAAATATGCAACATGGTTTTTAATCTGCGCTCCAAAAGTTATTGAATATATCAACAAAAAGTAACAAATTTTTATGTTTTTCAATAAAAAACTGGTATTGACACTGCCAGTTTTTTATGTTAAGATTTCCTTTGGAGAAAGCGCATATGAACAATACTATCGAAATAACATATACAGACGGAGCAAAAACCATCATTGAACAAGAAGAAACATCAATAAACATTGCTCACCTGCCTAATTTTAAAAAAATTGAAAGCATTTCTTTTGGCGAAGGCTTTGAATATATCTATGCTTACGACCAAGACTCAACAGAAGTTGAGGAACTCGCCGACCTTGAAAATTTAAAAAACGTTACTCTGCCTAACAGTTTAAAAACAATTGGATTTGGCTGTTTTTCTTTTTCTAACATTGAAACCCTAAATATTCCTAATAATGTTGTTGAAATTCAAAAGTTTGCGTTTTTTATGAGCAAAATAAAAAAAGTTAATTTTCCGCCTCATTTGAATGAAATTGGAGAATATGCCTTTGCTTATTGTGAAAACATTAAAAGCATTCACATTCCATATTCAACAAAGAATGTTGGAAAGCATGCCTTCAGGGGTTGCAAAAGCCTTGAAAGCGCAAGACTTTCTAAAAACATGACAGAGGTTGAAATTGGAACTTTTGAAGGTTGCACAAAACTTGAAAATGTTATAATTCCTTCTAGCATTGTTTCTGTTGGTTCATCTGCTTTTTTGGGCACTCCTTTTGCAGAAAACATCGCAAGACAAAAAGACTAAATTTATGTTAACAAAAAAAACAGCCAATCGGCTGTTTTTTTTAATCTATTTTGCTTGTTTTGCAAGCAGGTCGCGAATTTCTTTAAGCAAATCTTCTTGTGTTGGGTTTGCTTTTCTGTCGGCTTCTGCTTTTGCGGCAGCTTCTGCATCTGCCTTTGCCTTTTCGGCTGCTTCTTTTTCTGCCTTTTCAGCAAGATATGCTTCTCTGTCTGCTTTTTTGAATGGGTTTTTGCCTGCTGCTTTCATTGCCTTTCTGTCTTCTCTAGTTAGTTTTGGCTTAACATCGTCAGCTGCCTTGTGCAAAAGTTTGCTGCTTTCCATTGCCACTTTCAAAATGATAAAGAGTGTCATGGCAATAATTAAGAAGTTCAAAACTGCTGTGATAAAAGCACCCCAGTTAATATAGATGCTCTTAGCAAGGTCAACAACTGGGTCGCCATTTGCATCAACTGTTTCAACTTTCTTTAAGAAAGTAAGAGCGCCTTCGAGCCCATTGCCAGCTCCAGACAACGCCAAGTTAACTAGTGGCATGATTATTCCGTTGGTAAATGCAGTTACAATTGCAGAAAACGCACCACCAATAATAACGCCGACAGCCATGTCTAGAATATTTCCACGGCTGATAAAGGCTTTAAATTCTTGAAAAAACTTTTTCATTTGATTATTCTCCTTTTTAAACTAACTTTAGTGTAACAAATATTGCCGGCATTTTCAAGCAAAATATTGAATTTTGTGAAATTTAAATCGTCAAATCTTTTGCGCGAACTTGGTTGACAAAAAGTTGTCTTGAGTTTATTATTTATCTGTTAACAAAATTTATCGAGGAAATTTATGAAAAAGACAGACATTAAAATCTTACACAAAACTTACGCCCAATTAGACGGCAAAGAAGTTACTGTTGCTGGTTGGATTAAAAGTGTTCGAAACAGCAAGACATTTGGCTTTATCGACTTAAACGACGGAACAACATTTGCAGGTGTTCAAGTTATTTTTAACGACACCCTTTCTAACTATGAAGATATTTCAAAACTTAATGCTGGTTCTTCAATTATCGTAACAGGAAAACTTGTTTGCACACCAGAAATGAAACAACCTTTTGAAATTCATGCGAGCGCAGTTGAAATTGCAAATGCAACAACCGACGAATATCCACTTCAAAAGAAACACCATTCTGTTGAATTTTTGCGCGAAATTGCATATTTGCGCCCAAGAACCAACCTTTTTAACGCCGTGTTCCGCATCAGAAGTGTTGCAGCCTTTGCAATTCACAAATATTTTCAAGAAAATGGCTATCTTTATGTTCATACTCCTCTTATTACCACAACCGACTGCGAAGGCAGCGATCAAATGTTTAAGATAACAACTCTTAAATTTAATGACCTTCCTAAAAACCCAGACGGCACTGTCGACATGACAAAAGACCTTTTTGGAAAACAAGCATATATAACCGGAAGCGGACAACTCCATGGCGAAGCTTTTGCACTTGCAAACAGCAAAATTTATACATTTGGGCCAACTTTTAGAACAGAAAACAGCAACACAAAAACTCACGCAAACGAATTTTGGATGATAGAACCAGAGATTGCCTTCTGCGATCTTGAAAACCTTATGGACATTGAAGAAGAAATGCTCAAGAGCGTTGTTGGCTATGTTCTTGAAAATTGCCCTACTGAAATCAACTTTCTAGACAAGTTTGTTGCAAATGGCCTTCGTGAAAAACTTGAAAAACTGCTTTCTAGCAAGTTCACACGCATTGACCATGCAGAAGTAATCAAAATTTTGCAAGCCGCACCTGTTAAATGGGAATTCAGACCAGAAGAAGGCGGCGACATTGCAAAGGAACACGAAAAATATATCACTGAATATTTTGGTGGCCCAGTGTTTATTAAAAACTGGCCAAAAGACATTAAAGCATATTATATGAAACTAAACCCAGATGGCAAAACCGTTGCTGCTGTCGACCTTGAAGTTCCTGGCGCTGGCGAGCTTATGGGCGGAAGCCAGCGTGAAGAAGATTATGCAAAAATCTGCAAACGCTGCGACGAAATGGGTGTTGACAAATCAGCCATTGACTGGTATTTAAACCTCAGAAAATTTGGTTCTTGCGTTCACTCTGGCTTTGGCATGGGCTTTGAGAGACTTGTTATGTACCTCACTGGCGTTGATAACATTCGCGACTCTATTCCATTTCCAAGAACTCCAAAGAACTGTGAATATTAATATTTTTCAAACAAAAAAGAGCGACAGATGTCGCTCTTTTGTTTTTCGCTTTTATTTGTCTTCTTCAAGTTGGGCTTTGGCCTGGTTATATTCATCTTCGGTTATAAGCCCGTTTGCTTTAAATCTTTCGAGTTTTGCCAGTTTTTCGGCCTTTTCTGATTCTGTTTTTGGAACGTCAATTTCAACCTCAACAGGTTCGGAATCAGATTTTTGTTGTTGAGGCTCTTGTTCTTTTACGTCGTTAACAACAACATTATTTGAAATTGAAAAATATGGAATAAGCGAAATTAAGCCAAATGGAAAATATAAAACGCAGCCAAAGATTGTCCACGCCTGAACAAGTTTTTTGTTCATTGAAAGTTCTAGCCCGCTCATTTCTGAATAGTTAGAATATCTGTGGGCTGCAATAACCGAATAAACCCCAAGTGGCAACAAAATGAGTGTTGAAATCAAGATTATTCCATAAAAATATGCAATAACCGTCATGATGTTATAAACCACATAATTATTTTTGTTCATTTTTCTCTCCTACTTTAGCAACGGTGTTGGTTTTGATTTTCTTTCTTACACTTTTAAACAAGTCAACACGGCTCTCCTTTCCGATAATAAGCCTTTTTATGTTTGCCCTGTGAGCCCACCATGTGAGCACAAAAATTGCAAACAGAATAAAACAAATTATAAGTCTGTCTGGATTTTCAAGAGCCTTTGCCTTGAAGCCTTCAACAACAGTTAAAACAGTAACCGACAAGAAACTTCCAACCGACACATATTTAAACACAAGCCAAACCAGCAAGAACACAACAAGCACAATGGTTGTAACCAGTGGGTCTACCACCATAAACACGCCAAGCATTGTTGCAATTCCCTTTCCGCCCTTAAACAGATAGAACACTGGAAAAACGTGTCCAACAATTGCAGAAACACCTGCAATATAAGTATATGTCAGATTTTTGAAAACAAGAAGCACAACAAGTGTTGGAATAACACCCTTTAACATGTCTAAAACAAGGTTAATTGCTCCAACGCCAACACCAAAATTTCGAATGGTGTTTGTTGTTCCTGGGTTTCCGCTTCCGAGTTTGGTTATGTCTTTATGGT
Organism: Clostridia bacterium; assembly: GCA_017467585.1. Taxonomy (GTDB): domain Bacteria; phylum Bacillota; class Clostridia; order Christensenellales; family UBA1242; genus RGIG4790. The sequence continues at coordinate 636,325 of JAFUSR010000004.1, forward strand.
GTTTGCTAGAAATAATTCTTGCAAAACTAATGTTTCCAAACAGATATGAGCAAACCGCAATAAGCACAATGTGCCACCAAATCATAGGTTTTCCTCCAAATTAAAATATGTCTCTTTCGTCTTTTGCTTTAAGGGTTATGCGAATTGGCGTTCCCGAAAAGTCAACCGCCTCGCGAATGCTATTTTCAAGATATCTCTTATAGTTGTCTGCCATAAGAGTTGTGTCGTTGACAAACAGAACAAATGTTGGTGGTGTTGTTCCTGTTTGTGTTGCATAAAATATCTTAAGTTTTTTTCCACCTTTGCCAGACGGACTGCTTATGGCATATGCATTTTGCAAAATGTCGTTAAGTGTTCCCGCTGTGATTTTTTTGTTGGCGTTTTTCCAAACCTCTTCAACAGTTTGCATAAGCTTTTCAATGCGCTTTCCGGTGAGAGCACTTAAATATACACTCTTAAAATAATCCATATATGCAAGGTCTGTGGCTAATTGCTTTTCAAACTTGTTTATGGTTGTGGTGTCTTTGTCTATCAAATCCCACTTGTTCATAACAACAACGCTTGGCTTAAGTTCTTCGTGAATCAGCCCTGCAATTCTAACATCTTGCTCGCTGATTGGCTCGTTTGCGTCGATAACAAGAACCACAACGTCTGCACGGCGAATGCTGTCGATTGTTCTAAACACACTATAGCGCTCGGTGGTTTCGTCTTCAATTTTGCTCTTTCTGCGCAGCCCTGCTGTGTCGATAAGTGTATATTTTTGTTTGTTATAGTTAAACGGAATGTCAACGGCATCTCTAGTTGTTCCCGCAACATCACTAACAATAACTCTATTTTCGCCAAGAAGCCTGTTAATTATGCTGCTCTTGCCTGCATTTGGCTTTCCAACAATTGCAACTTTAATTCCTTCGTCTGTTGGCTCTTTGCTGTTTTCTGGCAGAGCTTCCACAATCTTGTCTAAAAGGTCGCCCAAACCAGTTGCCTGCTCAGCAGAAATTCCAATTGGGTCGCCAAGACCAAGGCTATAAAACTCATATAAGTCTTCTTCACGATAGTTATCGAGTTTGTTCACCACCAACAAAACAGGTTTGCTGGTTTTTCGAAGGCGTGCGGCAACATCTAAGTCGCTAGAAGTTAAGCCCTCTTTTCCATCAACAATAAACACAATAAGGTCTGCCATGTTAATTGCAATGTCTGCTTGCGCCAAAATGTGTTTGCTAAACTTGTCGTCACTCTTAAGTTCTATTCCACCCGTGTCGATAAGTGTAAAGTTGCGTCCACACCACTCACCATCAGCATAAATTCGGTCTCTTGTGACTCCCGGTTCGTCGTTCACAATAGAAATTCGCTTTCCAACAATTCGGTTGAAAAGCGTTGACTTGCCAACATTTGGTCTTCCAACAACTGCAACTAAAGGTAGCCTTGCCATAAAATTCTCCTAAACTTATAATTTATTATATAATAAAGCTCGCGGGCAAATCAACCACTTTTAAACTCTTGATAAAAAATAAATAAAAAAAGTTACTGCTTTAGCAGTAAATAAGGGTGTTATGTCTGTCATAACACCCGAAAAACATTGTAATTTAGCCCCTGGCTCTCTTTTTTGTGAACACTCCAGCAAACAGTTCGCTAAAAAATCTTGAGACTTTGTATCTTGCGTTTTTAGAAAAGATACAAGCTATTCCAACGCCCAAAATTGCCGTTCCAATTAGCCCCAAAACAATCCACAGAGACGACCAACTTGCTCCACTTCCCTCGTTTGAAAGTCCGGCAATTACATTTGTTGTTCCGTCGCCGCTTTTAAGGCTTATATCTTGAAGGCTATAGGCGCTGGCATTTTGTGAGCCAAACAACACCACATCAATGGTTTTTGAAAGTGGCTCCGTGCTTGCAATTGCAAGGTCTTTTTCGATGTTTTCTGACCCAAATTCAAAGAGCATTGCAAATGGCGAAAGTTGCTGATTGTAGTTGCCGCCACCCATGTAAATGTCTTTAATTAAGTTTGGATAAGCTTTGTCTGCATATGCTTTTATGCTATAGGCAAATTTTTTGTTTTCTTCAAAATTTTGATTGCTAGAGCCTACAACCATTCTGACTTTGCTCATCTCTTTTCCGTTGACCGTTGTTGCATACTCTTTTCTTGGGGTGCTATCTCTGTGAATATCAAAAATGGCTGTAACACCCTTGTCTAAAAGTTTTTTTGCAGTTGCTTGACTTCTAGTGTATGCACCACTATTGTGTGGCAAGTGCAGGCTTTCGTCGTATTCTGTTTCAATGCCAAGTGTTTGAAAGTTTTTGACGAGCTGTTTTCCTACATCATGAATTCCGCCCTTGCCATAGACACTGTCTGTTCCGTCGGGCGTAAAATAACTTTCGTCGTTGTGAGTGTGATAAACGCCAACATATTTTTTAGATTTTGCATAGGCAACACTTTCAAGTTTGCTAACCCTTGTTATGTTATATTCTGGAAGTTCCTCGTCTTTTATATATTTGGCATAGGCAGTTTTTGTTCCTTCGTTCACCCCAACAATTTCATAAAGTTTGTTATCTCCCGAAAGATAAAGGTCGCCATTTTCAACAATTCCACCCTTATAAAGTACAACATCTTCTTTGCTGTTATAGTCATAGATTGTGTAATAAGCCACAGTTTCTGCTGCATAGCTTACTTGGTTTGGATTAACACCCACAAATCCAACAACTGCAAAACTTGCTGCAACAATTATTGCTATTGACGAAAGTTTTTGTTTGGTGTGAGTCTTTTTTTCTAACTTTCCGTTTTTCTCACTGTCGTAAGTGTGGGTGTCAAAATTAAATTCCTTTTTCTCTTCGTCTGGTTTTGCGGTGGTGAATGCTCTGCCAAAGAACTCAGCAAGCCCAACACTAATTAGTGCCGCAATAACATAAGTTCCAAATGCTCCGCCAGTTCCAAGACCTAGCACTGTTGGTGTTCCCAAAAAGATGTTGACCAGCCACTGAACTGTTTGTGAAAGTGAAATTCCAAGAATTGCCGAAACAAAGGCATTGCGCCTGCTGCGACCAAGCGTGTATGCCACAATTCCTGCCACTATGCCATATAAAAATGTGTTGTCAACAACAATGTCCTCGGCACTTGCACTTGGCATAAGCCAATCAAGCCCATAGATAACGCCAGCAACAACAATCGTTCCAATTGTGGCGCGAAGCAAGTCTCTGCTCCAACCACAGCTCACGAGCAAATAGATGCACAGCATAAATGGAATAATGTAGCCGCCAATCGACACGGCGAAATATTCACCAATATGTATTGGTGGAATTGCAATTCCTATTGCAATTAGCAGCAAGATTATTATTGCCTGCTTGTCGTTCAGTCTGAGCCCATCTAAAATTCTTTGGCCAGCCCCCAGCATCAACAAAATTATTATTGCAGTCAATATTCCTAAACTAATTGTCATAACTTTTCTCCTTTACGCTTAGTATCGGCAAAGTTTGACAAATTATGCACAAAAAAACAAGACTTCGAGCCTTGCTTTAAATTTATTTTTGAGTTGTGTCAAGTTCAACAACTTTACCCTTTAAATATTCTAGCACTCCTTTTGGGTTTTCAAACACGAGTTTATAAGAAACAAGTTGTTGCTTATGCTTTTTAAACTGGTTGTTCTGTTGTTTGTTGCCATATTTGTCGTCACCAACTAGCGCGTGACCAACATGAGCTAAATGCGCACGAATTTGATGGGTTTTTCCAGTTTCTATTTCAACCTCTAAAAGCGAAGAAAGATTATTTGAACTTAAAACTCGATATTTTGTTATTATTTTTGAGTAACCTTCTTTGGGCGAATCAGAAACAAAAACTATCGACTTTGTCGCAACCTTTTTGAGATAGGCAACAAGGGTGTCGGCACGCCTAGGCATTTTTCCAACAACCTCAGCCAAATAAAACTTTTTGATTGCGTGAGTTTTGAACATTTGCTCTAGTTCTTTTTTTGCTTCAAGGTTTTTTGCAAACACAACAAGTCCTGTTGTGTTTCTGTCTATTCTATGAACGGCAAAAACGCCCTTTCCCGCCCCAGCAAGCATTTTGTCTAGTGTTTGTTCGTCGCCGTCGCAAACCTCAACCCCTGCAGGCTTGTTTGCCACCAAAATGTTGCTGTCTTCAAACACAATCTCAACATTTTTTGTTTTTTCTTTAATTCCAAAAATTTCTAGTTTATCTCCTGAGCAAACCACTTGGTCATCGGAAACTCGCTTGCCATTGACTTTTATGTTTTTCTTTTTTATCAAAATTTTTGCTGCAGAATAAGACAAATGGAACTTTTCCATTAAAAGTTTAGACAACTTTTGCTCTTTATCTACAATCAAAACTTCCATAACACTTTTCCTTGCAGGTTTTGCATTTTTTGTTTCGAGTATATTTTATCACGACAGCACCGCCGAGCGCAAGCACAATCAAAACAATAATGGCAGTAACAACGTTACTTGCTATGAGATAAAACACAAGGCTTGCCAAATAAGCAATTGCAATTTGATAAACAAACACAAAAAGCGCAAACTTTTTGCCAATTTCCTTACTCATTACACTGATGGCTGATAGACATGGCGAATACAAAAGCACAAACACCAAAAATGCAAGAGCAGACGCAGGCGAAAAGTGAACAACACTTTGTGGCATTGCAAGACTTGCAGCAAGAGCCGGAAGGCTTCCGACAACGCCGTTTATAATTGCTAGCGACGAAACCACCATTTCTTTTGCGGATAATCCAACAATCAGGGCGACAACAGCACCCCAATTATTTAAGCCAATTGGTGCAAAAATTGGGCTGACAAAGTGTGCCACAGAATATAGAATTGAACTTTCAACCGTAGTCGCATATTTAAAGGTTATGGTTACGTTGGAAAGAAGCCAAACAACAACCGAGCACAAAACTATTGTTGTTCCCACTCTTTTTATAAAATCTAAAGTGTTAGAGAGTGCGTTTTTGATTGTTTTGACAGGATTTTGAACTCTGATTGGTGGAATTTCCATAACAAACTGCGAATCTGTTTTGTTGATTGCTTTATATGCCACAAAACTAACAAACAAACCAAGGACAATTGAAAAAACATAAAGAGCAAAGATTATTAGCACTTTAAATTTGTTGAAAAATGCCGAGCACACAAGCAAAAATATTGGAAGTTTTGCGTTGCAACTTGCAAATGGCAACACAAGTGCTGTTCGCTTTTTTACATCTATGCTCTCTAGCGTTCTTGTTGAGAGCATGGCAGAGGCCGTGCAACCATAGCCAAGCAAGATAGACATGACGCTCTTTCCAGAAAGACCTATCTTTTTAAGTGGTCTGTCAAAGCAGATGGCAACCCTCGACAAATAGCCCATATCTTCGAGAAAATTTAAGCACAAATTCAAAATTATTACCTGTGGCAGAAAACTGACAACAACGCCTATTCCACCTATTATTCCGTTTGAGACAAGCGAGTGCGCCCACGGAGTTATGTTTAGTTTTATAAGAATTCCATTAACGTAATCTGAAAAATAGTTAAACAGATTAGAAACAACACTGGTTAAGCACTCTCCCAGGTGACCAAAAGTTAAATAAAACACAAAAAGCGCAACTAGCATAAATATTGGAAGTGCCCAATATTTGTTATAGAGCAGTTTGTCTAATTTTGAATAACCATAAATTTTTTCTCTGTAGCCTGAAGAAGACATAATTTCATCAATTTTGTTAAAAATTTGACCGCGAGAGCACACACAATCAAAATTTTCTCGCGGTTTTTTGCCTTCGGCAACTTTTTGCAAAATTGCTATTGCCCCGCTGCGCTTTCTTGCGTCTATTGGAACAACGGGAACTCCAAGTTTTCTTTGAATTTCAGCATAGTTTACACTTACTTCTTTTGACATGTTGACCGCAACAACAACACTATAATTCTGTTTAATAAGTTCAATTGCAAGAAGCAAACTCCTTTTCATTGTGTTTGCATCAACCAAGCAAACAACAACGTCTGACTTGTGCTCTTCAAGATAGGTTGTGGCAACCTTTTCTTCTCCAGTGTAGGCAGTTAACGAATATATTCCAGGAAGATCAACAATTGTTCCCTCACTTTCGCCCAATTTAAAACTTGAGATGCTTTTGTCGACAGTTATTCCATGCCAATTTCCAACATGGTTGTTCTTTTTTGTGATGGTGTTAAAAAGTGTTGTCTTGCCTGTGTTTGGGTTTCCAACCAAAATTATGTTAGTCACAAACAACAATCCTCTTGCACGTTTTTTCGTCCAACCCAAGCAGTGCCCCACGAACACTGACCAGCATAACACCTTTAAAGCGTTTTACAACCAAAACCGTTTGCCCACAAACAAAGCCATATTCTTCTAGCCTCGAGGCAAGTTTTTTATCTTTTTCTAAAAGGCAGACAACTTTGGCTTGTTTTTGCTCTGATATCTCACTTAATAACTTTTCCATCAATAACAAGTTTATTTACATTCATCAAAATAAATTACACAAAAAAAACATGCCCTAAAGCATGTTTTTTGTGTTACCTGTTATTTTCTGTCAGTTGGCTTGATATCGAGTTTCTTTTCAAAGTCATTAATAAAATCAAAAAATGTTGAAATGTCTTTGAATTGCTTATATACACTCGCAAAACGCACATAACTTACTTCGTCGAGTTCTTTAAGACCCTCCATAACATATTCTCCAATAATTTGAGTTGAAACCTCTTCTTCGAGCTTGTTATAAACCTTTTTTTCTATTTCATTAACAAGTTCGTCAATTTGTTTCATTGTTACAGGGCGCTTTTCGCAAGCACGAACAATTCCGCGTTTTACTTTTGTTATGTCGAAAAGTTCTCTTTCTCCATTTCTCTTAACCACCATAACTGGCGTCGTTTCAATTGTTTCGTAGGTGGTAAAACGCTTTCCACACCCCAAACACTCCCTGCGTCTGCGAATGGCGTTTGTTTCTTCAACAGCACGGCTGTCAATAACCTTGCTGTCTTCATCACCACAATAAATACACTTCATAATTTTCTCCAAATGTTGTATTACGCCACACATTATACTACAAAATATAGTGCTTAGCAACTGCTTTTGTTAACTTTCTTTTTTTACACTTCTTCTAAATTTTAAATATGGCGCAAGTGGCGACTGTTTTTGTTCTTGTTTTTCTGGTTTTGGCTCTGGCCCGAGACGAACCAGAAGAACATCTTCACCTATTTTTTTGATATTGTCAATAGCAATAAAAATGTCTTCGCTTTTATGCATGAATTTTTTGATTCCTGGAACAACAACACCAAGAACCTTTCCTGTTGGAACTTCAAAAGTTATGTCAATTATGTGCCCCAATCTCTTGCCGTCAAAAATGTTAATTACTTCTTTGTTTTTTAGATCTACAAAACTTATTTCCATAGTTTAAATATATGAGGCCGCCAGCAAAAAATGAACCATTAAGTTTGTATAAAAACCGCAATTTTTCACAACAATACTATTTTAAGGAGGTGGAAAATGAGCAAGGTGGTGATTTGTGGAATTGATACAAGTTCACTCCCAAAGTGCACAAACGAAAAATCTAACGAACTTATGGATCAGATAAAAAAAGGAAAACCTGGGGCTAAAGAAGAATTTATAATGCTTAACATGCGGCTTGTTCTCTCAATTATTAAGCGCTTTAACATTAGCGAAAACAACTCAGACGACGTTTTTCAGGTTGGCATGATTGGACTTATTAAAAGCATCGATAACTTTGACACTTCGCTTGGAGTTAAGTTCTCAACCTATGCTGTTCCCATGATAATTGGCGAAATCAGAAGATATATTCGAGATAACAACGCGGTTAAAGTATCACGAAGGCTTCGCGACATTGCCTATCAGGCCATGCAGGCAAAACAGCAGCTTTTGAAAACTTGTGCTAGCGACCCCACCATTGACCAAATTGCACAGGCTTTAGAAGTTCCTGTTCGCGACGTGGCTTTTGCACTAGACGCCATAAGCGAGCCAGTTAGCCTTTATGAGCAGGTTTATGGTGACGACAACGAAAACATGCTTGTTATGGACCAAATTAAAGACCTGCAAACAGAAAATAACATGCTCGAACAAACCGCGCTTAAAGAAGCATTAGACAGCCTTGACGAACGTGAAAAACAAATTTTGATGCTGCGTTATTTCGATGGAAAAACACAAACAGAAATTTCTGAAGAAATTGGCATTAGTCAAGCACAGGTTTCCAGACTCGAAAAAGACGCCATAAGTCTTGTTAAAAAGATGATTTAAAGCAACCCCCAAAGGGGTTGCTTTTTTTACGCCAGTTTTAAAATTTCTTTTTTGAGTTTAAACAGAATTTTCTTTTCTATTCGGCTGATATAACTTTGCGAAATGTTGAGTTTGTCGGCCACCTCTTTTTGTGTCATCTCCTTTCCGCTATAAAACCCATAGCGCATGTTCATTATTTCTCTTTCTCTGTCTGGAAGCCCAAGCAAAACCTCGTGAAGCGTTGATGTTTCGTCCTCTTGCTCTATGCCATTCATAACGTAATCTTTGTCGGTGCCAAGAACGTCGGCAATTGAAAGTTCGTTGCCCTCACTGTCGGTGTTCAGTGGTTCATCTAGGCTGACTTCACGTTTGGTTTTGCTGACTTTACGCAAATACATTAAAATTTCATTTTCAATGCATCTAGAAGCATAAGTTGCAATCTTTATGTTTTTGTCGCCCTTAAAACTGCCAACGGCCTTAATTAGGCCAATTGTGCCAACACTGATTAGGTCTTCGGTGTTAACCCCAGTGTTTTCAAACTTTTGGGCAGTGTAAACAACAAGGCGCAAGTTGCGTTCAATTAATTCTTGTTTGGCCTCGTCGCTTCCAACCGACAGTGCCTCAACCAAAAATTTTTCTCGAGCAAGTGTTGGCTTTTCTGGCAAAACCTCGTCGCCAGACACAATATAATTTACTGTTTCTTCTTTGATTTTTTTAAAAAATTTCTTTAACAATTCAAACATATTCATTTCTCCCCACTAAAATCAAAAGCAGCTGGCATTTAAAAGTGCGTCGTGACTTTTAATTGTGCTGTCTGTGCAAATTCCAACAAAACAATCTATCGGCCTGCCTGAGACCAAAAATTGGCTTGGTTTGAATACAGTTATAAAGTTTGTGCCAGATATTGTTATGTATTTAATCTTGTGAATTTTTTCGAGTTTTCCACACGAATTTGTTGCAAGAACTATGTCGGCATATACATTGGTTGGCAAATGCGTTTTAACCGCCGACAAATTTACTATCACAACGCCCTTGTTGCTTTCTGGGTCAACCAGTTTGTTGCCCGTGTCGATAAACCCAGTTATGGCGATTTTGCTGTCACCAATTTCAAGGGTGCAATCTCTTGTGAGAAGAAAATCTCTTTTTAAACTGAAATAATCAACAAGCAAATGTGAAATTGAATATGCAACAATGCCAAGCGATGCTTGGAGCAATAAATAGCGATTGCTGATGTAATTTATGGCGGTTTGATGAGTAACGACACTTAGCACAAACTGTCCGCCCAAAACCAGCACCAAAAAAGCAAAATAAACTGCGCCAAATTTAATTAATTTTGAAATGTGATTAAGGCCAAACACAATTATTAGCCCACTTAGTGAGCTGAAAAAGACAACGAGCATCTCAGCAACAAGGTTGGTTTTGAAATAATCTAGCAAAAACTTGATTGTTGTTTGAACCAAACAAAACAAGCAAATTTTGATTAAACCTGCCTTGCCTTTAAAAACTTTTTTGCAAACAAAAATCGCAAGCATGTTCAACACAAAATTACACACTAGATATAATTCTAAAAATGTTGGCATACTTGCATTATATTTGATTGTTTTGTTTATAAAACTATTTGGAAGATTGTTATTTTGTCAAAATTTGACTTTGTTTAAAACTTTGCACAAAAAAAGGTAGCAAATTAAGCTACCTTTTATTTTATCTAAACTTTTTGCGCAAAAATGGTGGCAAGTCACTGTCGTCGATTTCTATTCTTGAACTAGACAAGTTATCTTCTTGTTTTTCCTCAACTGGAGCAACGTCTGGCTCTTCTTTTTTTTGCTCTTCAATTTTTGCTGGTTCAGCAACTGGAGTCACAACATGTTGTTGTTCAACGTGTGGGATTGTTGAAGATGGCTGAGAAATGACTGTTGTTTTTCCACCAACAATATCTGAAAATTTAAATCTATCTTGTTTTGCTTCGCCAACTGCTGGTTTTGGAATGTTATCTGTTCTCTTCTCGTCGTCTTCGAATTTGCTTCCAGGGAAACCTGTTGCAACAATTGTTACAGAAACAGTGCCCTTATATTTTTCGTCGATTGTTGCACCAAAAATTGTGTTAGCTTCTGGGTCGATAACCTCTTTAACAAGTTTAACGGCTTCGTTAACTTCGCCAAGAGTTAGGTCGTAGCCACCAGAAATGTTAATAATAACGGCTTGAGCACCTTCGATTGTTGTGTCGAGAAGCGGACTAGCAACAGCGCCACGAACGGCGTCGATATTTCTGTTTTCGCCCTTGCCAATGCCAATGCCCATGTGAGCAAGACCACGATTTTTCATAACCGTTCTAACATCGGCAAAATCGAGGTTGATAAGGCTTGGTGTTGCAATTAAGTCGGCAATTCCTTGAATGCCTTGACGAAGCACGTCATCGGCATATTTAAAGGCGTCTACAACGCCAGTTGTGCTAGGGACAACCTCTAGAAGTCGCTCATTAGGAATTACGACCAATGTGTCGACTGCACGACTCAAATTCTTTATTCCGAGTTCTGCATTTTGCATGCGGATTCTGCCCTCAAAAGCAAATGGTTTTGTAACAACCGCAATTGTTAAAATTCCCATTTCTTTTGCAATTGATGCAATAACAGGAGCAGCACCTGTTCCTGTTCCTCCGCCCATGCCTGCTGTGATGAACACAAGGTCTGTTCCCTTAAGTTTTTCAGCAATTTGTGCTCGGCTCTCTTCTGCTGCCTTTCTGCCGACTTCTGGGTCGGCGCCGGCGCCAAGACCACGAGTTAATTTTTCGCCAATTTGAATTTGAATTGGTGCGTTGTTCATGAGCAGTGCTTGTTTGTCGGTGTTAACGGCAACAAATTGTGCACTTTTGATGTTTTCTGCAATCATGCGGTTAACAGCGTTGCAGCCACCGCCGCCGACACCAATAACCAATATTTTACATACTGCATTTTGTTCGTTGATTTCCATTATGTTTACCACCTTGAAGAATAAATTAAGTTATAGTTGTTTTCACTTTGCGCAAGTGCTGCATCTAAGAGTGAAATTTCTGATGAATAGTCTGGGCGTGTGCTCTGAGCAAGATTTGGAGAAACAATTTCAACTTTTCTTCCAAGCTTTCTTCCCAGAAAGTCCTTGATGCCCTTTATGTAGCTAATTCCACCACCAGTTAAATAAACCGGCAAGTAGTCTGGAAATTCATATTCACATCTATCTAAGCACTTTTGAATGTATGATGCAATGATTTCTATTCTTGCCTCAGCAATTTCGTTTGTTGTTTTTGCTGAATATGCCGAAATGAACTCTTTGCCCATTAAGTCATAGGTTTCGTTGTCGCCAGTTTGCCATCCTAGAACGATTTTTCTCTTTAGGGATTCTGCCTGGTTAAAGTCTATTTTTAAAACTTGAAACAAGTCGCCAGTTATGTGCCCACCGCCCATTGAAAAGCTGTTTAAAAACAGAAGTCCGTCGCCCTGGCTGAGCATGACGTTTGTGGTTAAATATCCGCAGTCTACCAAAATGGCGTATCTGTCGCGGATATGTGGGTCTAACAGATAGTTGCTTTCAGCAAGAGTTGATGCAATAAAGGAAACATGTCTTATTCCAATTTCGGCCATAATTTGAGAAATAAAGTCAAGAAAATTGTTTTCGGCCATCATGTAACAAATTTTTGCAGACAAGTGACTCGTTACCTTTCCTACGGGGTCGATAAGTCGTTTTCCATCGTCTAGGGTGCAATAGATGACACTGTTGTTGATTATTGAATATGTTGGGTGCTTCTTTGCACCTTTGTGCATAAGCGCCAAAAGGTCTACTTGTTTGATTTTTTTCTTCTTGCCAAAGTTAACGGTTAACTCTTCAGAGTAAGTGCTGCAAAATTCGCCAGGAACACCAACAAAAACATCAGTTACTTTTGTGTTAGATGTTTGTTCTGCGTTAGATATGCTCATTGCAATTACATTTTTTAAATCAGATGGTGAAAAGAATTTTCCGTTTGAAAATCCATCATAGCTAACATTGCCCTTTCCTGCAATTTTGAAAGAGCCATTAACTCCGCGTTCACCAATGAGTGTAACAATTGCCGATGAACCAATGTCTATAACTGTTGTTTGTTTTTTAAGCATTTGTGCCCTCTTTTTGTGTCGCCAATCTTCTTGGAGACTTTCAGTCGTTTTACTTTATAAATAAAGTATAATCTTATTTTTGATGTGTTGTCAAACAAAATATAGGCTGCTTTTGCCCTTTTTAAGCAAAAAACAGGCTTTTTAGCCTGTTTTTAAAGCACATGTAATTCAATTTCTCCTGTTGAATTGGTGTAAACTTCGATGTCTGTGTCTGATGTATATTCATCTTTAATTCCAGTTGATTGGTCGAGATAAGCGTTCCACAAGAAAGACAACTTTTCAAAAGTATGCTCATTAAGGCGCCAAACATCAGCGGTTATTGTGTAACCATTTGATGTTGCAAGTTTTATTTTTGCTCTTTGGTCATATTCGCCAGCTGTGTAATATTCAATTGAAATGCAGTCTTTCAAAATGTCTTCATAAAGCGCATTGCGAGAACCGCCGTTTGCAACATGAGCGCTATATGCTGCACTGACAAATGTTTGAACTTTTGACTTCAGTTCTGAGTCGCTTAAAAAGTCGCCCGTTTGAACCTTGTAAGCATCGTCGTAGTTGTTAATTATTGGCAAGTCATATTCAGTTTGATCTTCCAAAACATAGTCTAAAATTTTTAGCTCGTTGTCTACAACAAAATAGCCATTTGTGCTGCCCTGTTCTTTGATGAGGGCAACTGGCTCACGTTCGCTATAATAAACTGTTATTCTGTTAGGAAAATTGCGCACAATTTTTTCTATTTTAACATATGGGTTTTTCTTTTCAATGTTTTCTATGTTTTTGCCAAAACTCATAAAGAGCAAATTTCCACCCTTGTTAAAGTTTGCATCATTTTTCATTTGAGATTCGAGTGTTGCAGTTGAAATTGTTCCGTGATTAAACAGCCTACTTCTTGAAGAACTGAGATATGTTGTGGTTAGTTGAAAGTCTATTGTGTGCAAAGTAAAAACCATGGTGACAACGAGCACTAGCGCCACCAGCACACCAAGAGCAATACTAATTCCTACAATATTTTTCTTCTTCATTCTGTATCCTGTGTATTTTTGCTCCAATTGAAGCTAACTTTTGTTCAAAATTTTCATATCCTCGGTCGATATACTCAACATTTTCAACGATTGTTTTTCCTTTTGCCGCAAGCCCGGCAAGAACCAGTGCTGCACCACCGCGAAGGTCGTGAGCCTGAACTGTTGCTCCAACCAGGCAACCTTTTTTGCCAAAAATTGTTGCTTGATTTTGGTCAACCGTTATGTTTGCGCCCATCTTCGCAAGTTCAGTTGCGTGGCCAAGGCGATTTTCAAACATGGTTTCAACAATTGTGTGTGTTCCACTAATGTTGCAAAGCAGCACCATGGTTTGTGACTGCAAGTCTGTTGGAAAATTTGGATATGGTTCGGTTTTAATGTTTGCACATTTTTGAGCGCACTCCACCGAACTAACATATATATTATCACCATTTAACCATATTTTGCAACCGAAACCACACAAAAAATCAACAAGCCACTTATTGTGGTCAATTTTTGCATTTTTAATTTCTAGTTCTCCACCGCAGAGCGCAACCGCAAGCATATATGTTCCAGCAATTATTCTGTCTCCTATCGGAAGGTAGTCTGCTGCATGAAGCTCGCACACCCCCACAATTGTTATTGTGTCGGTTCCCTCGCCAGAAATCTTTGCTCCGCACTTATTCAAAAACCTGCACAAATCAACAACTTCTGGCTCTTTGGCAACACCATGAAGAATTGTTGTTCTTTCACTTTGCAGTGTGGCACACATGATGAGATTTTCAGTTGCACCAACGCTCGGCATTTTTAGCCACACTTCGCCACCTTTAAAACTTTGGCAATTGCAGCTGACGGTCTGCTTGCTTTCTGCAACATTGACCCCAAGCGTTTGAAAGCCAGCAAGGTGAATGTCAATTGGTCTTTTGCCTATGTTGCAACCACCTGGGGCACACATCTCGCAACGACCCAGCCTAGAAATTAACGGCCCAAGCAAAAAGACAGATGCACGAATCTTTTTTGTTAAATTTTCGTCTAACCGAAAATTTTCAATTTTTGAGCAATCAATCTCTAAGTTATTCTCTTTTTTTTCAACCACCGCACCAAGTTTTTTTAAAATTTCAGACATGTTTTTTATGTCGCTAAATTCTGGCACATTTAAAATGGTAACCTTTTCTTTTATCATAACACATGCTGCCATGATTGGCAAAATTGCATTTTTTGAACTTTCAACCTCAACACTTCCAAAGAGTTTTGAGCCACCACTTATTTCAAATTTCATGAAAACCTCACTTAGATGATTTATTATATGAAGCTTTCAAAAAAAATTTGCTTACAATAAAATCTTAACAAATTGTGTGGCTACGTCATAAATTAATAATTGGGGAAACACTTCCCCAAATTTACAATAAAGGAGAAAAATATGGCAACTACCGTATCAAATCAAGCAAGTGTAACATTTGGTTATGAAGGGGCAACCGGAACAGTAACAAACGACTCTAATGTTGTGTCTGCAGTCATTAACGATGAATATAGCTTTAATTTGGAACTAACTAGCAGTTCAACAAGTTATCGCCCTGGCGAAACAATTACTTATTTTGTTAAAATCACCAACACTGGCTCTGCACCACTAACAAACATTGTTGTTAGCGACGACATGGCTGGCGGAGTGATTAATTATATTGCTGGCACAGCACAGATGATTTATAACGACATGATTACCCCTCTTTCTTCGTCTAGCGACAACCCTCTTGTTTTAAACCTTCCTATTTCGCTTCCTGCCGGAGATGGCGTTATTGTTACATATAACACCACAGTTGATAACTTTTTAACGACAAGAGTTACAGAAATCATTAACACTGTTACAGTAACAGCATCGGCTGGCACTGGCACAATTGCAAAATCTGCTAGCTTAACCCTGACCATAGAAGATTTTGCTGATGTTTTGATTGAGAAATCTCAAAGCACAGACAACGTTAATAACAACGGAACAATGATCTATACGCTAACTCTCACCAACCGTGGCAACTTAGACGCAGAAAATGTTGTAATTTCTGACCAACTTCCAACGCAATTTACAATTTCTAGCATTGTTTCAAACAACGACGGAACAACTCACAGCTATTTGCCAAGCGAATATACACTCTCTGGCACAAACGAGTTAACTCTTCCGAGCGACACAGGAACTCCAATTGTTGTTCCTGCAGACTCTGGAACTGGCGATAACATAACCACGATAACCATAACCGGAACACTTGCAAACTAACAAAAGAAAACAAAAAAACAGCGGATTTTCCGCTGTTTTTGTTTGTTATGTCTGTCATAACACCCCACAAAATCTGGCTAAAACCAACAAAACTTTATTTGCTTGGCTAGGTTGCCATGCCTATTATGTTTTGATTAAATTTTATGCTCTCTCTGCGAATGTTTTGAAGCACGCCCACTGCACTCATGAAAACCACAAGCGAAGTTGAGCCTGCACTGATAAACGGCAGTGGCAGTCCTGTTGGCGGAATGCTTCCGGTGACAACTGCAACATTCATTAAAACTTGAATTGCAATAATTGCTGTTATTCCTGTTGCGAGATAACAGCCAAACCTGTCTTTGGCCTCCCTTGCAATTTTTAGTCCGCGGTAGATGACAACTAAATAAACGAGCAGCAACAACACACAACCAACAAACCCGCACTCTTCTGCAAAAATTGAAAAGATAAAGTCGCTTTCGGCAAACGGCAAAAACAGATATTTTTGTCTGCTGTTAAAAAGTCCAACACCAAACCAACCCCCACTGCCAACGGCATAGAGACTTTGAACAAGTTGAAAGCCCTCTGACTGAGCGCTCTGCCACGGATTGATAAAAGCCATAAGTCTGCGCATGCGATATGGCGCAACGAGCACCAGCACCACCGCAGCCGCAATCATTGGAACAATTATTATTAAAAAGTGTTTGAGCCTTGCCCCACCAACCACAAGCATTACCATCATTGTTAGCGCCATGCAAATTGTTATGCTCATGTTTGGCTCTAAAATGATTAACAAACACATTATTCCGCCAGCCAACAAAACTGGCAAAATTCCAACAAATGACTTAACCTTTTCATAATTTTTGGCAAGGTAGCCCGCAGAAAAAATTACAAAACCAAACTTGGCTATTTCTGATGGTTGAATTGTGATGAATCCCAAATTTATCCATCTTGTTGCGCCATAGTTGGTTACACCAATTTTAGGCAAAAACACAAGGCCAAGCAAAACCGCGCTTACACCAAGCGCGACATAACGGATTTTCTTTAAGTGGTCATATTTAACAAAGCTCATAACCAGCAATCCAACAAGACCGACGGCAGCTCCAACAACCTGCTTTTTTGCAAAAAACATCTTGCTTCCGTAGGTTATTTCTGCCGAATAAAAACTGGCAGAATAAACAAGCACAATTCCAACCGCAACAAGAAGAATTGTTGCAAAAAACAAAACATAATCGAACCTAGGTTTTTTCGTGACTATTGTGGAAGTTATTTTCATTTCGCTTTAATTCCCTCACGATTCCACAAAAGCACTTGCCCCTCTCTTCATAGCCAGAAAACATGTCAAAACTTGCACAGGCCGGGGAAAGCAAAACAACGTCGCCCGAAGACGCATGTCTGATTGAGCTTATGATGGCCTCTTTTAATGTGTCTGCACAGCAATAATTTGTTATGCCGTGTTTTGTTGCACAAGATGCAAGAAGTTTTTTTGTTTCCCCAATAAACACATAAAATTTGACATAAGAATTTTTAATCTTAAAAATGTCGTCAAACTTAAGACCCTTGTCACTGCCACCCAAAATCAAAATTGTTGGTCTGGTCATGCTTTTTATGGCGCAAACAGCTGAAGCAGGATTTGTTGCTTTGCTGTCGTTGATAAAAGTTATGCCACCAAAAGTCGACACGGTTTGCAGTCTGTGAGCAACAGGTTTGAAACTGGAGAGTTTTTCCCTGATGACTTCTGGCTTTCGTCCCGCCAACATGGCGCAACAAACAGCGCAAACCGCGTTGGACAAATTGTGTTCTCCAACAAGTTTTACATCAGAAACGCTCGCCACGCGTTTAGCCTTTAAATAGCCCGGCACACACTTTGTGGTATCTCTAAAATATATGCCGTCGCCACGAACAAAACAACCATTGACCTGCTTTTTTGTTGAAAAATAATAAACCTTGCTGGTTGGCAGTTTTATCTTTGAAACAACTTTGTCATCGGCGTTTAAAACGGCAAAGTCTGATTGTGTTTGGTTTTTAAATATTTTGAGTTTGCTATTTAAATAATTCTGTGTTGTTTTGTGATAGTTTAAGTGGTCTGGCGCAAAGTTTAAAAATGCCGCAATGTTTGGCCTAAAACTGGTGGTTTCAGCAAGTTGAAAGCTGCTGACCTCAGCAACCGTAATGCTATCATTATTTGTCCTGTCTGCAAAACTAGAAATTGGTGTTCCGATGTTTCCACCAACAAAAGTGTTGTTACCCTCTAACAGTTTTCCTATTAAGCTTGTGGTTGTGGTCTTTCCGTTTGTTCCGGTGACTGCAACAAGTTTTCCTGAAAGATGAGCGCAGCCAAGTTCAAGTTCGCCAACAACATTAATGCCAAGTTCTTTTGCCCTTTTCACAATTGGGCTATCTGGCTTCACCCCAGGGCTGACCACCACAAAAGACAGACCACAAAGCAGTCTGTCTATGTCTGAGTTATTTATTTTTCTGTCGTCTTCGACTATTGAAATTGTGTAACCCAATTTTTTTAGCAGTTTGCAAGCGCTCTTTCCTGAGATTCCAAAACCAATAATCAAAACTTTCATTGCCGCCCCCTAAACAAGTTCAATGAGCGCAACCATTGCCCCAACAACAAGGGTTATTGTGGCATACATTACTGAGATTCTAACCTCGTGCATTCCTTTTTTCTCGAAATGATGATGCAGTGGCGCCATTAAAAATATTCTTTTTTTTGTTAGTTTATAATATGACACCTGAAGAATTACTGACACACTGGAAGCGACGAACATAATTCCCAGAAATGGAAGATATAGTGTTGTTTTTGTTGTGATGACCATGGCCGCAAACATTCCGCCAAGTGCAAGTGAGCCTGTGTCGCCCATGAATATTTTTGCAGGAAAACTATTAAAGAGCAAGTAACAAAGTAGCGCACCAAGACTCGCAAAAACAACAACATTCACCGAGTTGATTTGCTGCAAATAAATTGTGGACTGACCTTCAAACGTCCTTCCAAACAAAATGAGCAACAGCGCAAAAAAACTGAGCAAAAATGACAAACTTGTTCCTGTTGCAAGGCCATCGAGGCCGTCGGTTAAATTGACGCTGTTTGTCGTTGCAATAATCACAAACACATTAAGCGGAATAATCCACCAACCGATGTCTATCACCCTTCCAGAAAACGGCAAAATTATTGCGCTTCCAATCAAACTGCTTTTAAAAGCAAAAACACTGAGAATTATTGAAAATGTAAGCTGAAAAATTATCTTTTGATATGGTCGAAGCCCCATGTTTTGCTTGAATTTAAACTTTAAAAAATCATCCAAAAACCCAACAAGCCCAAAGGCAAACAGAGACATGAGCGAAACAAGACCAAGCGTCATGTTTTGTTTGTCAAAAAATATCAAACTGGTGAGCAAGATTGCTATGATAAAAATTATGCCACCCATGGTTGGAGTTCCACTCTTTTGCTTGTGGCTTTCAACATAATGCAAAATTACTTGCTTTACCTTTTCTTTTTTTATTATAGAAATGATAATTGGACTAAGAATTAAACTCACAAAAAATCCAACCAGTAACACAAGCAGCAACTTTGCATATTGTTCCATAAGTTTCCCCCTTTAAGCCTGTTTTAAACTTTCTTTAATTATTTGTTTGTCGCTATATTTCAATTTGGCGCCCTGAACCTCTAAATAAGGCTCCGCACCCTTGCCCGCAACAACCACAACTTCGTTTTTTGTTGCGGCAGAAATTGTCTCACGAATTGCTTGACCTCTGTCTAAAATTAACTGCCATTTTTTCTTGCAAAAACCAGAAATGATATCCTGCGCAATTTTGTAGTTGTCTTCATAGCGAGGGTTGTCAGTTGTTATTACAACTTTATCGGCGTATTTTTCGGCAATTGTGCCCATGATGGCACGCTTGGTTGTGTCGCGATTTCCGCCACAGCCAAACACGCACGTGATTTTGGCTTTTGGCTTTGAATTTCTGACAGCAACAAGCAACTTCTCAAGACCATCTGGTGTGTGAGCATAGTCTAAAACAACCATGCAATTTCCAAAAAACGTTTGATATCTGCCCTCAACACCACCAAAAGACTCAAGTTGCTTTATTATTTCTGAATCTGTCATCATGGCGCGCCTGCAAATAGCAATTGCAACAACCATGTTTTGCAGATTGAAATCACCCATCAGCGGCGATGCACAAGAAAAGGTCTTTCCTTCTGCGTGATAATCAAAAGTTTGACCATATTTAGTATGTTTTACATTGTCTACAAATATGTCTGCTTTTTTGTTTGTTGAGCAACGAACCACGTTTTTTGCCATGGTGGCAATTTTTTCGCCAAAACTAGTGTCTGTGCAGACCACTGCACTGTTGTAGTTTTTTTCTTTAAAAATCTGCGCCTTTGCATCGAAATAATTTTGCATGTTCTCAAAAAAATCTAAGTGGTCTTCAGACAGGTTTGTAAATCCTATTATGTCTGGCATAACACCCCATAATTTCTGATAATAAATGGCATGGGCGGAGATTTCCATCACAACATATTGAACCCCACTTTTTGCCATTTGAGACAATAGGTTTTGAAAAATTATTGGGTCGGGAGTTGTCATGTTGGTTTGAATTTTTTTATCCGCAAATTCTGCTCCATTTGTGCCAATTGTTGCCACTTTATATTTGCAAGACAAAATGTGACTGACCAAACTCACAGTGGTTGTCTTTCCGTTTGTTCCGGTAACCCCAATAATTTTTAATTTTTCCGCTGGTCTATCAAAATAGTTTGCAGCAATCAAACTCATGGCTTTTCTTGCGTCTGGCACTATAATCTGCGTAACTTTTATGCCACTTATTCCCTCTTCAGTGACAATTGCTTTTGCTCCACGCTTTATTGCGTCGCTAGCATAGTTAGTTCCAAGATTTGTCTTTCCTTTTAAACAAAAGAACAAACTATCTTTTTTGCATTCGTCAGATCTGACGCACAAACTTTTTATGTCTAAATTCTTTTTTCCAATAATTTTGCAATCTATGCCACTTGTTAATTCTTTTAGTTTCATGTTTATATTCTCCTTATTCCATCACTAGCAAAACAATGTCGCCCTCTTTAACCATGCTTCCTGGGCCTGCAATTTGCTGAGTTACTCTTTTTCCGTTTCCGCTGACCAAATATTGAAGTTTTAAGCTGGCCAGTGTGCTTCCCGCTTCTGAAAGAGTCATGCCGATTAAGCTAGGAAGTTCAATTGTTGCTTCGGTTTTCGACAAATCATATTCCGCATTGGCTTGCGTTTCACTGAACCTGAGGTCTATTATCTTTTCAAAAATCTGTTTGGCAACAGGAGCCGCAACAATTCCACCATAATATGCCCCCTTTGGCTCGTCAACTGTTACAAGCACAATATATTCTGGCTTGTCTGCTGGATAATAGCCAACAAACGAAGCCACATATTTGCCCTGAGCAATGGCACCATTTTGATACTTTTGAGCAGTGCCTGTTTTGCCGGCCAAGTTGTAGCCATCAATCCTCGCATATTTTCCGCCACCCTTTGAAACAACCTCTTCTAGCATTATGTTAAGTTGTTTAGATACCGATGGTTTGAAAACCTTGTTTAAAATGGTTGCACTCTTTGAATAGATTGTCTCACCAGACGAAGTTGAAATTTTTTTGACCAAATATGGTTGCATAACATTTCCGCCATTGATTGCCGCCGATATTGCGTTGACCAGTTCTAACTGGCTGATTGCTATGGTTTGTCCAAAGCCCATTCTGGCCAGGTCTGCATCGGTTGCAATGTCTTCTGGCATTAAAACTGCCTTTGTTTCTCCAGGAAAATCTAGGCCGTAAGCTGACGTAAAACCAAGTTCGTTTAAGTACCAATAGAACTTGCGAAGACCAATCTGGCTGATTAAGTCCATAAACACGCAGTTGCAACTGTTGTTGAGCCCCTGCTGGAGAGTTTGTGGGCCGTGGCCTGAGCGACGCGAACAATTTATTCTGACTCCATTGATTATTCTTGCTCCACCGCAATAGTAGTAATGTTCCCTGCTTGTTATGCCCTCGTTGAGAGCAATTGCCGCAACAATAACCTTAAATGTTGAACCTGGCTCATAAGTGTCTGACAAAACCTGCGCACGACTGAGTTCGTTTAGTGTTTGAATGTTTGACCTATCTATATTGTTAAGATTAAAACTTGGCTGTGTGCTGATTGCAACAATTTCGCCGGTGTTTGGGTTCATCACAAGTGCAGAAGCATTTTTTGCCCCAGTGTTGTTCATGGCTTCTGCCAAAATTTTTTCTGTGGCCTGCTGAATTTGAAAATCTATGGTCAGTTCTAGGTTGAGTCCGTCGATGCTATCAACATAATAGCTAACCGACGAATTAAGTGACTTTCCGCGAATGTCGGTTTCAACCAAAGTTACACCATCTATTCCCTTAAGGTATGAATTATATTGCCTCTCAAGACCACTTTGTCCATCGCCATCTGACGACAAAAAGCCAATTATTTGACACAGCAGGTTGTTGTAGTGATAATCTCTGCTTGTGGTTGAGGTGAAAAAGATTCCGCTTTGATAGCCAGAGAGAACTTTTTGAACCACGCTCTTTTGAAGTTGCTTTCCAATTAAAATTTCACTATAGTTATATTTGTCTAACTTTTCTAAGATTTCATCTTTTGAAATTTCTAGCGCTGATGACAGCACCTCTGCCACTGCATCTCTGTTTTCTATGTCGGCCTTTCGAACGTAACAATCAAATGTTGTGTGACTGGATGCGAGCGCAACACCGTTTCGATCGGTGATTGTTCCGCGCTTGGCTGAAATTGGCAAATCTCTGAGCCACTGCGAAAGACCTCGAGACTGAAGCGAATAACCACTCAACACCTGAAGATAAAATAATCTTATAAAGATTAGCAAAATTAAAAAGACAGCACAAAGAAAAATGGCTGAAATTCTTCTTTGAACTGACAATGTTGTGTATTTAATCTGCATAAAAAAATCCCTCAAACTTAGTTTAAGTATATTCGTTTGAGGGATAATAAATGATTTTAATTAAATAATCCAGCTAGAAAGTTGCAAAGGCTATCGAACCAGTTTGTTTCGATTTGTGCTGTTGGTTTTGCAACTTCGGTAACTCCTTGAAGGGCTGTTCCTGTTGCCTGTTCAGTGAGTCCTTGCTCTGTTGCACGAGTCAAAACATCATTTTCGAGACTCTCATATTGTTGTTGAAGAGAATTTACAGTTTGTTGTTGTTCATAAACAACTTGTTGCTTTGCAGCAAGCGTTGCATTGAGTGAGCCAAGTGTTACGGCATTTCCAATCATAAAGGCAACGAGTGCGCAAATGCAAATCGCAATAACGCTGATTAAAATTTTGCCGTGAGCGTTTAAATGAACTTTAACAGGGGTTTCTGGATGTTGCTCAATTGCGCGGTCAATGGTTAGCATGTCAACTTTGCGTTGACCTTCGACTTTGATTGATTGAACATCAGACTGATAATGCTTTTGGACACTGATTGTTGAAGTATCTTCAAAATCTAAGTTGCTAAAAATTGGTCTGCGATATTGTGTATCGGCATTTTCTCTGCTTGAAAATATTCCTCTTCTAACAGTGGTTTGTGTAGTTACTCTTTCTTGTGTCTCTGTTGCCATAAGCGTTGCCCCCTTTATTTTTATAATTTTTCTATAACTCTTAGCTTGGCACTTGAACTTCTGCTGTTTTGTTTTAGTTCATTTTCGCCAGCTGTTATCATTTTTCCAATGAGTTTTGCTTCTGCCCTGTGACCACAAACGCAAATTGGCAGGTTTGGTGGACAGATGCAATCTGTTGAAAGGTCTCGAAATGTGTGTTTGACTATGCGGTCTTCTAGGCTGTGAAAGCTGATGACTGCAAGTCTTCCGCCCTTTTTGAGACTGTGTGTAGCATCAACCAAAAATTGCCCCAGTTCGTCTAGTTCGCCGTTGACTTCAATTCTAATTGCTTGAAATGTGCGCTGAACATTTGATGAACCATCGTTACCACGATATCTCGGAACACTTGAAAGAATTATTTCTTTAAGTTCCTGAGTGGTTTCAATTGGTTTAGCCTTTCTTACTTTGTCGATTTTGTTGGCTATGCTGGTTGCAAATTTCTCTTCGCCATAGTCTTTGATGATTTGTCTAAGTTTTTCGGCACTATAGGTGTTAACGACTTCGTAAGCAGAAAGTTTTTGTGATTTGTCCATTCTCATATCGAGTTTGGCATCGGCCCTGTAACTGAATCCGCGTTCGCTGTTGTCTAGCTGATAACTTGAAACGCCCAGGTCTACCAAAATTCCATCTACCTTTTCTATTTTGTTGTCTTTTAAAATTTGAACCAGGTTTTTGAAATTGTCGTGAACGTAAGTTACGCGGTCACCAAATTCGCTGAGTCTTTTTTTGCTTGCAGCAAGTGCTTCGGCGTCTCTGTCTATTCCTACAAGCTTTGAGCCGTTTGTTCTAGACAAGATGTGAAAGCTGTGGCCAGCTCCACCTAGTGTGCAGTCCACATAAATTCCATTATCTTTGAGATTGAGCCCTTGCATGCACTCTTCGAGAAGCACGGGAACATGTTTGAATTCCATCTATACCCCAAGCCCTGCGAGCGCTTTGCTGCTTTCGGTGAAATCGTCACCAGAATATGCGTTCCATTCTTCTTCTGACCAAATTTCCACTCTGCTTCCTGAACCAATAAAGACAATGTTCTTTGTGATTTTTGCATATTCACGAAGTTCTTTCGCAACAAGAATTCTTCCTTGTTTGTCTTCTTCGGTTTCAAAAGCTGATGACAGAACCATTCGAACAGGTTTTTGAACTTCAGCATCAAAGATAGGAAGACTTGTTAGTTTTTGATAAACTTCTGAGAACTTTTCTTTGCTAAATGCATACAAACAGTTGTTGGTGCCTTTAGTGATGATGAAGTTCTCGCCAAGTTCATCTTTAAACTTGGCTGGCATACGCATGCGGCACTTTTCATCTATTTGGTGACGATATGTTCCAATTAGCATATGCTTTTACCCCCTTCTCATCTTTGTAAATAAATTATAATTCATTTAATTTTGAATTTGCAACCACTTTTGACCACTTTTTAATAAAAAAATTAATATTTTGCAAAAAATTTTGCCATTTTTATCACTTTTTTACATTTTTAGAACGCTTGTTCTATAATTTTATCGATAGTTTGTTCTAAAAAATTGATATACCCCTATGGGCATGTATTTGTTTAAAACCCAAACAACTTTTTCTAATATTTTTTATAAATAAAAAAGGTGGTGCAAAATTGCACCACCCGGCTATTTAAAAATTTTTGATTCTATTTTGCGTTTGCCATGCCGTTATATGCCATCGACAAAATAGCAACTGCTCCAACAACGCAGAGAATAAACACCACAAGAGCTATCCAAGAGATTGCTCTTCTGTTTAGTTTTAATTGTTTGATTGTGCGCGAAAGAGCAAAAAAGAACAATTCTATTGAAACAAGAACAAGACCAATTCCTAGCATAATCAAAATTATGTTTAAAAATATGCCAAGGTTGCGCGTGAATCCAACATAAAGCGAAATTGCACCACCAACACTAAACACAGCAAACAAAACTGATTGCAAAATTGCTCTCCAACCAAAGTATTTTGAAAATGGTCTCAATTCTGCATCGTTTTTTATATTATTATATATTTCTCTATCTTCTCCAATTTTTGCAATAAAATTCAAAAAATGCAAAAGCCCATTCATTTTATCTGCCATTTTTTACCTCCACATACTTCTGCTAATATTATCTCTTACCTCTTTTTTGTGTTTAACGCTTTTGATAGCATCAACATGAGCTCTATAATTGTCTTGCTCTTCCTGAGGTAAAGTTTTAAACCACTCTTTGGCATGAATCTTATCGCGAACAAGTTTGACAAGCATAGTAATAAACCCTGCTACAATAACAAGAGCAACCCCCAAGATTATGCCAATTGTGAGTGCTGAGTTATCTTTTATGATAAACAATAGCATAATTGCTATTGCTGCTGTCGCTATTATGACAACAACCGAACTTAAAATAAATCTGTTGATTGTTAAACTATAGGCCATTTCTTCTTTTGTTGCAGTTGAGAGTTGAAGTGATTTAACCCCATTATAAACAAGATAGCCTGCAATAACACCAACAATTCCTAAAATGACAGCCACCGCAATAAAGCCCATAAACGCTCCAAAGCCAACCAAACTTGCCCTTATGTTTAAAACATCCCATGATTCTGCTGAACCTGAATCAATTGAAACACCAAGAACTGGTGGCAACATTGTTATTGCACAAAACAAAAATATTGCAAAGGCAACTGCTGCAAGCGCAAACATTATTCCCGCAAACACAACATATGGGGTTCTTTTCTTATCCACCTTGTGAAGCTCATGATCTAGATATGGCACTTCAACTTTATACATTTTTCCATAAAGTCTAGCCTTTTGAACTTCTTTATAAGACAATTTTGAATAACTTTCTTTTTCAAATTTATCTTTTGGTTCATCAGGTGCATTCTGTTGCTCAACAGGATGATTGTTTTGCTCAGTTAATTCTTCCATAATCTGCCCTCCTAACTAATTTAAATATATAATATTTATATACATGTGGTCAATTAAATTGCATTAGTTTTCATAAATCAAAACCGGGGTGTTATTAATGTGATCAGTTGCAGTAAAATAATAGACAACCCCATTGCGTTCAAGAACTTTTTCCATGTTAACGACTTTTCCATGAAGGTGTCCAAAAATCACCTTGTCTACTTTGTATTCTTCTAAAAGTTTAGTGAAATTGCTATCTTCTTTTGTCATGTTATATGGAGGATAGTGAATCATGCAAATAACTCTGTCGCCTGTCTTTCTTTGCTTCTGCATGTCTGCAAGTGTTAGTTTGAGTCTTTCGGTTTCGCGCTTATAGAGTTTGTCATCTTCTTTTTCGAGCTGTTTGCCGTGTTCTGGAACAGTCCAACCACGAGTTCCACAAACAAGAGTTTTTTCGTCTATTCTAACACAATCGTTTTGAATTGCCTGAATTGAAGGAGGCAAAATTGAGCGCACTGCGCTTATGCTCTTCCACCAATATTCGTGATTTCCTTTAATCATAATTTTTTTGCCAGGGAGCTTATCTATCCACTCAAGGTCTGGAATTGCTTCTTCGAGTTTCATTCCCCAACTTATGTCTCCACCAAGCAAAACATAGTCGTCTTCCGCAACAAGTTCTCTCCAGTGCTCGCTGATTTTTTCTGTATGATTTGGCCAAGCCCCACCAAATATATCCATTGGTTTGTCGCAGGCAAAACTTAAATGTAAATCGCTAATCGCCCAAATTTTCATTATCATTGCCCTCCACAAACTGCCATATTCTATCGATAAGCGGCTCCTTGCCGATTTTTTTCTCACTGCTTGTCAAAAACACATTATCAATTCCCACTTTAAACTTTGCGGCAATTGAAACTTTGTTTCGCGCTGCTTCTGCACGAGAAACTTTGTCTAACTTTGTTGCAACAATTGTTGTGGCAATATTGCACCTAAACAAATAATCAAACATTTGCAAATCTTGAATTGTTGGCTCGTGGCGAATGTCAACTAGCAAGATAACGGCCTTTAAGTTAGTTGTTTTGTTTAAGTAGCCCTCAATCATATCTTTCCAACGGTTCTGTTCGGCGTGGCCAGCCTTTGCAAAACCATAACCAGGAAGATCAACGAGCATAAACTTTTTTTCGTCATTTTGGTCTTTTGCAACAAACTCAAAAAAGTTAACTAGGCGCGTGCGACCCGGTGTGCTGCTGGTTTTTGCAAGTTTTTTGTTATCTGCTAGCAAATTAATAAAGCTTGACTTGCCAACATTGCTTCTTCCCACAATCGCAATTTCTGGCATGTTAAAACCTGCATAGCCCGAAGCGTCTGCATAAGATAACACAAATTTTGAACTCTTTATATTTGCCATATATAAATATATTAACAAATATGCAAGCAAAAATCAACAAAATAAAAAACAAGCAAATTCTGAGCAAAAAAATAAGGGTGTTATGTCTATCATAACACCCCATAAAACCTGACAAAAAGCCACTTTTAGGCTGGTTTTTTGTCTTGCTCTTTTTTTGACTTTCTAAGAGTTTCAACACTTATTTCTTGACCATTTGCATCAACAATTATCTTGTAAATGTTGTCGTCGCTTGGGCTTTCATACATAATTGGAAGCATTGATTCTTCAATTATATTTCTGAGTCCCCTTGCCCCAGTTTTAAGTTCTAGTGCACGGCGACTAAACAGCCTGATTGCCTCATCGCTAAACTCAAGATTTATGCCGTCCATGTCGAACATCTTTTTATATTGTTTGACAAGTGCATTTTTTGGCTCAGTTAAAATTCTAACCAAACTCTCTTCGTCGAGGTCGCTAAGACTCACAACAATTGGAACTCTTCCGACAAATTCAGGAATTAGACCATATTTAATTAAATGTTGTGGTTTTATTCCCTTAAGTGCGCCCTGTTCTTTTTCGACCACCTTGCCGCCAAAGCCGAGACTGGTTTTCTTTTTGTTGTCGTCGGCAATAATTTTGTCTAGCCCAACAAATGCACCTCCACAAATAAAGAGAATGTTTGTTGTGTCGATTTTTATCATCTCTTGATTTGGATGTTTTCTGCCACCCTGAGGTGGAACGCTGGCAACCGTTCCTTCGATAATTTTGAGCAGAGACTGTTGAACTCCCTCGCCTGAAACATCTCGTGTGATTGATGTGTTTTCCATGCTCTTTCTGGCAATCTTGTCGATTTCATCGATATAAATTATGCCGCGCTGAGCACGAGCAATGTCGTAGTCTGCGTTTTGAATAAGCTTAAGCAAAATGTTTTCAACATCTTCACCAACATAACCAGCTTCGGTTAGTGTTGTTGCATCGGCAGTTGCAAATGGAACATCCAAAATTTTGGCAAGAGTTCTTGCCAGAAGCGTCTTTCCGCTACCTGTTGGACCAAGCATTAACACATTGCTCTTTTCGAGTTCAACATCAGCCGAATTGTTTTCTTTGCTCTCTAAGACATAGTTTATGCGCTTATAGTGGTTATAAACACTAACTGCGAGCACTTCTTTTGCCTTTTCTTGGCCAATTATATATTCGTCTAGCTTTGCCCTGATTTCGGCTGGTTTTGGCAGTTTTAGCTTGTTTTTTGACTTGTGTTTGTTTTCTTCAACACGCAAAATTTCGCCACAGATATTCACGCAGTCTTCGCAGATGCAGGTTTTTCCATCTGGGCTTTCAATTACGTGGCTAACACTTGCCTTTGGTCTGCCACAAAAATTACAAACGTCGATTGTTGTTTGGTCTGACATATAATCTCCTATCTTTTATTGAAAATGTTGTCGATAAGACCATATTTTTTGGCCTCATCAGCAGTGAGATAATTATCTCTGTCGGTGTCTTTTTCTATCTGTTCAATTGGTTGTCCAGAAGCATCAGACAAAATTTTGTTGAGCTTCTTCTTTGTTCTTAAAATATGCTCAGCGTGAATTTTGATGTCGCTTGCTTGACCTGCCAAACCCTGCATAAGTGGTTGGTGAATCATGACTTCTGCGTTTGGAAGAGCCGATCTCTTGCCCTTTGTTCCGCTTGCGAGAAGCACACTTGCCATGCTGGCTGCAAGACCAATGCAGACTGTGTGAACATCACACTTGATATATTTCATTGTGTCATAAATTGCCATTCCGGCAGAAATGCTTCCGCCAGGGCTGTTGATATACATCATAATGTCTTTGTCTGGGTCTTTGGCTTCTAGGTAGATAAGTTGTGCAACAATGGTGTTTGCCATTGTGTCTTCGATTTCGCCAGAGACAAAAATTATTCTGTCTTCCAAAAGTCTTGAATAAATGTCGTAAGTTCTCTCGCCGCGGTTTGTTTGCTCAACAACATATGGCATTGAAATGTTCTTTTCTTTCATAAAAATCTCCTCTTAGAAAAGTTGCACACAAAATAATTATGTTTATCTTGCGTGCAAAATGTTTTTTATTTTAAATTGTTTAAGTCTTTAAGTCTGTCAATAACCTTTTCGCTAACAATGTTGCTTTTGATTGTGTCTTCTTGAGCATGATTCATTGTCTTTTTAAGTTCTGCAGGTTTTTTGTTCATGCGTTTTGCAAGTTCAGCAAGTTTTGCATCGAACTCTTCTGCTGTTGCTTCAATTTTTTCTGCTTTGATGATTTCTTGAAGAACAAGGTTTGTTTTAACAGAGTTTCTTGCGTCTGCTTCGCGAGATTTGCGATAAGCCTCTTCGGTTGTGTTCATATATTTGAGATAGTCTTCGAAGCGAAGTCCTTGATATGCCAAGCGCTCACGGATGTCTGAAATAAAGCTGTCAAGTTGGGTTTCAACCATGGCATCAGGAACGTCAACTTTTGCGTTGTCGACAACTTTTTGAACAAGTTCGTCTTCGAGTCTGTGCTCTTCGGCGTGTTCCTTGTTATGCTTAATGTTTGCCTTAATGTCGGCTTTTAATTCATCGAGAGTGTTAAATTCGCTAACATCAGATGCAAAAGCATCGTCAAGTTTTGGCAAGTGCTTTTCGCGAATTCCGAGTAGTTTAACATGGAACACAGCTGGCTTTCCAGCGAGTTCGTCGGCATGATAGTTTTGTGGGAAGGTAACATTTAAGTCTTTTTCTTCGCCTATCTTCATTCCTACCATTTGATCTTCAAAACCATCAATAAATGTGTGTGAGCCAAGTTCAAGTTCTTGATCTTTAGCAGTTCCACCAGCAAAAACTTTTCCGTTTACGCTGCCAGAATAGTCAAGGTTAACAAGGTCGCCAAGTTTGGCAGCACGAGATGTAACCTCTTCGAATCTTGCTTGTTTTTCTTTCATTGCCTCAAGTTCTCTGTTAACTTCTTCAGCGGTAACTTTGATGGCCTTCTTTTCTATTTTCAAATTTTTATATTCGCCAAGTGTAACGTCTGGCAAAACAGTGATTGTTGCGGTAAACACAACACCCTTGTCGGTAAACTCTTTAACTTCGACATCTGGATAGCTAACAGGGAAAATTTGAGTTTCTTTGTCTAACATTTCTGTGTATAATCTTGGGCAAGCGTCGTTAAAAGCATCCTCATAAAAAACATATTCGCCATAAGTTTGTTCAATAACTTTGCGAGGTACTTTTCCTTGACGAAAACCTTGAAGTTTGTATTTATTTTTATTTTTTTGGTAAGCCTTTTCTACTTCGTCTTCCCATTCTTTTGCGGTGAGATTGAATGTTACAACAATCTTTCCGTCCTTTTTTTCACCAACGGTGTATTTCATTTTTGTCTCCTTTAGAATTTGTGTGTATTTTAGTTTTTAGGGCAAAATGGCCCAAAAACACCTTATGGCATAATATTAAGTCAAAAGCCACTTTTTGTCAAGCGAAGAGTGACAATTGCCAACAAAAAAGAGCGAATTTTTCGCTCTTTTTGTTGGTTTTGTTAGTCCCCAATGTGAATGCCTTCGAAGTCGACTTCAAGTTCGCCCTTGCCCTCAGCCAAGAGTCTAAACTTGTCGTCTAACCAAACGTCTTGGTTTGGAATGTCCTCTGAATTTTCTGAAACGAGGTTCATAACGCCATCGGTGTCGCCAAGGCGCAGTTCGCCTGCCGTCTCCTTAACTATCTCTATCGTTGGGCTGTTTGTGCTAAACACATAAGTGGTGTTTGGATCTTCCCTTTGAATAACAACGCCACCTGCAACAAAGCCGTCACCAACTTTTGGCAAGAAGTTGTAAACAACCTCTTGATTTGCCAGCAACTCAATTGAAACAATTCGCTTGTTTGTTCCTCTTGCAACAACAACATCACCCACCATCAATCCGTCATCAACACTTCTATAACCACTCTCAGTAAAGAGTTTGTGGCTTGAGGTTATGTCGAGATGAGTTCCGTCTTCAAACCAAATTCTGTTTGTGTTGTCGGCGTTGAGTGCAGAATATTTCATTTTGACAGTTGTTAAAACATATTTTCCAGTGTTAGAATTATATGCCACAATTTTGTCGTTAAATGTGAGTTCACGTGCCTTTTTGGTTGTTCCGTTAAAGTCAACCAAAACATCTGTGTCCGGTGTGACGCAAGAAACAGTTGATCTAGTGAAGTTTGCGGTTAAGATGAAAGATTTCATAATGTGTCTGTCAACAACACCACCAGAGCCCTCAGTCCAACCGTTAAACGAATAATTATAAGTTGAGGTGCTTGTTGTGGCAACAGCATAAGCATCAATATAGGTACTCCAACTTTGGGTATACCAGTTTGTATTTTGGGTGTTTAAAACGGAAGAAACTTTCAATCCAAAAGGAACACTTCTCGTAAATGATGCAGCAGCTGTTCCACCACCCTGTCTAACCTTTCCGTAAGAGCTGTTGTTAGATTTAACTGTTACGATGATTGGTGTTCCTGAGCCATTGCCAGTAAGGCTAAAGTATTGACCATTTTCTAGATCATCAAACGAAGTTGTGTTGTTAATTGTGTAAGTAGTGCTTGTTACAATGCCAGTGAGTGTTGTTCCAGCAGCATTCATTTTATAATAAAAATAGTAACCACCAGCATAAGAGGTAGTAACAGCCAGTCCTGCTTTCTTATGATATGCTGTCAACGTGGTATATGAGCCTGAGGTTTTGCTAACAGTGGAACCATTTATTGTAACCGTTGCACTTGAGCTAGCACTCTGCGCATAATAGAAGTGAATTGTCTTTTTATAGACTGCATAAAGTGTCACCGTGCCGCCATTTGTTGAGGTCAAGTTGCTAAACGAAGCACCATCTGTTTTATAAATTGATGTTGAGGTGCTAGATGTTGCCCAACCAGCAAAAGTTGCGTCAGAATATGAGAAGCCTAGTGTACTTGCTGTTGGCAAGGTATAGGTTGTTCCATAAGAATAAGCGTTTGCCCCACCATAGTTGGTTTGGGTTGTGCCAGAGCCGCCGTTTACGTTTAAGGTAATCGAATATTTATTAGCTGTCCACTGCGCTGTGAGTTCAATTCCTCCCTGACCACCTTGGTCGTCTGTGAAGAAATTCTTTATGTAATATGTTGTAGGAATAACCGTGCTCGTTGTGAGAGACGATGTGCATGAACTTGAAGATGAGCCATATTTTGCATAGGTTGACACAAAGTCTTGACCAGAAATTTTCCAACCAGAACATGTGTAGCCAGTGCGTGTCGCATTATTAAACATATCGCCATTTGTCATGGTTAAATAGTCAATTCGATAGGCAGTGTCATAAGATAAGGGTTTTGTTGTTGCACTTGTACCGTAGGAATATGAATAACCACTTCGATCTATCAAACTAATTTCACCATTAGGGGTTAGAAGCTCAATGTCGTGAGTGTTTGCCGTTGGGGTGAATTTTATTGTTATGTTGCCATAAGCGTTTGCAGGAATGGTGAGTGTTCCGTTGCTGGTTGTTCCGCCAGAGAGCGAACTAGTGCTGCCGCTGGTGTTAGTTGTGATGGTTGCTGAAGTATAGTGATATCCCACGCGCGTGCAATAAGTTACGTTTTTGGTTTGCTGGCTGCCGCCAACAGTGTAAGTTGTGGCAAAGCCAGAAACATGGGTTCCGCTGTTGAGTGTGTAAGTAATGTTATAGGTGTTGCCAGTCCACTGGGCTGTGAGCTCCAATCCTCCCTGCCCGCCTTGGTCGTCTGTGAAGAAATTCTTTATGTAATAACTAGAAGGAATAACCGTGTTCGTTGTGAGAGCGTTTGTGCAATTGCTCTCTGATGAGCCATATTTTGCATAGGTTGACACAAAGTCTTGTCCAGAAATCTTCCAACCTGTAA
Organism: Clostridia bacterium; assembly: GCA_017467585.1. Taxonomy (GTDB): domain Bacteria; phylum Bacillota; class Clostridia; order Christensenellales; family UBA1242; genus RGIG4790. The sequence continues at coordinate 669,678 of JAFUSR010000004.1, forward strand.
GAGTGTATCCAAGTCGTGTTGCAGAATAATATTGGTCACCATTTGTCATTTCTAAATTGCTAATTTGATAGGCAGTGTCATAAGCTAATTGTTTTGTTGTCACCCACGTGCCAGCTGAATATGAAGCCGCGCCATCAAACAAGTTAATTTCACCATTAGGGGCTTGAAGCTCAATGTCATGATGGTTAACTGACCAACCGGCTGTGGCTGTTGATGCAATCGAGCCATTTGTGAATGTTGATCCACTGACTGTGCCTTGGCCGGTTCCGCCAGAGATTGTCCAGCCAGTAAATGTGTAGCCAGGTCTGGTGACTGTTGGCAGAGTTATTGAAGCCTGATAAACTCCCTCATAATAAGAGTTTCCGCTGTTAGTTCCGCCATTTGCGTTTATGGTTACCTTGTGGTAAGAATAAACACTTTTGCTTGAAATTCCGGCATATGTTCCCGCAAGATTATCTGTTTGAGAAGACGACGAGCAAAGTTTTATGTTGCTCGACTGACTGCTGTTTGGGGTTGTGCTGCTGCCATAAGTGGCAACAACGCCAGTGTAAGTGGCAATTCCGCTGTTGACAATTTTAAGTGCGCTTGTGAGGTTTGTGTTTATGTTAACAGTGCACTTAGAGAAGTCAGGAATGTCCAAATAGCCAAGGTTTGCCCCTGTTGCGCCGTTGATGTTATATGTGTTGCCGCCCCAAACGCTGTTGGCGCCGCTGTTGGCATAAATGTAAGTTGCTGAACCAGAGGTGTAGTTAAATGTTGCATTGTTTGTAACAGTAGTTGTTGGAAGTGTTGCGCCATCTAGGTTGAGGGTTGCTCCTGAAAATGCAAAAATCACACCGCGCTGAGTGCCACTGTTGCCAGAAAATGTTCCGTTTTTAAGTGTTAGTGTTGTGCCCGAACCAGATATTGCAATTCCACCACCCCAATATGCAATGTTGGTTGTGACCGACGTGTTGGCGCTTTCAAATGTGCTGCTTCCACCCATCTGAACAAAGCCACCGCCCCAACCAATTGAATAGTTATATCCAATTGAACCATAGCCTGAGAAAGTGAAACCTGTTGTGGTGTAAAGTCCGCCACCACCGGCTGTGCCTGTGTTGTTATTGGTGTGACCATAGTTATAATAAACTTTTGCATAATTGGTTGAACTCTCTGAGCCAATTGTGAGAGTTCCTGAGTTATAAATTCCACCACCAAGATTGGTTGCCTTGTTGCCATAGTTTGATGCTGATGACGCATATTGTACGCCGTCTCTGCCAATAACACCGCCGGTGAAAGAGAATGTTCCGGTGTTGTAAACGCCGCCGCCGTTGGCTGCAACATTGGCAGCAGCCGCCGTTGTTCCGCCAATTGTTCCGCCGGTCATGTTAAATGTTCCGGTGTTATTATGAACGCCGCCGCCGTTGCCAGTGGCTGTGTTTTGAGAAATTGTTCCGCCGGACATGGTAATAGTTCCATAGTTGTTAAGCACTCCACCGCCGTTACCACTGACTGCAACGTTGCCTAAAATTGAGCCACCACTGATATTCACTTTGTGGGCAGTGTATGAAGAAGAATTATAGCCGCTAAAAATTCCGCCGCCACTTGTGCTTGCGCCATTATATTTGATAACGGCGCTGCCGCTGACGTTAACTGTGCCGCTTGTGTGGTTATAAATTCCACCACCATTAACTCCGGCATAGTTATATGCCACTGTTCCGCCAGAAACTGACAAGGTCACCGAACCTTCTATCATAATTCCGCCGCCGTAACTTGAAGCATAGTTGCTGCGTGTATCCGCCGATGTGCTTGCTGCTGCCGTAGTTTTGCTAGAGTCGCCAATTGTTCCGCCGGTCACCGAAATTGAGCCTGAGTGGCAACCAACGCCGCCACCAAACGTAGCTGAGTTTTTAAAGATGTTGCCACCAGAAATGGTTAAAACACCAGTTGCGTGGTGAACTCCACCGCCATAAGATGCTGAGTTATTATTTATGTTTCCGCCAGAGATGTTGGTTGTTCCCGCAGAGCGAACTCCACCGCCATAAGAGCCTGCAGTGTTATAAGCCACCGTGCCGGCAGACATGTTGAGTGTGCCTGAAGAGAAAATTCCACCACCGTATGTGTTAGTTCCACTTACACTTGATGTTGCAGTGTTGTAGGTTATGTTAGCGTTGGCGTTGTTGATTGTGAGAGTTCCAGTGTTATAAATTCCGCCGCCACTAACTGCTGAGTTGGCAGTTTCTGAGCCACCAATTGTGCCGCCGGACATGGTAAAGTTTCCGGCGTTGTAAACGCCGCCGCCATAGGTTGTTGCGGTGTTTTCGGAAATTGTTGTGCCAGAAAGTGTGACGGTGTTTGAAGTGTTGGCGTTGAAAAGGCCCGCGCCGTAGCCAGCCTCGTTTTCAGAAATTGTTCCGCCAGAAAGTGTTTTTGCGTAGTTTCCGGCGTTGTAAATATAAATTCCGCCACCATTGCCCGCAATGTTGCCATTGCTATCTTGAGTGCTGTTGCGAGAAATTGTTCCACCTGAAATGCCCATAACACCATGTTCACTCCATATTCCGCCGCCCTGCGCAGAAGAACCCTTAGCAACGTTGTTAATAACTGCTCCTGAAGACATGTAAAACCTTCCAGAAACATAAACGCCACCACCTTTACCACCGTTAGAGGTGCAGCCATAAATTCTGCCTGTCCAGTTTGCTTGTGTTGAATTGTTTGAATAACCTAAATATACTCCATGCTGAACATAGTTCCATGTTCCATAAATAGCTCCGCCATTGGCAGCTGCTGAGCAACTTTCAATTTTTGCTGCACCATACATGAAGACTTGTTGTTGAGTCGCTCCAGCGTTGTAAGCAGCTTGGTTTGTGCTCATGAAAATCGCGCCGCCTTGATTCCCTGTTGACTTGCAACCAGAAATAAGAGTGGTTCCATAAAGATAAATGTTTCCGCCATTGGCACAAATTGCACCACCACTACCATTGAGCGAAAAACGATAAATGTTAACATTTTCGAGTTTAAGTTCAGGAATTCCAGAAAGTGAATCGATATAAAATGCCCTTGCCGCGGTGTCGGCACTTGAACTGCCATAGGTTGCATTTTTGAAAGTAACCGTGCCTTTGTTGATAACGGCAACTTTTGCGTCGGTTGAAGAAAGTGCCGAAAGCGAGTTGACGCCCTTGCTTGTTTTGATTTTGGCGCCGTCGATTTCGACAATCTTTCCACCAGTAACCATGTCGCCCAAAGTGAATTTGGCGTCGGCTGTGGCAGTTATATGGCTCTCAACATTGCTGGCTGAAATTACGTTGATGTTTAGCTCGCCATTTTTGAGTTCGGCAGAAAGAAGCTGAGAGAAAACCTTTTCGGCTTGTTCGCCCTCGCCGATTGAGGTTGATGACAGGCGTGAACGGCTGAGACCCTCTCGACTTTGCTCCCCTGCGGTCGCTCCGCTTAGGGTGACAAAATCAGATGACGCACTGTCGCCTGCGCCCAAATCAATGAGAACCTTTTCGCCATTGGCAAGAACATATTCGCCATTTTCGTCAACACTAGAAAAGCCAGAAGCAACCGCTTCTGCCCAATTGAAATAGTGCTCACCCACAGGGGCTTGCTCGGTTTGGGTTTTGCTGCTAACCAGCGAAGAGATTAAAACGCCGAGAGCACTTGCCGCAACCAAAAAAGGAGCAACAGCAAATAAGAGTATTTTTTTGAAAGTCTTCATTATTTGCTCTCGCCCTCCTGTTTTTTTTGGTTATTTTGTATTTTTCTGAATTTATTTTAGCACAATAATACAAACCAACGCAAATAATTTTGAGTGGTTATTTAATTTAATTAAATATTTTTTTTTTAGACTTGTGGGGTTGGTCGCTTTGTTTCCAGCCCTTTTTTGCTCAGATGCGTGGGCCCTGTTCGTTGTCATTCTGAGCGGAGGCAAAACCGCTAGATCCTCTCGACTGCGCTCCCGTGTGGTCGCTTCGCTTAGGATGACGGGGCGGCTTTGCCGTAGTCGTGAGAATCTCGAACAGGGATACGTTCAGGATACCCGCCCTGTTCGTGGCGTTCGGTGCTCTGCACCTCGGCTGAAGACGGGGCGGTTTTGCCACTCATTGGCTTTTTTGTGCGGTGTGGTTTTTTGCCAAACAAGGGCGCCGAAAGCACGGCGTTTAGCCACTTCTCGCGCAAAAGTGTGTATTCACCCTCTGAAATCAGGCCGCTGATGTGCATTTCGCGCAGCTTTTGAAGCTGGTCGGCGAGTTCAAAAATTCCGTCGGAAAACAGCTTGTCTTGTTTTGTTTCAACCTTTGGTTGAACATTGTTTATAATTACCGTTTTTTCGGCATCCGCAGGTTGCGTTTGCTCTTCGCTCTTGGTGGCGCTTGAGTCTTCCACTTGCGACAGAGTTATGTCTGACATAACATTTGATTTTTCGGGCTGATATTCCTTGCTTTCTTGTTGAGTTTGTTGTTGTTTTTTTGCCTCGGAGTCTTGCGGAGGTTGTTGTTCTTTGCTTGGCTCGACCTCTTCTGCCTCAGGGGTGTGTTCTTCTTCAGAAAACACCTCGCGCTCAATTAGTGTGCGCTTTATTTTTGAAAGCTGAACAACCTTGACTATCATTAGCACCATGCTGGCCACCGAAAGCGCCAATACAACGCCATATGAAACCACAATAATCCACAGATAATTGCTGGCGATTCCGCTGCGCAGAGCCACCACAATTGCAAACACCGCAAACGCAATGCAGACCACATAGGCGATTATGCTATAGGTCACAACGCTTTTGCGCGCCTGGCGGGAATAATCTTTATATTTGATGCTGGGCATTTTGGCGATAAGTTTAATCTGCTTGTAAAGCGGCAATTGCTTGAAGAAAATCACCGCCATGCCCACCCCTAGACCCAGCATTAAAATTGATATCAAAATCAGGCCAACCATTGTGCCCGCTCCTGTGCCATAAACCGAGTTTGCATAGGTGAACAGCGGGTTTGTGTTTATGGTGGCTGAACTGTTTAAAAACTTGAATCCAATTGAAATGTAAAGCGAATAAACCCCGCAGCCAAAAAGAGCCAAGCTCAAGAGCATGGTCGACACAATCAAAAAAATGGTTATGCCCTTTTTTGGCGGCTGATATTCTTTCATTTGTTCTTAGTTTTTGCAAGTTTTGGGCTTTTATGTAAAAACTAATCAAAAAGCTGTTTTCGCCAGAAAAAACGGGGTGTTATGCGTGTCATAACACCCCGTTTTGCTTAACTTTTATTTGGCTTTTAACCCTGTTTTTCAACACTTGAAAACATGTCTACCTTGGCCTTTTTAAGAACGCCATTAACCAGTCTTGCTCCACCACTCGGCATCAGTCTTGAGAGCATGCTGAAGGCGTGGGCATCCCACCCAACAACCTTATATTTTTTGCGGCGAACAAGCGCGCGATAAATCTTTTTGGCGATTTTGTTGGTTGGACTGATTATTCTATTTATGCGCCTTTTGTCTTTATCGCTCATTTTTATGTCGCGAAAAATGTTTGTGTCGGTGAAACCCGGAAAAACGCAAGCGATATATTTTGTTGGAAATTCGTAGCGCAGAGCCTGCGAAAACGCCCGAACCGCGCCCTTGCTGGCGGCGTAATAATTAGTTCCGCCAACCGAGAGAAGCGCGTCGCTGCTGGCTATGTTGGCCACACCACCATTTTGAGACAAAAGCGGCAACAGATAATGCGTTGCATAAACCACGCTATAAAAGTTGGTGTCCATCACCTTTTTGCCCTCTTCGAGCGAAATGTTTAAAAAGTTGTTAAACGGCGGCATTATTCCTGCATTGTTAACAACAAGCGCTGGAGTGATGTTTTGAACCGTTAATTTTTCTGCAAAATTCTTCCAGTTTTCCTCTTTTGAAACGTCAAAAAGCTCGTAACTGAAGTGACTTGCGCTTTCGCCAAGCTCTGCCACAAAATCTTTCATTTTTTGCTCGTTTCTGGCAATTCCAATGACGTGTGCGTTTGCCTTTTGAATGAAGAGTTTTGTCAGTTCTTTTCCAATTCCGCTTGAAGCACCGCTGACAACAACGGTTTGTTCTTTTAGCCAATTCATGCGGTTAAACCCCCGTTAAATCTTTGCCCTTGAGGGTCATTTTGTTGGCGTTTGGAACCTTTGGAAGAGCCGGCATTAAAAGTTGTTTTCCACAAACGGCAACAACAAAGCCTGCGCCAGTTCGAATTTCTATGTCGGTTATTGGAAAATCAAAGCCCTTTGGCGCGCCCAAAACGTTTTGGTCGGCAGTTAAACTATATTGAGTTTTGGCAATAACTGTTGGAAGATGGTCGTAGCCATATTTTTTCAAAAATTTGAGCTTTTCTTGAGCTTTTTCGCTGAAAATAACCTTTCCGGCACCATAAATTTCTTTGGCAACCAACTCAATTTGCTCTTTAACCTCGACCTCTTTTTCGTTATATAAGCTGTGAGGCTTGCTCTTTTTTGCACTTTCTGCAACAACTAGTTCAGCAAGAGCTTTTGCGCCCCTTGGCCCCTCGTTATATGCGTTGCACTTGCAGGCCGGAACACCCTGAGACTCGCAATATTTGATTACGTCGGCAATTTCTTTTTCGCTGTCGCCAGCAAACTTGTTGACGGTTACAACCAAGTTTGCACCAAATGTCTTGTGAAGATTGTCCATGTGTTTTTGGAGGTTTGCAAGACCCTTTTTGTAGTCGCCATCGCCGTGAGTTTTAAGCGCTGGCATTGTGGCAATCAAAACAACAACGTCTGGGTATTTCTCGAGCCGTTTGCAAACAACGTCGAAGAACTTTTCTGCACCAAGGTCGGCGCCGAATCCCGCTTCAGTTACCGCAAACTCACTATGTGAAAGCGCCATTTTTGTGGCGATTATTGTGCTCGCCCCGTGAGCGATGTTTGCAAATGGCCCGCCATGAACAAACGCAGGAGTGCCATACATTGTCTGAACAAAGTTAGGGTTTATTGCGTTTGACATCAGCCCTGTTACGGCGTCGGCTATTCCCATGTCGCGAACAGTGATTGGCTTGCCCTTTTTAGAGAGCGCAACAACCAAATTTCCAATGTTTTTGTGAAGATCTTCAAAGTTTTTGCTCAAACACAAAATGGCCATAATTTCGCTTGCCGGAGTTATCACGAAGTGTTCTTCTCTGCGATGGTCTTTATCGCCAATTATAATGTTGCGAAGAGCCCTGTCGTTGCAGTCTAGGCAACGATTGATGAATATGTTCTCTGGGTCGATATCTAGTGGGTCATTTTGAAAAATTGCGTTGTCAACGCACGCACAAATTAGGTTGTTTGCAGCTGTTATGGCGTGCATGTCGCCGGTGAAATGCAAGTTGATTTTGTCTGACGGAGTTACCACCGATTTTCCACCACCAGTTGCTCCACCTTTAAGACCAAACACTGGGCCCATGCTAGGCTCACGCAAACTGAGCGCACACGTCTTGCCTGTGTATTTGTTTATAGCCTCAGCAAGACCAATGCTAACTGTGGTTTTTCCGTTGCCAGATTTTGTTGGACTGATAGCCGTTACCAAAACAAGTTTTCCTGTTGGCTTTTTAACCTCGTTCTCGTCGACCTTGGCCATGTCGCTACCATAGGTTGTGTAGTTTTTTATGCCAACTTTTTTGATTAAATTTGTCAATTTCATAAAAGTTGCCCTCCTTGTTTAAAAAGTGTGTTTTCGTCAGATAATATGGGGTGTTATGTCTGACAATATACCCCCATTTGCTTTATTATTTTAAGAGCTCTATTTCAATTCCAACAACAGCGCCATATTTTTGTTGTTTTTCTAAAGGGAAATATTTTTCCATGTCTTTTGGGTCGGCCACTTCATCGTCGCCATAGCCCATTTCCTTTTTAGAAAAATTTGTGTAAAGCTCTGCGAAACTTGAATAAATGTGAATTGCCAAAACTTTTGTTTGAACAACCTCTTCTTTGTTATCCAAATTTATAAACTCAATTATGTCGCCGGCAGAAAGATGCTTTCTCTTTTCGTCATAAAGACGCATCTCTATGGTTTTTCTGCCCTCTTTTATTGCTCTAAATGGTTTTTCAGCCAGTTTCATTGTCATTATCATTGCTCTTTCCTCTTTATCTCTTTGATTATAGCTAATTTCGCTCATAATTTGCAAGCAAAAACAATCTGTTTATAAGTTATTATTTTAATTTGATAATTGCTTTTACTTTTGTATCAAATTTTGTTATAATTTATAAGCAAATTGTTTTTATGGAGCAGATTATGAGTATCGGAATTGCATTTTCACTTATCTTAGGTTTTATTTTGATTTATGTTTCCTTTATTGAGATTTATTCTATTTTGTTTAGAATTACTGGTCTCACCAAAATTAAGTCTCGCTTTCAGGCAATATCTCTTCTTACCAACAGCGGCTATACTACCAGCGAATCTGAAGTGGTTACTACCAACAAACTTAGAAGAAACATTGCAATTGCTTCGATGTTAACAGGATATGTTTTTTCTGTTATCATTGTTTCTTTGACATTTAATCTTATTGCCACCATTAACATTAAAGACTTGCAAGAAAATTATTTGACAATCATTATAATATTCTCTATTTTTGCTCTGCTATTAATACTTTTTAAGTTGCCATTTGTTAAAAAACCTTTTGAAAAATTAATCGAGTTTTTAGCAAGAAAAATCATGAAAAAAGATATTGCTGAAAACATTATAACACTTTTAGACATCTACGAAAACGACACGATTGCCGAAATAACAATCAACAATGTTCCTCCAATGATGATAGATAAAAAGCTTAGTGAAATTAACATGCGAGATTTTTCGATAAACCTGCTGCTTTTAAAAAGAGATGGTCAAACACAAACAGCAACAAAAGAAACAATTATTCAAAAAGGAGATATAATTATTGTGTTTGGACCTCTTAAAAAAATAAAAAAATTGTTTATTTCAAAAGAACGAAAAAGTGATGAATAAAAAAGGGACTGCTAGTTTAGCAGTCCTTTTTCTATAAGCATTTTTATTGCCCTGCCACGGTGAGAAACTGAATTTTTTTCGTCATCAGTTGCCTCTCCAAATGTCTTTTTAAGCTCGTCTGAATAGAACAGGCAATCATAACAAAAACTTGTGTTTCCACGCTCTTCTGGAGTTATGTGTCCAAAAGTTTTGCCTTCAACATAACTATATGTTCCGTCTGGATTCATAACCGTGAGCAAACAGACAAAATAAGCACTTCTATCAGCCTTGTTCTTTAACTTTTTTAAGAGTTTTGCACGATTCTCTACATTATTGCCATGTTCGCCCGCATAGCGCGCGCTATAAACGCCCGGCTCACCGTTAAGTGAATTTACACACAAGCCGCTGTCATCGGCAATTACAAGGGCTTTTTTGCCCTTCTCATTTAAAAATTTTGTGATAGCACGTGCTTTGATAAGTGAATTTTCTAGAAAAGTTGTGCCATCTTCAACTATATCTTCAAAAAAGCCAACATCTTTAAGAGCCAAAACCTTAAAGTCTGGCAGCATCTCTTTGAATTCAGATATTTTGTGTTTGTTGTTTGATGCTAAAACTATTGTTTTCATATCCTCGTATCCTCTTCTTGGTATTTTAGCAACATACAAACAAAAAGTCCACCAATTTTTGGTGGACTTTTTTATTCAAAATAAAACAAGTCTTCAAACTTCGTGTCGAGAGCTAAACATATCAAGCATGCAAGACGTGCTGTTGGACTAAATGTTCCCTTCTCAATGGCTATTATTGTTTGACGAGTTGTTCCGACAATCTCAGCCAGCTTTGCCTGTGAAAAGCCTTTCTTCTCGCGAGTTTCTTTAATTCTATTTTTAAAAACCAATTCCATAATTAAACCCAGACCCCTGTTAAAAACAGAATAAATCTAACAAAGAAATAAATAAATGCCAAACCTTCAAGAACACTGCCAATCAAAACTTGCCATGGGCGTTTTGCCAAAAAATATTGCAATGTGTAAAAAATTGATGGCCACAAAAAACATAGTGATGCTATTGCATAAACCGCCGCAAAATGTCCAGTTGCACCACAAGTGATAATGAGCGCAACAGCAACCACTGCCACAGATATAAGAGCAATCCACATGCTTTTGTTAATCTTTGCTTTTTCCATTTCTCCAACAACAGCCTTCTTCTTGCCTGCTTTTTCTAAAATTTCTTGTTTTTCCATAACTTATTTTCCTCCCTTATGTTATTAAACAAATTTACATGTAAAGTTTTGTTTACATATTCAATATATCATCACCAAGGATAGTTGTCAAGTTTTATTTACATATTTTTAATAATTTTTTTCCACAGAAAAAAGCAGGTGTTGCCTGCTTTGTTTTTGTGTAAACATTGATTTCATGATTATATTTTGATTGATAGTTATAAATAAACTAGTTTTTAGCACCACAACTGTCACACTTGTTTCCTTCAATCACATTTCCACAATATTGACATCTTTTAAGTTTCTTTGCTTTTTTTGCTGTGCCAACATCAACAATAGTTGCATGACTGCCAAGGTATTTGATTTTAAATGTTTCGCACGCCTTCAAATTTTCAACTTCTTCTATTGTAAATGTGTCAAGCGACTCGGTTTCAATTGTTTCACCCTGTTCGTTTGTAAACTCAAATTTAACGCGATAGATAGGAGTTCCGTTATATGTGCCAATTGAACGATGAGAAATATATGTTCCCTCGGCAACTCTTCCAATCTTTTCAATTTTTCTATCTTTCAACATTTTAACAAAGTTTATGACTCCAGCAATAAACACCGCAAGACCAATTGCAACAAAAATAAATAACAGTGGTTGATAATCAACAAAAATCAAAATAAAAAGAGGAATTCCGCCAAATAGCGCTCCCCAAATCATAAAGAAACCAAATTGAAATTGTTTTGCGGACATGTTTTCCCTTTGTAATTATGCATTTAGCACAAGTTGAAAAATATAATCAAAATATTAAGTTATTAAGAATTTCAGTTTTTGGTGCGGATAGTCGCCACCGCTCCTGGCGCTCGCATTCGCTCGGCTGAGGACAGTTGCTGAATAAAACTGTTATAAAGAATTCAGTCACCGTTTCAGCACTTACATCTTTTTACAAGCAAAAATGGTAATAGGCATTATCATTTTTGTTTGGTGCAGATGACAGGAGTTGAACCTGCATGGATGTTACCCCACACGGACCTGAACCGTGCGCGTCTGCCAATTCCGCCACATCTGCACGGATAACAAAAACATTTTATCACAGCAAACAAAAGAACGCAACTGCAATTTAATTTTTTATTTATAGAAATGCAAATATTTTATTGACATATTTTTTTGTGTGTGATATTATTTTAGAGCGTTTTGAAATGCTAGAAGTTGACGTGCGGGTGTAGCTCAATGGTAGAGCCCCAGCCTTCCAAGCTGGTCGCGTGGGTCCGATTCCCATCACCCGCTCCATATTCGACTTCAAGCTAAAGCGCTATGTGCTTGTAGCTCAGCTGGATAGAGCATCGCCCTTCTAAGGCGAGGGTCGGGAGTTCGAATCTCTTCAAGCACACCAAACACTTTATGGTGGATTTAGCTAAGTTGGCTAGAGCGCTGGTTTGTGGCACCAGAGGTCGTGGGTTCGAGACCCACATTCCACCCCACAACTTTTCAAAATTTCACTATTGGGGTGTCGCCAAGTGGTAAGGCACAAGACTTTGACTCTTGCACTCGTAGGTTCAAATCCTGCCACCCCAGCCAAAATTTTGTTACATAATTTTGACAAATACTTGATTTATTCACTTATTTATGATAAATTATGTCATGTTGCACAACTAAATATGCTTTTTGTGGTTCACTAGCTCAGTCGGCGCGACGCGTTAAGCGAAGTTGCCTGTGCGCAAGTGAGCAGCCCAAGCGGGAGCAAAACTATGTTTTGCGAGTGGAAGACCTGGGGCTGCCGAAACAAAAAATCTTCCAAACAACTGGTTTTTGAAATATTTAAGCAATTTCAAAAACAAACAATACTATATTTGTGGTTCACTAGCTCAGTCGGCGCGACGCGTTAAGCGAAGTTGCCAGCGGCAAGTGAGCAGCCCAAGCGGGAGCAAAACTATGTTTTGCGAGTGGAAGACCTGGGGCTGCCGAAACAAAAAATCTTCCAAACAACTGGTTTTTGAAATATTTAAGCAATTTCAAAAGCAAACAATACTATATTTGTGGTTCACTAGCTCAGTCGGTAGAGCACTTGACTTTTAATCAAGGGGTCCCGGGTTCGAATCCCGGGTGAGCCACCATTTTTATATTAAAATGATGACAACTGAATATTAACAACACATGCGGATGTGGTGAAATGGCAAACACGCTAGACTTAGGATCTAGTGCCGAGAGGCTTGGGGGTTCAAGTCCCTTCATCCGCACCAAACAAAACGACAACCGAGAAATCGGTTTTTTATTATCACACTGCTCTATTTTTGGGGTATCGCCAAGTGGTAAGGCATCAGATTCTGACTCTGACATTCGAGGGTTCAAATCCTTCTACCCCAGCCATATCGCCAAAATATTGGCTCGGTTAAGCAACTGTTTTCGACAGTTGCTTTTCTTTTGCCAAGTTCTATAGTTTTTCGCACCAATCGCAAAATTGCTCACACACTTTTGTTCCATCTTATTATCTTGAAATTAAATTTATTGATTCAAAATGTTGTTTGACGACAACAAAAAACTCCACAACCATGTGGAGTTTTTTTGTTTGTTTTATTATGCCGCTTGAAGCAGAATTGAATAAGTTAAGTTGTTGTGGTTTGTGTTTGAATTGTTAACCACTCCATTTCTGCCATCTTGAATATAAAATTCTCCATGTCTAGAAAGTCCACTTTGAGCCAAAGCATAATTTAGCCATGAGTCAAAGCTTGCACGATGTGAATAAAGAATCAAAACGTTTACTGTAAAATATGTTCCAACCTCTGTTTCGTATGATGCAATATATCTTAAAACATAAGCAAATTCTTGCGCAGAGTCAATAACAAGGTCGAAGGAGTGTCCTAGATATTCATAGTCTCTTTCATATTCGTTATATTCTGTGTTTGCCTCGCACTCTGTGTGGTTAACAGATGTAAAGCCCTTGTTGGCCTTCTGCTCGTCAGTGAACAAGAATTCAGCATAAGAAACTGTTTCCATTTTTCTTGATTCGTTGCCAGGATTTCCGTGGGTTGCGTCAATTCCAAACCACTTTCCGTTTAAATAAACCTTGTTCCATGCATGGCCATTTCCAGTTACATAAATAGTAGGAATTCCCTCTATTCTCGCCATTATTAAAAGTGATTTTGCAAATCCCTCACAAACAGCTTTTCCGTTAAGGAGTGCACCTTCGGCAGACCAACAAGCATATTTGTGGGCTTCTGAGTTTCTTTCTGCTCTCTCCACGGCTGAAATTGTTGTATCCTCAAGCCATGCAGCGGCGTCGTAGTCGTATTGAACGTTTAAAATGAGCCACTCATAAATTGCTTTAAGTTTGGTTACGTCGTCCATGCTGTCATCGCAAATTTCGCGCAAAACTTCTTTTGCCTTGTTATAGACGGTTTCGGCAGCAGAACCGCTTTTGCAAACTGGCTTAAATCCGCTCTGTAAAGCCCAGAAAACTTGTTCGCTTGAAGTAAGACCCGCAAGCGTTTTTGTAATGTTGTTAACATTAAAGTTGTCAAAGTCTTCTTCTCTGCCAGAGCTTGAAACTTTGTAAGCATAGTCTTGTTGCTCATAGACTGTTGCGGTAATCTCTTTTGTTGTTGCAAAATCAACCTTTGCAACGTCTATATCGCTTTCATCTATGTAAAACAAGCGATACCATGTGCCCATGATTGTTCGGTTACAACCACTGACATATTGAAAGCCGACACTGAGTCTGTCATTTAAATTTGAATACTGTGTGAACGCTTCAGAAAATTCTGTTTCTTGCGCTGACTGGTTGTTTGCAACATATGATGTGTTAAAATAAATTCTAATTTCTTCTTTCACATTGTTAAACACAACATAATCAATAAACGCAACAAGCATTTCTCGACTTGAAACAGTCACTTCTCCACTTGAACGTGCATTGTCAAAAGTTGATTTATATGGCTCAAACAAAATGTCATTAATCAAATATTTCCAACTGCTGCCATAAAGTGTTGTGTTCTCAAAAATTTTGGTCGAAAAGTCAAATTCCTGCGTGAGTGCGCTGTCTTTATACCACGTGTCAACCATAAATCCGCCAAGACCCACCTCTGAAGCATCAAAAAAGGTGTCTTCGCTGAGTGTTGAACCAACGTCAACTGCACTTAGTGCTTCTGTGTTATATGTTTTTCCGTCAACCACAAGTGAAACGGCTCTTGTTTCTCCAACATAATATGCTGTGAAAGTCAGGTTTCCGAAAGTTCCTGTTTCAATTGTTACTGGGTTTTCTACTCCATCGGTTGTTGTGCCCGCCCAGCCTTTAAAAATAAATGGTTGGTCTCCAACTTGTTTTGTTGGTGTTGGCAAAACAAAGTCTGCGTCTTCGATTGTATAGGTTGTTTTAAGAGTTTCAGAAACCTCGCCACCATTTAAGTCGTAAGAAATTGTGTAGTTAACCAAACTCCACCTTGCAGTGAATGTTTTGTCTTCAAAATTCTCTCTGACATCGATTGTGGTGAATTTTGTTTGGGTTCCATCAACATCTGCGTACCAGCCGTCAAAAGAATAGCCATCAGCAACTGGGGTTGGCAGAGTTATTGTGTTGTAGGTTATGTTAAATTCTAGCGGAAGCGTTGTTCCGTGAGCAGAAACAAACGAAAGTGTTCTTGTTTCGGTTGTGTCTACAAAATAAACAACAAAGTTGTTAGATGACTCTGTGTGTTCAAATGAGTAACCCTGGGCTGGGCGGTCTGTGTTATCTTTCAGCGCACCATAAACACCATTATCGCCCAACAGCGCGCCAACAAAGCTGTCTGCAAGAGTCTTTGCAAAGTCTGATGCCGAGCCAATTCCTGAAAACATATTTAAAAGTTTAAACACATTTTCTGTTTCAGCAGAGTCTAAATTGTTAACCGTTAAGCCAATGTCTCCAAGCTGATAGTCATATGCCCCTGCACCTTCTTCCTCAGATTTGTCTATGCTGGCAGAAACTGAAAAATATAGTTCATTTGGAACAATTCCCTTAAACATGCTCGCAGGGAAAGCAGACATCTTTTGGTCTTTAAACTTGTTCAAATTTATTTTTACAACAAAGTTAATGTCTGCAAAGTGGTTCTCTGGCGCACTTGGAATATCAGAAAATTTATATTGCAAAAGTGCAAAGCCATAGTCAACCAAATTGACCTGTGACGAACCGAAGTTAACTTTAACGCCACCCTCTTGGTTTTGAAGTTTGTCGTTTACATATGCGGCAAGTTCTTTGTCTGACAAAATAACATATGCGGTTGACGAAGTTATTCCATCCAACTTTGAGTTTGCACTCTCTAAGTCTGCCTCGGCATAAGCATTGTCAACAACCTGCGACGTGTTTACTGGCTGATTAAGCGATTTTATTTGACCAATTAAAGCCAACGGATTTACGTCGTATTTAACTTTGACAAAAATTCCAAGACCAACAACCGCGAGCACAACAAAAACAACTAGCGACAAGATTATTTTAAAAAATATTGATAAAAATGATTTCTTCTTTTTTTCTGCCATTTTTTATTCCTCTTTTTTAATATAGCATGACGATTTTCTTTTGTCCAAACGAATTTATTAAATTAATTTAATAAAAAAGGCGACTTTTTTGTCGCCTTTAATCAATATTCTCTTCAACATATAGTGCACGATATGGTTCAGATTTTTTCATAAGTTCGTCGTGTGTTCCCTCCGAACAAACGGTGTGGTTAGACAGAACAACAATTTTGTCGGCATCTTTGATTGTCGAAAGTCTGTGGGCAATAACAATTAATGTATGCTCGCCTTTTAGGTCTTTCATTACCTTTTGAATTTTAGACTGCGACTCGTTGTCGAGGCTGCTTGTGGCTTCGTCAAAAATGATAACCTTTGTGTTTTTCAAAAGTGCCCTTGCAATTGAAAGGCGCTGCTTTTGGCCGCCACTCATTTGAATTCCGTTTTCGCCGACAAGTGAATCTAACTTGTTTGGAAGCGATTCAATATAATCTTTAAGTTGACTCTTTTCTAACACGCGCCAAAGGTCTTCCTCAGTTGCATCCTTTTTTGCGAGCAAAAGATTATCTTTGATTGACATGTTAAATATATATGGTTGTTGCAAAACTATTGATACATTGTTTTTTAGTGTGTCCTTGTCTAACTGCCTAACATCAACTCCATCTAACATAACTGATCCACTTTGCCAATCATATAGATGGAACAAAACTGAAGAAATTGTGCTCTTTCCTTCTCCACTCTTGCCGACAATTGCAGTGAGTTTGTTTTCTTCAAATGTAATGTTTAATTTTTCAAAAAGTGGTTCGTCAGGTTTATATTCAAAATCTAAATCTTTAATTTCAAACCTTCCGACAACATTATCTAAATGAGTTGTGCCATATTTTTCATGTGGATAAATGTCTTCGTTATAAAGCTCAAGAACCCTTTCTGCAACAAGTTCTTTTTCGTTCATATAGTCTTGAAGCGAAACAATTCCCCTGACAAATGCTGTAACAGAATATTGATAGTTCCAGAATATGATAAGCGTTGGAACATCTATTAGTTCATGCTTGAGCAGTTGCCATGCAAGCAACGCAAAGGCCGTTGACCTGATTAAATAAAATGCAATAGAAATATAATCAATAATTGCAACCTTTTTTGCCCTTAAATTTTTTATTTTCTTTTCGTCAATATAATAGTTTTTTACGCGCTCTTCAATTGTTTGTTGCATATCTAAGACTTTGACATCTCTAATGCCACTAATTCCTTCACGAACAAAGCCTGCGTTTTTATCGTAAATGTCATTGAGTTGTTTTCTGAATTTTTGGTATGTTTTAAGTCTCCAACGCTGAATTAAATAAGATATTATTGAGCCAACTGTTGTAAGAATCGCCAATTGCCAACTAAAAGTATAGATTATTACAACATATCCTACTGACCGAAGAACAGAAGACAATCTGTCAACTAATTCTGGATATAGACTATCTAAGCTAACTGGGTCTCTAACCACCCTGTTATGTAGTTTGCCGGTGTTGAGCGAATCTAAGGTTGAACTTGCAATGGGAAACAATGCATGAATTGCTCTTTCAACAATGGCAACTTGAATGCTGTTAGATGCATAATTAACAACAATTGTCTGTGTTCGAAACAAAATGTCACCAAACGCGCAAACAACGGCAAAATAAAGAAAATACCTAAAAAATCTGTCAAATGCACTAGCATAAAGACTGTTGTAAACCTGTTGCTGAACTTTTGGTTCAATAAGAGCAAGAACAACACCCACAACATTAAGCAAAGTAAAAATTATGAGTTTTGTCTTCTCTTTTTTAAAGCCATATCCTAAAATTTTGAATAAATTGTTATAAGATTTTTTCTTTTTCGCTTTTCTTTCTTTTGCGTTTGCCATAACAATAATATTATATATGTTAGTCTTTTTTTCGTCAATATTTAGTCTCGAGTTAGTTGTATAAAACTTTCAACTTTACGCAACCTAAAAACAATGGAAAAATTAAAAAATACACACTCAAACAAAAGTCGAAGATTTGTTTTTAGCAAAAACTGGCTGAAAACCTGGGTTCCGGTTATATCGGTTGCAACATTATTTGTTCTTTCGGTGATTATTATTGTCATTACGCCAGTTATTGAATATTCGCTTATTGGAGGAACAGACAAAACCAGCAAAAGTGGCTTTCCGAGGCGCATGGTTGCCCCATTTGTCGACATGACCAGTTGGATTGACCCGGCTAGTGCCTATTCAATTAATGGTGCGCCAAACTTAGTTAAGTTTGCCGAAGACACAAGCATTAACACATATTGCTTGGGCTTTATTAACCCAGTGCAGTCTAACCCAACCGCCTCTAATGGCAAAATTAACTGGGCTTGGGGCGGATATTCTGGGCTTGAAAAAGGCAGCACAAATAGTCAATATTTGGGCATTGTTCAATCAATTGAAAACCTGAAAAATTCTGGCGGAAAAGTTGTTGTTTCGGTTGGTGGACAGGCCGGCAATGCACCATGGAAAATCAGCCAGAGCGAAGACAGGCTCGCAGAGATGTATGAAGACATCATCGAAACCTATTCTCTAACTCGCCTCGACCTTGACATTGAAGAAGACAACCAAGACTACGACCAAAATGTCATCAACGCAAAGGCTATTAAAAAAGTTCAAGACAAAACAGGCGTTGAAATTGTGCTCACAATTCCAATTATGCCAAGCGGTTGGCAACAAAAACAGCTGAATTTGATTAAGGCTTATGCCGAAAACGGCGTTGACATTTGCCTGTTTAACAGCATGTGCATGTGCTACGGAACTGGTGTAAACTCTGGCGAGGACTATGGCGATGCAAGCGTTCGCGCGATAGAAAACTCGGTTGCACAGCTTCAAAACATTTATTCTGGCTATGGAATTGACCTTTCTGAAACACAGGCATATTTAAAAACTGGTTGCACAGTTTCGATTGGCTATGAAAGTTCGCTCTATCCAACTTTTACCACGTCGATGATGCAAAAAGTTTCGGCACACGCCAAACAAAAAAACTATGCAATGCTCTCGTTTTGGAGCATGGGCAGAGACAGCAAAATTGAAAGCAACTCTGGAATTTCAAACAAATATGCTTACACCGCAATTGCCAAAGAATATTTGCAAGAATCTTAGGTGTTTTGTCAGACATAACACCCCATAAAATCTGAGCAAAACCCACTTTTTTAACAAAAAAACAGCACCATAAATTCAGGTGCTGTTTTTGTTTGTTTTTTGTCATATTTTTGGGGTTTAAAGCAAAATGCAAATAATTCCGCCCTTTCTTTCGTTGACAATTTTGGTGAGTGTTTTTCTCATTTTGATTTGAGCTTCTTCTGGAACATTTTGAACCTTTGCGTCTATGCCCTCTTTAACGAGATTTGCAAGTGGTTTGCCAAACATGTTAGTGTTCCAAATTCCCTGTGGATTGTTTTCGAACTCACCAAGCATGTAAGAAGCGAATGCTTGGCTCTGCTCAAGATTTCCAAGTGCTGGAGTTACCTCTGTTTCTACATCAACGCGCATAATATGAAGTGACGGTGCACTTGCTTTTAGTTGAACACCCGAAGTTCCGCCCTTTGAAATGATTTTTGGCTCTTCTAACTTCATTTCGTCCATGGTTGGGTTGACAATTCCATAGCCCGTTTCTTTAACTTGGTCGAGCGCTGTCTTAATTTTGTCGTATTCTCTCTTTGCGTGAACAAGTTGTTTCATGTAGCTCATCAAATAGAAATCGTCGGCAATGTTTGCGCCACATTCCTTAGAAAGCAGGTTATAGAACTCTTCTTGTGCAATTTTTATTGCATAAGTTACTGTGCCGGTTGACAGATCAATGTTTTTGGCCGAAAATTCCTCATATTTTGGCTGGTCAAAAACATTTTCAATTGTCTTTGCATCTCGCATTTTTTCCACTTTTTGAGTGCTACTTTTTAGGTTTTCGATAATTTCTGCAATAAGTTCGTTATCTTGTGGCAACGCTCTTGCCCACTTAGGCAAATCCACTTTGATTGTGCTAACTGGAAACTCGTAAAGAACAGTCTCTAAAAGACTTAAAAAGTCTGATTCTTCCATTTTTTCAACGTTTGCGCAAACAACTGGTGCGGCATATTTGTCTTTAAGGCTTGCAGCAAGTTTTTTTGGTGCGTCCGCTTCTGGTTTTGTTGAGTTTAAAACAACAACAAAAGGTTTGTTAAACTCCTTGAGCTCGGCAACGGCACGCTCTTCGGCAGCAATATAATTAAGTCTGTTAATGTCGCCGATTGTGCCATCGGTTGTAAGAAGAACGGCAATTGTGCTGTGGTCGGCAATAACCTTGTGAGTGCCAATTTCTGCGGCTTCTCGCAAAGTTATTTCTTCATCTTTCCACGGAGACTTAACAAGACGCTCAGTTCCGTCTGCGTTTTGGGCGCCTTCGGCACCAGGAACAAAATAGCCAACGCAATCAACAAGTCTGACTTTTGCAGACAGTTCGTCGTTAAAATTTACCTTAACAGCCTTGCTGGGAACAAACTTTGGCTGAGTTGTCATAATTTGTTTTCCGTTGCCAGATTGTGGCAATTCGTCTATCATTCTTTGTTTTTCTGCGCCATCTTCAATCATACCCAAAACAACTTTGTCCATAAAACGTTTAATAAAGGTTGATTTGCCAGTTCTAACCGGGCCAACAACGCCAACATAAATATCTCCATTGGTGCGAGCAGAAATATCGCGATATATTTCAAATCTATCCATTTGTTACCTCCTAATTTTTCTCTGCTTGCCACAAATATATGAATTAAATCTTTAAATTATGCAACAAAAAAACCAGCCAAAACTGACTGGTTTGATTTTGAAATAACAATAAATATTATCTCTTTGAGAATTGTGGAGCTTTGCGGGCCTTTTTGAGACCATACTTTTTGCGCTCTTTCATTCTTGGGTCACGTGTGAGGAATCCTGCTGCTTTGATTGCTGCTTTATATGTTTCGTTGTTTAAAACGAGCGCACGAGCAATACCATGACGGCAAGCACCAGCTTGACCAGAAAGTCCGCCACCAATAACATTGATTATAATGTCATATTTGTTCTCTGCTTCAACAAGAACAAGTGGTTGGCAAACAACTGTTTGCATTACATCTACTGGGAAATATTCTTTAAGGTCTTTTCCGTTAACTGTGATGTTTCCTTTTCCTTCAATGAGACGAACTCTGGCAATAGCCTTTTTTCTGCGGCCTGTTGCCCAAGTATATTTAACTTTACTTTGTTTCTTTGCCATTTTCTAGTCTCCTATCTTCTTCCGTCAAGCTCAACAAGTTCTGGTTTTTGAGCTTCGTGTTCGTGATTAGCACCAACATAAACTCTTAAATGTTTGAGCATCTTTCTTCCAAGACGGTTTTTTGGAAGCATTCCTTTAACAGCTGTGTAAACAGCAAGGTCTGCTTTTGTTTCAAGAAGTGTGTCATATTGAACTTCTTTAAGTCCACCAGAATAACCGGTGTAGTGTCTGTAAAATTTTTGTTCTCTTTTTCTTCCTGTAAGAGCAACTTTATCGCAGTTGATAACAATAACGTGGTCGCCGCAGTTAACATTTGGTGTAAACTCTGGTTTGTTTTTTCCACGGAGAATACTTGCAACTTGGCTAGCCAAACGGCCTAAAGGCATGTTTGTTGCATCAACAAGATACCATTTTTCGCTCTTTTCTTCAGCTTTTTGCATATATGATTTCATTGATGTTTTTCCTTCATTAAAATTTATTTTTTTCGCGGATTTAATGTTTGACCAGTTCGCAACAACGGGTTTTTGCGATTTTCAAACGCACATATAATAATATAAAACACTAAATATGTCAATGATTTGACTCAAAAAAAATCATTTTTTTTGCTAACTAGGCGTTATAGTCAACACCATAGAGCACCAATCCGACTGGTGGCACGGTTTTGCCGGCTTTTGTTCTGTCTTGTTGCTCTATTATTGTTTCAACGTGTTGTGGTGTTATTTTTTCTTCGCCAACGGCAATGAGTGTGCCCATTATTATTCGCACCATGTTATATAAAAAACCACTGCCAGTTATTTCAAAGAAATAAAGGTCGCCATTTTGAACAATTTTAGCATCAAAAATTGTTCTTTCGAAATTGGTTTTTCCGCTGTTTCTCGCAACAAAACTTTTAAAGTTTTTTGTGCCCACCAAAAACTTGCAAGCTGCCTGCATTTTTTGAATATTTGCTTTTTTGACTTGCAGAGCAAATTGGTCTAAAATTGCACTGCGGCTAGGCGAAACATAAAAATAATAGCGATATGTCTTTCTTTTTGCTGAAAACCTTGCGTTAAAATTGAGGTCGACAACCTCTGCACTTTTTACACTTATGTCTTCAGGAAGGTGCGCATTTAGCGCCAAAACTAGTTTTTGTGGCTCAAAGTTTTTCTCAATGCAAAAGTTTGCAACTTGACCAGCCGCACTCACCCCAGCATCGGTTCTTCCACTGCCAAAAACAGTTGCGTCTTCGCCAGAGATTTCTTTAACCGCGCGAGTTAAATTGCCCTCGATTGTGTTTTTTTTGTCTTGAATTTGCCAACCGCTATAGTTTTTTCCGACATATTCAACAACAATTTTATAGTTTTTCATGGCATGAGTATAGCACAATGGTTAATTATTTTCAACAAGATATAAAGTTTTGTTTGACTAGTTTTTTTATTTTTCATATAATGAAAATAGATTATTTTTGGAGAGTTTTTATGAAGAAAATCACTGTTGACGGAAACACCGCCTGTGCAAGCATGAGTTATTTGTTTTCTGACCTTGCATTTATTTATCCCATCACCCCTTCTAGCCCAATGGCAGAAAATGTTGACGCCTGGTCAAACGCAGGCAAGCTGAATTTTTGGAACCGCCCAGTTAAAGTTACTGAAATGCAGTCAGAAGCAGGAGCCAGCGGTGCTCTTCATGGGGCGCTCACAACTGGCGCAAACGCAACAACATTCACCTCTAGCCAGGGGCTTCTTTTGATGATTCCTAACATGTTTAAAATTGCTGGAGAGCAGCTGCCTTGCGTTATTAATGTTGCAGCAAGAACAATTGCAACCCACGCCCTTTCAATTTTTGGCGACCACAGCGACATTTATGCGTGCAGAAGCACTGGCTTTTCGTTTGTGGCTTCGTCTAGCGTTCAAGAAGCGCAAGACATGGCACTTGCCAGTCACATTTTGACGCTGAGTTCACGTGTTCCTGTTTTGCACTTTTTTGATGGATTTAGAACAAGTCACGAAATTAACACAATTTCTGAAATTGACCCACAAACAGCAAAGAAAATCGCCGATGAGTGTGGCGTTCTTGGCGAGCGTCCAATTGGCCTCACCCCACTTCTTCCTTCAATGAGAGGAACTAGTCAAAGCGAAGACATTTATTTTCAAAACAGAGAGGCATCTAGCATATATTACAAAAATTTGCCTGATTGTTTTGATAAGATTTTAAAAGTTATTGCAAAGCACACCGGCAGACACTATTCTGCATTTGAATATTATGGTGCGAAAGATGCAACCAATATTGTTGTGTGCATGGGCTCTGGCGCTGACACTGTGATTGACACAGCACTTGAACTATCTTCTCGTGGCGCAAAGGTTGGCGCAATTAAAGTTAGACTTTATCGCCCATTTGATGACAACAGATTTTTGAAAGTTATTCCAAAAACCGCCACAACAATCACCGTTCTCGACAGAACAAAAGAATGTGGTGCACTTTATGATCCTCTTGCTAGCGACGTTATTTCTGCAATTGCTGGCAGCGGCTTTTCTATTCGCGTTCTTGGCGGAAGATATGGTCTGTCTAGCAAAGAATTTACGCCAAGCATGGTTGTTTCTGTTTTTGAAAACGCTCAAAAACAAAAGCCTAAAAATCACTTTGTGGTTGGAATTGTCGATGACGTAAATAGCTCTCACCTTCCTGAAGCCAAAGCCAAACTTGACAACAGAAGCGACATAACCAGTTGCATGTTTTTTGGCTATGGCTCAGACGGAACTGTTTCTGCCAACAAAAACAGCATTAAAATTATTGCAAACAGTGCAAACATGTTTGGCCAGGCCTATTTTGTTTATGACAGCAAAAAGTCAGGAAGTTTGACAACCAGTCACCTTAGAATCAGCAAAAAGCCAATCAATATGCCATATTTAATTGAAAAGCCAGATTTTGTGGCCTGCCACAACAAGTCATACCTATCGAAATATGACATGCTTTCAAGCATTCGTGACGGCGGAATATTTTTGCTGAACGCACCATGGAAAACTCTTGCTGAATTTGAAAGATATATTCCAGCAAATGTGCGCAGCACAATTGCCAAAAAACACCTCAAATTTTATTGCATTGATGCAGAAAAAATCGCCGAAAGTGTTGGCCTAAACCGCAGAATTAACCTTGTTATGCAAACTGCGTTCTTTGCCCTTGGTGGATTTTTGCCTATAGAAAAGTCAATTGAATATATCAAAGAAATGGCCAAAAAGACCTACGCAAGCAAGGGCGAAAAAGTTCTAGCAATGAACTATGCTGCGGTTGATCAGGCGTTGGGAAATCTGTTTGAAGTGACTTACCCTGAAAAATGGGCACACGAACTTTCAGCTGAGACAATCGCAACAAAAAATAGATATTATGATCTTTATTTGAAGCCAATTTTAGAGAGAAAAGGCAACGCTTTGCCAGTTTCTCACTTCGAGCCAAGCGGAACAATTCCGACAGCCACAAGCAAACTAGAAAAGCGCAACATTGCGACAAAACTTCCTTTGTGGAAACCAGAAAACTGCATTGAATGTAACTTCTGCTCTATTGTCTGCCCACACGCAGTCATTAGACCATATATCTTTAAATCGGACAGCAAACTCGCAGAAAAGCTTCCTTCTAAGCCTGCAATTGGTGTGCCTGGATATAACTTTAAAGTTCAAATAAGTCCAATGGACTGCACAAGCTGCGAAAATTGCGCACTTGTTTGCCCTGCAAAAGAAAAGGCTCTTGTTATGGTAGACGCAGAGCAAATTCTTTCTACGGAACAAAAATATTATAAACTGCTTGAAAATCATGTTAACGACAAGACAATATTTAACAAATTCACAATTAAAGGCAGCCAATTTGAAAAACCATTATTTGAATTTTCTGGCGCCTGCGCTGGTTGCGGCGAAACGCCATACATCAAACTTTTAACTCAGCTATTTGGCGAAAAACTCTTAATCGCAAACGCAACAGGTTGCAGCAGCATTTATAGTGGAACGGCACCAACCTGCCCTTACACAACACTTGCAAACGGCGCTGGTCCTGCTTGGGCAAACAGCCTGTTTGAAGACAACGCCGAATTTGGCCTTGGCATGAAAAAAGCTTATGATAGCAACAGAGCACTCGTAAGCGATCTTATTAACCTGGCTGTTAGCGACAAAGTTTTTGCACCTAACACAGCCAAATTATTGGTTGAATGGCAAAATGGAAACAAATCGGTGGAGCGCGCAAACAAAATTGTTGACGCACTAAGTCAAATCGAAGGAACAGACACAAGAGCAAAACTTGCTGGGTCTATCTGTAATCTGCAAGGCGGGCTTGTTGACACCAGCGTTTGGATTGTTGGGGGCGATGGCTGGGCATACGACATTGGTTATGGTGGCCTTGACCACGTTCTTGCCAGTGGCGAAAATGTTAACATATTGGTTCTCGACACAGAACTCTACTCTAACACAGGTGGACAGGCCAGCAAGGCAACACCAATGGCATCAACAGCAAAATTCGCCGCAGGCGGAAAGACAACACAAAAGAAAGATTTGGGCGCCCTAGCCAGAATCTACCCTAATGTTTATGTGGCTCAAGTTTCTCTTGCGGCCAACATGCAAGCAACAATTTCGGCATTTAAAGAAGCTGGACAGCACAACGGCCCATCAATTATTATTGCTTATTGCCCATGCATTAACCATGGCGCAGACATGAGCAAGACACCACTTCAAGAAAAACAAGCAGTCGAAAGTGGCTATTGGCCAATCTATCGCTATGACCCACAAACAGAAAAATTAACTGTAGACAGCGACGAGCCAAAAGAAAACTTTAAAGACTTTGCCCTTTCGCAATCTAGATATTTTGTTCTTGCAAAAACTGGAACAGAAAAGGCAAAACAACTTTTAGATTGTTCAGAAGCCTTTGCTAAAAAACGACTTGCAAAATTGTTTAAGTTGTCTCAAACCAATTAATCAATAAAATAAATCAAAATGTAATAAATTTTGTAAAAATTTAATTTTTTAACAAAATAAAAGACCACAGATTGTTCTGTGGTCTTTATTTTTATGCGCAATTATTTTGATTTATTTTTCTGTTTTTAAGCACAAAAAAAGTGGAATAATTTCCACTTTATTTTTATAGTTCTGGTTGAGATAGTGATTGTTGAATTCTTTCGGCATAAATTCTTTCTGCCATTGAACGAAGCCTTGCCATTTCTGCCTCAACACTCTCTGCACTCTTTCTTCCGTTTGAATCAAGCAGTGAAGGTTTTCCACTTGCCGCTTCGCTTTTTTGAATTTCAAGCATGATATCAACAATTTGGCTCTGTTTGATTATTTGAGCATCAACACTCGATTTAACATCAAATCTCGCTCTGTTGCACTCTTCTCTGGTGTCCTTTTCAAAAACACTATTCATTTCAATCCAAGTTTTTGCCATTGTGGAATTACCTCCTTATTGATACTCTATCTTATACTAAAAACTGAAATTCGTCAATACCCTTTTTAAAAAAAGTTTTTCTGGCTAAATTCCATAATATTTGTTGATTGCTCTTTGAACTTCACTGCTGGCTTTGAACCCGCTCATAGATGATGCATTAATTATTATGTCGGCGCCATCTTTCATGTTGTCGATTCGCTTTGAAATTTGGTCTCGAGAAAGCGCATACATCATTTTTTCTTTGTAGCAACTATATTCTTCTTTATCGGCAATTTTGCTGGCAAGTGATGCGTTTAAATGAAGATATATAATAAGATAAGAATCGCCAAGTGCTTTTATTAAACCCTTTTTATAAAAACAATCTGAGTCTAGGTTTAAAAGCACATTTTCGAACCCTGACGCATATTTCATTAGGGAAGCTTCTTTTTGGCGATAATATTTGCTGCCATATTGGGTTACAATGTCTTTAAATGTGTTTGGTTTGTGATCAAATTCAAACATCTCACGCATATCAAAAAAACGCATCTCAAGCTGATCTGCAACAAGCTGAGCTGTGGTGCGAGATAAAGTTCTATCTAAACAAACTATAGCAATATTTTTCTTCATAACAAAAATCTCGTTTGTATTATACAAGGTTTTTACACTGTTGGCAATAACTTTTTTAAAAAAAATAGGGATTTTCTTACATTTCCCTATTTTTATGACCAATTATTTTGATTTTTTTAATTATTTATTTATCTTCGCTTGAATCAACATCGTCAACAAGTTGCAGAATTTTTGTTGCAGATGCGTCGTCGAGCCTATCGATATTTTTTAGTTTGCTTGCAAGCATTCTTGTTCTTGTTCCCACCAGTTTTTCAAACTCGCCCTCGGTGCTCTTGAATTTGTCCTGAATTTTTTGAACAACTTCGCTGAACTTGTCAAACTCTGTGCTAACCGCGCGAAGGACGTTTTGAATTTCTGCGGATTTCTTCTGCAGTTTGACTGTTTTGAAGCCCATTTGCAAGCTGTTAATAAGCGCACACATTGTGGTTGGGCCAGTAACAATAACTCTATATTTTGTTTGAAGTTCTGCAAGCAAATCATCAATTTTGACAACATCAGCATATAGCCCCTCAAACGGCAAGAACATAATCGCAAAGTCTGTTGTCTTTGGTGGATAGATATATTTTGTTGAAATGTCTTTTGCCATGTTTTTGATTGTGGCAACAAGTTGTCTCTTTTTTTGTTCATAAAGTTCTGCATTTCCGGCGTCTGAAGCTTCCTTCATGTCTTGATAAACCTTAAGAGGAAACTTGCTGTCGATTGGAAGATATATGCTCTCGCCCGTTGCATAGTCTGGATATTTGATTGCATATTCAACGGGGTCTCTGCCTTCGGCGGTGACAACATTTGTTTCGTATTGGTCTTTTGCAAGCAACTGTGAAAGAATTGCGTCGAGCCTAAGTTCGCCGAAATTTCCTGTTGTTTTCACGTTAGAGAGCATTTTGTTTAAGTTTCCAACGTCACTAGCGATTGTCTGCATTTCACCAATAGACTTAGAAACCTTGTCGAGTTGGTCTGCCAAAACCTTAAAGCTTTGATCAAAACGTTCGTTGATTGTCTTTGAAAGTTTTTCATCGACAGTTTCTCTCATTTTGTCGAGTTGTTTGTTGTTATCTTCTTGCAAATTTTTGATGTTGCGCTCGTTAGATTGACGAATGGCCTCTAACTTTTCTTCTTGAGCCTTGCTCATTTGTTGCATGCGCTCGTCTAGGTTTTTGCTGAGCTTTTCTACTCTTTCTTCCAAATCTTTTTGGCTTTGACTTAGAGTGTTTTGAAAGTTTGAAAGCTGCAAATTGAAAGAATTGTTAGAAATGTTAAGCTGATTTCCAAGCGAAGAAGAAATGTCTTGTTTGTCTTCCTTAGAAAGTGTTGCCCCATTTTTTTTGACTAAAAGCACAACAGAAACAACACTAAGTGCAACACTTATAAACACTAGAATATACAAAATTATGTCCATAATCTTTCTCCTAAGTCTTATTTTACTATATAATTTTTGCTTTGGCAATAAAAAACCACCCACAAAAAACTAGGGTGGTCAAAAATTTATGCCATTTTAGGTCAACTATTCAGCAACTTCTGCTTTTTTTGCTTCTTCGTATGCTTTTAAAACAACTTCAGTAAGTTCTGTTCTTGTTTCTGTGTCGAGTGGATGAACAATGTCTTTAAATTGGCCATCTGGTGTTTTTCTGCGAGGCATAGCAATAAAGTATCCCTCTTCACCCTCGATAACTTTGATGTCGTGAACAACAAAACATCCGTCGATTGTGATTGATGCACTTGCTCTGATTTTGCTGTTGTCGCTCTTAACAATGCGAACTCTTACGTCTGAAACATTCATCTTCATAAAATATGATTTCTCCTTGGGCCCTACGCATGCTCTTTTATGGTATAGCCTAATTATATTTTAAAACAAACAAATTTCAAAAAGCAAATATTTTTAACTTATTTTTTATAAAATTAAAGTTTTTTTGCTAAGTTTTTTATGTATTTTCTATATTCTTGCCCAAACTCTTCACTTTTAAGCATATATTCAGTGATTGTTTTGGCAAATTCTAGTTTGTTTCCGCAGTCGTGATATGTTCCACAAACAACAGTAGCGTTCATTCTGCCCCTTTCGGCAAGGTTGTTTATTGCTGCAGTAACATAATATTCACCATTTATGGCTTGTAAGTTGTCTAATTCATCAAATATCTCTTGGGTTAAAACATATCTGCCGATAGACGCATATAAGCTTGGGGCTTCTTCTGTTTTTGGTTTTTCAACAATTGCAGACATGTTGTAATAGTCTTTGCCCTTAATTTTTTGCAAAACCGCACTGCCATATTTGTGAATATCTTCTTTTTTAACCTTTTGCAAAATACAAACCGACTTTCCTGTTTGATTGTAGACATCTATTATCTGCTTTGCTGCAGGAACATCAGCCTCGATGAGGTCGTCACCATAATAGAGCACAAATGGGTCGCCGTTAAGCCAGTCTTGTGCGCAAGCCAGAGCGCCGGCTGTTCCATTTTGCTCTTTTTGATAAACAATTTTTATTTTAAGTTTATTCATAACACTATAATAGCTGTCTAAAAGTGCCATTTTGTTTTGAGTTTTTAAGCGTTGAATTAATTTAGCGTTTGGATTTACCAGGTCGTTTATTGAGTGTTTTTCTTCGCTAGAAACCAAACAAACATGTGTAATGCCACTGTCAACGCACTCTTTTAAGTGATAAAACAAAATTGGCTTGTCAACCAGTGGAAATAATTCTTTGGGTGTGCAAAGTGTGGCAGGCAAAAATCTTGTTCCAAAGCCTCCAACCAAAATAACTGCTTTTTTAACTTTTTTCATGTATACTCTTCTCCTTGAAAACATTATATTCTTTTCAAAAACAAAAAGCAACAACTGGATGTTGTTGCTTTTATTTTTATTTGCTAACCACTTTTAAGTGAATTTTTTTGCCCTTGCTGACCACAACTTCGGTTGCTTTGACAACAAGTTTGTCGTCTGAGACTTTCTCTCCATCAATTGAAATTCCGGCTTGGGCAATAAGTCTTCTTGCTTCGCCACGGCTTGAACAAATTCCAACCTCGCTGACAAGTTCACACACATTAACACCGGCCTCGAGCTTTGGATAGACAACCGTGTTCATGTTTTCGCTCTTTCCACTTCCGGCAAACACCTCTTCTGAAGCCTGACGCGCTTGGTTTGCCTTTTCTTCGCCCTGAATAAACTTTGTTATTTCGTAAGACAAAATCTTTTTGGCCTTAACAATGTCTGTTTTAATGAGTTCTCTAACCTTTTCCATTGGTTCATCAGTGAACAGCGCAAACATCATTTCAACGCAGGCGTCTGGAGTTTGATAAATTCCTTGATAGAAGTCGTATGGGCTGATTTTGGTTTCGTCTATCCAAATTGCGCCCTTTTCGGTTTTGCCCATCTTTTTTCCTTCTGGAGTCAAAAGAAGTGGGTTTGTAATTCCTTCCATCTCACGATTTTTTCCGTCGATAAAATTCATTTTTCTGCCCAGTTCAACGCCAGCAACAATGTTTCCCCATTGGTCGCTGCCGCCCCACTGCAAATTGCATCCATATTTTTTGTTTAGATACAAAAAGTCGTAGGCTTGCATGAGCATGTAGCCCATTTCAAAAAAGGTTAGCCCGCCCTCTTGAAGTCTGTTTGCATAAATGTCGTTTGTGAGCATTTTGTTAACGTTGAAATGAACACCAACATCACGCATAAAGTCTGTGTAGCTGTAGTCACTAAACCAATCGGCGTTGTTGACAATGATTGCTGGGTTTTCGCCATCAAATTTCAAAAACTTGCTATAGCTCTTTTTTATTGACTCAATATTTTTTTCGAGTTGCTCTTTTGAAAGCATTTTTCTCATTTCAGTTCTGCCAGTTGGGTCGCCAATTGCGGCAGTTGCCCCACCAACCAAAATGATAACCTTGTGTCCAGCCATTTGAAAACGACGCATAATACAAGCAGGAACACAGTGTCCAATATGCAAACTGTCGGCTGTTGGGTCGGTTCCGGTGTAAACAACCAAGTTATCTTGGCTGAGCATTTTTTTGATTTTTTCGAGGTCTGTTCCTTGTTTAATAAGACCTCTGTTGTTTAATTCATCAAATAAATTTTGTTTAGTTATTTTCATTTGTCTCTCCAATTTGTTCTAGTGATTTTTTTTGTTGTTCTTCTTCTGATTCCTTTGTTAGTTGCAAATATTTTTTCTCATAGAATAGCAGGTAAATGAGCATTGCGGAACCTGCACACGTTGCCACAACCAGCGCAACATAAAATGCTGTCATGTTGCCCCAAAGCCCCAATATCATGATTATTCCGAACGTAACAACCCTGCTCACGCAAAACAGCATTTCGCACAGCGCCTGATGTTCGGTTATTTCGCTATAGAGCCCAAGTTCCTTTAAATTGCCGTTGCGATATGGGTCAAATAGTGCGCCATAAATTACGGCCGCAATGTTAATGCACAAGTTAAACACAATAAGTGTAACTTTTCCCGGCAACAAAACAAAGCATATCGAGCCAATTAGTGGCAAACACGCCGAAAGAATAAACAGCCACGAACGCCTTCCCGCATGAGTGAACTTGCTAACAAGCAAAATCACAACCATTGTAACAACCGAAATTATGCTGGTTATTGCACCAAGGCTGAGTGTTGAACCATATTGAAACATAACACAAATGTTAACGAGAATTGCAATGCAGGTTGTGCAACCATAAATCAAACAACCCAAATAGACATAACGCATTATATGCTTTGCCTTTTGGTTGTGTGCAAGAGACTTGTTATAGCCAGTCAAGCGAAACTTGCTTCCCTCTGGCCTGTGAGCTTTTATTCCAAACGACACAGCAATTTGAATTACGCAGATAATTGCAATATAAATTGCAATGTTTGCATAAGTGCTCACCGAAATGAGTGCGCCAAGCACAATTGGAACAACAATGCTGACAACTTTTGAAATAACCTGCAAAAGAACTGCAAAATTTTGCATGCTCTTGCGGCTGACCATTTCTTGCTTGAGCACATTGTAGCTTGAATAATAAAACGATTCGAAAATTCCTCTCATAAGGCCGCCAAGCCAAGCGAGCGCTGCAATTTTGTCTCCAAGGAATATGGCAACAAGCACAACTCCAAGTTCCAAAACCAAGCTGAAGCGATACATCCAAACCCTGTTAGTCTTTTCAACAATATAGCTAATGAGCCAAATTGCAATAAAGTTAAAAGCGTAGTTTGTTATATAGAACTGCCCAACGGCGAAGATATATTCTGAGGTTGATGAGCAATACTGATAAATGTAGGCAACCAAAAATGTTGAAATGAACAAGTCAACAATTGTGAGTATTGTGTGGCAAGAAAACAGGCATATGTTTGCCCTGTTATCTTTTTTGCTGGTTGCAATGTTATATGAGTATGCCATGACCACTCCTCGTTTCTAAACAAGAATATATCACACACGCACGAAATTTATCAACAAAATTTTATATTTTAACCAAAAGTGTTTAAATTTTCTTGCGAAAGCAAAAAAAGCCATGTATAATTAAACTAGTTAATTCGGAGGATTTTTTATGGGATTTTTTAGCACAAATATTCTTAAAGCCATTGAATGGGCCGACCCTAGCAAAGATACAATCGTTTATAAGTATCCTATGGACGGAAGAAAAATCGTGTTTGGAAGCAAACTCACAGTTCGTGAAAGCCAAGTTGCAATCTTTTTAAACAAAGGAAAACTTGCAGATGTGTTCACTCCAGGAACATATACACTTCACTCTAGCAACCTGCCAATTCTTTCTCAGCTTTTGGCGCTTCCTTATGGTTTTAAGTCACCATTTTTTGCAGATGTGTTTTTCATTAACACAAAGCAATTCACAAACCAAAAATGGGGAACAAGCAACCCTATTACCATGCGCGATAAGGAGTTTGGAACAATTCGTCTTCGCGGATATGGCACATACTCTTTTAAAGTAGACAACGCAGAAACATTTTTAAAAGAGCTTTTTGGAACAAACAGCACCTTTTCTACTGAAGACATTAATCAATATCTTAAATCTATGCTAGTTTCTAACATTTCAGACACAATTGCTGAAAGCAAAATCAGCGCGCTTGACATTGCAAGCAACTTAAATGAGTTTAGCAAAGTTGTTACTGAAGGCGTTAGTGAAGAATTCACTAAACTTGGACTTAAACTAACCAAACTGATTATTGAAAACATCAGCTTTCCTGAAGCTGTTGAAAAAGCTATCGACACAAGATCTTCTATGGGAGTTCTTGAAGGACAGATGGACACATATGTTCGCTATCAATCTGCAAATGCAATTGGCGAAGCTGCTAAAAACCCAGGAACTGGCGGTGTTGGAGCAACAATTGGAACAGGAATGGCTCTCGGCGAAGTAATTCGCGACAGCATTAAAAATTCAACCAAACCTGCTGCTGAAGAAGAAAAACCAGCCAAATTCTGTCCAGAGTGCGGACACAAGAATCGCGTGAACGCAAAATTCTGCAGCGAATGTGGCAAACCACTTGCTCAAAAAGGCAAATGTCCAAAATGTGGTGCCGAAGTTGGCAAGGCAAAATTCTGCCCAGAATGTGGAACAAAACAATAAAAATAAAAGAACAAAAAAGTGAGGCTTTCTGCCCCATTTTTTTTATTTTATTTTTTCATGTTTAAGTGCAACTTTGTTTTGAAATAATTTTTGTGTGATTGAATATTTAAATGTTAAGTGCTTAATGACAACCGATGGAAAAATCACTCCACTTTCACTCGAATTTTCAGAAAGGTGGTATAACATTTTAAAAGTGGTTGAAGAAAGAAAAATGGCCAGCACCAAAGGCGGCGGAAAAGGCACAAGATATGCTTGCAAAATTGGCAGCAAAATTCACTATTTGTTTTTTGACGAAAACCGTTGGTGGGTTGAACTGAAATTGTAAAAAAAATAAGGGTGTTATGTCTCGCATAACACCCCATAAAACCTGGCGAAAACGCACATTTACT
The DNA here is from genome assembly GCA_017467585.1 of Clostridia bacterium. GTDB lineage: Bacteria > Bacillota > Clostridia > Christensenellales > UBA1242 > RGIG4790. The sequence continues at coordinate 703,460 of JAFUSR010000004.1, forward strand.
CTTCTGCTATTCCCTTTTTGACTTGCTTGCCGATGTTGCCATAGTGAGTGCCCAAAATGTCTAAATTTTGCATGCGCTTGTCAGCAAAAATAACGGCCTTGTTAATTATGTTTCTGCCATAGCGCGAGCGCAAGTTTTCAATGGTGTTTTGAAGGGCTTTTTTCTTTTCAACTTTGTCGCCATAGCTGTCGATAGAAAGCTGCTCTTCTTCGCAAAAATCTGACACGCTAACTCCAAGCCCGCGCACCAAACTTCTGCCCCACGAAAAGTTGGCCTTAAAAAGTTTGAACGCCGCAAGCGCAATATCTTCGGCGAGACATGTTGGCTGCATCTTTTTCATGCGGTTAATATATTTCAGTTCGTTGGTGATGACAACAATATGAACGGTTCGTGCCATTTTGTAGCCATACATACTCATTCGGGTTGAAACACTTTCTGCAAGAAGCGTGATGAGTGCAAATGCGTCCTGGTCGGTTTTTATGTCGCGATAATAAGTCAAACTGTTGCCTATTGACTTTATTGCGGCAAGTTCGCTCTTGGTTTTGACGGTGTCGGAGTCTTCTCCCCTTGCGTAGCGCGAAAGCATTGCACCAACCTTGCCAAATTTTGAAATCAACAATTTTTGGTCAAATCTTGCCAAATCACCTATGGTTTTGATGGCCAAATCGTTTAGTTTGTGTTTTGTTGCCCTGCCGACATACAAAAGGTCACCAACCGGCAGCGGCCAGACTATTTCTTTGTAGTTCTCGTCTGAAATAACAGTGATTGCATCAGGTTTTTTAAGGTCAGAGCCAAGTTTTGCAAAAACTTTGTTAAAACTTACACCAATTGAAACGGTCAGCCCAATTTCGGCTTTGATGCGCTCTCTGATTTCGTTTGCAATTAAAAACGCATCGCCGCCATGCTTTTTGCAGTCGGTTATGTCCAGCCAAGCCTCGTCTATTCCAAAGCTTTCAACTCTGTCGGTATATTCTTGATAGATTGCCTTAACCGCGCGAGAATATTTAAGATATAGGTCGTGATGTGCCTCGACGCACTTCAAATTTGGACACAAATTTCGTGCTTCATAAAGCACCATTCCAGTTTTTACCCCAGCATTTTTGGCTATCATGTTTTTTGCAAGCACAATTCCATGGCGGTCTTCAACCCTTCCGCACACAACAACAGGAAATTCGCGCAAACTCGGGTTGAGCAAGCACTCAACAGAAGCGTAAAAATTGTTCAAATCGCTATGCAAAATCTTTCTCATATTTAAATTTTAGCACATATGTTCGATAAATTCAACTATCTGATAAAAATTTTCAAATTTTTGTTTTAAGAGCGGGCTCAAAACAGTTGTATTGTGAGTTTTTTTAATGTTATACTGATTTTAGTATAAAATTGTTTAGGAGATTATTATGAGTTACATTGATCGTTCTTTTAATGATAAATTTGCAGAATCTTGGTATAACATGGGTGGTGACTTCGCCTATATGTTTTCTAAAAAGCTCATCGCCTATTTAAAGAAAAACAATATTCAACCTAAAAATGTGCTAGACGTTTATTGCGGCGCTGGAAACCTGCTTGCCGAACTTCAAAAAGTTGGCATTAAATGCACCGGAACTGAAGGTAGCGAGGCATTTATTCGTTTTAACAAACAAAATCACAAAGATATGGAATTTATTTTGACCGATGGTCTTGAAAAATTCAACACAAAAGAAAAATTCGACCTGATTACATGCACCTACGACCTTGTTAACTACATGGAGACTTACGAAGAATGGGTAACCATGTTTAAAAACGCCTACAAACAACTGAACAATGGTGGCTTGTTTGTGTTCGACTTTAACACGGTTAAACGCCTTGCCGACTGGAACACAGTTGTTTATGACCAATCTCGAGATCTCGACTATGTTCAAACAGTAACATCTAATGTTCACGGCAAAACTGTTATTAACTATATTTACTATGTTAAAGATGGCGACAAATATGAAAAGACCTCTGCCCTTTACACCGAAACCTCTTTTGAAATTGAAAGAGTTCTCGAAGCACTTAAAAAAGCTGGATTTAAAGATGTTAAACTTTGCGACTTTGAACTCAACGAACTCTCTAACCCAGCAAGCAGAAACAAGATTCATGTTATTGCAAAAAAATAAAGCATTTTTAAGTGAGATTTTATCTCACTTTTTTTGTGCAAAAAATTTAAAAAACTTGCCTACTTGTGTTGACAAACATTTATTATGATAATATAATAAAAATAGATTATTTCGGTAGGTAAGGCTACCACAGGGATATGGGTTGCTGCCGGCTAAAAAAGGAGACTTTTTTAAGCATGGTTTGAACAAGTTTTCTCGAAACAAAACAAGGGAAAATTTAATGCAATTTCACCGCCCTTTGGAGCTAACGCTTGAACGGGTAACTTTTTAGAATTTTATCCCGACCGAAATGGTTGGGATTTTTGTTTGTGGGAGGTGCTCTGGCTTATGGCTAAAACACTCGTTGAACTTTTTGAAGAACAAAATTTTGAAGAGCTTGAAAAAACTGCCAAAGAAATGAGCGTTAAAGAACTTTTTGGCGAACTCGTTAAACTAGACAAACCCCTGCTCTGCAAACTTTTGCCAAAATTGCCGACAGACATTGCAGCAATTGAGTTTTTGCTGTTTTCTTCTGAGCTTCAAAATTATTTGGTTGAAAACATAAGCGATATTGACTTTAAGCCACTTTCTGAAGAGCTTCTCGACATTGACGGAATTGAAAACAAAATAGAAAAACAAACTTTCAGCACAATTTTGATTTATGCCAAAGCTGATGCCAGACATGAAAAACTGCTCGAAATTATCGACAACATTGAAAACAAAAAATTCTCTTCTTTGAAGCCAATTTTGGCAGAGATGGAGCCTGTTGATATTGCTGAAATTTTAAATGAAATTGACAAAGAAAAAGTTATGCTAATTTTTCGCCTGCTCCCTAAAGACCTTGCTAGCGATGTTTTTGTTGAAATGGACAGCAACACTCAGCAAGTGTTGATTTCTGCATTTACCGATAAAGAACTATCAAACATTGTCAACGACCTGTTTGTTGATGATACTCTCGACATTATGGAAGAAATGCCATCTAACGTTGCAAGGCGAATTTTGCGTGTTTCTAACCAAGACACAAGAGACTCTGTTAACAAGTTGCTTGGCTACCCAAAAGACAGCGCAGGCACAATTTTGACGCCAGAATGCATAACGTTGCGTCCTTCCATGACCGTTGACGACGCTCTTGCGAAAATGCGCAAGCAGGCGCTCGACAAAGAGACAATCTACACCTGTTATGTTACTGACAACAAAAAGGTTCTTTTGGGCATTGTTACCGCAAAAGACATTTTGCTTCATGAGCCAGAGGACAAAATTGGCGACTTTATGGAAGAAAACTTTATTTTTGCACAAACCAACACCGACAAAGAAGAAGTTGCAAATTTGCTATCTAAATATGACCTTCTCTCTATTCCTGTTGTCGACAGCGAAAACAGAATTGTTGGTATTGTAACCGTTGACGACGCTATTGACGTCATCACAGAAGAAGCCAGCGAAGATATCAGCAAGATTGCCGCTATTGTTCCAACAGCAAAGCCATATCTTGCAACAAGCGCCTTTGCAATTTTTAAATCACGTTTGCCTTGGCTTTTAATCTTGCTTGTTTCAGCAACTTTTACTGGACTTATCATTAATACATTTGAAGGAACACTCAACAACCTCAGCCCACTGCTGTTTGCGTGCGTTCCAATGTTGATGGACTCCGGTGGTAACGCCGGAAGTCAAGCATCGGTAACCATCATTCGTTCGCTGGCGCTAGACGAAGTTTCGTTTAAAGACATTTTTAAAGTTGTTTGGAAAGAAATTCGTGTTGCCGTTATGCTTGCCGCCGTTCTGTCGGTTGCGTGCTTTGCAAAACTTCAGCTCATTGACCATTTGATGTTTGGCTATAACTACACTTGGCAGATTTCGCTTGTTGTTTCACTCGCACTTTTCTGCACAATCTGCATTGCAAAAATTGTTGGCGCCTGCCTTCCACTTCTTGCAAAAAGGTGCAAACTCGATCCAGCAGTTGTTGCAAGCCCATTTATCACAACAATTGTCGACGCAATTTCGCTCATCGTGTTCTGCGGACTTGCAATTGCACTGTTATAAAAAATTTACATAAAAAAAACTCAACCGGCTGGCTGAGTTTTTATTTTTTATTCTGCAAATCTATAAACGAATATGTTAGGATTTTCCGAGGTCAACATTGAACTATCAATTCCCACTAAATTTGTTGATGATTGAACAGTTATTTGTAGATAAGACTCTGAATTATTGATTGTCACTTTAACTTTTGAATTTTCATATTGCCATGTTACCGGCAATACTTCTGTAAGAACAACAGAACCAGTTCCATCGGCATTCAATGTTAAATATTTTGCTGCTTGTTCCTCTTCAGCAGCCGCAGTATATGAATTTTGTGGTCCCCAATAATACAAATGGTATGTTCCGAGTTTAAAGTTGTTTACTGTATAAGCCACTGTTCTTTGGACCCCATCATATTCAAGAACAAAATTCTTGTTTCCAACTGTTTCGGTGTTAAAGCCTGAAACCATACTAGCATCTGGGTCAATCAAAACTTTTGAATTATCATCATAGACCAAACGCAGCTTTGCACCATTAAAATCTAATGTTTCACCAACAATATAATCTGTTTTGATTGCTGAAACAAATTCAACTGAAACCAATTTTTTTGCTGCCACTGTGTTCTGATTGCAACCAACAAACGCAAGCGGAAGCACAAAAACAAATGCAAGAGCCAAACTTAAAAATATTTTGCTTAGTTTTTTCATTATTTTTTCTCCTTTTGTTTTAATTAATTATAAGAATAGCACCCCCCCCCGTGCTGTCAAGCGAAATGACAATGTGCAACAAAAAAACACCGCATTTGCGGTGTTTTTGTTAGTCTTCTGTTGCGGCGAGGCGCGCTTGTTGATCGGCACGTTGCAAACTTTCTATCATCTCTTCAATGTCGCCATTCATAAAATTTTCGAGTGAATAAAGAGACAAGTTGATTCTGTGGTCGGTAACTCTGTTTTGTGGAAAGTTATATGTGCGAATTTTTTCGCTTCGGTCGCCCGTTCCCACTTGGCTTCTGCGCTTTGCAGCATATTCTGCATCTGCCTGGCCTTGATAATAGTCATAGAGTTTTGCCTTAAGCCAGTTCATTGCCTTTTCTTTGTTTTTAAGCTGGCTTCTCTCGTCTTGGCAGGCAACAACAATTCCTGTTGGAATGTGGGTTATTCTGATGGCGCTTTCGGTTTTGTTTACGTGTTGTCCACCAGCACCACCACTGCGGTAGGTGTCTATTTGAAGGTCTTTGTCGTTAATTTCAATTTTAACATCGACAGCCTCTGGAAGAACCGCCACCGTTGCTGTTGATGTGTGAACTCTGCCTTGGCTTTCGGTTTCTGGAACTCTTTGAACGCGGTGAACGCCACTCTCCCATTTAAGTTTTGAAAAGGCGCCCTTGCCTTTAACCATAAACGAAACTTCCTTAACTCCGCCAGCCTCGTTGTAGTTTCCGTCTAGCTCTTCAACAGAAAAATGCTGACTAGCCGCATATAACTCATACATTCTTTTAAGTTCTGCTGCAAACAAACTGGCTTCGTCGCCACCAGCACCAGCACGAATCTCGATGATTACGTTTTTGTCGTCGTCTTCGTCTTTAGGAAGAAGCATAATTTTTAGTTCTTCTTCGCAAGCCGCAACCTTTTCGCGAGCGAGCTTTTCTTCTTCTTTAAGCATCTCTCTCATTTCTTCGTCGGTTTCGGTTTTAAGCATCATAATTGCGTCGTTTATGTCATTTTGTGCGCGCAAAAGTTCATCATATTTTTCAATGATTGGTTCGAGCTCGGCGTGCTCTTTGCAGAGTTTTTGCCACTTTGGTTGGTCGGCAATTATGGCTGGGTCTGCAATTTGTTCGCCAATTGCAAGATATTTAACTTTTAATTCCTTTAACTTTTCTAACATTTTTGTTCCCCTATTTTGAGATGATGACAAAGCGTTCGATGCCTTGCATATCTTTTTTTATTTCTACATGGTGATAGCCACTAAAAAGTTCTGCAACCTTTTGAGCCATGTTTATTCCTACTTCTAAGAAAATTTTTCCGCCACGGTGAAGATAATATTTCGCCTCTTTGGCCAAAATTTTGTAATATTTGTAGCCACCATCATCGGCATATAGCGCCAAATGTGGCTCAAAGCGCTCGACAGACTCATCAACCGCCTTGTCGCCAAAGGCAATATATGGCGGATTGCAAACAATATAGTCAAACAGTCCCCAAACATCAGCAAGCATGTCACTTTTAACAAGAGTTATATTGAGCTTTTGAGCCTTTATATTCTTTTTTGCAACTTTTAGTGCGCGAGTGCTGACGTCTGACGCCGTAACTTCTGCGTTTGTGTGAGCCTTAACAGCCATGGCGATTGCACCACTGCCCGTGCAAAGGTCGAGCACTGCCTTGTTTGGCTTTGGGTTTGAGTTAACTTCGCGAACAAGCATGTCGGCAAGTTCTTCGGTTTCTGATCTTGGAGAAAGCACATCTCTGTTAACCAAAACTTTTAAGCCCATAAACTCACTGTAACCAAGCACCTGCGAAAGCGGAACGCCCTGGACTAGTTTTTTTGCATAGGTGCGAATTTGTCTCTCTTGTTTTTTTGAAATGTCTATTTCGCTTGCTAGTTGCGAACGCTTTAAGCCCAAAACTTCACAAAACGCCCAGTCTAAGTCGCTCCCTTCTATGTTTGACCTGTCTAATTCTCTTCTAAGTTCGTTATATTTCACAATTTTCCTCTTAAAAAATAAAGTGTGCAGAAAAAATCTATTTCTACACACAAAAAAGTGCAACCATGTTATTGGGTGCACCACAAAATATAGCTACTTATTGTTGTTTGAATAACGCTTGTTAAATTTGTCTACTCTTCCGCCAGCATCAACAATCTTTTGTGTGCCAGTGAAATATGGGTGGCATTTGTTGCAAATATCAATCATAATAACGTCGCCCTTTTTGGTTGAACGTGTTTTGAAAGTTTCGCCACATGCACATTTAACGGTTACTTCATGATATTCTGGATGTAAATTCTCTTTCATGGTCTTCTCCTAAATATTCAAAATTGCAAAGAAATTATAAAGCAAAACCAAATTGTTGTCAAGTATATTTCTTTAAATAATATTACATATTTATGCACAAACTACTCTTGCAAGGAGGTTTTGTTATGTTTGTTTGTTCACCAGCCATGGCTGACGTTCTCAATTTGATTGAAACAGCCAGCACAAATGGCTATAACTTTGTTGCCCCAGAAATTGTGGAATAAAAAACCTGCCGACTGGCAGGTTTTTTGTACGATTTATTGACAATGTTATGACTATAAGATAATATTAAAATGTAACTAAAAAATTTATTTATAGGAAAAAATCATATGAAATCTGAACCAAGCACAGTAGAAGAAAAAGTTGACTTTTTGTCAATTGTACAACCACCACACACTGCGGAGCTGCAAATTATGATAAATAACATTAAAATGGGACGACCATTCAATGAAAGCCCAACTAATGTTACAATGAGCACTGATGATCAAGAAGAATATTATAGTGAAGCAAAAAAAGTAGCAAATTACATTTATGCAAAATGGTACGATCATCTCAAAAGAGAATATGATGAATATTCTTCTCATCCAGAAGACCACCCTTACTTTTCTGAACTGGAAAGATTTTTAAAGGATCCACAACAGACCCCCGAAATTTTCGCGGCAAGTGCTGCAGATGTAATTGATCCAAATTTTAAATCGTATCCAAACATCCATGATAATAGCCCCCTATTTGATTTAAATGGTTACATGATATATACCGATCGATTCTTAAATACAAACGAGTATGATACTAACACTGAAATTAGAATATATCTATCTCCCAACACAAAAGATATTTGGAACATTGCCAAGCTCCTTATTGACGAATCGGAAAATACTGGGGTTCCCATTAAATTTAAACTTCATGATATGTCGTCAACAGATTCTTTTGTTATTTACTCAAATTATCACGAAGTATCAAAAATAATTGGAATTATCAAGCACATAACAAAAGCAAGACCTGAATTTTTTGAAAAATCAAATCAATTGATTGGATATGGAAAAGTTGACGATGGAATTTATATTGGTGAAGAAGTTCCTGACGTGGGTACATTGCGTGGACACACCACATATTCTGGGCTGAGAAAAGACCATCTGCAAAAAATGTTTGCAATGCGCGAAAAAACTATTGCACAAGTTATTTTAGATGGTGAATTATTTACTGAAAATAAAGGCTTATTAAAAGATGATAGTCCAAGAGAAATAAAAAAACTTATTTCTAATGCTTCATTTATAAATATGCTTTTAAACGGCTATGTAACTGATTATTTTAAGAAGATGTGGAGAAAAGATACAAGTATCTCGATAAAAACGCAAGAAGATCTTGATAGATATGTTCTTGCAATGATTCGTGAACTAGGAATTGCAGGACCTGATGTTGAAAATTTAAATTTTAATATCACCGATAGAAATCGTGCTCATATTTATGCAAGCCTAGGAAAATACATTTTATTTGCCGGTCGTGAGCCAAAAAACTATCAAATGGTTTATGAGTCAATTATGAATGAGCTGATGAAAAGTCCTGATGTAGAATTACAGAGCATTGCAAAAAATCCTTCATATGTCAGCCTCATCACTCTTCAGTATTATCAAAACTTAATACTAAAACAAGAAAAAGGTGAAATTACACCTCTATTTACTTCTCTTGATAGAACTTTATTTTGTATTTTTGGCAAGCAATTTACTCTTGAAGGTGTTGGCACCCAAATTTATAAATCTTTAACAAAAGAATCACCACCTAAATCCGATACATCTAAATTGTCAGAAAATCATATCCCTGAAAATCTTCATATTGCTGGAGTTAATGCAGAAACTGTTCAAGAATTACTCAATGCTGGGTATGACATAACAAAAATTATGGGAACAAAATCTATTGATGACTATTTATTGGAACATAAAAAACAAAGAAATTCACAATTTGGAAGTAATTAACAACAAAAAACCTGCCGACTGGCAGGTTTTTTTTAACAAATTATTATTTTTACTCACTAAACATTGATTTTATGGCTTGATCATGGTAGTCATTATAATAAAGTTCTTCTAAAGACGATAAAAATAATCGATATTTTTCTGCAAGTGTCACTTCTTCAAGTTTTTTACCATTTATTTCCAATTCCAACAATTTGTCATTATACTTTTCTGATATGCTAGGAATGTTAAAATCAATATGCTGCACAGAATATGAATCGGAGACACATTGTTTAGACATTAATTTTTTGTTTGTCAATGTAAAAATTCTGTTTAACTTGTTGACATCTGACTTATATTCACAATTGAGTAAGTCTGTGTATAGATCAACCAGCAAAAACAACTTAACTTTGTTTATTTTTGCTTTATGTTTTGTTTCAATTTCACCTTCTTTCACTAGATTACAATATTTTTCATATTCTAGCATAAATTGTTTGGCATAAACATTATATTCATCAATCTTCTTGAGGTTCTCTGGGTTATTCAACCACTCTTTCAACTTTTTGCAAGCAGGCCTCATTTTTTCAATCAGTTTGTCGTTATCATTAAATTCTTGAATTTGTTGTTCAACTGAATTCTTTTGTTTTTCAAGTTCAATTTTTTTATTTTTAAGCTCTTCTATTCTTGCTCTTGTTTTTTTCTTTCCATAAAATTGCAAAAAGATGAATTTCTTTGATCTTAACTCTGCAAGTTCTTTGTCAATTTCTTCAATTTCATCTTCAATATTGTCTAAACGCCATTTCTTTACAAGAAAATAAGAATGTTCGTCTTTTTGAAAATGATCATCAAATAGTTTTTGAAGCCTACTTATCATTTTAGTCGCTAGTTCAGGAAAGTTTTCAAGTATTACTAAATTGTAACGAAATTGTTGGAATGCACAACGCTTAACTTGAATGTTAGTGTAGTCTGCTGGAATTTCAAGCAAATAAGCCGAACATAAATTAGCGCTTGGTTTTATATCTAAATTTAAATCATCAAGCAATTTGTCTAATACTAACATAAGTGATTTGCAATTTTCAACGATTTCAAGTTTTGATTTTCTATAACTAATAATACTTTCAGCGTCAAAATATAGTCCCGCATTAAGCATTGTTTGCAGAGCCATATCATCGCTGCCCATTATTTTTTCAATCAAATACTTTATTTCTTTTGATTCCATTTTAACGCTCCTTTTTATGCTTTAATTATATCATATTTAATTTTATGTGTCAATACCTATTTTTAATATTTTGTGTGTTTTAGACATATTTTTTGGCGTTAAAATAAATTCAGGCCAATTTAGACCAACAAAAAAGGTCGCCTAAGTTGGCGACCTTTTTGTTATACTTTTTGAAGCAAGAGTTTAAGTTTGCTGTCGTTGATTGTTTCTTCTTTTTGTTCTGGTTTTTCGCAGATTTCTAAGTTGTCTGCAAGAGTGTCTAAGCAAATGTCTTTTTTGAATTTATCAATTGTTTTGTTTGTTTTTTCATCGCCACAAACATAAATGTTAATGTGGTCTGTAACTTCGTAACCATTGTCTTTTCTTGTTTGCTGAACGCGGCTAACAAGTTCACGAACGAAGCCAAGTTCCAAGAGTTCTGGAGTTAAGTTTGTGTCGAGAATTGCGGTGTATGTTCCGTCGCCTTCGGCAACAAATCCTGGCTTGCTGACTGGGTTAATCAAAAGATCGTCTTTTGAGAGCTCAATTTCTGTTTCGCCAGCAGAGAACTTAACAGTTTCGCCCGCCGACACCTTTTCTACAACCTCCACTCCGTTTGCGTTTGCAAGATATTCTCTGATTGCCCCCAAAAGCTTGCCATATTTTGGACCAAGGGTTTTGAGCTGTGGTTTAAGCTCGTAGTTTAAATATTCGGTTGCGTCGTGAATAAATTCCAAACTTTGAACATTTAGTTCTTCGGCGATTAAATCTTTAAGTTCTTTGGTGAGATTAACCTTTTGGTGTGTAGCAACAATGATTTTTGCAAGTGGTTGACGATTTTTGATGCTGCTGCCATTTCTTGCACTTCTGCCAAGAACAACAATTTTGAGAACAGTTTGCATTCCGCTGTTGAGTTTTTCATCAATGAGTGACTTGTCTGCCTTTGGCCAGTCGCACAAATGAACAGAAAGCGGAGCTTTTTTGTTTGTGCTTCTGACAATGTTTTGATAAATCTGTTCGGTGACTATTGGAACAAATGGAGCGCAAAGTCTGGTTAGCCCCTCGAGAACATAATAGAGCGTGGTGAAGGCCGCTGTTTTGTCGTCGGTTTCGCCACTAACCCAGAAGCGCTCTCTGCTTCTTCGAACATACCAGTTAGAAAGCGTGTCAACAAAGTCGGAAATTAGTCTTGCTGGTTCGTTTGAAACATAGTTTTCGAGATAGTTTGTAACCTCACTCACAAGTTTGTTGAACTCGGAGATTATCCACTTATCCATCATGCTGAGTTTAACGTTATATATGCTGTGTTTAGAGCCATCAAAATTGTCGATATCAGCATAGAGAACATAAAAGGCATAAGTGTTCCAAAGTGTTCCCATAAACTTGCGCTTAAAGTCTTCTAGAGTTTCAAAACTAAAGTTTGTTGATTGCCATGGGCTGTTTGAAATGTAGAAATACCATCTGGCAGCATCTGCACCAGACTTGTCAAACACTTCCCAAGGGGTTACAACGTTTCCGAGGCTCTTGCTCATTTTTTTGCCGTGTTCGTCGTTGACAAGGCCAAGTGGCAGACAACGTTTATATGGAGCTTTGCCAAAGAGCAATGTGTTGACCGCAAGCATTGAATAGAACCAACCACGTGTTTGGTCCATTCCTTCGCTAATGAATTCTGCTGGGAAGGTCTTTTCAAATTTTTCTTTGTTTTCAAATGGATAATGAAGTTGTGCAAATGGCATGCTTCCGCTGTCGTACCAGCAGTCGAGAACTTCTGGAACTCTGTGCATCTTTTTGTGGCACTTAGGACACTCGAATGCAATTTTGTCGAGATATGGCTTGTGCAAGTCAACTTCAGCATCTGCTGGCAAATGACCTAGTTCTTTCAACTCTTTGATTGAGCCAACAGCGTGTTTGTGTCCACAGTCTTCGCAAACCCAAATTGGAATTGGGGTTCCCCAATAACGATTTCTGGCAATATCCCAGTCGATAAGGTTTTTCAAAAATCCGCCCATTCTGCCCTCGCCGATTGCCTCTGGACGCCAATCAACTTTGGCATTATTTTCGAGCAGTTTATCTTTTGCGGCAGTTGTTTCAATAAACCAGCTGCTGCGAGCAAAATAAAGTAGCGGTGTTCCACAGCGCCAACAAAATGGATAGCTGTGAACATGTGGCATTTCTTTTAATAGTTTGCCGTTTGCCTTAAGCCAAGCAATAATTTCGCCGTCGGCATCTTTAACGAATTTTCCAGCAAATTCTCTGCACTCGCTTGTGAGTTTGCCATATTCGTCAACAAGCTGAACAAATGGCAGTTTATATTTCTTTCCGACTTTGCTATCGTCTTCACCAAAGGCAGGCGCAATGTGAACAATTCCTGTTCCGTCGGTGAGAGTTACATAGTCGTCGCAAACAACATACCATGCTGTGTCGCGATATTTCTTTTCAACAAAGTCAAAAAGTGGAACATATTTGGTAAATTCAAGTTCTTTGCCCTTTTTTGTTTCAACAATTTCATACTCTTCGGGCTTAAACAGCGTTCCGATAAGGGCATTTGCCAAAATGTAATATTCGTCGCCAACTTTAATTTTTGAATAGTCTTCTTTTGCGTTTACGCAAAGTGCAACATTGCTTGGAAGAGTCCATGGTGTTGTTGTCCAGGCAATAAAATAGGTTTTTTCTTCGCCAAGAACAGCAAATTTGGCATAGACTGTGCGGTCTTTAACATCTTTGTAGCCCTGAGCAACTTCGTGGCTAGAAAGGCTTGTGGCACATCTTGGGCAATAAGGAACAATGCGGTGTCCTTGATAAATTAAGCCCTTGTCGAAAAGAGTTTTTAAACTCCACCACTCTGACTCAATATAATCGTTGGTGTAAGTGATATATGCGTCTGATGTGTCAACAGAATATCCCATGCGGTCTGAAAAGTCTTCCCACATGTCTTTATATTTCCAAACACTCTCTTTGCATTTTTCAATAAATGGCTCAACACCGAACTTTTCGATATCTTTCTTTCCAGTCGAACCAATCATTTTTTCAACTTCTAGTTCAACAGGAAGACCATGAGTATCCCAACCGGCCTTTCTAACAATGTTTTTGCCTTGCATTGTTTGATAACGCAAAAACACGTCTTTTATTGTTCTGGTTAAAACGTGACCAATATGTGGTCTGCCGTTGGCTGTTGGAGGGCCTTCATAAAAAGAATAAAGGTCGCCCTTTTTGTTCTTCTCCATCATGGTCTTAACCAAGTTGTTGTCTTTCCAAAACTTAACTGTTTCTTGCTCACGAGCAGTAAAATCTAGTTTTGTGTCTACTTTTTTATACATATTCTTCTCCTTGCTTTTAACAAAATGCAAATAAAAAATAGCCCCAGTATAAGAAACCGTGCTACCTCTCGCCTGTTTACCACTTATACCTTTCCGCGCACCAACATGCGCTGCCAATTTTTACAGTAGGCCTCTGGAAAAACTTACTTCGTTTGTTCAGCTTTTCTGCTTGACAGGTGATACCGCTTTAGTTGCTTTGGTTTGTTTTCACCAACCACAAACTCTCTTTTTTCTGCATAAACTAAATGGCGTGTCCTATCTCTATCGCATTTGTTAAATTCTATTGTTAGTTTATCACACATCACAAAACACTGTCAATATTTTGCAAACAAAAAAACACACATATTATGTGTGCTTTAAATTGATAACATATATGATATTGTAACGGCAAGAGAAAAACCAAAACATGCAAGCCAAATTAAACTCGAAATTATTGAATGACTAAGTTCGGACTTGCTGTTTAGCACCTCTTTTGTTCCCTCAGTAACAAGCGAGGAATTTTCTTCTTTTACTCTTTTAGAAGCAATGATTATTTCTACCAAGTTTGCAACGGCCCTGGTGCTCATCACAAAAAAGCCCAAACAATAGCATATGAGCGCAGTTAAAACGCAATAAATGCTTGGAATAAACTGAAAGGTAAGCACGGCAACCGTTGCCGCCACCAAAAACACATATTGAGTTGTAGCCAAAATTTGAATTAACAATTTTTTGTTCATAAACATTTCCTATTTAATTACGTAAGAAATCACAATGAGAACAATAGCTATTGTCCAAACTATCCACAGCCAAATGTTTTTTCGTCTTGCGACATAAACAACAGATGTTACTGCCACAATTGTGTATGCAATTGCATTTGCAATAACTAAAAATGCATTTGCAACATCTCCGAATGCGTGAATTCTTGAGAGCAGCAGCGAAACACCAATCAATATTACTGCCACAAATGAACTGAAATGCAAAAGCCAACCGGCACTTTTTTTGTTTTCCATAACTTCCCTCTTACTATTTTATTTCTTTATTATACTACCACAAAACTCAAGTGTTTCATAATATTTTGCGCAATATTTTATATTTTTTTGAGTTTTTTTAGCACACTTTCAAAATATGAAGGCAGCGGACACTCAAATGTCATTCTCTCGTTTGTTGTTGGGTGATTCAGCTCTAATTTATATGCATGAAGAAGTTGACCATTTAAGTTGAATTTTTGCTTGGCAAATCCGTAGGTTTTGTCACCAACAATTGGATGACCCATAAACTTGCTATGAACGCGAATTTGGTGGGTTCTGCCAGTTTCTAACACAAATTCAACCAATGTGTTTGCTTCATATCTTTGAACAACACTATAGTGAGTTATTGCCCTCTTTCCACCACTAATCACTGCAAATTTTTTGCGATCTGATGGGTCGCGCGCAAGTGGCTGATCGATTGTTCCCGAGTCTTCTTTTATAACGCCTTCAACTAGTGCCAAATAGTGACGAAAAGCTGAGTGCTCGCCTATTTGTTTGGCCAAATTGTCGTGAGCAACATTGTTTTTTGCAACAACCAGCAGGCCACTTGTGTCCTTATCTATTCTGTGGACAATTCCTGGACGAATTTTGTTGCTGCCATCGGAAATTTCTTTGCCAAAATGAAATAACAGTGCGTTAACAAGCGTGTGATTTTTTGAACCTGGCGCAGGGTGAACAACCATGCCTTGTGGCTTGTTAATAACTGCCATTTGAGCGTCTTCGTAGACAATGTCAAGCGGAATGTCTTCTGGTTTGGCAGACAGTTCTTCTGTTTTAAAATTTAGTGAAATTTCATCGCCATCTTTAATTAAAAATCCAGCTTTTTTTATTGTTTTTTTGTTGATTTCAACGCCACCAGCATCTATTTGAAGTTTTATCTGCGAGCGAGACCAATCAGAAAGAAGTTCAGCTAAATAAACATCAAGACGAACCTTGTTTTCGCTCTCTACAACATGGCTAGTTTGGAGTTCCATTTTTGTCACCCTTTTTATATGAATTTATTGCTGAAATAACAAGAGAAATAACCAACAAAACACAGCCTACTGTAACGAAAGTATCTGCGATATTGAAAATTGCAAAATTGATAGACTTAAAATAGATGAAATCACGAACCCCACCAAGAAAAATTCTGTCAATAAGGTTGCCCAGCGCTCCACCCAAGACAAGCGCCATTGAAACCCTTGAAAACCTTGAAAATTCAATACACTTTGTGCAAATAAGATATATCATTACAACGCTTGCAATCGACGCAACAATAATAAAGAACAATTGGGCCCCGCTCATCATGCTGAAAGCAGCACCTGTGTTAAAGCTGCTTTCAATCCACAAAAAATTGCCAAGCAACGAAAATGACTTCCCATAAAGCAGCCATTTTGTGAGCTGGTCGAGCCCAACAACACCAACAGAAATTAACAAAAATAAAAAGTTCACAAGATGAAATTCCTTGAATATAGTATTATTAACATGATAATAACACAAATTGTACTTTAAAACAAAAATTTTTATTGTTTTTTTGAAAAATTGGCCACTTTTTTTCAAAAACATATTGAAAAATGGCAATTTTTATAGTACAATGTGTTTGTAAATAAAAAATATAGGAGAACAATATTATGGCAATGGCAGGTATTGAAATTAGAACTATTAGCGCAATCGATGGCAATGAATTAAGCCCTGTATCATCTTATACATTCGATATTAATGATATACGCAATACAACAGCAAACAGACTAAACAACCCAATACCAGAAAATTTTAGCGGTTCTGAAAACATTCAATTTACAAACACAAAAACTCTTCCTCTAATCATTTATGATAAAAGAGATGACTGCTGGGCATTTGCTGTTAGTGCAGATCAAAATGTGTTAAAACCAATTAAATTCGATGTAATTTATGATGGTGGAAGTGTTAATTATAATTATAAATTTGACTCTTATGGCATGACAGAATTTTATAATGAAAAATGCAACAGCATTAACAAACAAATTCAACACTTTGTTGCAAAATATCCAGTAAAAACACAAGACGGAAAAATTGTTGAAGCCTACACTATTGTTACACTCTATAATGGAAAACATGACAATGAAGTTGTAGTTCAGTCTGACGCTTTTAAGAACGAATTTCTAAGAAAACTTGGAATAACTCGTGATCAAAGTCAACCTGGCGCATAAAAAAAGGAAGCTAAAACAGCTTCCTTTTTTTTGTGCTCTATTTTCATATTACAACTGATTTGATTAATTGTTGAACAAAAATTGTTTTAAGCGTTTTAAAACCTATTTTGGCCGTTAAATCTCAAAGAATGTTTTGGTCCATTAGGTTAAAACCAGTGTTTATAAATAAAAAAAGACCACTGATTTCTCAGTGGTTTTTCTTGAAAACGGCAACTTCCTAGTCTTCCTCGTCACAACACGACTCTACTTGCTAGGCTTTTCAAGCCACGCTATGTCTGTCGGTTGTTCCTCTCAAAATAAACTTGCTTACACAACTTTATTTTGTTTTATTTATCGTGCCGGAAGACAACAGATAAAAATGATAAAAAAAAGACCACTGATTTCTCAGTGGTTTTCTTGAAAACGGCAACTTCCTAGTCTTCCGGCACGTCTCCATGCAAGTACATTCGGCCTCTAAGAGCTTAACTTCTGTGTTCGGGATGAGAACAGGTGGATCCTCTTAGGCATTATCACCGTTATGGTATAATAACAAGATTTCTCTTGGAATTATCTGCGATAATTATACATTAATTATTCAGTTTTGTCAACACATTATCATTCATTGACAACTGCATATTATTTAGTGAGTTATTTATTTTACCAATGATGTTAAGCAAACTTGTATCACTTGTTTGTGTGATCAAGCCCTCGACCTATTAGTATCAGTCAGCTTCGTATGTTGCCACACTTCCACACCTGACCTATCAACCTTGTTGTCTACAAGGGGTCTTACTACCTTATGGTATGAGATATCTTATCTTGAGGTTAGTTTCACGCTTATATGCTTTCAGCGTTTATCTATTCCGTACATCGCTACCCAGCTATGCTTCTGGCGAAACAACTGGTGCACCATAGGTACGTCCACTCTGGTCCTTGCGTACTAGGAGCAGATCCTCTCAAATATCTTACGCCCACGATGGATAGGG